>NZ_JBFUCX010000002.1:0-580076 GCF_056405015.1 Mucilaginibacter sp. P2_A4 | reverse complement strand
ACTTATTTTATTAATAAGCCGTGCCCGAAGGAGTATAAAGAAAAGACAGGCTACCCATCGGACAAATCAGTATGATCGTACCACACCTTCAGACTCTGTTCTTCGGAACCATGCTCAGCAACAGGCATTAAGCACTATAACTCGTTCGGCCATGCTGCACGGCTATACAAAAATATGTCATTTAACCTTTAGAGGCCACAGGATTTTACAACTCAGGATGACAAATCTTTTAAATCGTCAATTCTCTTTCAGAGTCCAAGGATTTCAAAACCTCAATGACCCGTTTATAATTAACTACACCGCAACCGGTAAAGCTATTCCCTCTGCCTCTTCGGCAACCAGCGGATTAATGCTCTCGTCGTCTTTTTCAACCCTCAGGTTGTTCACAATATGCATCTGGCGGGCGGGGGTATTTTTACCCATGAAATATTCCAGCAAACCTTTAATATTAGCATCCTTAAGAATCACCGGGTCCAGGCGGATATCTTTGCCTATAAATAAACCAAACTCATCTGGCGAGATCTCACCCAAACCTTTAAATCGGGTAATCTCGGGCTTGTTGCCTAATTTGGCTATCGCGTTACGGCGTTCTTCATCGCTGTAGCAATAAATGGTTTCTTTTTTATTACGCACCCTAAACAATGGCGTTTGCAGGATAAATACGTGGCCGGCCTTCACCAAATCCGGAAAGAACTGTAAAAAGAAAGTCATCAGTAACAGGCGGATGTGCATACCATCCACATCGGCATCGGTAGCTATCACTATGTTGTTATAGCGCAGTGCATCCAGGCCATCTTCGATATTGAGGGCGTGTTGCAGCAGGTTAAATTCTTCGTTCTCGTAAACTACTTTTTTGGTTAGTCCGTAGCAGTTAAGTGGTTTTCCCTTTAAGCTAAAAACGGCCTGGGTCATTACATCGCGCGATTTGGTGATAGATCCACTTGCCGAATCACCCTCTGTAATGAACAGCGTAGTATCCTGGCGGCGTTCGTGGGTATCTTCAAAATGCAGTTTGCAATCGCGCAGTTTACGGTTATGCAGTGATGCTTTTTTCGCGCGCTCGTTAGCCAGCTTTTTAATACCGGCAATATCTTTACGCTCACGCTCAGATTGGAGGATCCTTTTCAGCAAGGCATCGGCTGCGGCAGGGTTTTTATGCAGATAATTATCCAGTTCCTTTTTCAGGAAATCATTAATAAACCCACGCACAGATGGCCCTTCCGGACCAATATTTTGCGAACCTAATTTGGTTTTTGTTTGCGATTCAAACACCGGCTCCTGCACTTTAATGGCAATGGCGGCAACTATAGATGCACGGATATCCGACGCATCAAACTCTTTTTTATAAAACTCGCGGATGGTTTTCACCACAGCCTCGCGAAAAGCCGCCTGGTGTGTACCCCCTTGTGTTGTATTTTGGCCGTTAACAAACGAATAGTATTCCTCACCGTATTGCTGACCATGGGTCATGGCTATTTCAATATCCTCGCCTTTAAGGTGGATGATGGGATAGCGCAGTGTTTCAACATCCGTATTTTTAGTTAACAGATCATAAAGACCACGTTCTGAAAAATATTTTTGACCGTTAAAATTAAGTGTTAAGCCCGAATTAAGGAACACATAGTTCCAGATCATGCTATCTACAAACTCAGGTATAAAGCGGTAGTTCCTGAAAATTGTGTCATCGGGAATAAAATTAATGGCGGTACCATTACGTTGGGTAGTTTCTTTTTCCGCTTCATCCCTGATCAGTTCGCCTTTGGCAAATTCAGCCAGTTTGGTACGGCCATCACGGTATGATTGTACAATGAAATTGTTTGATAACGCATTCACCGCCTTAGTACCCACACCGTTCAATCCTACCGATTTTTGGAAGGCCTTGCTATCATATTTACCACCGGTATTTATTTTGGATACGCAATCAATCACCTTACCTAAAGGAATCCCCCGGCCGTAATCACGTACAGATACTTTATGATCGCTCATATTTACCTCAATAGTACGGCCCGATCCCATTACAAACTCATCTATGGAGTTATCAATAATTTCTTTAAGCAACACATATACACCGTCGTCATAAGCCGAGCCATCGCCCAATTTACCTATGTACATACCGGGGCGTAAACGGATGTGTTCTTTCCAATCGAGGGAGCGGATACTATCTTCGCTATAATTAACTGGTTCTGCCATTTATTGAGTAGAATTTTTAAAAAGGCACAAATATGCGCCGGGTGCAAAAATATAGTTTAGGGTTTGAATTGAGCGTTCAAAACTGTCAACTTATTAACATTATGTTACCGGGGTTTAAACTGGAGACTATTACTGGCTTTATCAATGTTTTTGAAAAATTCCGGGTCTTTTTCGTTGGTAAAGCATACGGCCATAATAGTGCCTGTATGGTTGCGCTGCAGCGTAATAAGCAAAGCGTACTTGTAATGCTTTGTTTCGGGCAGATCAAGCAGGTTAAGCAGGTATGATTTACCTGCATCGGCCCGGTAACGGGCAAGTACATTAGCTGGTATGGCGCGTATAAAATTATCCATCTCGCCGGTAAAGGCCGCAGCTTGCGCCTTCCCCATTTTAAGGTATGACGAATCCGGGTTTTCCTGCTCGTGGTTACGCTCATAACTGAGCCAGTTTTGCTTTAATGATTTTACCTGGAACCAGATCTCAAACTCCTGACCGGGAATTTCCATAGCGTAGTCAAAAGAAAAATCCTCATTATTTACTGCGGGGATTTCTTTAAAACCTTTAGGAAAAGTAAAAGTAACATTGGCCTGGGCCAAAAGCTGCGAAAACTCATTAAACTGCTTGCTTCCCTTAACCTGGCTAATGGTTTGTGCTGGTACGGGTTTTCTTTTAGGTTTGGCCAAATACCGCGGCTGTTTTACCTGTGCCATTGCATTGGTAAGGCACAGTAAAAGCATAGCCTGAAGTATGGTGCATTTAAATTGCTTCACAATAGTTTTTCATTAGCGGCCGAAACCAGGGACGTTTCTGTATGTAATTTTATAAAAATAGAAGCACAAATCAAAATTAATTAAAATTTAAAAACTCAAACAACTAAGTTAATATCAGGCATTTGCACCCACCAAAATCTTTAACAAATCCATTATCATCATTTTTATTTGATGAACATAAACATCGCCATAAAAATACTGCAACTAATTGGCTTTATAAATTTTGTTACTAATTTAGACTCGATACAAAATCAAAAAAAGTATCTGTTGCTATTTCATGAAATACCAGGACATTCCACTTATTAATAATGAAGCTATACATAATTTTGAACTAATTATTGATGGCAAACGATCCTTTATCGATTATAAACAAAAAGGTGATAAGATTTACCTGATCCATACCGAAGTACCCGAAGAATTGGAAGGTATGGGCGTTGCGGCCGCTATTGTTGAAAAGGCATTTAATTATATAGAGAGCAACCACCTTAAATTGGTGCCTCTTTGTGTTTATGTATTGGCATTTTTAAAACGGCATCCCGAGTGGAATCGATTACTGGCAGTACACGATTAAGCTATATATCTTTTATTTATTTCCGGTTGATTGCTAAGTATGATGCATTACTTTAGCATAAAATATACATATGGTCGCAAAGCTGTTTCGGAACCTGGTTGATTTTTCTCCAAAATTGAGTTTACGCCTTTGGCAATTATTTTACGAATTTATAGCCCGCAGGTTTAAAAAACTAACCAACTGGAAGTACATGAACTATGGCTTTGCAGATACCCAGGGTAAAGTAACCGATGATTTCAATTTACTAAGCGAAAACCTTTACCATCATTTACTTGGCAAGGCCCAGCTCGCCGGTAAAAACATGCTCGAAGTTGGTTGCGGGCGTGGTGGTGGCTGCGAGCTCATGCTGGCTTATCAACCTAAAACAATTACCGGGCTTGATTTTTCTGAAAACGTGATTAGCTTTTGCAAGCAAACCTATCAGCAGCCAAATTTAAATTTCGTGGCTGGCAATGCCGAAAGCCTGCCGTTTGACGATAATAGCTTTGATATTATTGTTAACCTGGAATCATCACATTGTTATGGTAACCGCGGGGATTTTTTTAAAGAAGTGACACGTACACTTAAACCCGGAGGATTTTTTTTATATGCTGATTTTATGGGCCGTGTACACTATCCAAAACGGCCGGCGCAGTTAACAGAGTGCGGCTTACAGGTTATTACCGAACAGGATATTACCCCCAATGTGTTGCAGGCTATGGAATTGAGCGCGCCCTACAAAGAGGCGATGATAAAAAAAATTGTGCTTAAGCCCTTTCGTAAACCCATTAATGATTTTGTAGGCGTTCCCGGCTCAAACATTTACAATAAGTTTAACAGCGGCGAAACCATTTATTTTTCGATGCTGTGTGGGAAAGGGGAGTGAATGGTTGATTGTGGTTGATTAGGTGAGTGGTTAACTGGGTGAGTGGTTGAAAAATCCTGTAATATGTTCAGCCTGATTATTATTTCCCCGGCAACGGGTCATCAGTTTTACAAATTACACCAATAGGTCCATTTAATAACCAACTGCCTGTTTTTAATGGTGTAGGGCGATGGTATTGAATTATCGCCATAAACAATAAACAAATCTGACGCAGGCTTGTACCGCCATTGCAGCCTTATATTAGTGTTCATGTTTTTAACCTGCCCGTTGTATTGTACATAGGTAGTAAAGTAAAGCGTATTACTTAGGGTGATATCCGCCTTCGGACCAATCAGCCAAAAATCGGTGTTGCCATAAGGTTGTGGCAGCCTAAGGTTGATGTATGAACTGTTTACAGCCAGGTTTACGTAAGGCTGAAACCGGTAACCCAGTTGGCCCGTAATACTTGTACGGTTACCATTTAAATAATATCCACCATGCAAGGCATCAATTAAATAGGTGAATAAAGCCTGCGGCTTGGATACAAACTGCACATCAAGCGTTTTCCAATGATGTTCTGAACCTATAGGCAGAGGCGTTTTGCCCGTGTTGGTAGGATCAAAAGGCACCAGCAATTTTATATAAGTATCAATACCCGATACCGAAAAAGTATTCCTGTTGCGCAGAGTCATCAAATAGGTTAGGTTGCTTTCATTATCTGTACGCTTAAAGCTTTCGTTAAAATAGTAATTGCTCGTTAATTGTATCCCATGACTTAGTACATCACCGCTTTTTGGGAAAAAGTTATGCAATATCAGCGGACTAATTTTATTATACCCAACACGCGGCACATAGCCAACCCCTGCAGTATAGTTTTTACCAACGTACTCATCCTGTAAATAAAGTGTCCAGTATTTACTTAAATATTGCAGGTGAGCGGCCCCTACTATATCATGGCCCTTTACGCCGGGCGTAAATGATTTTAGTCCAAGCAGCTTACCCGTCCACAAATTACTTGGGGATGCCAGGTTGTACTCCATCCCAACATTTCGGTTATAGGCAGTTCCGGGGGTTGCTGTACCGGTTGCATCTTTATTAATGAACATAAACGCTATGTTTGATCGTCCAAACATTCTGCGTTGCAGGGTAAGCACACCATAGTTTTGCGCGGGCTGTGATGCGTCACTCGCTTCGCCGGTTTGTATATCCATTAACCCTACACGCCAGTCTCTGTCAATTTTACCCGTGAGCCTTGTTCCAAACCTTATGGGTGCATTTAACCCGATGCGCCGTGAAAAGAACGGACGAATATCGGCATAGCCAAAATTGCCAAACAGGTCGCCGTTCTCTAAAAAAAACTGGCGCTTCTCCGGAAAAAACAACTCATACCGGTTCAGGTTAATTACCTGCTGATCTACATCAACCTGCGAAAAATCAGGGTTTACAGTCAGATCCAGGTTTAAAGATGATGTCAGTCCAATCTTGGCGTCACCACCAAAATCCTTTCGCCAATCTGTTTTGGTTTTAGCGGTATAGTCTTTAGCTATCCCACCAAGGGCATACGGAATAATAGAGATATTGGTGCCCGCGTCTGGCGGTAACTCGTCCCAAATCAATGAGCCGGTGTATGCCAGTGATGCAGTAGGAAATTGCCTTGGCACCGGCGCCCAGCTCGATTTTTCGGTAGTTACCAAATCGTTTCTGCTAAAGTTGATGCCCCACAGGCCCACTCCTTTTTTGTAACGGATACTTTTAAATGGTATGGCGGCTTCAAATACCCACCTATCCGGATAGTTTTTAACTACCGAGGTCCATTTGTTGTCCCAGCTCAGGTCAACCTTACCACCTTCATACATGGTGCCGTCCCATTGCGCACCTGCGGCATTGGCTCCAAAGCTGAAGCCATCTGTACGGGCATCAAAAGGATCAAGAAAGAAAATGAAATTATCGTTTTTAACAAAATTAAAATCGCGTTTGAGCGACTCAACCATGTATTGGCCCGGCCCCGCGGTGTAGCATACTGCAATGATGTATAGGTTATTGTTATCAAAGGTCATGCGTACCTCGGTATGCACTTTTGCCAGGCTGGTATCCATGGGTGTAACCATAAAAAAATTACTGGCAGAATCGGCCTTAAGCCAGGCATCATCCACAACGCCATCAATAGTTATGGCCGATGCAGCCCGGCGGATGTGGTATTGATACCCATCATTCTTTTTTTGGGCCGATGAAGAAAAATACAAAAAACATAAAACCAGCAGCAATAAGAATTTTAATAGTGATGCCGGTTTTAAGGAATTCAATTTTTTATACTTTAAATTATGAAAGGTTTAATCAAACCTCAGCCCGCATTTTATTGCGGGCTGAGGTAAATATTTGTTCGGAAAGATAATGATTACATGTTAATCATTAAAGCTTTACCCACATATTTAACTACTTTATCGGCCTTAGCTGTTACCTCAACATCAGATCCGTGTGCGCCTTTCACCATCACAATATTGAAAGTGCGGCTTTTCAGCATTCCCTGGAAACGACCTTTGGTATCTGATATCGTAAGCTTACGGGTTTTATCATTCCAGTTAAAGGTGAAGGTTGAAAACTGACCTTTTTCGTAGTTATAGTTATCGTTCTCATCCTCGTAAAACTTAAATGTTCCATCAGCTCCGGGATATATTCTTAGTTCGATATTATTGGCAGGTTTCTCGGTAGCATATTCCATATGTGGGCCCATCGGGATAATAGAGCCTGCTTTTACATATAATGGCAAAATTTCAATTGGGGCAGCGGCACTAATGGTTTGTCCGCCATCCAATACTTCGCCATTCCAAAAGTTGTACCATTTGGTGCCTGCCGGCAAATAAACCTGGCGGGCTTTGGCTTTTTTATCCGCATCGGCCGATGTATATAGCTGCTCGGTAACCGGGTTCACCATAAATGCATTACCAAACATGTATTGATCTGGTATGCTATAAACTTTTTCATCGTTCCTGAAATCGAAAGTCAGGGCGCGCATCATGGTATAGTTTTCTGTAGTTGTACGGCCAGCCAATGAGTAAATGTATGGCATCAGGCGGTAACGCAGTTTATCAAAATTAAGCAGTATGGCTTTGGTATCGGCATCCCAGTTTGAGCTAAACAAAGCGCGTTCGCCTTTGCCGTGGATCCGGAAGATAGGGCTAAAAGCACCAAACTGGAACCAACGGGTAAACAACTCGCGCTTATCCGGTTGCGACCAATCGGCAGCTTTCCAATGAAAGTGGTAACCGCCGATATCAGATGTCCAGTAAGCCAGGCCCGATGCACAGGCATTTATACCCTGTGGTACCTGGTTCTTGAAATCCTTAAACGTACATTCAATATCGCCCGACCATAAGGTTGAGGCATTACGCTGCTCACCGGCGAAAGATTGTCTTACCAAAAAGAATGCGCGCTTATTAGGGATATCCCTGCGCCATCCTTCATAAACACCCTTGGTATGTTGTAAAGAGTAAGTGTTAAAATAATCAATCCCCTTACCAATGCTGAAGTTACTCTGGCGGCGTGCATCCTGCAAAGCTCCATTGTCCGGCTCGCACTGGTCAATCCACCAGGCATCAAAACCATAGCGCTTCACGAGGCTATCGCGCGCCTGATCCCAGTAAAGCTCGCGGGCTTTTGGATTGTGGGCATCGTAATAGGTATCAAAAGTGTGGGTAACTACATTGTCCCAGGTAATATCTGTTAAGCCACCCATTTTTTCCAATGCATCATAATTTGGCGTGCCCTTGCCAAATACAGGCCATATAGATATCATGGCATGGATATTTGCCTGGTGCAATTCATCAACCATTTGTTGCGGATGTGGGTAACGCTCAGGTTTCATCACGTGCGAACCAATTGGCAAGGGATCCCAATAATACCAGTCCTGCACAATAACATCAACCGGAATATGGTTGTTGCGGTAATTGTCTTTTACGCCAATAATCTCTTTCTCGCTCATATACCTGTCCTGGGATTGGAAAAGGCCGAAAGCCCATTTACCAAACATCGGGGCGCGACCGCTTGCCGTACGATAAAGATCAATGATATGATCAAAAGTTGGTCCGTAAAAAAAGAGGTAATCAACTTGTTTACCGCTTTCAGATACATACTTAAATTTAGTATTATTTGCTTCGCCACCGTAAAAATTTGATGCTGAATAATTGTCCCAAAGCAAGCCATATCCTTTGGTTGATAGCAATACCGGGATAGCACCTGTAAGATATTTTATAAGCAACTCCTGGTTGCGGCCCTTATAATTGATGGATAAAGAATCAAGCGGGTGACAGCCTAAACCATATAATGCTTCGTTTTGTGGCGAAGTGAACTGTGTACTTACATTATAAGTGCTGATGCCGGCGATAGTTGCCGGGGTTATGGTTTTATTTTCAGTATCCTCACCGGTAATAAGTTCTCCTTTTAAAGTGGTATAGGTAATGGCATTGGTACCTTTATCTACCTTTATCTTTAATTTCGCTGTTGTAATAACTACCTCAGTTTTGGTTTCGGCAACCTGATAAGCAGTTGGCGTTTTCCAACTGTTAACTACCACCAGCGATGGCCTGGTTTCAAAGGCATCAAAAATGGTATACTTTACCTCAATAATGTCGGCCCTGCGTACAAGCACTTTCATCAAGCCTTTATCTAAGGAAAAGGTAACACCATCGGCCCCTTTTTTAAATGATTTAATGGTAGCATTTGCAGGGAGAGTTGCTATACCTCCTGCCAATAAAAACATCATCGCAATCGATTGTTTTATTCTTTTATTTAAGGCGGGTAATTGTTTAAACATACTGAACAGCAATAATTTGGTTTATAATAAGTGTAAGATTAACACCAGTTTTGAAAATGTGAATATAGTCACTTTTTTTTATTGGAGAAAAATATTTGTGTTGACGGATTTGGAGAATAAAAAAACCTCTTATTAATCCAAGGCTTAGCGAAGCATCCATTATAAAACCATGCACAACAAATATGCAGATCGGCAAGTAGATACTTCAATCAGCATGAAAGAAAGAAATAGGAGGATTATCGTTTTTGCAAACACCAGGTGGTCATGCACCGCAGGTTTTGCACATTGGTAGTTTTTATAGGTTCATAAAGCGTACCATTCAATTCACGTGTATAGTGCAACAGGGTATCCTCATTTACCAGGAAACGTTCGGAGCCATCGGGTAATAAGTAGCGCCTGTTACCTCTTGATACTACTAATTCTTCGATACCAATATCAGATGCCAGCCTTGCAAACAGGTAACCACCCGACTTTAACACCCGCCATAAAGAGCGTACCATACTATCAAAATGTTGCTCATCATGTGCAAAGTGCAGTACGGCGCTGCATATAACCAGGTCGAAAAAGTCATCGCCGTAAGGTAAAGCCTCCACCCCTGCAACGGTAAAATTATCTATAGAATTTTGGGGAGATAATAAAGTAGATAACTGTTTTATCCCATCAATAGCTGCCTCACTTTGATCAACCCCATATACTTTATATCCGTTCTGCAAAAAATACACCAGGTTGCGTCCGCCACCACATCCGGCATCGAGGATGGTTTTGCAGTTATCAAACCGCCCCTTTAATAACTGATCGAACAGATAAATATCAATATTGCCAAATGCTTGTTGGAGGTTGTTTTGCATGGTCGAAAATTAACGTTTTTTAATAAATCCCAGCGGGTTTTGTTGGTTAAAACCAGTGGCAATAAATGAAAATTAAATAGTACTATCCAAAACCAGCCACATTTACCTAACTTTAAATATGGCAACAGATATGTCTATCTTCATGCAATTTCTGCGCAGTATGCTGCTCCCCTTACCTGGAGTTACCGAGAAGATGTGTTTTGATGATCCTGCATTTTATGTAAATAATAAGATTTTCACCAATGTGAAACTAAAGAATGAACTGCTTGCCTTACACACCGTGGAACGTGAAAAGTGGATGGCAGTTGATCCGCATACATTTTTCATTACCGATCATTACCTTAACTACAAATACATGCTGATACGCCTTGAAACGGTATCGCCCGATGATCTTAAAACTTTGTTAATTACCGCCTACCTGGCACGCGCTACCAAAAAACTAATAAAAGAGTATGAGGCGTTAAGAACTAATGAGCGTAATTAAGCGGCCCTATCTAACTTGTTAGTAAAACGCGATACGGGTTTAAAAGTTAAAACAGCTACTTTTGTCTATCCAAGCCATTATATGACAAAACTATACCTCTCCCTTTTTCTTGTACTTACCCTCATTATAAATGCAAGCGCTCAAACCAAAAAAAACGCCCAAAAAGATAGTGTTACACACCTCGGCACGGTAACCGTACATGGTTATTTGAGCGAGCAACCTGTATTAAGTGTGCCCGCTTCAGTAAGTGTGCTTGGTTCGGCCCAGTTAAAGTTACAGCCCGATAATTCTTTCGTATCTGCTTTAAACACGGTGCCTGGTATAAGAGCAGAGGAGCGTTCGCCGGGCAGTTACCGTTTATCAATCAGGGGGAGTTTATTGCGATCTCCATTTGGGGTGAGGGATGTAAAAATCTATTTCGACGAGATTCCGCTTACAGATGCGGGAGGCAACTCTTATTTGAACGCTATTGATATTGGCAGCATAGGCAGTATCGAAATATTAAAAGGCCCCGATGGCAGCCTGTTTGGCGCTAACTCTGGCGGGGTGGTTTTATTAAGCCCCATAAACCGGTATAGTGATTCCAGCTATTTATCGGCAGGAGTAAATACGGGGAGTTATGGTTTGTTTCATGAAAAGGTAACGTTGCAAGTACACTCGGGTACCAATTTGTTTAACATCAACCAAAGTTTCCAAACCTATCATGGATACAGGCAAAACAGCGATACCCATCGTAATTATATCCAGCTTGCAGATAAATGGAACTATAGTGATAAGAACGAATTGCGGATTTTAGGCATCTACTCCAATCTTGCCTATGAAACACCCGGCGGATTAAACCTGGCTCAGTATACAGCCAATCCCCGCCAGGCCCGTTTGCCCACTCCTGCTTTCCCGGGGGCCATTCAGCAAAGAACGGGCATCAGTACCAAAATGTACCTGGGCGGCCTTACCAATGAATATCATTTTACCAACCGTATCAGAAACGTGATCTCTGTGTTTGGTAACCACGTTGATTTTGCCAACCCTGCCATCACCAATTTTGAGCAGCGGAGCGAAAACACCTACGGCCTGCGCACCTATTTTGAACTGGCAGGCGCACCTAAAGAAAACTTTAACTGGAAAGTAAACCTTGGGTTGGAGTGGCAGCAAACCAACTCCCGTATCAGCAATTATGGTAACAGGAAAGGTGCGAAAGATACTACTCAAACCAGCGATGATATTCACTCAAACCAGCATTTTATTTTTAGCCGTTACGCTGCTGATATTTTTAAACGCCTGCATGTGGAAGCCGCGTTGAGCTTAAATTGGTATGGTTACGATTTCAGGAACATTTACCCGCTTAACCAAAGCGGTTTTACCAATCGTAATTTTATTCCGCAACTAATGCCCAGGCTGGCTTTAAGCTACCAGGTTACCAATAACTTTATTTGGCGAACATCGGTAAGTCGCGGATACTCCACACCTACCATTGCAGAAGTAAGGCCGACTGATAACATCATCAACACTGCCCTGCAAGCACAAACAGGATGGAACTATGAAACAGGTTTCAGACTGCGTAATACTGATGAAACCATGTTGCTGGATGCCTCGGTATTTTACTACCGGCTAAACAACGCCATTGTACGCCGTATAAATGCTAATGAAACAGAACACTATATCAATACCGGTGGCACCAACCAGCCCGGTTTTGAACTGGCCTTTACAGATTGGTTGATTGCGCAGAACAATACCCATTTTATCCGTGGCCTGCAGTTTAATGAATCGTACACTTACAGTAAATTCACGTTCAGGGATTATAATGATGCCACTACAAACGCCAGCTATGCCGGTAACCGTTTAACCGGCGTACCAAGACATGTTTTTGTATCTGGCCTACAGGTTAAGTTCCCTGCTGATCTTTCCTTATTTGCACAACATAACTACACCTCAAAAATCCCGCTTAATGATGCCAACACAGTTTATGCCGGGCATTATAACCTGCTACAGGCAAAAATTAGCTGGCAACCAACTTTCGGCCGTAACAACCATTTAGAACTTTTTGCCGGTGCCGATAATATCCTGAATGAAAAATACAGTTTGGGTAATGACCTGAATGCTATTGGCAACCGGTATTATAATGCTTCGCCGTTGAGAAATTACTCGGTTGGGATGAATGTAAGGTTGTAGTGATTTCGGATTTAATTTCCCCGCCGCTCGTGTCTTCACAAGCGGCGTTTTTTTTTACCTGAACCGGGATTGATATGTTAGTCTGTTTTTTGGGGATTTGACATCATGATAAATCCGAAATCGAAAATCGCAACTCCGAAATCTAAATAATTCCCATCCTATTTGAATCGAGCTTAATAAGCACAAACAGGAGAATGGTAAAGCTTAACAGGGATGAGCCTCCGTAGCTGATAAACGGCAGCGGGATACCTATCACAGGAACCACGCCAATTGTCATACCGATATTGATCACAACGTGGAAAAACAACACTGATGCCACCCCGTAAGCATAGATTCGCGAAAATGGCGATCGCTGTCGCTCGGCAATAAAAATTACACGCAAAATTAAAAACAGGAACAGTCCTATTACCACAACAGAACCGGCAAAGCCCCACTCCTCACCTACGGTACAAAAAATAAAGTCGGTGCTTTGTTCTGGTACAAACGCGTATTTAGTTTGGGTGCCATGCAGATACCCCTTACCCCATAGTTTGCCCGAACCAATTGCTATTTTTGATTGATTTACATTATAGCCCTTACCCCGTAAATCAGTAGTAATACCCAACAGGATATTGATACGCTCGGTTTGGTGAGGTTTTAAAACGTGGCTATAAATAAATTTAACGCAAAAAATAAACGATATGGAAATGGCCAACCCTATCAGCATGGTAGTGATAAGCTTGCGGTTGCGTCTAAATAAAAAGATCACCAGGGCCGTAAATGCAACCAGCCCAATAATTATACTTATTGGATTAAACAAAAGCGCAACCACAAAAAGGGTGATCAGCAAACCCGAAACAGCCAGAAAATAAGGGGATAAACCTTCGCGGTATAACACAAATATAAGGGAGCAAAATACCAGCGTTGAGCCCGTATCTGGTTGCAGCATAATCAACACCATCGGCACGCCAATAATTGCCGCTGCAGCCATAAATGATTTTGGTTCGGTAACGCGAATATTAGGCCCACTCAGGTAACGAGCCAATAATAAACAGGTAGAAAACTTGGCAAACTCCGAGGGCTGCAGCCTGAAACCACCACCCATATTTATCCAGGCCTGGTTACCGCCCACATTTCTGCCTATTATTAAAACCAGGATAAGCAACAGCACCGTTATAGCGTAAAAAGCCGGAGAAAGCGCACTAAAAAAGCGACTCTCCAACAATAAAATAATCATACCCACCACTACAGCTACTATAATATAGATGAACTGCTTGCCATAGTTAGTTGCTCCGTCAATAATGCTTGGGTGCCTTTCATCAAACACGGCCGCGTGAATATTAAACCAGCCAATGGTGCAAAGTACCAGGTACAGAAACACCGTAACCCAATCAACGTTAAAAAAGAAACTGCGCTGGTTATTATTGTTATTCATATTATTTGCCAGTCCTCCCTGCGGCTAAAAAATTAACCCACACACCACGCTTATTATTGTTTGCCAGTTTATTCCGGGCCGCTTTTTTTATAGAATCGGCCTTAAATTTTTTAATCGAATCGGCTTTTGCGGTTCGGATACTATCGCGCCGACGCTCTTTCTTAAGGTCGAGCTCATAAAGACCAAGATCGGGCAGGCGATTGGCATTTGCAAAATAATCAACCGTAATTCCCGATTCGCGCGGAGTAATCTTTCCTTTTAAATATTTTTCCACCATAAAGCTGGCAATTGGCGCGGCCCAGTGTGCACCCTCGCCAGAATTTTCAACCACTACGGCTATAGCAATTTTAGGATTCTCGCGCGGGGCAAAAGCTACAAATACAGAGTTAGCCTCGCCACGCGGGTTTTGCGCGGTACCTGTCTTACCACACATAATAATATCGGGAATTTTTGATCTCCGCGCTGTACCACCCTCAACCACGGCTTGCATTCCATTAATAACAGGTTCAAAATATTGCGAATCGATACCAACATAATTCCTTTTGGTATACTCCGCCTTAATTACGTTTTCGGTACCGATGGCTTTAATTAAATGTGGCTTGTAAAAAAACCCATGATTGGCAATAGTACATTCCAGGTTAGCCATTTGTAAAGGCGTTGCCAACAACTCACCCTGGCCTATAGCTAAAGAAATGATAGTGCTGGCGCGCCAGGCACCTTTTTTATAAACGTTATCATAATGCAATGGAGTTGGAACGTTTCCGCGGCTTTCGGCTGGCATATCCAGGTCGAGCCGGGTGCCTAAACCGAATTTCATTACGTTGGCCCTCCATTTGGTAAATTCGGCTTCGGTATACTTTGTTCCGCTGCGTTCCAAAATGCGTTGAAATACCATCGAAAAATAACCATTACAGGATTCAGCTACTGCTTTGCCCATATTAACCGAACCATGGGCTTCACCGTTGTTACAAGGTACCAAGCGGTTACCAGCTCTATAGTGACCTGTACAATAGTAGGTTTCTGAAGGTGAAATAATATTTTCCTGCAAGGCTATCAAAGCACTTAATGGCTTAAATGAGGAACCCGGCGGATATTGCGCCTGTATTGGCCTGATGAAAAATGGCTTATA
Organism: Mucilaginibacter sp. P2_A4; assembly: GCF_056405015.1. Taxonomy (NCBI): domain Bacteria; kingdom Pseudomonadati; phylum Bacteroidota; class Sphingobacteriia; order Sphingobacteriales; family Sphingobacteriaceae; genus Mucilaginibacter; species Mucilaginibacter sp. P2_A4. The sequence continues at coordinate 564,847 of NZ_JBFUCX010000002.1, read as the reverse complement.
CGGATCATTGTACATTTTGGCCGCATTGTTACCACGCTCGCGCCCCACCATCAAATTAGGATCGTAAGTCGGGCTGCTTACATAGGCCAGGATCTCGCCAGTTGAAGGTTCAATGGCTACAATACTGCCCAGTTTGTTCGTCATCAGTTTCTCGCCCAGTTTTTGCAGGTCAATATCTAACGATGAGGTAAGCCGCTCGCCTGTACGGGCAACGGTATCAAAAGCGCCATTGGCAAATGAGCCTTTTTGCGCCCCACGCGAATCAACCATCATGCTTTTAACACCACGCTGGCCGCGAAGCACATTTTCATAAGCTTTCTCGACACCTGTTTTACCAATATAATCACCCAGGCGGTAATATCCCCCCGAGAGTTTAATATCCCGGTCATACACCTCACCAATAAAACCTAAAAATTGTGCAGCTACAGAATCCGGGTAAGTACGCACCGTACGGGGTAATATGTAAAAGCCAACAAAATCTCCCATTTTCTCCTGCAGCGAAGCAAACAGCTCGGCTGGTACCTGCTTTTCAAAAGGAGAATCTTTATTGGGTGAATATTTTACGGCCTTGATCCATCGTTTATCAAAACCGGCTTTATCAATACCTACCATTCTACAAAACTCAAGGGTATCAAAAGGTTTCACCTCTTTTGGGTTAACCATGATATCGTAGATCGGCTCATTTTGAACAAGTACTTTACCGTTCCTGTCCAGTATAGGTCCACGGGCCGGGTATACAATAAAATTGCGGATAACATTTTTAGTGGCATAAAGAGCGTAGCGGTCGTCAACTATCTGGATATAGTAAAGCCTTGCAAGCAGCGTAAAAATTATAGCAATAAAAATACCTGTTACAACGTAGCGACGTTCAAAAAATTTATTCATTTACGTTCTTTCCTTTTGAAAAATAGAAGGCCAGAAATCAATATTAAAAACACAGTAGATATTGAACTCAAAACAACACGGCTTAGTGTGTACTGCACTGCAGAAATACTAAATACTTCGAGGTTTAGAAGGAAAAAATGATGGGATAAGGTAAGTATTAGCGCATATGTAAAAAACCACCTTAAGCCCATAATGCTCAGCGTAGGTTCGGGCTCATTATCAAAACCTTCTTTTTGCACGGTTATGTTTATAAAGAGTATACGTACCAGGGCAAGTACTACACATGCAGCCGCATGCAGCCCCGGAGTATCGTAAAAGGCATCTACAGTAAGTCCCAGTAGGAATGACAATGCAAACAGCAGCACATTTGGAATCTCAAACGGCAGCAGCAAAATAAACAGGATATAGAAGTAAGGTGTAACAAGATTATAAAAGGCAATGTTTTTAAGCAGGAATACCTGCATAAAAACCAAAACCAAAAAGCGGATAGTATTGATGATGATAGTACGGCCCATTATTTACTTTGTACGGCCTCCAGCCCGGTTTGTTCCTGTGCAAATTTGTTAACTACCACATATACATATTGCAGTTTTGCAAAATCAACCGATAAACCAATCTCAACGTTAAGCAATAAACCACCTTCCTTTGCATGAAGGTTTGTTATTTTACCAAACGGAATCCCGGTAGGGAAAAGAGAATACCCGGATGTAACTACGGGTTCGCCCAGTTTTGGCCTTGCATCGTTTTGCAGACTCAGCAACCCTCTATGCCGGTCGAGATTACTTACCCAGGTAAACGAACCGACGGCTTTATCATCTGCCAGCATGGCGCTAAACTGGCTTTTTGAATGCAGCAGCGATTTAACAATAGCAAAATGATCTGTAACATCGGCCACCATCCCTACAACACCTGCCCCGCAAATTACACCCATATCTTTTGCAATCCCGTCTTTACGGCCCCTGTTTATGGTAATATAATTATTTGATTGATTGGTTGAATTATTGATAACCCTGGCCACAAGGTAAGTGTATTGTTGCTTGTAAACAGTATCAACCACTTTATGCTTTTCAACTGTATCAACATAAAATGAGGTTTTAAGCATTCCCCTCAATTTGGCATTTTCACGTGCCAGGCTATCATTTTGCTCTTTTAAAGATAAATATCCTTTAAACTCACTTACCTGCGCAAATAAGCTACCGGTAACCTGGTTTTGCGAATTAATAAAAGTAGCTTTTTGAAAAGAGTTGTATTTAATGTAGATAAGCAGCGAGCTTACTTCAAAAATCAGGAATAAAAAAAACGCGTTATACTTAGTGATAAATATCAAGAGGTTACGCATTGCTTTTCAGATTGAAGATAGAATCAAGAACTAAGAATCAAGATTCAAGACAAAAAACAAACGCGGTTGTCTTGGTTCCTGACTCTTGATTCCTGACTCTAAAAACTATTGCATTAAAAATTTAAAATTACCTATGTTTTTAAGGGCGGTTCCGGTTCCGCGTACTACGGCGCGCAGCGGATCTTCGGCTACGTGAACCGGCAGCTTTGTTTTGGCTGCCACACGTTTATCAAGTCCGCGCAATAGGGCACCACCACCGGTTAAATAAATACCGGTTTGATAAATATCCGCCGAAAGTTCTGGCGGGGTAATTTCCAATGCTTTTAATATCGCTTCCTCGATCTTTGAAATCGATTTATCAAGACAATGCGCAATTTCGGTATATGATACCATGATCTGCTTTGGTACCCCGGTCATTAAATCGCGACCCTGTACAGCAAAATCAGCCGGTGGATCTGCAAGCTCAGGCAATGCGGCGCCAACTTCTATCTTGATTTTCTCGGCAGTACGATCACCAATCATGATGTTATGCTGACGACGGATATATTGAACGATATCAGAATCGAAGTTATCTCCCGCTACGCGGATAGACTGATCGCAAACAATACCTGATAAAGCGATAACCGCGATCTCGGTAGTACCACCACCAATATCGATGATCATGTTACCCATTGGCTCTTCCACATCAATACCAATACCTACCGCGGCAGCCATTGGCTCATGAATAAGATAAACCTCCTTAGCACCGGCAATCTCGGCCGAATCGCGCACAGCACGTTTCTCTACCTCGGTAATACCCGATGGAATACAGATTACCATACGTAATGAAGGGAAGAACCAGCCTTTACCCTGGTTAATCATTTTGATCATCCCGCGTATCATATGCTCGGCGGCGTTAAAGTCGGCTATTACACCATCTTTAAGCGGGCGAACGGTACGGATATTATCATGTGTTTTACCTTCCATTTGCATGGCCTGCCGACCAATGGCGATAACTTTATTAGTAGTCCTGTCGAATGCAACGATAGACGGTTCATCAACAACAACTTTGTCATTATGTATAATGAGGGTATTTGCGGTACCTAAATCAATAGCAATTTCTTGTGTAAAAAAGTTAAATAAACCCATCTAATGTTTCCTTGAAATAATCTGCAAAGTTAAATAATATAAGGGCACGAATTTCACGAATCCTTGCGTTGCCTACACAATTTTCACGAATTAATGCAGGTTGGTTATAATAACTCAAAAATTCCCTTATTCGTATCCCCACCCCTTTTATTTGTTACTTTTTACCCCTGCAGTTCGTGTAAATATCCTCTTGTGAAAATACGTTTTAATTAATGTAATTCTTGCCTTATTAATTCGTGAAATTCGAAATAATTAGTGCAATTCGTGTTTATCAAATTAATGTTTAAAATGACGTACTCCTGTGGTAACCATGGAGATGTTTTTTTCATCGCACATGGCTATTGATAGCTTGTCGTTTATTGATCCTCCTGGTTGCAATACCGCCGTTATACCTGCATCTGCAGCCAGTTCCACACAATCAGGGAACGGGAAAAATGCATCAGAGGCCATCACAGCACCATTCAAATCAAAACCAAAGCTGTGCGCTTTAATAACCGCATGCCTTAATGAATCAACCCGTGATGTTTGGCCAACACCGCTTGACATCAGCTGGTTGTTTTTAGCAAACACAATAGTGTTTGATTTGGTATGCTTTACCACTTTGTTGGCAAAGTACAGGTCTTTCATTTCCTGCTCGGTGGGTTTCCTGTTGGTAACCGGGTTCATTTGAGCCGGGCCTTCAATAACCGCATCCTTATCCTGCTCAATAACACCGTTCAGCAAAGTTTTAAATTGCTTGGCGGGTAGCTCAACAGGCTGACGAACCAGGATGATACGGTTCTTTTTCTCCTGTAATATTTGTACAGCCTCATCCGTATAAGCCGGGGCAATCAGTACTTCGTAAAATATCTTGCTGATCTCGGTAGCTGTAGCCGCGTCAATCTCGTCATTAGCGATGATAACACCACCAAAAGCCGAAACCGGGTCACATGCCAAAGCATCTATCCAGGCTTCTTTAATAAATGAACGGGAAGCAATACCGCAGGCATTGGTATGTTTTAATATAGCGATGGTTGGCTCGCCAGTGAACTCGTCGATCAAAGCAACCGCGGCGTCAACATCTACCAGGTTGTTGTATGATAATTCTTTACCATGCAGCTTATTGAACATGGCATCAAGGTTACCATAGAAAACACCTTTTTGATGCGGATTTTCGCCATACCGTAAAGTCTGGCTTTTTTGAATGCTCTGTTTAAAAAAAGGCAAAGGCTCTTCCTGGTTAAAATACTGAAAAATGGCAGTATCATAATGTGAAGTAATATTGAATGCTTTATGGGCAAATGACTTGCGCTGATCAATAGTGGTAACACCATCCTGTGTTTTCAGAATATCTTCAAGCGTACCGTAGTCATCTTTTGATGCAACGATCACTACATCTTTAAAATTTTTGGCACCTGCCCTGATCAGGGAAATACCACCGATATCGATCTTCTCGATCACATCTTCGGCACCCGCGCCAGATTGTACGGTTTCTTCAAAAGGATACAGGTCAACAATCACCAGGTCAATTTCCGGGATCTCAAATTCGGCCAGTTGCTGTTGGTCGCTATCAAAGCTTCTGCGCGCCAGAATACCACCAAACACCTTAGGATGCAAGGTTTTAACACGACCGCCCAATATAGATGGATATGAAGTAAGATCTTCAACAGGTATTACATTAACACCTAAATTGCGTATAAAAGTTTCGGTACCACCGGTTGAATATATATTAACACCAAGGCGATTTAACTCGTGGATTATAGGCTCTAAATTATCTTTGTAGTAAACAGAAATTAAAGCATTTTTTATTTGAACAGACTGGCTCATTTACAGTGATTTTTTGAGCCGCAAAGGTAGTGATATTTTTTATTAGTCGGAGAGTCAGAAAAGACCGAAAGTCAGAAAAGATCGAAAGTTTTTTTCTCCTGATTTTTTGAAGCAATCTTTTGATAGTCAACATTAAGTACCGGCTAATTTTTAAGCTTTACGATCGCATAAATTTCAATGAAACCTTGCAGCAATTCGTTTTATCCAATTCAAACTTTCCGACTCCCGGACTTTCCAACTTTCGGACTTTTCACAATAATTAACTACCTTCACCGCCCGAAATAGTACATAAATGAAATTATTAGAAGGAAAAACCGCACTTATCACCGGTGCATCAAAAGGAATAGGCCGTAAAATAGCCGAAAAGTTTGCCGAGCATGGCGCCAACGTAGCTTTTACCTATTTATCATCTGTAGAAAAAGGCCAGGCGCTTGAGCAGGAACTGCAAAGTTTTGGCACACAGGTTAAGGGCTACCGCTCTGATGCTTCCAAATTTGATGAAGCCGAAAAGTTGATCTCAGACATTATAGCCGATTTTGGCACCCTCCATATTGTAGTAAACAACGCCGGTATAACCAAAGATGGTTTGCTAATGCGCATGACCGAAGAGGCCTGGGATGATGTTTTAAACGTGAACCTGAAATCTATCTTCAACGTTACCAAAGCAGCGTCTAAAATCATGATGAAGAACCGCAATGGTGTGTTCATCAACATGAGCTCGGTTGTAGGTGTACAGGGTAATGCAGGCCAAGCCAATTATGCAGCTTCAAAAGCGGGCATCATCGGTTTCTCCAAATCAATGGCTAAAGAATTAGGCTCACGTAACATACGCACCAATGTGGTTGCGCCGGGTTTCATTAAAACCGAAATGACCGAAGTACTGGATCCTAAAGTTGTTGAAGGCTGGGCAGCAGCAATCCCGCTTAAACGCGCCGGCGAAGCTGAAGACGTAGCCAATGCATGTGTTTTCCTGGCATCAGATATGGCAACCTACATCACCGGGCAGGTTATTCCTGTTGATGGTGGAATGTTGTAGTAATTAAATCAAAAACAACACCAAAGTCATCCCGAACTTGTTTCGGGACCCCACAGGACAGGTAAGCCGCATGTTGCACACTTAGCATGTGGGATGCCGAAACAAGTTCGGCACGACTCATATTAAACAAGTAAGGCAAGCTAAAAGCTTGCCTTACTTGTTTAATATCCCCTACCTTAAAACTAATTCCAATCATTTCACAATAATTTCGCATTTTGCAGGTGAACGTAAAACGTATTGCGTACTACGTAAACTTATATGCAATTTTCACTAACATGGGGTTCGGTTTCAGGATGGTGGGTGCCTGCCTGTTTGGTATTGGGGGCACTGTACGCATGGTTACTTTACCGGCAACCGGTTAACCTGGGCAAGTATTTCAGATATGGGCTTTCGGCTATCCGTGCAGTGGTGGTATTTTTTGTCGCGATGCTGTTGGTTTCTCCATTGGTCAAGTCGACAAAATATGATCCTCAGAAACCATTGGTATTAGTTGCGCAGGATAATTCCTCATCCATCAACACATTTAAAGCTCCCGGCTTCAATGCTGATAAATTCATTGCCGATCTGGCTAAATTGAAACAGGAACTTGGCGACAAATACGATGTACAGGAATTTAATTTTGATAAAGACCTGAACAATGGCCTCTCCAATAAATTCAATGGTAAACAAACCGATATTGCGAATGCCCTGCGCCAGCTGAATAACAAATTTGTAAATCAAAACATAGGCGCTTTGGTTTTGGCTACCGACGGCGTATATAACCAGGGAGACGACCCGCAATACGAGGCCAAAAACATCAAGACCAGCATCTATTCCATTGCCCTGGGTGATACCACCGCCAAACGCGACCTGCTGATAGACAATGTAAACTATAACAAAACCGCTTTTTTAGGCAACGATTTTGAAGTGGAGGTTTTAACGGCAGCCTATCAAAGCAAAGGCGAAAACATGCGCCTAACCGTTAATGAAGACGGCAAACAGGTTTTCGCTCAAACCATTCCAGCAACCGGTGCTGATTTTAAAAAACTTGTCCCCATAAAATTAACCGCAGATAAGAAGGGGTTAAGAAAATTTACCATCAGCATAGCCCCCGTTAAAAACGAGCTATCTACCCAAAACAATACCGAAATTATTTATGTAGATGTGTTGGATGCCCGGCAAAAGGTATTGGCGCTTTACCAAAGTGCACACCCGGATATCACTGTTATTAAACAAGCTATAGAAACCAACAAAAACTTTGAAGTAAAAACTGTGCTGCTACCAGATATGGCAGGCGTTAAACTGGCAGATTATAGTTTAATAATCCTTTACCAGGTAAACGCAAGTAATATTGAACCGGTAAAAAACTTCATCGCCAAAAGCAAAATACCTGTTTGGTACATCATAGGTTCGCAAAGTAACCTGCCGGCTTTTAATGCCGAACAGAATATAGTAAAAATAAGCGCGGGCCGAAGCGAAACGCAAGAAGTTTATGCCCTGCCCGAAGCTGGTTTTACAGCATTTACCCTATCCGATTCGTCCCGTAAAAAAATTGCCACATTGCCGCCACTACTGGCACCCTTTGGCAGCTACGGAACATCAACGGGAACAAATATTTTGCTGCGACAAAAAATTGGAGCCGTTACTACCACCTATCCATTACTTGCATTTGGAGATGAAGCAGGCAGGCGCACAGCTGTGCTAAGCGGTGAAGGCATCTGGCGCTGGCAATTAGCCGAATATCAAAACTATGGCAACCGCAATGCTACAGACGAACTGTTGAGCCAAACCGTACAATACTTAACCGCCAACGCTAACCGCCAGCGCTTTAGGGTTTACCCGGCACGTAATGTATTTGATGAAGGTGAAAACGTAATCCTTAACGCCGAACTTTATAATGATGCTCTCGAACTCATCAATACCCCCGATGTTAAGATCGACCTGAAAAGCGGAACAAGCAAAAACTATAGTTTCCTGTTTAGTCGCAGCGGGCAAAGCTACCAACTGGATGCAGGCACCTTACCTGTTGGCGAATACACTTACAATGCATCAACCCAAAACGGCAAAAACCTATTTAAAGCCAGCGGACAGCTAACTATAAAGGCCCTTAACCTGGAAACCCGCCAAAGCGCCGCGAATCATCAACTGCTTAACGCGCTCGCTAAACAAAGTGGAGGCCAAATGCTGCAGCCATCACAAATAAATCAGCTTGCAGACCTTATCCGCAAGAATGACAATATCAAAACCGTTGTGTATGAAGACAAACATTACGCCGACATTATTGATGTAAAATGGTTGTTTGTGCTGATACTTCTATTACTAAGTGCGGAGTGGTTTTTAAGGAAGCGTGAAGGAGAGATTTAAGTTAGAATCAAGAGGTTAGAGTCAGGAATCAAGAAAAAAGAAGCAAAAAATAGCAATTCAAAAGCTTGGCCTTGTGCGATTCCCTCCCAACTGGAGGGTGCAGGGAGGGGTTTCTTAAAGCGGCATTCAAGTAAGCGCTACTGCTTTAATACTCCTAAGTCAAAAGTGTGATAAATATAAAAGCAGAGGCCTCGCGCGATTCCCTCCCAACGGGAGGGTGCAGGGAGGGGTTTCTTAAAGCGGCATAAAACAGCACTACCATGGCTAAAAAGATCATTCCATACAACCCAATTTTAAAAGCCCTTGCTCGCAAACTTCGTAAAAACATGACTGATGGCGAGCTATTATTATGGAATGACTTGAAAAACGATAAACTATTAGGATTCGATTTTGATCGTCAACGCTTTATCGATAATTATATAGTTGACTTTTACTGTAAGGATTTAATGCTGGCTATTGAAATTGATGGCATGTCGCACAATAATGAAGAGGCATTTGCCAAAGATGAAATAAGACAGCAAAAATTAGAAAGCTTTGGAATACAGTTTCTACGTTTTACAGAATCCGAAATGAAAAACGATATGGTTAACGTATTAAGAACTCTTGAGAGTAAAGTAATTGAAATTATCAGGGGGGATCTTTCTATTAAATTACCTAAGGGTTTTGACCTGGATTTATTAAAATAATAGCGTTTGCCTTAATGTTACAGAAACCCCTCCCTGCACCCTCCCGTTGGGAGGGAATCGCACGAGGCCTCTGCTTTTATTAATTTCATCACACTTTTGACCTTGATTTATTAAAATAATAGCATTTGCCTTAATGTTACAGAAACCCCTCCCTGCACCCTCCCGTTGGGAGGGAATCGCACGAGGCCCCTGCTCCTCATATTTTATCACAATTTTATCACAAAATATTTTATCACAAAAAAAGCGACAGGTTTAAACCCATCGCTATTAATTTCTTGATTCTAAACTCTTGATTCTATTTATCCGTTTTCTCCGGTACTACCAAATAAACATCCTCATTATCTTTTTTCATGAGATATTTTTCCCGGGCGAATTTTTCCAGTTGCTGTGGATTCGAGCTAAGCTCGTTTAGTTCTTTAGTTACCTGGTCGGTTTCTGCTTTATAAAAATCTCGTTCCTGCTTTAGTTTAGTTACCTGGTGGCGATACTCATACTGCGAGAACAGATCGTTCTTATCAAAAAATATCATCCACACTAAAAAAGCCAACGTAACCAAAAAGAATTTATTCTTAAAAAGGCTTATGAGGCGTTGCATTGATATGAGCTCTATGATTTTCATTTAAAGCTATTTATTTTTTTTGAAGGAAACAAATTTTTTAAGCTCAGTAGCGGGTAGCTGAACAAATTATTGGTTGATTAGGCTATTTAAGTCTAAAAAACTAACAACTTAACCTAATCAACCAATAACTCAATAACTTACCTCCTGCCCGAAGAACGGCTTGCACCACTCATACCGCTGCCACCTGAGCGACTTCCGCCGCCTGCCGGCCTGCCGCCGCCGCCACCTGATGGTTTACGTCCGCTTCCGCCCCGGCCGCTGTCGCGTTTAAAGCTGCCCGATCCTTTTTTGGATTGACCTGCCATTAAGGTTGCTGTCATGGCTACAGGGCTCATAGGGTATGGATGCTCTTCTTCAACAGGGATTTCCTTGGCTATAAGTTTATGAATATCCCTTAAAAACAGGATCTCCTCTTCATCGCAAAAAGATAGTGCTATGCCATTTGCACCCGCGCGGCCGGTACGGCCAATACGATGCACATAAGTTTCTGGAATGTTTGGTAACTCGTAGTTAATAACGTGGGTAAGCTCGTCAATATCAATACCGCGGGCGGCAATATCTGTAGCTATTAGTACACGTGTAGTACGGTTTTTAAAGTTGGTTAACGCCCGCTGACGCGCGTTTTGTGATTTGTTACCGTGAATAGCTTCGGCGGTTATACCAACCCGCACAAGATCTTTTACCACTTTATCGGCACCATGTTTGGTACGGGTAAAAACTAACGCGGTTTTAATTTCTTTGTCTTTTAATATATGGACCAACAATGATTTTTTATCGTTTTTCTGTACGTAAAACAATGACTGTTGTATGGTATCGGCAGTTGACGAAACCGGTGTAACCTCAACCTTTTCCGGATTGGTTAATATAGTATTAGCCAACGACTGGATCTCATTAGGCATTGTGGCCGAGAAAAACAGCGTTTGTCTTTTTGAAGGAACTTTGGCGATGATCTTTTTTACATCATTTACAAAACCCATATCCAACATACGGTCGGCCTCATCCAATATCAGCATTTTAACATGCTCAAGGTGTACAAAGCGTTGGTTCATTAAATCCAACAAACGGCCCGGAGTTGCTATCAATATATCAACACCACGACGTAAGGCATCAACCTGTGGATTTTGTGATACACCACCAAATATAACCAGGTTTTTCAGTCCGGTATTTTTACCGTAAGCAGTAAAGCTTTCGGCAATTTGTATGGCCAGCTCACGGGTTGGTGTTAAAACCAAAGCCTTGATGGTTTTTTGCTCTTTATGAGCCATCCTGTCCTGGTACAACAACTGTAAAGTAGGTAGTGCAAATGCAGCCGTTTTACCGGTACCTGTTTGCGCGCATCCCAACAGGTCGCGATGGTTTAGTACAATAGGAATAGCTTGCGCTTGTATTGGAGTTGGGGTTGTATATCCCTCAGTTTTTAAGGCCTTGAGGAGAGGCTCAATCAATTTTAAATTTTCGAATGACATGATTCTTTAAATGTGCAGATGTGCAAATTTCAGATGTGCAGATGTGCTGGTAATATTATAGATTGCTAATGTCCTCATGTTTTAATTAAGGCATTAAATTTCTGCAAAGATACAGTTTTAATCTTAGATAATATTGGCTGTGCAAATATGCAGATTCCTGATTACAAAGTGCAGATGATTGATTGAAAATTCGAATACTATAATACCAATTCTTTTTTGTGTGGTGAGTTAAAAAATTCCACAAAAAATATTATGGATTAATAGCCACCGCCAAAAATCTAACCACAGGAGGTTTGTAGTAGCCGTCGCTTTGTTAAAAGCCTCATTTAACATCTTTTAACAGCGATGTATTAAAATCCAGCCTACTTTAGCTAAATGAAACCTAACCTATTTCTCACAATCACGTTTTTTACTTTCCCCTTTGTGAGCTATGCGCAAAAAAGCTTTAATGTTACTATTAAGTTAGATAGCAGTATCAACCCGCAAAACGTACGCTATCAATATTATGATGGTAAAAACACCACATTTGTACCCGATACTTTTAGCAATAAAAGAGTGATTGTATTAAAAGACAAATTCTATTCGCCTTTTACGTCTATCAACATCAGCTACACCGACTCTGCAAAGGCGTTTTTTGATAATGACTTTTTTATAAACGACATGCCGGCAACTATTAGCTTTTATTCTAAGCCTAATAAGGGAAATAAATTAGTTTACACCTCTATTAAAAATGCCGTCCCCATTTATGACACTGCCGCCAATAAAACCTGGGCCAAAATGGTTGTTTTTATGACCGACACCACCGTAACCAAACAAAATGAAGCATTCGACCTTTTTTTAACACAGCATAGTGGCTTTATAAAAAATGATTCGCTCACCCGGGTTTTCAATACATTTTACAAGGCGCGTTTAAATAGGAGTATGCTGTTTTTAAAGCAATATCCCGATGATTACTTTTCATTTTGGTATTTTATTCAGCAGGTGGCACAACTTAGTGGCGCTTTAAGTAGAGATACCGCCTATTTGAAAGAGCAATTAGCCTATTTAAAGACTGTGTTCCCTGCCAAATACACCGACAGCATAGCCGGGAAGGCATTAATTAAGGCCTATGAGGCTAAAATACAACCATCAGTATTAAAACTAAATGAAGCCGTGCCGCCATTTACCATTACAACCATTGAGGGTAAAAAGATCAGCCTTAATCAATTAAAAGGGAAATATGTTCTGCTTGATTTTTGGGCAACATGGTGCCCACCCTGTCTGGCCGACATGCCTTTTATTAAGGAAATCAGGAAAAAATATCCACTGGAAAAACTGGTAATTATCGGTGTTAGCTTGGATCATGATTCAAAAAAGTTAGAAGCCTTTGTAAAAAACTAAAAGATGAACTGGTCGCATTTTTATGATCGGAATGAGGAAATTAGCCCGCTTTACAGCATTGAAGCAATCCCTACGCTAATTTTAATAGACAAAGAAGGAAGGATGATTTATAAAAGTGATCTTGTACAAAGTGACAAGGACAAGTTGCCAGGAGTGCTTGAAGGTTTGAATTGAGGAAATAGTTTTGATTTGCGTGACGTTTTTTTCAGTCTCTCTTTTGAGAACTACTATGTGACCATATATCTGATATAAAGAAGTTGCCATTTCGAAATGGCAATCACTCTACCTAAACCGTAACCGGTTTCTCGTCCGAAGCCTGTTTCTTCTCATCACGCTCACGTAAATAAGCGTTTAACAGTAATATACCTACTCCAATCATGATGGCTACATCGGCTACGTTAAATATGCCTGTTTCAAAAATGCCGAAATTCATGTGTACAAAATCGGTTACGCTTCCATAAACAGCCCTGTCATACAGGTTGCCCATACCACCGGCCAAAATTGTTATAATGCCAACCTGGTTGAGCAGGTGCAGATTAGGTTTTATTAATACGTAAAGTAAGCCCCAAACAAGCGCTACCGCGGGTAAAAGGTTGAGAATTATAAAACGCCACGGATTTTGCAGAGAAGTACCCAGGCTTAAAAACGCGCCGGTATTTTCAACCCTGGTAATGGTTAAAAAATCCTTTATAACGGTGATCATGATAGAAAAATGGATATGATCCCTAACATATATTTTTGTAACCCTGTCAAAACCAATAACGAAAGCTAAAAGCAACAATAAACCCAATCCGCGCGAAATCCTTTTCTTATTCATCAAAATTCAATTACTGGTATTAGTATATAACGTAACAGGAGTTACTTTAATTATCAACCGAAAATACTATGGTTGATATATAGGTTTAAATAAAAAAGAGCCATCTGTTTTATGCAGATGGCTCTTTAATAAGGTTAAATTATTTTTTGTAGAATTTAAAATCTTTACCAATGAATTTTGCATTGCTGCCTAATTCTTCTTCAATACGAAGCAATTGGTTGTATTTAGCGATCCTGTCTGAACGTGAAGCCGAACCGGTTTTGATCTGACCGCAATTTAATGCTACAGCTAAATCAGCAATGGTTGCATCTTCAGTTTCGCCAGAACGGTGACTCATTACAGAAGTATAGCCATTAGTTTGCGCCAAAGTTACCGCGTTAATGGTTTCGGTTAACGAACCAATCTGGTTTACTTTAACCAGGATTGAGTTTGCTGTATCTTCGTTAATACCGCGTTGTAAACGTTTGGTGTTGGTAACAAATAAATCATCACCTACCAGCTGCACAGTTTTACCAAGCTTTTCGGTTAAAATTTTCCAGCCATCCCAATCATCCTCAGCCATACCGTCTTCTATCGAAATAACAGGGTATTTAGCTACAAGTTCTGCAAGGTAATCAGCTTGCTGAGCGCTGGTGCGGATAGCACCTTTTTCGCCTTCAAACTTAGTGTAATCGTATTTGCCATCTTTGTAAAACTCAGAAGCAGCACAGTCAAACGCGATGAAAATATCTTCGCCAGCTTTGTAACCAGCTTTTTCAATAGCTTTTAAAATAGTTTCAACACCATCTTCAGTGCTGTCAAAAGTTGGAGCAAAACCACCTTCATCACCAACAGCTGTAGATAAGCCACGATCGTGAAGGATCTTTTTCAGATTGTGGAATACTTCGGTACCCCAACGTAATGCTTCAGAAAAAGATGGCGCGCCAACCGGCATGATCATAAATTCCTGGAAAGCGATAGGAGCATCAGAGTGTGAACCACCGTTAACGATATTCATCATCGGGATAGGCAATGTGTTTGCATTTACACCACCAATGTAGCGGTATAAAGGCTGGCGGCTTTCCTGTGCTGCTGCTTTTGCAACTGCTAAAGAAACACCTAATATAGCGTTAGCGCCAATTTTACCTTTGTTTTCGGTGCCATCAATCTCAATCATTAACGCATCAATGGTGTTTTGGTCAAAAACATCAATACCTTTTAATTCAGGAGCTAAAATGTCATTTACGTTGGCAACGGCCTTTAACACGCCTTTACCCATGTATTTTGTTTTATCATCATCGCGAAGTTCAACAGCCTCGTGTATACCGGTTGATGCACCTGAAGGTACCGCGGCGCGACCGAATGCACCATTCTCAGTTAATACTTCTACTTCGATAGTAGGGTTACCGCGCGAATCTAAAATCTGGCGGGCGTGTACGTCAATTATTAAGCTCATTTCTTTATTGTCAGATATTTGTAATTTGTAAACCGGCGGCTAAGTTAATAGCAAAAACAAGAAATCACAATGGAAATTTCGTATTTGTTATAATTCTTAATCTGTTGTTGTAGGAACATGCTCTTGCTCAACCGCATTTTTGCGACCAATGCGATACATTAACATTAACATAATATTATTTTTACCGCTACTTTGCGTAAGCGTATAATTGTGCTGGTTTATCCAACCTGCCTGTACTATCCATTTTTTATCAAACTGATAACCTAAAGCTGCTGATACACGGTTACGCTCAAAATTGGGGGCTTTGTTATTAAAAAACACCTCATCAAAAACAGATATAAATAGTGTTTTGGCTACAATTTTGGTATTATTTAAAGGGATAAACAGGTTTAACCTGTACCTGAATCGGTTTCTGAAATCACCATTTACCCAGCGTTGCTCTACACGGTAACGATGTTCGAATTTAAAACGATAAAGAAATTGGTTAACGGTCATTTGCTCCCATAACCGAAACTCGTTTGTAGTAGGGCCTTTACCTAAATCTGTATAGTCATAAGTATGGTAAGTACCGGTACCTAATAATGCCGTAAAATTTCTGTCCAGATCATAACTTACACCAGCCTTAGCTTCGTAATACTGGAATTGGGTAAATGCACCGTTAGTACGGGTTTGCAGTTCAGAATATCCACCCCATTTATGGCTGCTATCGCCAGGTAAAACTACGGTGGCAATACCCCAGGTACCCAGTTTGGAATCCTGGGCATTAACAGTAATTGAACACACAATTAACAAAACAAACACTAAAACAATATTAATAAACACTTTATACATCATTACAGGAGTTTAATTCTGCAAATGTATTTCCTTAATGTTATCTCAATGTTAAATACAAGAATGTTAATGTTAAATTAATGTTAAGTTTTAGCGATAATAGGCCTTAAAAATCGTCATTGCGAGGTATAAAGCATTCTCTAAGCTGTACAGAGGGGTTCATAAGGTTGATCTATCTATGGGGAGATTGCTTCGTACCTCGCAATGACGCGAAAATATGCGCTTCATTAGAAGCATGAAAACATTAATGAATCAAATTTCAGACAGCCTCTTAGATAGAAACACCAGAAGACTTCCTGATTCCTATTACTCCCATTTAAACGTCTTCACTGCAACCGCATAAGTAATTACAAACCAAACAAGCAGTATCAAAAGCTGATGGGTTACATCGCCTAAACCTGCGCCTTCAAAGGCTACTTTGCGCATGGCATTGTTGAGATGCGTTAACGGCAGCACGTTACTGATTGCCTGCAGCCATTTGGGGAATGCCGTTACGGAAAAGAAGGTTCCCGATAATAAAAACTGGGGCATGGTAATGATGTTGGAAAGCGGCGGAACCGTACTTTCGTTTTTGGCAATGCCCGATATGATAAATCCAAACCCCATAAATATGATAAGCCCTAAGGTGGAGAGCACCAGCATATTCAATACCGTAATTACGCCATGTATCAATGTAAAACCAAACAGATAATGGCCTACCAGGATAATGAACAACGCGCCTAATAACGAGAAGGTGATGCGGGCCAAAGCCTCGCCCAAAACTATGCTGGAGCGTTTTACCGGCGTAGCAAAAAAACGTTTGATCACCAGCGTTAAACGCAGGCTTAAAAACACAAAAGCGGTACCAAAAACCCCGCTGCTTAAAATAGAGAAGCCCAACTGCCCGGGTAAAATAAAATCGATGTATTTGTATTCGCGGCCAGACACCGTGGTTTCTTTGATCTCGGCAACAGGCGGGGTAGCACCAAGGCTTCTGCTATTTATATTATAGTAAATATTGCTAAGTACCGACCGTAAAATATTACCCTTTTCGGCAGATGCTTTAGTATACTGTACATTTATAGTATAGATGGGTTGCGCATTGTTTTTATGAATATCAACCACGGCATCAATAATGCCCTTTGCCAGGTTGCCCTTCATATCCTCCGCTGTTTGATCCTGTATCAAATGAACAACCTTTATATTTTTAAGCGCCTGGTAAACCGGGCTTAAGGTATCGCTGGTTTTAGCCACGCCCACATCAACCTTAACACCGCCGCCACCAATATTGGCAAATACAATAATGAAAATTAAAGGAAAAGCCAATGTAAACACCACCGCCGAAGGACTGCGCAGTATCGACCGGAAACTTGCCTTGGCAATAGCCAGGGTTGCTTTTGTATTGCTGTATTTCTTTTGGTTCATTAGTTCAATTGTTCATTAGTTCATTGGTCTTTTTTGGCGAAGTATCGTCAGGTTATTTGGTTGCAGTGTAATCCATTCATAGTTTTTTTGCTCCTAAACTGCCAACTTAAAACTGCAAACTTGCTCCCCCTTCAGGGGGCCGGGGGGCTACCCTTCTCTCCACTCCTTACCCGTAAGTTTTATAAACACATCTTCCAGGTTGGCCAACTTTACTTGTTTCTTGCGTTCGAAACCAGATGCGACCAACTGATCAATAAAATGATCGGGTGTATCAATACCAATAATGCGGCCGCCATCAACAAAAGCCACACGATCACACAATACTTCAGCTTCATCCATATAGTGCGTGGTGATTACAACAGTAGTCCCCTGGTCGCGAATTTCGCGGATCAAATCCCAAAGATTGCGGCGGGCCTGCGGATCAAGGCCCGTAGTTGGCTCATCCAAAAAAATGATCCTTGGATTATTAATAAGCGTAGTGGCTATGGAGAACCTTTGTTTTTGCCCGCCTGAGAGGTCTTTGTATTTTGCTTTGGCTTTGTCTGTGAGTGCTACCTTGCTCAACATCTCCATGGGGCTTTTATCAATCCCGTACAAGCCAGAGAACAGGTCAATCAACTCCGACAGGTTAAGATTTGGATAATAGCCCGCGGCTTGTAGTTGTACCCCGATGCGTTGTTTAATGCTGTCTTTATCGGTTTCAATATTGAAACCATCAACGGTGATCTCGCCCGATGTTTTTTCGCGAAGGGTTTCTATTACTTCGAGGGTGGTGGTTTTTCCGGCGCCGTTAGGCCCAAGCAGGCCAAATATCTCGCCCTCATATACTTCAAAACTAATTCCCTTTACGGCTGCAAAATCGCCGTAATTTTTTACCAGGTTTTTTACAGTGATAATAGGTTGTTTTGCCATAGCGTAAAAATGCATCAGAATAATGAAATAACCATGAATTATTTTTAAGCCTCGCCCGGCTCCTATCCTTTGGATAAGAGCCGGGCGAGGCTACACTTTTATGATTTTGGTTACGGGTTCATCGTGCCTTAAGCTTCCGGTTTCACCCTGTTCCAGGTTAATTATTCCCTTTTTTTAATTCTTGATTTAAGCCCCTTTTATGGGTTGAGGCTTATTTTACCAGGTGACCAATGGAGTGAATGATCGATTCGGCATGTTGGGCTGCCTTCATTACCAAATGGATTATCTGTATAGCAAGTAAAGTTTTCATGATGGTTGCGATTTGTTGATTCAAAATTGCACACAGAAAGCCCTTTACGAAATAGTTATTAGGCGAAGTTGACCAAAGTTCCGGTAAACGGCGGAAAAATACCGATGAATGTATGGTGAAAATGGAGCGGCGTCGGTAAAAGTCGCGGGCAGATATTAAATATTAATTAATTTACTTAAAACAATCCCAAACAACGGTAGCATCAATACGATATAGTCATATAAGTTTATTTCACATAACCCCCATTTATAAGTATTACTTATACCTTTAGCCTCCTTATTATTATAAAATATGAAAAAAACCTTATTACTATTTCTATCCATTTTAGCGTTCAACATTGCTAATGCCCAATTTAAACTCATTGCCGAAGGACCGGTATTTAAAGAACCGGAAGAAGGGTTCGCCAAAATTTTACAAATGAAAAGCGGAGGCACCATATTTTTCCGGTTAACCGAAAAAGACGGTATCGATTTAAGAGTTTACGACTCTCAACACCACGAAATATCTGCTACAAATTTTAAACCCACCTACATTAAATTAAAAAAGGCCGAGATAGAAAACATTTTTGAAATTAATGGGAACGCTATTTTGATGATAAGCGAGGTTGATTCAAAAACCCCCACTTTATATCGCCTTATTTTGGATGGGAAAACGGGAGCAGTATTAAGCGAGGATAATATTGAGCAATTAAACAAACTCACATTTGGCGACAAATTTGCGACCAGCTGGGGTGGTATTTCAAGGCCATCGTTCTTTATAAAAAAAGACCCATATAGTGACAATTATGCTGTAGCACGTTTTAACTCTTTAGAATCGGATAGAAGCAAGCGGATTGAAATAATTAGTTATGATGCTAACAATAAGGAAACAAACAGAGTATTTTACGCATCGCCCGAGGGGAAATATAAATATATAGCATACCGGGATATGGTAGTTTTGGGCGACAAAAAAATATGCGTGTTTGCCTATGGCTACAACAAATCCAACAATTCTGAAAGCGAATTATTGATGGCTAATCTTGATAAAGGATCGTCGGACGTTAATTTTACAAAACTAAACTTTCCGGAGGGGCTCGACGCCTTTGACTGTGTGGCTAAGTTTAACCCTTCTACTAACTCTTTATTATTATTATCAATGGCTGAGGAAAAAAAGAAAAAATCTGATGGCTACATTCCTATTTTAACATTCATCAACCCATACGAAAAAAAGATAAACCGTTCTGATATTATATCACCATCAAAAAGGATTGATCAATATTCAAAGAAAGGGTTCAGGGGCTTGCCGCAAAATCTTTACATAAATGATGACGGCACATTTACCGTTGTATCTGAAGAATTAACTGTGGAATACGGTGGTAAGTATGGAACAGTTCCCATAAGCCTGTTAGGAGACATGGCTATTGTTAACTACAGTAAAACAGGCGAACCAATGACCGATTACCTGATCAGAAAAAGTCAAACTTTAAATCAGGTTTATCTTGGCCTGTTATACCTGGCATCAAGGGAGGGTACAGCTCAATCATTAAAGAAAGGCACACAGTTTAAATCATTTGCCTATTTAGATGGAAAAACCAAAAGCTACATATTATTTAATGATTCGGAAAAAAATAATGATAAACAAGAAAAAGGCAAGCTTGAGGATATGGAAAGAGTGAGCAACTGCGATGGCTTTTATTACCAGCTTACCGGGCCAGATGCTATATTGAAAAGAGACTACGTATTTGGCAATCCCGAAAAAAAGAGGGATCATGAATTAGGCCTTTTTGCAATATCACAATATGACAGACAAAACAATATTTATGTAACTCTACAACTTTCAAAAGAAAGCGGTAAAAAAGGGGTAAAACTGGTTTGGTTGCAACCTTAGCGCTTAACTTTCAATAAAAACAAAGCGGCGATGAAATCAAGTTTCATCGCCGCTTTGTTTCAGATAATCCCCTCATCTAAAATCTATCAATCTATTTCCCCCTCCATCAAAGAATATACTTCCTGCATGTAAATGCCTTCATCCATGGCGGCGTGAAAATCTTCCCACTCATCGGTGCTGAAGGTAAACTGTACATCGTTTACCGTTTACACATTACCATACGCTCCTGTGGAAATGTATAATTTACAAAATTGAGCTCCATCGAAAATCCCTGATTTGTACAGACTGTTCTCGCGAGAAGCTTAGAATAAGGTTACTATTCTATATATAGATACACAGGCACTAAGAGCCGCGGCTTATCACCGATGCACCAACGAGGTTTAAGAATCTCCCGTTTCTTATAGTTAGATAAGATACTTTTTAGTACGAAATGGATTCTTAAATTCCCCCCGTATAAAAAGCTCGTCTGACATTAGTTGGCTAAAGTCAAATCGCATAAATCAATTACCATCATTCAAATTTTTTGATATTGCGGTAATTGATGCCATGGCTTAACCGGCCTGTCAGTCGGAAAGCCATATTTTTCGCGATAAGCTTTTCGCTCAGCTGTAAAATGCCACCAGCGTTTACTATCGTCCCGGTGTTGAATATAGTGGGTTAACAAGCGGTATGAATCTTCCACACACGGATCAGCCCATGCGCCGCAATGTTTTTCAAAAGCATTAAACAGTTCAACGGGATCTTTATCTTCCAATTGTTGTAACGAATAATAACCCTGATCAATCAGCTCAGTAGTAAAATTGATCCCTAATGATGGGATGCTTTGAAATTCAATCAGTGCAGCAATCTCTTTTGCACGTTGAGCCGGGGCTTTTAATACGGAAGCAATTTCATCAGGTGCATATCCGCCCAACTCACTTATTTTTATCTTTTGCACTTTTAGTAAAGCCTTTTCAGAGGCACTTAGCTTCAGATCGATATTCTTTTTCATAGCTCAACAAATAGCTAATTTATATAAAATCAAAAGGCACAACAATAAATTATTAATTAAAAATAAACCGAACTAAATCGTCTATTACTTTCGTATAAAGTACTTTAACTATTTAACTGAGTTTGAAATTTACACAACATATCGATACTGGTAATCCTCATCCGTCGAAGCTTTTGCCGATGCTTTTCTTTTTGTTTTTGTTTATACCGGCATTTGCAACATCGAATCCCGAGGTCGACAGCATCAAAAACTCGCTTTCTCCTGCCGCGCTTCATCAAAAAACTCCGGATACTGCCACCATAAATACGTTGAACAAACTGGCGGCAAATTATTTCAAATCCAATCCTGATAGTGCTTTCTATTACGGTCAAAAAGGCATCGAGCTATCCCGAAAAATCAAATACAGGGCCGGCATAGCCAATGGGTTGCTTGAAACCGGCCACGTAAATTATTTTAAAGGTAAATCGGCACAAGCCAAACAAAACTTTGACGAAGCCATTGCTCTATTCAAAAGCCTGAATGATAATAAGGGGCTAAGCAAGTGCTATATTTCATACGGACGCATGTACAACCTGCTTGCCGAATATAAATTGGCTTTGAACTATTTAGATATGGCGCGTTTGATATGCCTCAGAGATAATGATGAAGCTACATTAACGGATTGCTATAAAAACATTGGTATTACCTATTTTAGTAAGGGACAACTTTCAAATGCGCTTGATTTTTACTACAAGGGCCTTTTTATTGCCCTGAAAAACAGCTATACTACCACATCGGCAGAGATTTATAATGATATAGGTGTAGTATTGCAAGGCATGGAGGTATATCCAAATGCGCTTGAAAATTATAAGAAAGCCGCCCAGGTGTTTGAAACCACCAATAACAAACAAGCTATGGGTACCATAAATGAAAACATTGGTGAGGTATTGCTTGCACAAGGCAAATACGATGAGGCGATTACTTATTTACTAAAATCGATAAATATTGCAAAAAAACAGGATGATAAAGATGGGCTGAGTTCTGTTTATACCGACCTTGGGCTGTGCTATGCCAACAAAAACCAAATGAAACTGGCAATAGCCTATCTTGACACTTCATTACAAATAGCCACCAAATTTAAAATTGTATACAACCAGGCTTATGCCTTAAATGGTTATGCAACTGTATATAATTTGATGAAGGACTATAAAAACGCCTATAAATATGCCATCCACGGTGAAATATATGCCATTAAATTAGGCAACATATCGGTACGCTCAAACGCGGCATTGCAGCTAAATAAGGCAATGGCAGGTTTGGGTAAGTTTAAAGATGCCAACCGCTTGCTGAATGAATACATTGACCTGAAAAACCAAGTTAACGATAACGAGAGCATTCAAAAACTCACCTCCTATAATTACGAACTTGGATTTGCCGAAAAAAAGCGGCAACTAACCCAACAGCAACACGAGCGCGACCTGATATATCAGCAAAAAATAAAAAGCCAACGCCTTATAAATGCTATATTCCTCATTATCATCCTGGCAATGATAGTTACCGTTGGCATTTATTACCGGCAAAAACGCAAACAGCAAAAGATAAACGCCCTGCTTGAAGATAGAAATCATGAAATATTGCAACAAAAAACCAATATTGATGATCAGGCCGAGAAGCTAAATGACCTGAACGTTTTAAAGGACCGCCTTATCTCTATTTTAGCGCATGACCTGCGCGCGCCGTTAAGCACTTTACGGGGACTGTTTGATCTGTTACAGGATGATAGTATCAGTCACCATGAGTTACTGGAGATGATACCCAATGTATTGAAAAAACTGGAATACACATCCGACTTTTTAGATACCTTATTGTTCTGGATCAATAGTCAGATGGAGAACTTTGATGCTTCGGTAAAAAACTTTTCAATTAAGGAGCTGGTTAGTTTTGAAATTGATAGCTACCTGGAACAGGCCGCGTTAAAAGGCATTAAACTGGTAGATAGCATCCCTAATGATCTATCGGCCCTGGCCGACCCCAACTCTATCCGCATTGTTATACGTAACCTGATCACCAATGCCTTAAAGTTCTCGCGGGAACATGATACCATAGAGATAACCGCCTGGCAGGATAACGACCAGCAAATCACTATAAAAGTAAAAGATACCGGGGTCGGCATGTCTGCAGATCAGCGCGAAAAACTTTTTAAAGGTAAGGTGAATAGTAAAGTTGGCACCAAAAATGAATCGGGCACTGGCATGGGTATGCTATTTTGTAAAGACCTGGTTGAACGCTGCCATGGCAAAATATGGGTATCCAGCGAGCCGGGGGTTGGTACTGAATTTATGTTTACAGTGCCTGTAATGGTTGTTGCTAATGCAGTAGCCGTTTAGATAAAGCAACAAAAAAGCCTTTAAAGTTTAAAACTCAAAAGGCTTTTAAAATCATTTTCAAATCCTCAGATTTTCAAATCTTCAAATTAAAAAAACTTATTTCATCAATTTTATAAAGTCATCAAACAGATACCTTGAATCATGTGGACCAGGAGATGACTCCGGGTGATATTGTACCGAGAATGCTTTTTTATCTTTTACACGAATGCCTTCTATCGACTGATCATTAAGGTTCACATGGGTGATCTCTACCTTATCAGATGCGCGTACAGCTTCGGGCACTACACCAAAACCATGGTTTTGTGAAGTTACTTCGCAATGGTTAATGATGATATTTTTTACCGGGTGATTTAAGCCGCGGTGACCGTTAAACATTTTTTTGGTTGGAATATCATTGGCTAAAGCCAGCAACTGGTGGCCTAAGCAAATTCCAAACATGGGCTTATCAGCCGCTAAAATTTCTTTTACGGTATCAATAGCGTAAGGCATAGCCGATGGATCACCGGGGCCGTTTGATATAAAGTAACCGGTTGGTGCAAAGTCTTTTTCCATTTCGGCAAAAGTGGTTTTTGCAGGGAATACCTTGGCATATACATCACGATCATCAAAATTGCGCAAGATGTTCTTTTTAACACCCAGGTCAAGCACAGCAACGCGGTAAGCTGCGTTCTCATCGCCAAAAGTATAAGTTTCGGTAGTTGATACCTGCGATGAAAGCTCCAGTCCATCCATTGAAGGCACTTCGGCAAGCCTGGCTTTCAGTTCTTCAATATCCAGTATTTCAGATGAGATGATAGCGTTCATTGCACCCTTATCACGGATGTGGCGAACTATCTGGCGGGTATCCACATCAGAGATACCTACAATATTTTGCGTCTGAAAATAATCCTGGATAGATTCATTGGCCTGTTTACGGCTGTAAGCGATATTGTAATTTTTACAAACCAAGCCCGAGATCTGGATATTTCCAGACTCAACTTCGTTATCGGCTATGCCATAATTACCAATATGAGCATTGGTTGCAACCATTATTTGCCCAAAGTATGATGGGTCGGTAAAAATTTCCTGGTAGCCGGTCATACCTGTATTAAAACAGATCTCGCCGGTTGTAGTGCCAATCTTTCCGGCGGCTTTACCGTGAAAAACGGTTCCGTCGGCCAATAAAAGTACAGCCGGTAATTTGGTGAAGTAAGTCATTTAGCAAAAAAATTGAATGGATTATTAAATCGGATCGCCTGGTTCAAAGCCCCGTGAAAACTGATAGAAATATTGAAGTAAGGAACTTCCGGATTCACGGTGCAAAAGTAGGAATTTATTTCGGATTTAAAAGACAAATTTATAAAACACGAATTTCACAAATTACAAAACCGGATTTTCACCAATTTACGCAGCAAATTTTTTACTGGCTGATTATAAAATCCATCTGGGACCACTTCTTGAAAGTTAATATTTCTTATTCATTTCATATATCCAGTTAGCCCGATTCGATTAAATTCGTGAAATTCGTGCCTTTCAATACCTTTGTGCTTTCTTTAATACAATTAACAATGTCTGTAAACAAAGAAGTTAAAAGAATCACCACGCATATACTGCAGGAGATGAAAAACCGTGGCGAAAAGATTGCCATGCTAACCGCCTATGATTACTCTATGGCGGCCATTGTTGATGATGCCGGTATGGATATTATTTTGGTGGGCGACTCGGCCTCCAACGTAATGGCCGGTCATGAAACTACATTGCCTATAACGCTCGATCAGATGATATACCACGCCTCTTCGGTGGTTCGCGCTGCAAAACGTGCGTTGGTGGTGGTCGATCTGCCTTTCGGTTCGTACCAGGGAAACTCAAAAGAAGCGCTGAACTCCTCTATCCGTATCATGAAGGAATCGGGTGCACATGGTGTTAAAATGGAAGGCGGCGTAGAAATTGCAGAATCCGTTAGTCGCATACTTACCGCAGGCATACCGGTTATGGGGCACCTGGGTTTAACACCACAGTCTATTTATAAATTTGGCACCTATACCGTACGTGCAAAAGAAGAGGTAGAAGCCCAAAAATTAAGGGAAGATGCCTTAAAATTACAGGAGTTAGGTTGTTTTGCCATAGTACTGGAGAAAATCCCGGCCAAACTTGCCCAGGAAGTAAGTGAAAGCGTACAGATCCCGATCATCGGCATCGGTGCCGGCCAGTGCGACGGACAAGTTTTAGTGGTACACGATATGCTGGGTATCAATAACGACTTTAAACCTCGTTTTTTACGCCAGTACGCCAATTTATATGAGCAAATGAACGGGGCCTTTAAAAGCTACATCAGCGATGTAAAATCAAAGAGCTTCCCTAATGATAAGGAACAATACTAAATAGATGTGCAAATTTCAGATATGCAGATATGCAAATGATTTGAAGATTTGAAAATGAACCGATTAAATAGTTAATAGTTAGCAGATTATTGTTCATAGTCATTTGCAGCTACCATGTACTATTAACCATCAACCATGAACTAAATAAAAATGGCTCGCCCAGAATTTAATTATACAAGTTACGATATTACCGATGCGGATATTCTTTATGAGGATAACCATCTTATTGCCATAAACAAGCGTGCCGGCGATATTGTGCAGGTTGATGATACCGGCGATGAATCGCTTGATGACAAGGTGAAAAAATATATTGCCAAAAAATACAGCAAACCTAATGGCGCTTTCCTGGGTGTGGTACACCGGCTTGACAGGCCCGTAAGCGGCGTTATCCTGTTTGCCAAAACAAGCAAGGCCCTGGAGCGGATCAATAAAATGTTTAAGGGGCGCGAAATGCACAAAACTTATTTTGCCGTAGTACGCAAAAAACCGTACCCCGAAGCAGGTACATTAGTGCACTGGCTGGTTAAAAACCCGCAGAAAAATGTAACTAAAGCGCACGACAAAGAAGTACAAGGCAGCTTACGGGCCGAACTGAGTTACAAGTTGGTTGGCGAGCTTAACGGCTATTACTTAATTGAGGTTGACCCTATAACCGGCCGTCCTCACCAGATCAGGGTACAGCTATCCACTTTGGGTACCCCTATTGTGGGTGACAATAAGTATGGTTATCCGCGTGGCAGCCTGCGTAAAAGCATCTGCCTGCATGCACGCCGGTTAACCTTTATTCATCCTGTAAAAAATGAACCGGTTGAAATTATAGCACCTGTTCCGCGTGATGGCTTTTGGGAAAAATTTGAGGGGATGATGGATTAATTTCTATCCTATCAACGCTTGATTTAGTATATTATCAAAAAAATTTAATCATTAATTAATAAGCTTGGATCAGTCTGGAAAATCGATTGGAAAATACTCATCCTCGTACCTTTCAATTAAAATTCCCAAAACTTCAAGCTCATCACCATCTTCAGAACCCTTTTGCGCATCAAATATCAATTCAAGCCTTTCTAAAGCCCGTTGATAATCGTTTTCGTTTTTAATAGGTTTTATAGTCATGATGATTAGATTTTTGTAGCGTCAATTTATTGAAACATCCTTACAACCCTCTCACCTCTTCCCATATCCGTTCATCCACTAAAACACCTTCGCTTAAATTCTTGATGCGGGTTTTAATGGTGTTTTCTCCCGGGTAGGATATTGATCCGCCTTCGTGCTCAGGAGCGCTGGTTTTAGTATAGGTTATAATTTCTTCGATAAGTGCAGTTGTTTGCGCATCGCTATTAGGTTTTATACATATAAAAACCTGCGATACGCCGGATTCTGCACCGCTTTCAGTAATCTTAGCTGTGGAATTACCCCCGCTTAAAACCGTTGCCAACAGATCAAGCACCAATGATAAGCCCGACCCTTTCCAGAAACCAACCGGCAACAATCTTTTAGACTGCAGAATGGCAGTGGCATCGGTACTTAAATTACCTTCACTATCATAACCGCCGGGTAAAGGCAGTTCTTCATCATTTGATTTGTATTGCTGTAGTTTACCTACAGCGTATTGTGATATAGCCATATCCAGCACCACGTGACCATCTTTACGGGGCACAGCTATAACCAATGGGTTGTTCCCTAAACGAGGATCAAGCCCTCCCCAGGGCGGCAGGTTTGCTATGGTATTGGTAAAACAGATCCCAATATAACCTGCTTCGGCAGCCTGCCAGCCATAGGTGCCGCCACGCATCCAGTGGTTGGTATTTTTTATAGCTACACAGCTTATCCCATTCAAATTTGCCAGCGCAATTGCTCTGTCCATACAAAAAACAGCGTTCAGTATGCCTGGTCCGTAGTTACCGTTCCATTGTTCCATCGCGCCAAAACCACCTTCTTTGGTTGGCTCCATGCCTGGCTTTACCAAACCATCCTTTACATGCTGTACAAAAACCGGGAACCGGTTAAGTCCATGCGTATATACACCATCTCTACTGTTACCTGCAAAAATATCAGCACATGCTTCAGCCTTGGCTTCTGTAAAATCAAGACTTTGCAAAACACGTTTAAATTCGGCTTTGAGTTGAGGGAAGGGAATGCGCATAGTATTAACGTCAAAATTCAAATGTAAAAAATCCATCCTTATTATAGCAGGACAATCAATTTTTGATGCCGATTCTGTAGTCAAGAATTTGCGCTATAGCAATAACCAGGTCTAAAGGCAATTTTCAGGTTTTCAAGCCCTTTCTTACGCCCGTTATGGGGTTAGGTAATAATTTTTCTTTAAAACAGTTATAAATACATCCTGATAGCCAACTAATAAACAGGATTTTTTACTTTTGCGGGTACACTTTACATGAAAAATAAACTCCCATTAATATTTATACTTGGTTTAGTTACGCTTAGCCTGTTCAGTAATTCCTGCAAAAAGGATAATAATAGTAATATACCACACCTGTTAACAACCGGTGTTTGGCAACTGGCCTCTGTACAGGTTTATCATTACTTAGGCAATGCACAGGTAGGCGACCCGGATACATTAAATACCGATTGTCAAAAATCACAGTTTTTCACCTTTAAAACAGACAATACCTGTTCTTATACAAATTTTGACTGCCTTGATCAAACCACAAACAGCACCTGGACACTGACGCCTAACAGGTTATATTTTGCATCGGATATGGTTTGTAAGATTAATGTAGCAGGTGGTGGCTTTAGTACAAGTACCCCATTTAAAAATACGCAGATATTTAACCTTGGCACCTACTCGCTGGTATTGCAAACCGGTGATGTTGAACCCAATTATTCGGCAACGAAAAAGCGGCAGGTAGTACGATATGGATTTATAAGGCAAAATGCGACAACAATTACCAATTAAAACACGTAATAAATATATATTTGAAATATAATTGAACGATTTATTACTTAATTACCGGTAGCATACAGATTACCGGTAGCTTCATAACCTTTTGAAAAGCATAAACTTTAATGAAGAAACGAATTGCCATTTTTGCTTCAGGTTCGGGATCAAACGCCCAAAAATTAATGGAGCATTTTAAACGCAATGCCGAAGCCGAAGTTGTACTGATACTCACCAACAACCCACAAGCTTACGTATTACAACGTGCCGACAATTTTGAAGTGCCATCGCACATATTTACCCGTCATGAATTTTTTGAGACAGATGATGTAATTCGTCTGCTTAAAAACCTCCAGGTTGACCTCATTGTACTGGCTGGCTTTTTATGGCTGATACCGGGATCCTTACTAAAGGCTTTCCCCAATAAAATCATCAACCTGCACCCTTCCCTGTTGCCTAAGTATGGCGGCAAAGGCATGTATGGCGATCATGTACACAAAGCTATCTTAGACGCCAAAGAAGAAGAAAGCGGCATCACCATCCATTTTGTGAATGAGAATTTTGACGAAGGCGAAGTTATCCACCAGTCGAAATTCAAAATAGAGGCCGGTGATAACCTGGAAATGATAAAATTCAAGGGGCAGCAACTGGAACACCTGCATTTCCCTAAAGTGGTTGAAGCGCTGTTGAAGAAGATGAAAAGTTAACACGATTTTAGGATTTGGTAGGATTGACAAGATCTTTTTGCTGTTGCGTTCGCAACGGGTGAAACAGCAAAAAAACACATCTATCTAACAATCAATAAATTGCGACTTGTCATATTTTACAAATCGCAACAAAACCGCTACAGTAAAAGGCTAAGTACAGGCTATCGGCGTAATTAAATTGATCTTTGTTCAGAAGTCTTCCCCCATCAAGTCTTGATACTTGATACTAACTACTTGATACTAATTTAAATACTCCTTTGGTATAGGGTTATCTTTCCGTTCGCCATCAAAAAACCAGGCCAGGATCCAGAAACGGGTACCATCATTAAATAGTTCGATGCTGTTGATGCCCCGCTCAATCACAGGTCCGTTTTTGATATTGCGCGATTCATAGGTACTGAAAACATGGTATATACTGCCAAACTTTTCCACCTTCCGGGAAATCTCCCTTTCATCAAAGCCATCACGGGAAAGTGAGGCATCCGAGAGGCGGTGATATTCTTTAAGCGTCATATAATTAAAACGCTGTTTTCCCTGCTTATCAATATAGCCCGAGCCTACCCGCGCATCAGCAATATGCAGCAGGCTATCGCGC
This sequence comes from Mucilaginibacter sp. P2_A4, assembly GCF_056405015.1. Lineage (NCBI taxonomy): Bacteria > Pseudomonadati > Bacteroidota > Sphingobacteriia > Sphingobacteriales > Sphingobacteriaceae > Mucilaginibacter > Mucilaginibacter sp. P2_A4. The sequence goes on along the minus strand of NZ_JBFUCX010000002.1, from coordinate 534,666 downwards.
TCATAGCTTACCTTCTCCCCTTTCTTCACGGTTACTACATCGTAATAGGCTTTCATGATACCGTCAAGCGTGCTCACGTTATCACCGTATTTGGTAATTACCTGGGCACGGGATGGCTGGTAAACCAAGGTTAAAACCACGAGACATATTAACGTCAGGAATTTTTTCTTAATCGTTAACACTTTATACTTGAGTGAGGTAGGCTGAGTCATAATTGTAAGTTTTAATAAATCACTCTAATTTATTAAAACTTACCTTATTTGTTGATGCTTAGCTCAATACATAGTAAAAATTAAACCGGGCGATACTTATCCGTTCTTCAATATCCTTACCATCCAGTTTACCTGAATTTTACTCATTTAACATGTATTTATCAACGCCATCGGCAGGCTTCCAGTCGCTGCCTGGTTCATAGTAATGCCACAGCAGCGCCGATACCTTTTTTATAAGCAAACCGGCCTCATTAGTAGTTCCCCAGCTTTGATCGGTATTGTGGTTGGTAATAATGGAGAATACATAATCGCCATGCGGAGCGTTCACCAGTACGATTTCGGATCTTGATTCATCAACCGCGCCCTGTTTTGATATCGTATGCACATACGGCGGAATCTGTGACAGTGCTTTCTCATCCCAATAAATCCGGCCCATGTTGCGGACCATCCGTTCACTGGCCGCCGGGCTTACCGCTTCTCCCCGCCCTATCATGGTAAACAAACGGCACATTTCATAAGGAGTACTTACTCCCCAGCCATAAATCTTGCGGATAGCCTCACGACCGGCTACCCTTGAATTTACCCGCATCACTTTAAAGCCATTTTGTTGAAGCCAGTTATTAATATAATCGCCGCCAACCAGCTTTTGCAGCCACAGGCTGGCAGTATTATCGCTCATGGTAATCATCAGCATGGCCACCTTGCTTAACTGTACGGTATCTTTATCTTTAAACGAGCCCAAAATATCCTCGCCGGCGTACAAAAGCGAATCGCGGTAAACAAGCTTCTGATTATACTTCAATTCGCCCTTTTCTATTTTATCCATCAAGCCACATTGAATGCTCACCTTGATCATACTGGCTGTAGGGAACAGCGTATCTGCATTTATGGCAACTGTTTTACCCGTCTTAAGGTTTTGCACATAGATACCTGCCTGCCCGTGAAAACCGCTAATGGCATTTTGCAATTGGGCAGTAAGCTTTTTATCAGTTTGAGCGAAGGAAGAAAGAGTGAGAAATGTAAAAAGAGTAAAGAGTTTAAATTTCATAAGGAATGATACGTTGAAACACTAAGTTATTAAAATGGGCTTTAAATAATTAGATTTGTTTTCTTAAAACGTTATTGTGGGTTTGAGGAGATGACATAATTAAAAAGATTTGTCATCCTGAACGCAGTGAAGGATCTATTCGCAGACATTACAGGGCGAAGAAGCATAGCGCATATTAGATCCTTCACTGCGTTCAGGATGACAAAAAGTTTTTTTTTCGTCATAGGAAGGCCCGAAATAACGTTTTAAGAAGTTCACAACATATATGAAATACCTGCGCTGGCTTCTGTTTCCCTTCTCACTAATTTATAACCTGGTAGTTACCATTCGTAACTGGTGTTATGATGCAGGGGTATTTAAAACCACAACTTTTAATAAACCAATATTAGCTGTAGGTAACTTGGATGTGGGCGGTGCAGGCAAAAGCCCGATGACGGAGTACCTGATTCGCCTGTTTAAGGATAAGTATAAACTGGCCACACTCAGCAGGGGTTACGGCCGAAAAACCAAAGGCTTTTTAATTGCTGATGACCTAACCGGTGCATCATCAGTTGGCGATGAGCCTGCCCAATTTAAAAGTAAATTCCCCGGCGTTACGGTTGCCGTTTGCGAAAAGCGGGTGGAAGGCATTAAGCAGCTTGCTTATAAACATAACGTTATTATTTTGGACGATGCTTACCAGCACAGGGCAGTTAAACCCGGTTTTAGCATTTTATTGTTTGATTATAGCCGCGTATTTGAGCCCCATTTTTTATTACCGGCCGGCAATATGCGTGAACCCTTCAGCGGTCGCGAAAGGGCGAATATCCTCGTCATCAGCAAATGCCCGGCAACGTTATCTGCTGAGGACCAAGCGAGGATTAGCAAACGTATCAAGCCATTTCCACATCAGTCTTTATTCTTCACCTCCATAAGCTATCTGCCCCTGCGCAATATGGAAGGCTCCACTATTTATCATACTATTGATGAGCATACAACCGTATTCCTGCTTACTGGCATTGCCAATCCAGCACCATTATTATCGCATTTAAAAAAGTTCACTCCCCTCATCATTCACCATAATTATCCCGATCATCACCAGTTTACCTTAAAAAATATCAGTAAACTTGCCGATGATTTTTCTGGCTGCCCATCACAAAAAAAAATAATCATCACAACAGAAAAGGATGCGCAGCGTTTAGGGGAACAGGAATTGCAATCGGCCATAAAAAAACTCCCTGTTTTGGTATTGCCAATAGGCATCAATTTTTTAAATAAAAGCCAGCAGCAGTTTGATAATTTAGTAACTGAATATGTTAGACAATATTGAAAGCACCGCCCGGTATATTAAAAACCGTATTGGCGATTTTGAACCCGAAGTGGGTATTATTTTAGGCACAGGACTGGGCGGCCTGGTTAAAGAGATAGTTGTTGAAAAACAATTAATGTATTCTAATATACCCGATTTCCCCATTTCTACCTTGGAATTTCACTCTGGTAAATTAATATTTGGTACCCTTGGCGGTGTAAAGGTTGTTGCCATGCAGGGCCGCTTACATTATTACGAGGGGTATAGCATGCAACAGATCACCTTCCCCGTTAGGGTAATGAAATACCTGGGGATTAAAACTCTGTATGTATCAAACGCCAGCGGATCACTAAACCCAGATTTTAAAAAAGGCGACCTGATGGTTATTGCCGATCATATTAACCTGCAGCCACAAAATCCACTTGTGGGGCGCAATTATGAAGAGCTTGGCCCGCGTTTTCCGGATATGAGCCAGCCATACCAGCGATCACTGATTGATAAAGCTTTAAGTATTGCCGTTGCAAACAATATTACCTGCCACAAGGGAGTTTATGTTGCTGTAACCGGCCCTAATTTAGAAACCAAGGCAGAGTACACTTACTTAAGGATTATAGGCGGCGACGCGGTTGGCATGAGTACCGTACCAGAAGTTATTGTTGCAAACCACATGGGCCTGCCGGTATTTGCCATATCTGTATTAACAGACGAAGGCTTTACCGATGTACTGGAACCTGTATCTCTTGAGGATATCATAAAAATTGCCGAGGATGCCGAACCCAAACTGACCATGATCTTAAAAAATCTGATAGCAGGTAATTAATGCGTAAAGAGCTCAAATATATTTTATTGTTACTGTTGTGCCTCAATGTGCACACTGTTTTCGCGCAATACGGCCAAATAAACCGTGCAAAACCACTATCAACAAGGGATACATTAAGAACGGAAAAAAAAGTTAGCGACGACCAACTGCTGGATAGTTTACGTAAAAAAGAAGACAATAAAAAAGACTCCGTTGTTTTTAGCGCCAAATTTATCCGGGTAACTATGGAGCGGTTCCTGAGCGATAGTACACAAACCTTCGCCCTGGATACAGGTTTGTATAATTTTGAAAACTATAGCCCTCTGATGGATCCGCGCAACCCGCGTATTAGTTTGGGCTATACGGGCCTGTCGCAAAGGAGTTTGCTGTTTGAGCCCAGTAAAACTATTGGCTTTGATGCCGGTCAGCATGCGCTTGATGTTTATGCTTTACGACCGCAGGATATAAAATATTACAATGCGCGGGTAGCTTACTCCAATCTCACCCTATTCAACGGTTTCGGCAGTTCGGCCGAGCAGGTGTTTAAAATCATTCATACCCAAAACATTAAGCCTAACTGGAATGTGGGCTTTAACCTTAATTTTAATGGATCAAGGGGTTTCTATAGTTACAGCAATGTTCTGCAGCAAAATGTGAGCGACGTTAACGCAGCATTATTTACCTGGTACCAATCAAAAAGCAAGCGGTACAACCTGTTGGCTAATGTGATATATAACAACTTAAAATCACCAGAAACAGGCGCTATCCTCAACGACTCTGTTTTTACAAGCTCCGGCAACACCCTTTTTTATAAAAATTCTGCAGCAGTACGCCTACCCAACAGCTATGAAAACTGGACTGATAAAAGCCTTTACATTAAACAGTTTTATTATTTAGGGCGGATTGACAGCTTAAATAAAGGGAATGCCAATTCTAAAATATTGCCAACACAACGCGTTGCACATACGTTTCTTGTACAAAACAACACGTACAATTACCTGCAAACCAACCAGCCCGATACCTATAATGTATTCCCCGATTATTATTACAGCAATAACAGGTCAAGAGATTCATTGGTGGTTACGCATATTCAAAATGAGTTTTCGTACAGTTTTTACCTGAGGAGCAAATCGGTAAAGTTTGTAAAGAATGAGCTGAAGCTTGATCTGGGCCTGATACATGACCTTTATCATTACGCGCAATATGTAAGTGATACTACCTTAAATCAATATGGTTACCAATACATTCACCAGAATAAGGTTCAGAATAATACCTTCCAGGATATCACCCTTAAAGCAAAACTAAGTTACCGTTTTAGCGATAGAATAGGCCTGGAGGGCGATCTGCGACAAATAGTACAGGGACGCGATTTTGGCGATTATTACTATGGCGCAAAGCTTACCCTTGCAGGCGGAGCCAAAGCAGGTAAAATTATTTTAGAAGCTTACTCGCAAAACAGTACGCCCCCGTTAATATACACCAACTGGGTATCAAACCACTACATTTTCCACAACAGTTTTGATAATCAAAAAACTACAAGCGCCTCGTTTAACTATGTGAACAATCCATTACAGTTAGATATTAAGGCCGAGTATTTTTTGATAGCCAACTACCTGTATTTTACAGCACAGCCAGGCGGCATTGATGCCCACCCTGCCCAGTTAAGCAATGATATAAACCTGCTTAAAATCAGCATTGGTAAAAACTTAAGCTACCATAGCCTGCACTTTGATAATTATGTGGTTTATCAAAAAACAGATTATCAATCAACTCTGCGCACTCCGGAGGTTTACACTTATAGCAACCTGTATTTCAACAAAACATTTTTCGGGGTGCTGAAATCAAATTTTGGTGTGAGCGTTCGTTACAATAGCCCATATGTTGCGCCATCATATGCAGTAGGGATTGCCCAGTTTTATAACGGACCAGACATTACCTTTTCTTCCTATCCTGTTGCATCTGTGTATTTTAAAGCCACCCTGCAACGTACCAACCTGTTCCTGATGTATGATTATGCCAACCAGGGTATTCAAAGCAAAGGATATTATACTGTTAACCGATACCCGCAACAAGATCGCCTGTTAAAATTTGGCGTAAGCTGGACGTTTTATAATTAGGATTACGGGGTTCGGGGGTCGTGTTGCGAGGTTCGGGGAGAAAGAATTTGTTATGAATTAAAAGCTTGCTGGGCGTACGCATTTGTCTGAATCAGAATTTTCAGAATTCAAGAATTCACAGAATTTTACCTAACTTGATTGGCCTATCCCAAAAACTGCAAACTGCAAACTGCAAACTGCAAACTGCAAACTGCAAACTGCAAACTGCAAACTGCAAACTGCAAACTGCAAACTGCAAACTGCAAACTGCAAACTGCAAACTGCAAACTGCAAACTGCTTAAGTTTTCTGTTTCTTCTTTTTAGCGGCGGGGAATAATACGTTGTTGAGTATTAACCTGTAACCTGCCGAATTTGGGTGGAGTTTAAGATCGGTTGGCGGGTCGCCAACGGCATGCTGGTAATCTTCGGGGTCGTGGCCACCGTAGAAAGTCCATTGTCCCTTTCCAAATTCGCCGTGAATATAGCGGGCCTCGTTGGATGTTTTCATTTCGCCCATGATAGTTACGCCCGGCTTAAGCATGCTTTTGTTAAAGGCGGTGGTAAGCCCCATAAAGCCTTTAATCACTTTATCATGATCCTGCGTAAGCATACTTGGCACCACATCCCACTTGGCCGAAAAATCAAACAAGGTAAAAAAATCACGCTGACGCTCAACCTGCCGGGTAGTAGTTACATCAATATTACTGAACTGATGCGACATCGGATTCAAATCAAGCGTGAAATTCTGAAAGGCGAAGGTTTGCGTAAAATCAAGCTTTGATTGCGCATCCGGGTCGGCAGCGTCACCATCAAACATGCGCTCGCAAATATCCGTATTAGCCGATGCCAGGGCAATATCAAAAGTATCGGTACCCGAGCACATGGCAAACAAAAAGCCTCCGCCTGCGCAAAAATCACGGATATTTTTGGCTACTGCCAGTTTCATTTGCGATACCTTTTTAAAGCCCAGTTTGTGCGCCAATGCCTCCTGCCCTTTTACATCATCATTATACCACTGCGCAAATCTGAATGCACCATAAAACTTACTGTACTGCCCGGTAAAATCTTCGTGGTGCAGGTGCAGCCAATCGTATTTAGGCAGATCGCCTTTTATTACTTCCTCATCATAAACCACATCATACGGAATCTCGGCATACTTTAATACCAGCGTAACGGCATCATCCCAAGGTAACTTATTCTTGGGCGAGTATACAGCCATTTTGGGAGCCTTCTCCAGTTTTACCAAATCCATATTCACAGATGGATCACTTACTTCGGCCACAATCTCGTTCACCTTAGCATCCGCCAGCACCTGGTAGCTTACCCCACGAATCTTACACTCCTGCTCTATCTTCTCATCGTACTTCAGCATAAAACTCCCGCCGCGGTAATTGAGCAACCAGTCAACTTCCTCGCCATTCTTTAAAGCCAGAAAAGCTATACCATATGATTTCAGGTGGTCTTTTTGCTCCTCATCCATGGGGATTAGGATAGATGCAGCCCGGGATATTATTGGAGCTAAAAGCAAAAGGCAGAAAGCTAAAACCCGGAAAGAAGATAAAAAACGTTTCTTATATAATTGATTATTCACTATCCGGTAGTATTTGTTTGGGTGTCGATTTATCAAATGTAACGAATAAACGGTTAATGTATTACCATGCAAGGTCTGTCTTTTTATCTTACAACTATTGTATAAAAAGCTTTAAGCCTTATGCTTTTGGCTTTATGCTTTTTTATTACCTTTGCCAACTGTTTTTAAAAAAACAAAGAAATGAGCAAAGCAATAATCAAAACTGAAAAAGGTGATATGACCGTAGAGTTTTACGATCAGGATGCCCCAAATACCGTAGCTAACTTTAAAAAATTAGCAAAATCAAAGTTTTATGATAACGTAACCTTTCACCGCGTTATCCCTAATTTCATGGTTCAAGGTGGCGATCCAACCGGCACTGGTGCTGGTGGCGCAGGTTACAAAATTGATTGCGAACTTACAGGCGAAAACCAATACCATGATCGTGGTGTACTTTCAATGGCTCATGCAGGTCGTAACACTGGCAGTTCACAGTTCTTCATCTGCCATAGCCGTGCAAATACAGCTCACTTAGATCGTAACCACACTGTGTTTGGTAAAGTGATTGAGAATGTTGACGTAGTTGATGCTATCCGCCAGGGCGATAAAATTTTAACAATCGAAGTAATAGAAGAATAGCGAATAGTGAACGGTTGATTGAGTTGATCAGGTTAAATTTCCAAAACAACGTCACTCAATCAACCACTCACCTAATCAACCAAAACAAATGAATTTACAAGGAATTGTAGCCGTATCGGGTAAACCGGGCTTGTGGAGAGCTTTAGCACAAAATAAAACCGGTTATGTACTGGAGAGCCTTGATGCTCAAAAAACCAAACTGGTAGCCAACCTTTCAACAGCCAAATTAGCTGCACTGAGCGAGATCACCATTTTTGGTGTTGATGATGATATCAGGCTTACTGATGTATTTGAGCAAATGAAAGCTGCTTCAAATGTTCCGGATGCTAAGGCTGATGGTAAAAAGCTAAGAACTTTCTTTTATGAAGTAGCACCACAGCACGACGAAGAAAAAGTATATGCCTCTGATATGAAAAAGATCGTATCATGGTTCCAGTTATTAAAGGATTTGCCACTTTTTAACGAAGTTGATCCAACCCAGGCACCCGCAGTTGAAACTCCGGTTGCAGAAGAACCGGTTGCAGAAACCGTAGCAGCAGAATCTGCACCAGCCGAAGCCCCCAAAGCAAAAGCTAAAAAGACTACAAAAAAAGCCGAGTAATCGGCTTTTTGCTTTTCTTCCCATTAATCATTTTCCGACCGTAATTGCAAGGTGGGTAGGCATGTCAGTCTGAGCCTGTCGAAGACTCGCGCGGAAAGGCCTTTGCCCACTATCCTTCGACAGGCTACCCATGACGTATTGGATTTTGAGGCGTGTCGGCCTGTCAGTCTGAGCCTGTCGAAGACTCGCGCGGAGAGGCCTTTGCCCGCTATCCTTCGACAGGCTCAGGATGACAGCCAGTTTTGTTACGTCATTTCCCCTTCAGAGGCCACCGAATTTTACCACTCAGGATGACAGCCATTTTTGTTACGTCATTTTCTCCTTCACAGGCCGAAACGGATTTTAAAACTCAGCAAGACAGCCTTTTTTAAGAGCGTCATTTCTCCTTCAGAGTTCCGCAAAATTCTTTCACTCGTATGACGTTTCTTTTTTGCAAAAAACCTTTTTGTCATCCTGAACGCAGTGAAGGATCTATTATTCGCCATGCTTTTTCGACCTGTAAAGTCTGCGATTAGATCCTTCACTGCGTTCAGGATGACAAACCTTTTAAAACGTCATTTCCCTTTAAATGCCCATTGGATTTTAAAACCGGAATTGATGGTTAGTGGAATGTCATCGTGAGCCTATCGAACCATAGCGGGCAAAGGCCTCTCCGCGCGAGTCTTCGACAGGCTCAGACTGACAGGCCATTTAGGGTTTGTTTTCATATCAACGTCAATTCCCCTTCAGAATACATGGGATTCTATAATGTGCAATAGCGGGATATTTTACCCCCTACGCATCTACCGCATCATACACTATAACCTTTTCCCAAAGGTGACTACAGTTTTTAATAAATTCAAGGTGTATAGGGTGAGTTTGATACGTAGCCTGACCAGCCAGATCGCTGAAGAACATCAACTCAGATACTGCCCAGCTGTTATCAACTACATCGCGCTTTTCGGTACTGGCTACAACGCCTACGCGCAGCTTCCGCACGGTTTCAATTTTCGAAAGGGTTTTAACGCCGGCTACCAGCTTATCACGATCTTCAACCGAGGCCGGGTTTTTAAGCCAAAAAAATACATGGTGAACTACCGGCCATTCTTCTTTTTGTTGAACTAATGGCAATCCTGATGCAGCTACCGTGCCTGCCGCAAGGATTGCTGTGGTTGTTATAAATTTTCTTCTGTTAGAGGTGCTCATGGTAGGCTAAATAATGGCTTAAATTAGGAAGAATTATTTAAAATGGAAGAGTGCTATAGATATTCTCCAGGGGAGTCACGTTCAAAAAAAACACGGTGTCATGCCGAATTCATTTCGGCATCTCACGCGAAAGTAAGCACGGTGAAAGTTTGCTACAGGCAAGTCGCAGCCCTGGCAGGTGTGAATATCCTGTGGGATGCCGAAATAAATTCGGCATGACGCAAGTTCGTATTTTAAGCAATCTCCGTTACAAGCAATCTACATGCTTGCACTCCTCATCGGCAAACTCCGGCTCAAAAGTGCTATGGTTAATATCCATGTGTTGCAGGCGGTGCCGCAGATCATGCTTAATGCTATCAAAATCGGCAACAGCTTCGGGCTTAATAACCAGGTGGGCCGTTAGGGCATTTTCTGTAGTGCTTAGTGCCCAAACGTGCATGTGGTGCACATCTAAAACGCCTTTGCCCTTCATTAGTTCGGCTTTTATCTTTTCCAGGTCCATTTCGGCAGGTACGCCATCCATTTCCAGGCGCAGGCTGGCTTTTAACAGCCCCCAGGTGCCACGCAGTATCACTACCGCAATTACTATACTCACCACGCTATCAATCCAGTACAGGCGGGTAAAATAAATAATAATACCCGATATCACTACGCCGAAAGATACAATAGCATCAACCGCCATGTGCAGGTACGCTCCTTTAATATTAAGATCGGTATCCTTATCCTTTACAAAAAGCCAGGCGGTAAGCGCGTTAATGCCTATCCCTATAAAAGCTACCCAGGCCATTGTTCCGCCGGATATGGTTTCGGGATTTATAAAGCGCATTATTGCCTCGTAAACTATAAAGCCAACTGCAACAAACAGGATCATAGCATTAAAGAAAGATACGATGATGGTTGATCGTTTATAGCCGTAGGTATATTTGCTATTGGAACTTACTTTGGTGAGTTTAAAGGCCAGCAACGCCAGGGCCAGCGAAGCTACATCGCTCAGGTTATGCCCGGCATCTGTTAACAACGACAGAGAATGGGTTACAAAACCGGCTACAGCCTCCACAATCACAAACACCGAGTTTAATATAATACCAATGATGAACGCGTTGTTCAAATGATCTAACTTGGGGGCATGATCATGATGATGATGACCGTGTGCATGAGAATGATCGTGACCTGACATATAGCAAAGGTAGGAAAAATGATTTTAGATGCGTGGATTTCAGATGTGCAGATTGTTTGTCTTAATCAAAAGTTCATGTGAACAGCGATTAAACATTTGGTAATATTTTTGTCTGAACTCGAATTAAACGAATTAAAGAATGGGCAGAATTACCAAACTTATATTGTGTGCGATAGAATTCTTAAAATTCAAGTAATTCCATGAATTCGAGAAATTTCGGTTCAGACAATCAAACAATCATCTGCACATCTGAAATCTGCATATCTGCACATCTATTATTCATGATGATACGGCTCACCTTTCATGATCGTAAACGCCCGGTACAGCTGCTCTATAAAAAACAGGCGAACCATTTGATGCGAGAATGTCATTCGGGAAAGGGCGATTTTATCATTTGCTCTTTGATACACTGATTGATCAAAACCATAGGGACCACCAATAACAAATACCAGGGTGGCTGATGAGCTGAGCTCCTTTTTGCTGATATAGGCGGCAAATTGGGTCGACGAATATTCGGTACCCTTTTCATCCATCAGTATCACATGGTCAAGCGGTGCTATTTTTTTGAGAATCAGCTCGGCTTCTTTAGCCTTTTGTTGCTCGGCCGTAAGCGACTTGGTATTTTTCAGTTCGTTAATTTCAACTATTTCTATTTTGGTGTAATGCTTCAGGCGCTTTACATATTTATCTATGCCCTCTTTTAAATAGGCATCTTCGGTTTTGCCAACAGTTAAAAACGTGATCTTCATATCTGAAACAAATAAACGTTTATTTGAAATATATGTGTTTATTTAGCCTCAACTTTTTTAACAAAAAATGGAACAGGATATTATTAACGATTACAATCAAAGGGCCAGCGCAGCACAGCAGGAAGCCGCTAAATATAAAAAGCTGGCCAATACCTATTCGTTACTCAGACTAAGTATTTTCGCGCTGATTGTTGTAGCTATCAGCATTGCCGTGCAGCAAGATAATTTCACTATAGTGGCGGTGGCTTTTGTTGTTCTTATTTTTGCTTTTGCCTGGTTGGTATCGCGGCAAAGCCGGTTCGAAAAGCTGAAACAATACTTTGATGATCTGCAAAAAGTAAACCTTAACGAAGTTGCCAGCATACAAACCCACGCCAATATTTATAACGATGGAGCCCGCTTTGCCAGCGAAAAACATTTTTACACTGCCGATCTGGATATTTTTGGCAATGCATCCCTGTATCAACTGGTAAACCGCACCGCTACATCAACCGGTAATGCCAAACTTGCCGATTGGTTTGACGAACCATCAATCAAAGAGATTATTTTACCAAGACAGGAAGCGATTAAAGAAATAGCAACCAAAAAAGATTGGAAACTGGAGATCCAAACCCGCCTGCTATTTGGTATTCAGCAGGATGCTAATCAGCTTAAAAACCTGTTTAAATACCTGCACCTGCCATTGGATATGCCCGGCGAAAAATGGCTTGCGCTATATGCCAAAATTGCCCCTTATTTATTTACAGGTATATTAATACTGGCATGGTTTATCCCCCAGGCAAAACTGGCTGCAATTATAATTGGTATAGCCAATATGGGTATCGTGTTTTCAAAGGCCATGTATATCAGCAAGGCAGATATGATTGCCGGTAAAATTGGCAATACGCTAACCAACTATGCCGATGTATTTAAACGCATTGAAGAAGAGCAATGGCATGCCACCTATAACGTTTCACATGCAGGAATGTTAAAATCCGGTAAAACATCCGGCAAAATAAAAGAGCTGGCTTCACTCATCAATAAACTCAATTATCATTTAAATATGATAGTTGGCTTTATTTTAAACCTGTTTTTTTTGTGGGATATACGCCAGGTTATTGCCATAGAAAACTGGAAACGCCAAAACACCGAGAGCCTGGAAACAGCCTTTGATGTAATTGCCGAATTTGAAGCGCTCATCAGCCTGTCTGGACTGGCAGTTAATTATCCCGACTGGGCTTTTCCGCAAATTGAGGATAAACCTGGTTATACACTCATTGCGCAATCCCTTGCCCACCCGCTTATTAGTGCCGCAAAACGTATTGAAAATAATTATGAGCTGGAAGACACCCACAAGATTGACATCATCACCGGATCAAATATGGCGGGCAAGAGCACCTTTTTACGCACCATTGGCATAAATACTGTACTGGCCCTTTGCGGTGCACCTGTATGCGCTAAAAGCATGCGTGTTTCTGTAATAACCATGATTACCTATATGCGTATAAAGGATTCGCTGAACGAAAGCACATCCACCTTTAAAGCCGAGCTTGACCGCCTCCAAATGCTGCTTGCCGCAGTAGAGAATCATCCCAAGATATTTTTCCTGATTGATGAAATGCTGCGCGGCACCAACTCGGTTGATAAATACCTCGGTTCAAAAGCGGTAATAGAGCAGCTGATCCGTAAAAACGCGGTTGGCATGGTTGCCACTCACGACCTGCAGATTGCCCGCCTGGAAGATAAATACCCTGATTATGTACGCAACTTCTACTTCGATATCCAGGTAAAAGATGGCGAAATGCTGTTTGACTATAAAATCAAACACGGCGAATGCAAAACCTTTAATGCTTCCTTATTGCTGAAACAGATAGGAATTGACGTGGAAGCTGAATAGAAGGGAGAGAGTAAGCATAACGCAAAAATCCTCTCCCCCGAAGTCATCCTGAACTTGTTTCAGGACCCCACAGGACAGGTTGCCAACATGCTGTACACCTTGCAAATGGGATGCCGAAACAAGTTCGGCATGACCTTATGGAACATAAAAAGGGCCGGAAGAATAAATCTCCCGGCCCTTATATTTTTCAAGTCTTAATTTCCGACTCTAATTTACTAACCTATCGTCCGCCTGCTGGGGTATTACCCTGTCCACCCTGATCGCCTTGTTTAAGGTCATCATTGTTTACACCTTTTTTCTGTTGCTGCGGATTGCTGAAGCTTAGTTTACCAAAGCTATAGCTAAACGTTAAACCGAATGAACGGAACGGAAACGCAGTTGAACTGGTTTGCGTAAATGAAGCATTGCTGATGTTGGAGTCAAAATGTTTGTCCCTGGCAAATGGCTGTACAGTGTTAAAACCGATAGCCAGTTTTTTGTCCATAAACTGTTTCTTAAAACCAAAGGCATATATCCCAAACGCGGGGTTAGTACCCTGGATGGTTCTGCGTGATGAATTGGTAAAGCCAAATAATTCTGCCAGAAAGTTATGTGGAAACTGGTATGAAGCGCTTCCAAAAGCAGAGTATTGAAAATAAACACCTGTTTTTGATGCAGCAATATCATACTGAGGGAATATAGATGGATTATAAGTATATGCGTTAATGCTGGCACGGATGGTAAGTGGCTTTATCGGGTTTATCGACCCAAAGAAACTGGCACCAAATGAATTGTTTCTGCCAACATTTTGGTAAGCAGTACGCGTTCCGTTTATTACCTGGCCATTTATTTTTTCACTTAAAGTATCTGCAATACCTTCTATCAGGTTATTGGTATGCTTGTAATAAACCGAAAAGTTAAGCACAGATGATTTCACGAACTTATTGATGTTTAACTCCACAGTTTGTGATACCTCGGGCGATAAATTCACGTTACCCACAGTTTGGCTTTGTACGTTACTACGGTTAATGAATGGATTTAAAAACTGCAAACTCGGCCTTTGAATACGCTTGCTGTATGATAGCTTTAAAGTTTGGCTACCCAACTGCTTTTGTATGGTTAAGCTTGGTACATAAGTAGTATAGCTGGAAGAGAACGGTTTTAAATCCTGGTAAAGGTCGCCCAATTTATTAGGGTCCTGGAAAGGATTTTGTGGATCGCCTGTTATCCTTGTGTTTTCAACCCTGCCACCTACAAGCAATGAATAGCTTTTAGGCAAAGTGAAGGTTAATACCGCGTAACCTGCATATACGTTTTGATTATAGTTGTACAGGTTGGAGTTTAATGAATCACGTAATGCGTCATTACCATCGCTGTCTGTGTTAAATATATCATAGTTACTATTGATACGGCGTTGTATGGTTTTACCACCAGCCTCAACCTTTAATACTTTACTTACCGGTAATGTATAATCGCCCTGGAACGTATATTCATTATTTTTACCATTGTTGGCGCCCATTTGGCTTGGGTTAACCGCGGTAAATAAGTTGGTATAATTAGTTGTAATTATACTGTGGCTCCATTGGCCCGAAAGGGTAAACTCTTCTCCCTCTTTTTTAAACTTGTGCGTATAATCAAGATTCCAGTCAAAACCGCCAAAGTGATTATGCGATTGGGTTGTGCTTTTGTAATTGCTTACTATACCTGCTAAATCAACATTATTGATTCCTTTTCCATCAGTATTAAAACCACCGTCATTAAGTCTGAAAGTGCTGTTAAAGCTGTTAAAAGCATTAACCTCATAACCCATAGTTACAGAACCAATTGCCCCATGCCTTTTAATACGGCTTGATGAATTATTGTAGTTATGGCGGATAACCTCCCCATTTTCACCTCTAAAAACCTGATCAAAGTTTGTTGTTGATGTTTGCGGCCAGGTTAAGTTCCCTCCCGCGTTAATGCCCAGGCTAAACCTGTTTTTGTTATAGTTTAAGTTAACGTTACCGTTATTTTGACGGGTACCTACACCACCGCTTACCGAACCACTAAAACCCGAAACATTTTTTTGTTTGGTAATAATGTTGATGATACCACCAGAACCTTCCGCATCATATTTTGCTGATGGAGATGTTACCACCTCGATACTTTTGATCTGATCGGCAGGGATGGTTTTTAAAACATCAGCTAAACTGGCCGATGTTGCCCCCGATGGTTTACCGTTAATTAATACACGCACGTTTTGGTCGCCACGGATAGATACGTTACCGTTAATATCCACAGCCACCAATGGCACTTTTTGCAGCACATCGGTAGCGTTACCACCGGCAGATGTAAGATCCTTTTCGGCATTGTAAACAATCTTATCTATCTTGTTTTCAATCAGTGGTGCCTGGCCAACTACATTTACGGTAGCCAGTGTTTTTGCTCCCGGAGATATAAACACAGCGCCCATTTTATTATCCGGCTTTGAAGCTGTAGTAGTTATTGGCTCAATTGTTTTTGATGGATACCCGATAAAAGATATAACCAGTTTATAAGAACCTGGCTTTACGTTATCTAATTTAAAGTTTCCTTTTTCGTCGGTTAAAACGCCGTTTATCGGCGATTTACCACCACTGCGGTATAAGCCTACAGTAGTATAATCCATTGGCTTTTTTGTAATTGAATCTATAACGGTACCTGAAATACGGCCAACAATGCTTGGGCCGCCACCACCCACACTAAACTGGGCTTTGGCCGAAAGAGTAAAACAAAAAAGTGCTATTAGTATGTAAAAACGTTTCATTTATTATATATTTTCGTAATTGGAGGCGAAAATACTTCAAATGTTACACCGTAAACCTTTATTTTTTCAATAAAGCGCCTTTTGTCATGTATATGTTACACTAAGTTAACACAGGTAAACACCATGCGTATTTATATTTTATAAGCCACTTTTTTGGAAAGTTTTATACAAGGCCCTTCCACCAGTAAATAAAATAGCCACGCAAATAACACACTCACTATAATCCCTGTCATAAACTCTAATCCTTTAAAAATAAATGTTTTGGGTAACAGCGTACCTAAATAAACAACAAGGTTGCTGCCAATCATATCATGTGTAAGGTATAATGAAAACGAGATCCGGGAGAGGAAACTAATTACCGGGTGTTTTTTTAGAGGTAACAGCAACAGCCCCAAAGCAAATAATGCAGCGCAGGTTGGCAGCCAGCCAAGGGTATATATACCACATGTAGTTATCAAAATACCTAAAACCAATACTTCTATTAAGTTTTTCCCTTTTACCAGGTATAGGTAATACAAAATGCCCAACGCAAACACCGGAAAGCTATTGACCAAACCGGCCTCCGGTACATTTATCATGATGGGCAAAATACTTAATAGTAACACCAACCATTGCCCCCATTTACTGGTAAACCAGGGGAAACACAGGGCAACAAACAGGTAATATTGAAACTCAATACCCAAAGTCCAATAAACCGGACTAAGATAAGATTGCCCTACAAAGGTATTGAGGTAAGCCAAATGGCATAAGGCGTTCAACCAGTCGGGGCTATAATTTTCTACCCAAAAAAATTTAATAATGATGGCCAGCGCAATAGAAATAATATAGGGAGGCTCGATGCGGATAATACGTTTTAAAATGAAACGCCCGCTTAATTTCCAGGTATAGTTTTGCGGGATGGCCCAGCAAATGATAAAACCCGAGAGCAGAAAAAACATGTATACCCCCAGCCAGCCATACTTTAAAACCGGCAGGGCTTTACCTCCCAAATGAAAAAGCGCAACAGCCATAGCAGCAATAGCGCGGATATAATCAACCTGCGGTATATGCTTTTTTTGCTGGGTACTGATAGGGGGTATTGTTAGCACATCCACTTAAACCGGGTTAACAACGAAATTAAAAAAACGTCATTGCGAGGTACGAAGCAATCGCACGCTTTACAGAGCGTTCCTGCACTGTTCGCGATTGCTTCGTACCTCGCAATGACATGGTTATTACATGCTACTGGGTTGACGAATATTTAAACCGGCTGCCTACACAACCATATTCACAATCCTGCCTTTAACAACAATTACCTTTTTAGGGGCTTTGCCGTCGAGATATTTTTGTACATCGGCGCTGGCTAAAACAGCAGCTTCTATTTCCTTTACATCAAGGCTTAATGAAATACTGAGGTTCATTTTCATTTTACCGTTGATAGATATCGGATATGCAAATTCATCCTCAATTAAGTACGAACTGATGAACTTAGGGAAAGGCGCGTACGACAACGTACCAGCCGGGTTACCCAGCAATGTCCATAATTCTTCGCAAATGTGTGGGGCGTATGGCGATAGTATGATCACCATATCCTGCAATATCGCGCGGTTATTACATTTCAGGTCGGTTAGTTCATTAACGGCGATCATGAAGCTGGAAACCGAGGTATTGAACGAGAAGCGTTCCACATCTTCCTCCACCTTGCGGATGATCTTATGTAATGATTTCAACTCTGCTTTTGAAGGCTCGGCATTAGATACACTAAACTCCCATGCCTCGTTATGGAACATCCTCCAGAATTTACGCAGAAATTTGAACACCCCCTCAATACCATTAGTATTCCATGGCTTGCTCTGCTCCAGCGGACCAAGGAACATCTCGTACATGCGCAGGGTATCGGCACCGTAACGGCTAATGATGTCATCCGGGTTCACAACATTGAACTTGGATTTTGACATCTTTTCAACTTCAACACCGCAGATGTAAGCCCCCTCCCGACCTCCCCCGGAAGGGGAGGAGATAGAACCATCCTCAAGAATAAAGACTGAATTTTTATAATCAGACCTCCATGTCCTGAATTTATCAATATTCAGCACTTCATTTACAACAATATTAACATCAACATGAATTCCTGAAGCACTAAGGTTAATAACACCTATTCCATCTGGCAATAAGCTTTTATAATTTTTTTCAATTTCATGACTTATAAAAGGATCTCCGTTTTTATATTTATCAAAAATCCCCTTTGAAATAAACAACTCGGGTCTTTCGAAATCATCTTTGGAAGGATCATAAACCAATTCCGGCATAATTCTGTATACAAAATTGCTCCTTCCCTGTATCATCCCCTGGTTAATCAACTTTTTAAAGGGCTCATCTTCAACCACCAGGTCAAGGTCCTTTAAAAACTTGTTCCAGAAACGGCTATACAATAAGTGGCCGGTAGCATGTTCGCTGCCGCCGATATACAGGTCAACATCTTTCCAATATTCAATAGCTTCTCTTGATGCAAACTCCTTATCGTTTTTTGCATCCATATAACGGTACCAGTACCAGCTTGAACCTGCCCAACCCGGCATGGTCGAAAGTTCGTAATGATAGCTCGCACCATCACCCCCCGTTTCACTCTTGTAGCTCCAGTCTTCGGCTCTGCCTAACGGTGGTTCGCCGCTTTCGGTTGGCAGGTATTTGTCAACCTCGGGCAATAACAATGGCAGATGACTTTCTTCAATTAAATGTGGCAAGCCCTCTTTAAAATAAACCGGTACCGGCTCGCCCCAATAACGCTGACGGCCAAAAATAGCATCACGCATCCTGAAGTTTATTTTTGCTTTACCGGCGCCAATTGACTCCAGTTTGGCAATAACGGCTGCTGTACCTGCTTTGTAGTCCAGCCCGTTCATAAAGTCGGAGTTGATATATTTACCTTCCTTGGTAGGGTCGGCTTCTGTTTCAATATTTTGTATATCGAGGATAGGTACTATCGGGAGGTTAAAATGTTTGGCAAACAAATAATCGCGCTGATCGCCCGATGGTACGGCCATCACAGCCCCGGTACCATATCCGGCTAAAACATAATCAGCAATCCAAATCTGGATCTTTTCGCCATTAAGCGGATTCAACACATAGCTCCCGGTAAACGCGCCCGAAACCGTTTTGGCATCGGCCATCCTATCCAGTTCCGATTTCTTTTTGGTTACAGCTATATAAGCATCAATATCTGCCTTTTGCTCTGGCGTAGTTAAAGTTGCCACCAACTCATGCTCAGGAGCTATCACCAAAAATGTAACACCAAAAATGGTATCAACACGGGTAGTGAAAACTTCGATGTAATCGTGAGTGGTGAGTTGTATGTGGTGAGTAGTTTTATCTATCGGAAATTTAACACTGGCGCCGGTACTTTTACCTATCCAGTTCCTTTGCATCTCTTTTAATGGCTCGGGCCAGTCAATGGTATCCAGTCCCTGTAATAATCTTTCGGCATAGGCGGTAATGCGCATGCTCCATTGCATCATTTTCTTTTGCTCAACAGGGTAGCCGCCGCGCTCGCTAAAGCCGTCTTTTACTTCGTCATTAGCCAGCACGGTTCCTAAAGCGGGGCACCAGTTTACGGTACTTTCGCGCAGGTAGGTTAGGCGGTATTTTAAAAGTTCGGCCTGCTGCTTTGGGTTGCTCATGGCATTCCATTCACCGGCAGTAAAACTTAATATTTCTTCATCACATACAGCATTGATGCCTGCAGAACCCTCTTGCTCAAAATGGGCAACCAGTTTGGCAATAGATTCGGCCTTGTTTGCATCCTTATTATACCAGCTGTTAAACAACTGCATAAAAATCCACTGTGTCCATTTATAATAATCGGGCGAGCTGGTGCGCACCTCGCGACTCCAATCAAAAGAGAAACCAATCTGATCCAGCTGACGGCGGTAGGTAGCAATATTATCTTCGGTAGTAACCGCAGGGTGTTGCCCTGTTTGTATGGCATACTGCTCGGCCGGTAAGCCAAAACTATCATAACCCATGGGGTGCAGCACGTTAAACCCTTTTAACCGTTTATAACGTGCAAAAATATCAGATGCGATGTAGCCCAGCGGGTGACCCACATGCAAACCCGCACCCGATGGGTAAGGGAACATATCCAGCACATAATACTTGGGTTTGGCGCTTTTATCTTCGGCTTTAAACGTTCCGTTCTGTGCCCAAAACTGCTGCCATTTTTGCTCTATATCCTT
The DNA here is from genome assembly GCF_056405015.1 of Mucilaginibacter sp. P2_A4. Taxonomy (NCBI): domain Bacteria; kingdom Pseudomonadati; phylum Bacteroidota; class Sphingobacteriia; order Sphingobacteriales; family Sphingobacteriaceae; genus Mucilaginibacter; species Mucilaginibacter sp. P2_A4. Next base: position 514,450 of record NZ_JBFUCX010000002.1, on the reverse strand, counting down.
AAATTGATAGTCCATTTTATTATTTACGCGTATGAGGTTGCGAAATTAAGAAAATCTCTATTAGTATGGTAGTTTATTGGCGATTAGTTGATTAACCTATTCCTTTTAAGGTACATAACCTTTGTTATGATTGCAAAACCCTCCATAATAACGTCATCCTCATCATTATTAATAGATATTAATATTTTTAGTTAACTAATTATATAATTAACCGTATTAAAGTTAAATTTGGTGACACTTATTAAACTTAAACATGAAACACAATTACAAACTGCTTTTATTAGCCTTATTATGCGTGGCCTTCACCTGGTCGGCCTGCAGAAAATTAAAAGACGAACCCAACACCAGCACAGTTAGCACCAAAGTAGTTAGCACACAAATGGCTTCAAGCCTTAGCGAATCTTTGTATGGCGCGCAAGGTGGCTTTAGCATCGAAGACGGTATTGACTATCCAAGCAATCTTGATTTTGCTCACAAAGGCAAAATTAAAGTTCAATCAAACCATCACCTTGTTTGCGGTTTTAAAATTGATACCACCTTCTCGGCCAACTTTGATACCGACAGCGCAAAGCTTGACCTGTGGGAAAAAATCAAATACGAAGTTTTGTGCACCAACAGCGTACCTTCAAGTGTAAATGTTAATGATAGCTTACGTTTAGTTATAGTTGGTGGCGGCAATAACATTACAGCAAAATATGGCAAAAGCTTTTTATTAAAAAGCCTTAGCCCAGGCCAAACAGGCGCAAAACTTCAGCTGGATGGCAAATTGAACTTATTTGTAAACGGCACCTATAAAGAAAACACCACTACAAAAGCCATTGCTGCGTCGCACAACTTCAGTTTATCTACGCTTGTTATTGACCGCTCTGCGGACGCTGATATTATAAGCGGAACCGGAAAATTTTCTACCAAAGGAACTTATGATAAAGGCACCTGGAATTACTCCGGAACCATAGTATTCATCGGTGGCCATAAAGCCAAGGTTACTATTAACGGCGACGTTTACACCATCAATATTAAAACCGGACAGGTGTTATAACCCGAACCTAAAATATGTACCCCCCGACTACTATCGGAGAAATTGCTATAAAAAAAAACACGAAGTCATGCCGAACTTGTTTCGGCACCCCACATGCAAAGTCTGCAATATACTTGTTGTTGACCTGTCCCGTGGGGTGCCGAAACAAGTTCGGCATGACTTCCGTTTTACAAGTCTGTCTTGCTCCAAAAGTCCTTGCTCCTTGCTCCAAAAGTCCTTGCTCCTTGCTCCAAAATCCTTAACGGGAAATTAAACATTGCAAACAATTCCCCATTTGGTGCAAAACACACCCCTCCCGTAACCAAAAAACAAGCTTTCAGTCGGCAAATCTTTAACTGAAAATTAATTAATTATTGCGTTTTAGGGTATTAAAATATCCTTTTATAAATAATGTATGATTGGAATATTTATTGAGTATCGTTTTCCAATAAAAATATCTAAATCAAAATCATGAATCTAAACCTACGCATCGTATTGCCGTTACTAATGGGTGTTGTCATTTCTTATTCGGCATGTAAAAAAACTGAAAATACCGCCACCCCTACCCCCCCCAATACCCCGGCTACAACCCAGGCAAGTGTTGAAATTGGTAAAAACCTTGCACAATCAATTGTTGGTGCTTTCGGTGGTGCCAGTATTAAAGATGGTGTTAATCCATCTGCCAGCTTTTCAACATCAAAGCTTAAAGTACAAAGCAACAATTACAATTGCGGCTTTTATATTGATACCAGCTTAAACCTTACTTTTAACCAGGGCGATACCTTAAAGGCGCATAAAACAGGTGGCGTAAACTATTACTTTGTATGCAACAATAACAAAACCATAGGATACGATCTGATAGATTCCATTACTACAAAAGGCAGCGGCCCGGGCTATGCTTTTACTTATGCCATTATTCAGGATTACCACGTAAGAGGTTTAAATACCAACAATTCCAATTTCTCACTGGATGGAAAATTAAAATCTTTTACCGATAATCAATACACCAAGTATAACACGTTCATGTCTGTTCATAACGTTTATAACTTCAGCAATCTGTACGTACATGCCGACGATAACTTTGATATCACAAGCGGCTCTGCAACTTTTAATTCAAAAGGAAAAACCAATGGCGGCGGATGGGATTATAGCGGAACGCTTAAATTCTTAGGCAATCATAAAGCTCAAATGACATTTTTAAACCACGAATACCTTGTTGATTTACTAACAGGCGAAGTAAAGCCTAATTAACACAAGGCATTAAATAATAAAAGAGCTCTCTTCGGTTTCCGGAGGGAGCTCTTTTTGTTATAATCAGAACTAATAACTTATTATATTGGCAAAATAAAACCTTTTGCTCCCCCCTTAGGGAGCCGGGGGATTGCCAAACCATGAAACGCCTATTCTCAAACCTCACTTTCCAGGTTCTTATCGCTATTGCCCTCGGTGTCATCGTCGGACTAAACTTTAAGGGCTTTGCCCCAACTGCCGAACTCATTAGCAAAACATTCATCAGCTTAATCACTATGCTGATAGCGCCAATCATATTTTTCACCATCGTGCTGGGCATTGCCGGCATGAGCGACATGAAAAAGGTGGGCCGCGTGGGTGGCAAGGCTTTGCTTTATTTTGAAATAGTTACTTCATTCGCGCTTATCATTGGCGTTGCCGTGGCCAATATTGTTAAACCCGGCGCTGGCTTTGTAAACCATGCCGTTGCCGATACCAGCAAGCTTGCCGTGTATGAAAAAGCTGCCGCCGAAATGCACTGGGGCGATTTCATTGCCCATATTGTACCCGGCAACGTGTTTGAGGCTTTTGCCAAAGGTGATATATTACAGATCCTGTTCTTCGCTATTTTGTTTGGCATCGGGTTAAGTCGCATGGGCGAAACCGGGCAATCAGTTATCCAACTGTTTGATAAGCTGTCAAAAGTATTCTTCAACATCATGAAAATTGTGATGAAGGTAGCCCCTTTGGGCGCATTCGGCGGGATGGCATTTACCATCAGCAAGTACGGTTTAAAAACGTTACAGCCATTAGCTATCCTCATGGGCTCGGTTTATTTAACCATGTTCCTGTTCATCTTTGTGGTGCTGAATATCATTTGCCGCATCTACAAATTTAGCCTTTGGCAATACCTTAAATACATCCGCGAGGAAATATTGATTGTGTTGGGGACGTCCTCGTCCGAGTCGGCCCTTCCGGCTATGATGGAGAAGATGGAAAAATTCGGCTGCTCCAAATCGGTTGTGGGCCTGGTGATCCCTACCGGCTATTCCTTTAATTTGGATGGCACTACCATTTACCTGTCTATGTGCGTGATATTTTTGGCACAGGTATTTAATGTACCGCTCTCCCTTGCCCAGCAATTAACCATTATCGGTATCCTGATGATCACTTCAAAGGGCGCTGCCGGTGTTACCGGCAGCGGCTTTATTGTATTGAGCAGCACACTGGCGGCTATTAAAATTATCCCTGTGGAAGGTTTGGCTATCCTGATAGGTGTCGACAGGTTTATGTCAGAAGCGAGGGCCATCACCAATGTAATAGGCAACGGCGTTGCTACTATTGTGATAGCGAAAAGCGAGGGTGAGTTTAGATCACCGACTGCCTGAAGGGGGAGTTTTTTATTAGAAAGTTAGATTTATGCTCTTAACATATCTGCGATGATTTTTGCTCTTAAAATTATAATTATGTTCGCCGGAATGGGCTATACACTGGCTTATTTCATACCCGGAATTTTGGGAGATAAAAAGAAGCTTATCTTCATGGGTGTTGTTGGTGCTTATCGGCGCAATTGAATTTCTTCTTATCTAAGGCTTGGTTTGCTTGCGTTGTCAACGAGTAAGATATTAAATTCGAATTGTATCCGGGCGTTTCCCGCTGATAGAAGCGGGCCGGGCTTTCCCCTCATACGCCTGCAGGCATTACGCTCGTTGGCCGGTACCCGGTACAATCCCTTACGCGAAAATTCTTCTTTTCAAAGAATGATTTTTACCTATAAAGTCACGAGTACTCTACGTTTTTGGCCAGGGCTGCATACTCGCGCCAAATGAGTTAATAATTTGCATCACACCAAGGGTACCAGGCATCGTACATCGCTATCGTTTTCATAAATTTCCAGGCAATAGCCTTTCGGGTCGATATCAGGATAGCTTAGCAATTGCCTGAACGCCTGGCCAACACTGGCCTCATCTTTTTTCCAGTCCTTTAAATACAAACTGATATAAGTTCCTTTCCTTACCAGGAAAGTTTCCGCTTTTTTTTCTTTACCCTCGCCCGGATACGCCTCTTCAGCAGCAGCACGGTAAATGATCCGGCCTTCTTTGTCTGGATTTGAAATACCGTAAAGCCTGTCCCGACCTGGCAAAAGAGCATCCAACGCCGCAAATGCGCCACCAACACCCATCGGGAAAGAGGTTGCCTGTACATAAATGACAGTAATATCTCTTTCAATTGTATATTTTTCCATGTCAAAAGTTTTACTGAATAAAAGTAATTCATCACTTTGAAACGGGCAAGGGTAGAAAATGACAATAAAAGGGGGTAAACGCGACAGCCACCGCTATCGCAAAGAGTCCACACCGCTGCCGCAAGGCTCCAGCCTTGTGGCCCGCATGCTAATTATGCGCCATGCCTTTAGGACGGTCCACTATGATTCAAATTAATGCATACAGGTAGGCTCTAAAATACAAAATCCCGGATGACACATCCGGGATTTGCATATTCAAGACATTGCATGCGGGCCACAAGGCTGGAGCCTTGCGGCAGCGTGGAGGATTAGACCTATAAGCCACACAGTAATTGAGATAAATAATATTATTCAAAAAACTATTTCGACCGCCTGCGTTGCTTCGACATAAGTTGTGATTTTTCCATCATTTGTGATTAATTTGCCTTGCATTTGTATTGCTGACGATAACACGATTTTATCATGGGTTTCCAACTGTATGACGTTATTGTTGATGCTATAATAGATTTCCAAAACCTCTTTGTCTATTCCTTTAATTTCCACATCATCGCAACTCAAATATTTTGACAATATCTCATATTTAAATTGCGACGCTTTCTCGTCGGTTCTAAGCTGTTTGTCAAATATTTCAACAAATACTATACTCGGTATTATTAGCTTGTAATCAATATAGTCTGGACTTAAACATTTATTTACATCCTCAATTAATCTTTGTGATAAATGCAATTTTTCGTTAAAAAAGTCGTGATGGAAATTTATAAATCCTACGGTGTCAAAAACAAAATGATGAATCATATGAATGATCTAAATAGTTTTGCAAAATTAGTGTCAAGCTGTCTGATAAATCTTCATTTATTTTAGTCCTGCTATAGTTAAGCATGTACGTCACAAAATTTCTATCGATAGTTTCAAGGACAAAATTACCTACTTCATTTAATTTAAAGAGACGTTCAATATATTCAGGGTTTGAGCCCTCGGCCTTTTTTGATTTTTTTTGGAGATAATATGTAAATACATACAACAAAACTCCTATATTATCTTCCCAGTTCATACACGCATCAATTCTCATTTGCAAATCTTCTTCGAAGGTGTTATGCATTGAATCTTTGTTAATAAATGCATCAAAAAACAAGGGAAATTCTTCCTTTCCTAAACAATAATTCATTTCTTTAATCCTGGATCGATTTTTTGTAATAAGTCAACTTTTTCCGATTTATTTATAATTCTATCTTCGGCATCTTGTTGTGGCGACTGGGTTTTTTTCGAAAAAAAGGCATTGACAATCTTGTCGTCAATAATTTCAATTCCTTCAGAATCCGCCGACTCCAATAGTTGATTAGAGTTTTTAAGTATTTTTGAAATATTCATTTCCGAATTGTTGGCTAATAATATTACACTCTCTTTATTAAAAGGATGTAGCTCTTCACCTTTATAATCGTCTCTACGGAATTCTGATAAATATCTTTTGATTAAAGTTATCGCGTGCTTATTTTCTAGCTTGCCAAAATCAATAATATGTTTTTGATCAACGTTAGAAGACATAGGAACTCTCTGCTCCATTCCCGCTAAACTCCAAGGCTCAGACATCAACCTCGGCACGCCTGCATGTAGAGCCAAAATGAAATTGAAAAATCCTATTTTTGAATTCAAATATCCTCCGTCGAATAGGACAGTACGCAATTGGGTTGCAAAATCCTTCTTCTGATTTGAGCTTTGAAAATCAGGTATTTTTTCAAAATCATCAACTAGCACATAAGCGCCGTTAAAACCGGCCGCAATAAAAATCGCAGTAAGATGATCAAAGATAAAATCTAACTTGGCTTTATCCTTTCTTAAAGTTGAATAATATTCTACAAACGTTTCTTGGTTAGCTATTTTGCCGCCATTCGCCTCTTTATAAAGTGGAAACTCTGCTGGCAAACCGCCTAATAACGGCTTTTTCAGAATTTGCTTCGTTATGACTGATCTAAAAGATTTTGTGTGCTTAGCCAACCATTCTTTATCATTTAAAAAATCGACTATGTCGTTTTCTTCAAGTTCATTTATATTAATATTTCTCCACTCATTCAATTCTTCTATTGCTTCAAATCGTAATATAGCCAATGCTTCGTTAATGATTTTATTTTTTAAAATAGCGTGAAAAAAGTTATCGACGAACTTGTCAAATGATTTTATCGTGCCACCGCCATCTGGAGAAAAGTAAATGGAAAAACACTTATTGACATCTTTTGAAAAATCGAGACAATAATCGCTATTTATGGCTTTGTTAAGGTGCAAGAGAAATGATGATTTCCCATTACCTCTGCCGATAAACGATTTGTCAACGATAAAACCTAATCTCAAGTGATCTGCTTCACTTTGCGGGATATTTAAAAAATTCGCTTTTATTTTTTCGAATTCATCTTGCCTGATTGAATCGTCATAAATGCTTCCATTATATTTCTTTTCTGGAGAGTCTTGATTAACATACGGAGTAATTGGAAACGGATTCTCTAATAAGCCATATTTGGAGAATTTCTTATTGATTTGTTCCTCAGTGATTTGCTCAGTGGCTTTTCTGAAAATTTTACTCATTTTTTGTTGGTATTTATTTCTATTGCGATAATATTCTTTACTTTTCCAGCTATGTATATAGGGTCGCGCGTTATATATACGGCCTTTTCAGACGGTAATTTATCCGCTTCTAAACTTATACTAACACTTAGATGCCCTTTTAAATTTAGTTCGTATGCTTTAGCTAAAAGGTCAGTAAATTTTTTATTTGAAATTTTCAACTTATAACAAACCATATCTCTTAAATCATTAAGATTTACAAAGTAGCTAGTATGTGACCTTTTAAGTTCAATATATGACTCATATAAACTCGAAATAAAACTGTCATTAAACTTTGGATTATGAAGATATAACACGTCACCAGTGGGATACTCGAAAATTTTTTTGAATTCAGGCGATTTAATTTTTTTGTAAATAATTGAAGTTGGGTATATCATCTTCCCACTAAACCCAGGATGAAACTCAGTTATGTTTAATATCCCAACTTGTTTGGCTCGATAAGCCCAGATATCAAAATTACTTATACTATTAATGTGTTTAAAGCCGTAAACATTTCTCAGAAGATGGTTGGCCCAAAAGTCTCGTACGCGTTTTACAATTAAATTGTAGTCTCCGGAGTTTTTTAAATTATAATCTTTATCGATTATTCCAGTCTCTACTAACTTATCGATCAATTCAATATTAGCACTATTTAAATTAATTTGTTGTCCCAAGTGAATCGAAAGATCATCCATCAAACGACCAGACAATGAATTTAAATAATCGACAAACTTATTATCCTTTACCAAATCTTGCTTTGAAAAATGGAGTTTTAACGGGGAATAACTAGGAAATATAAGAGTACCAGCGTTATTGGGATTGATAAGAAACAGCGATGAAACCAAATAATGAAAGCCAAAACTTTTATTTTCCATTAAAACAAAGAGTTGTTCATTAAAATTTTCAGCACCTTCAATATCATATACTTGAAGTATTGAGTATCCTTTTTCCGTTAATGTAATCAAGTTTGCATTTTGAGAAATCAATCCCAATGATTCCGACTCTTCGACAACTTCGTTGAATGTGTACCAATATCTATTAAACATAGAGTCGGATATAGTATCTGAACCAGCACCAATTTTTTTATATTTAGATTCCCCCAAATTCAACGCTTCCTTTAAATTTTGAAAGTGTAGAAAAACACGTGGGGAACGATTAGCTTTCTCAACGGCTTTGAGTAGGATGTAGAAATAGTCGAAAAAGTAGAACTTTTTTACTTCAGATAATTTATAATCTAGCTGCTCGAAAATATCCACTCATAAATGTTTTAGTTTATAAAACTATGAATATTTTAATATCTCTTTAAGCTTTGGGACATTTTATTGGATTTTTGTTCGCCCTTGCTGTCTGAAGTCTCCCGCTGTTCGAATGTCTCCGACTTCGAACGATTATGCCCGTTGTTTAAAACTACCCGCATGCTAAGTATACGCCATCCCCTTACGACAATCCGCCATGATTCAAATTAATGCATACAGGTAGGCTTTAAAATACAAAATCCTGAATGAAAAAACATCCGATATTTGCATATTCAATACCTTGAATGTGGGCCACAAGGCTGAAGCCTTGCGGCAGCGTGGCGTGACAGATGGCCATCAGGGCGTCGCAATGAATGACAAACGTGATACAAAAAGAAATAGAATCCATGAAATTTTCATACATTGTTTTATGATTATGATGGCGCTGGGTCGGGGATCGGTTCTTACGACAAACAGGATATGCCCAATGATCTAGATGTCAGTACCGTTATTGATCAGCTGCCGAATATTCCTCCCCCTGATGACAAATCAAAAACAGAAAAGAAAGATGAAAAGAAACCTTAGAATCCTGGGACTTATTATTTTGCTGCCTTGTTTTCAACGATCTTACGGACAGCCTAGTAAATCTATAAAAGATACTGTGTTCATTTGCTTGGTTTCGGGGACATTAGATAATGGACGACCTGTGACGGAATATTTACTAAGTAAAGATTTGCCTTCTATTTACGGGTGTTTAAAAGCTGGCGACCAGGACTCAATCATTTGTAGACTGACTGAAAAATTAATATTATTTGAAGAGCCGTTTCTCACATTAAAAAAAACCGGTTACGTTACCAGTTTAAGAGCGCTGAACAGGAAGCAATATTTTCTAAAAATTACTATAAGAGGCTGCTGCCGCTTTCCAAAAAGATGACGGAATTTAGCACGGCTAAGTTATCAAATGGAAGGCACCTGACACTGAACATTGCTAAAATATCAGGTGAGTTTTGGACATTGCCAGCAAACAAGACAACATTTAGTGAAAGTCTTCCTGATAACGGGTGTTATAAAAAAGAATATATCTCTAATTTGAAATCGATAGATAAGATTTATAGACTGGCCGACACGGAGCGAATTGAAATATTGGTGCATACTGGAAGTTCTATGTGAAGTTGGGTAGTGTATCAAAACCCAAGCTGCCGCAAGTGAATCCTCAACATCCCCCCATTTGGCGGGAGTATGCAGCCATGGCCAAAAGCGTGGAATACTCGTGACTTCATAAGAAGGCAGTTATTTCATAAGTATCTTCTGCACAATTCAATTTATTAACCACATGTTTAACATTCCACCATCAATTTGCAGATTTTAAAAATACAAAATTCCGGATGAACTCACATCCAGGATTTGCGTGAAAGCCCACAACCGACGCGGACCTGCGGCAACCGCAAAACGAGTGCTTGCAACGGAAAGCCCTGCTCCCGATTTTATCGGGGGAAACATCCAAAACCTACCCGGTGAAACAATTATTCAATTACCACAAAGTCACTTTTTTGTTAACATTTAAAATTATTCGCCCTTTAGAAAATTAGGGGGTTGACATTCGGACAAAAACTTTAGCTTTGCCGTACTAAACGAAAAAAACCAATGAGTGTTCTCGTAAATAAAGATTCAAAAGTTATTGTACAAGGTTTCACCGGTAAAGAAGGCACTTACCATGCTGAGCAAATGATTGCTTATGGCACCCAGCTTGTTGGAGGTGTTACACCAGGTAAAGGCGGTCAGACGCATTTAGACAGGCCTGTTTTTAACACCGTTAAAGACGCTGTTGACCAAACAGGTGCTGATGTATCTATCATTTTTGTACCTCCTGCTTTCGGCGCTGATGCCATTATGGAAGCTGCCGAGGCTGGTATTAAGGTTATTGTTTGTATCACCGAAGGTATCCCGACAAAGGATATGATTGCGGTAAAAGAATATTTAACAGATAAGGATGCACGCCTTATTGGCCCTAACTGCCCGGGTATTATTACTGCTGATGAAAGTAAAATTGGTATTATGCCAGGCTTTATCTTCAAAAAAGGTAATGTTGGTGTGGTTTCAAAATCAGGTACGCTAACTTATGAAGCGGTTGACCAGGTGGTTAAAGCTGGTTTAGGTATCACTACCGCTATAGGTATTGGTGGCGACCCGATCATTGGTACGCCTACTAAAGAAGCTGTTGAATTGTTAATGAATGATCCTGATACTCATGGTATCATCATGATAGGCGAAATTGGCGGAAGCATGGAAGCTGAAGCAGCCCGTTGGATTAAAGAATTTGGCACTAAACCAGTAGTAGGATTTATAGCCGGCCAAACTGCGCCTCCGGGCCGTAGAATGGGTCACGCTGGTGCTATTGTTGGCGGTGCCGACGATACAGCTGCCGCTAAAATGAAGATCATGCGCGAGTGCGGTATCCGCGTAGTTGAATCTCCAGCCGAAATTGGCGCTGCCATGGCAGAAGAATTGGCTAAATTAGTTTAAGCCCCCTAACCCCCTAAAGGGGGAACTGGAAAAACATATTTGAGATCCCGGTCATGTTTGGCCGGGATTTTTTTATGCAAAAAATTTGAATGCTTATAAAAACAGTTCTGTTAAATTTTCATTGCAAATCTTTATAAGATACTTCTATATAACTTAAATTTCTTATTTCCTTTTTTTATTGTTTCTGCAATTTTTCTCATAGTTTTTCAACTATTTGTATATTTACGATATGACAACGATTACCATAGAAGTTCCCGATAGCCTGGGCGAGTATCAGAAAGATACTGTCCGCTTTATCGCTGCCAAACTTTATGAATCCGGCAAGCTATCTCTCGGACAGGCCGCTGTTATGTCCGGTCTCACCAAACGCACCTTCGCTGAACTGCTCAATGATTATGGCGTTTCTTACATCAATTATTCAGTTGACGATCTGAAAGATGAGCTTGACAGCATTTCAGGAATATAACATTATTATCACCGATACAAGTTGCCTCATCTTACTCGAAAAGATCGATGGATTCGGGATATTACAAAGCTTGTTTACAAGCGTGACAACTACGCCTGAAATCAAAAACGAATTTGGCACCGGCCTGCCTGAGTGGATAATCATCAAGGCAGTTAAAGACATCGCTCTCATGGAGGTGTTAAAGGAAACCGTTGATCCCGGCGAAGCCAGCGCCCTCGCGCTCGCTATAGAAACCACAAATCCCCTGGTAATCATCGACGACCTTAAAGGCCGAAAACTGGCAAAAAGAATGGCACTTAACATCATGGGAACTTTAGGGCTGCTCCTTAAAGCAAAACAGCACCATATCATCCCACTAATCAAGCCTTATGTTGACCGCATCCAGGAAACAAATTTTCGAGTTTCTCAGGTGGTTATCTCCTATGTGCTTGAACAGGCAGGGGAATAGTACGAATTAAGAAAAGTTGCATTCAGAGCACATCACCAAAACAGGTGTTCGCACTTTTCAAAACCGCCATACTACAGCCCGAACACCTAAATTACTGATAATCAAAAGCAGCAATTTCGATACCCAAACCAAGCGAACACTTAAATTTCTGATTGACAAATAATTAAATATTCGAATTTTTACTAACAACGGATACTCCTGAAAAAGCGAACACCTGTTTCCTTACCAGCCATAAATTCTTTATTTTTAGAAAGTAAAGCTTCAACTTACTTATGACCACAAAGAATCTGCATAAACTGCTCAGCTTAATTCTGATATCCAGCTGTTGCACAACAGCCCTCGCTCAAACCTACAAACCAGCCGTTTTCACCGATCCCGACCGGTTAAAAAAGATAGAGGCTACCTTTCCCGTCATCGACCAGATTTATAAGGACTACGCCGAGAAAAACCATTGGCCCGGCCTGGCATATGGTATAGTTGTAGATGGTAAACTGGTGCATGTGGGTGGCCTTGGCTATACCGATGTGCCTAATAAAATAGCTGCTACCCCAAAATCCGATTTCCGCATTGCATCCATGACCAAAAGCCTTACCGCCATGGCTATCTTAAAACTGCGCGATGAGGGCAAACTGAAACTGGATGACCCCGCTTACCTGTACATCCCCGAAATGAAAAACACACATTACCTTACCAAAGATGCCACACCGGTAACTGTAAGGAATCTGTTAACCCACTCCGCCGGTTACCCCGAAGATAATCCCTGGGGCGACAGGCAACTGGCCGTAAGCGATGATGAACTGATTGCCTTGTATAAAAAAGGCGTCTCCTTTTCCAACAACCCAGGTCTGGGCTATGAGTATAGTAACCTCGGCTTTGCTACTTTGGGCTACATCATTAAAAAAGTTTCGGGCAAAACCTATGAAACTTACATTACCGAAAATATCCTGAAACCATTAGGCATGACCCATACTTATTGGGAATATACCAAAGTACCCAAGCAGCAACTGGCGCTGGGCTACAGATGGCTTGATAACCAATGGGTAGAGCAGCCTTTACTGCATGATGGGGCTTATGGCGCCATGGGAGGTCTGATCACCACCATTGAGGATTTCAGCATCTACATGGCTCTTCACCTGGATGCCTGGCCCCCACGGGATAACGCCGAAACCGGCCCGATAAAAAGGAGTTCCATCCGCGAAATGCAATACCCATGGGATGTAAATTATTTAACAGCAAATGCCAAAACTACAACCGGTCGTCCCTGCCCCAATGTGAGTGCCTATGCCTACGGCTTGCGGTGGGCTAAGGATTGTGATAACCGGGTTTATATCGGGCATACCGGCGGCCTGCCCGGCTTCGGCAGCCAATGGAATATCATGCCCGATTATGGCATCGGTGTAGTGTCCTTTGCCAACCTTACTTATGCTCGGGCAGGTTATCCTAACTCGCAGGTTTTGGATACCCTACTGGCGTTATCAGGCATAAAACCACGCCAATTACCAACCTCCCTAATTCTTGATCAGCGTAAAAACGACCTTCTCAAAGTTATTGCCGACTGGAGCAAGGCCAAAGAAAGCGGCATCTTCGCCGATAACTTCTTTATGGATTACTTCCCCGAGAAGCTAAAAATTGCAACAGCAGAAGCCTTTGGCAAAGCAGGTAAAACCTTAAGCATTGGTGATGTAGTTGCAGAGAACCAGTTAAGGGGGTATTTCATTATTAAGGGCGAAAATGCAAATATTAAAGTGAGCTTTACGCTAACGCCCGAGAATCCGCCTTTGATACAGGAGTATCATTTGGATGTTAGCCCCCCGGCCCCCTGAAGGGGGGGTATCAATGCGGCTTTGTCTGAACCGTAATGTTATATCTGCACATCTGAAATTTACACATCTGCACACCTAATCTCCAGTCAACCCAATGTAAACATCCCCTTCCAAAACAATCAAAACCTTTAAATTGTCGTATCTTTATGTAGCAAAAAGGTGAACTAAAATCACTAATTCACCCACTCATAAACTCACTAAATAAAAATGGAATACAACAAGTTAACACCCGAAGAAGAATATATTATATTACATAAAGGCACCGAGCGCCCGTTTACAGGCGCGTTGTTAAATAACCATGCTCAGGGTTTATATGTTTGCAAACGTTGCGACACCCCGCTTTACACTTCCGAGTCAAAATTTGAATCGCATTGCGGATGGCCAAGTTTTGATGATGAAATACCCGGTGCAGTAAAAAGAGTACCAGATCCGGATGGTCGCCGCGTTGAAATTGAGTGCGCTAATTGCGGCGCGCACTTAGGTCACGTTTTTGAAGGTGAATACTTCACCCCAAAAAACACCCGCCATTGTGTAAATTCAGTGTCGATGAAATTTGTATCGGCAGATGATATTAAATAATTTTCTTTAAACAATTCAGGAATGTCCCGGTCGATTAAAGTCGATCGGGACCTTTTGTTTTCCACAAACCGGTTTTGCGGCTATTTTCAGAGCCAGATTTCGAGATTCCCATCCGGCTTTAGCAAAGCCATTATGCATTTTTCAATGATTGTCGGTGTTAAGTAAAGTAATTTACAATGTTAAATTATTGTTTTCGGCAAGTTTTTACACTATCCATTTTAGGGTTCAATTTTAATTAGCTGTAATCAAGTTCATTAATTTTCTGTTTAGCCAGGCGGCTTTAAAAGTTATGGCACAAAGTGTTAATAACTCTGGCCTTTGTTAAAAACTATCATTATAAGCATTCCAACTCAAACATTAACTTTGTTCTACAAGGTAATAAAAAAGGTATTCAACAGGCAGCGGATGCATTCGTCATCCACAATACAAACACTTAGCTGTCATAGATTTACATACTAAACATTGTGATTGGTCAAGCTAAATCACAAAAACTTGAAAGCTTTATTTTTAATAAGGCTCGCTTTGGTGTCTGATGGCGCTACGTAGGGATAAAACGAATAAAAAACAGGTACCAATGATACAGGAAGACGAAATATTACTGAGAGAGAATAAAGACAGGTTTGTGATACTACCTATTAAGTATCCGGCCATTTGGGAAATGTATAAAAAGGCTGAAGCCAGTTTTTGGACAGCCGAAGAAATCGATCTCTCGGACGATATGAAGCATTGGGAAAATCTGAATTCAGGCGAGAAGCATTTCATCTCGCACATCCTGGCTTTCTTTGCGGCAAGCGATGGTATAGTGAATGAGAACCTGGCTGTGAATTTCATGAGCGAGGTACAATTACCAGAAGCCCGTTGCTTTTACGGTTTCCAGATCATGATGGAGAACATCCACTCAGAAACCTATGCCTTGCTGATTGATACCTACATTAAAGATCCGGCCGAAAAAGACCGCCTGTTCCATGCCATTGATACGGTACCATGTGTGGGTAAAAAGGCCGAGTGGGCTTTACGCTGGATAAACAACGGTAATTTTGCCGAGCGTTTGGTAGCTTTTGCTGCTGTTGAAGGGATCTTCTTCTCAGGTAGCTTCTGCTCTATCTTCTGGCTTAAAAAACGTGGCCTGATGCCGGGATTAACTTTCAGCAATGAATTGATCTCCCGTGATGAAGGTTCGCATTGCGAATTTGCCTGCCTGCTTTACAAAATGCTAAACAAAAGGTTGAGCGCCGAAGCAGTTTTAAGCATTATTACCGATGCTGTTGAAATTGAAAAAGAATTTGTTACTGACGCGTTACCTGTTAACCTGATAGGGATGAATGCCAAATTAATGAGTCAATATATTGAATTTGTGGCCGACAGGTGGCTGGGCGAACTGGGGTACGAAAAACATTACGGCGCCAGCAACCCGTTTGATTTTATGGAGATGATATCACTACAAGGCAAAACCAACTTTTTTGAAAAACGCGTTGGCGATTATCAAAAAAGCGGTGTATTAAACAATGCCGAAAGTAAAGCATTCTCATTAGATGAAGACTTTTAAGTCAGTATCAAGTATCGGGATGCTTAATTATCTGTAAAAATCACCGGTTGGTAAAAGGTCTTGCTACTTGATACTAACTACTTGATACAAAAAATAAGAGTTAACAAAATACAATATACACACAAGTTGGTTCAGGTCTTGCTACTTGACACTAACTACTAAATACCATTAAATATGCTTGTAGTAAAAAGAGACGGTAGAAAAGAATCGGTAAAATTCGACAAGATCACAGCTCGTATCGAAAAACTGTGTTATGGGTTCCAACTGGTTGACCCAATTGATGTGGCAAAAAAGGTAATTGAAGGTTTATTTGATGGAGTAACAACTTCAGAACTTGACAACCTCGCTGCCGAAACTGCAGCATCATTAACGACGAAGCACCCTGATTATGCTTTACTGGCTTCGCGTATAGCAGTATCAAACCTGCACAAAAATACGATCAAGTCGTTCTCAGAAACTATGCGCCTCCTGTACAACTACGTGGATGGCAAAACAGGCAAAAATGCTTCACTTATAGCCGATGATGTATGGGAAGTTATTCAATCAAATGCCGAACTGTTAGATAGTACGATCATTTATGACCGCGACTTTGGTTTCGACTACTTCGGTTTCAAAACACTTGAAAAATCATACCTGTTAAAGGTGGATGGTAAAATTGTGGAGCGTCCGCAACACCTGTTTATGCGTGTATCTGTTGGTATTCACAAAGAGGATGTTGAAAGCGCAATCAAAACATACCATTTAATGAGCGAGCGCTGGTTTACTCACGCTACTCCTACCCTTTTTAATGCAGGTACACCAAAACCACAAATGTCATCATGCTTCCTGTTAACCATGAAAGATGATAGCATTGATGGCATATATGATACTTTAAAACAAACTGCTAAAATTTCGCAAAGTGCCGGTGGTATCGGTTTAAGCATCCACAACGTAAGGGCTACAGGCTCATACATCAGCGGTACAAATGGCACAAGTAATGGAATTATCCCAATGCTGCGTGTATTTAACGATACCGCCCGCTATGTTGACCAGGGCGGTGGCAAGCGTAAAGGCGCTTTCGCTATCTACCTTGAGCCATGGCATGCAGATATATTTGAATTTTTAGATCTGCGTAAAAACCACGGTAAAGAAGAAATGCGTGCCCGCGATTTGTTCTATGCCCTTTGGGTATCTGACCTGTTCATGGAGCGTGTTGAGGCCAACGAAGAGTGGAGCTTGTTTTGCCCGCATGAAGCACCAGGTTTGGCCGATTGTTTCGGTGCCGAGTTTGTTGAATTGTACACCAGGTACGAAAAAGAAGGCCGTGCCCGCAGAACCATCAAAGCACAGGAACTTTGGTTTGCCGTATTAGATGCCCAGGTAGAAACCGGTACACCATACCTCTTGTATAAAGATGCTGCCAACAGCAAATCAAACCAGCAAAATTTAGGTACTATAAAAAGTTCAAACCTTTGTACCGAAATTATGGAGTATACCGATGCTAACGAGATAGCGGTTTGTAACCTTGCTTCATTGGCACTGCCACGTTACATCAGCAACGGAACCTTTGATCATAACAAATTGTATGATGTTACTTACCAGGCTACTTTAAACCTGAACAAGATCATCGATTATAACTACTACCCGGTTAAGGAAGCCGAATATTCAAACTTACGTCACCGCCCTATTGGTTTAGGTGTACAAGGTTTGGCGGATACTTTCATCCAGCTGCGTATGCCGTTTGAAAGCGATGAGGCTAAACAACTGAACAAAGAGATCTTTGAAACCATTTATTTTGCTGCCATGACGGCTTCTAAAGATTTGGCTATAAAAGATGGCCCTTACGAAACATTTAAAGGTTCACCGTTATCAAAAGGTAAATTCCAGTTTGATCTTTGGAATGTATCACCTGCCACTAACCGTTGGGATTGGGAAAACCTGCGCCTGGATGTAATGAACCATGGTGTACGCAACTCACTGTTAGTAGCGCCAATGCCAACTGCATCAACCTCACAAATATTAGGTAACAACGAGTGCTTTGAGCCATATACTTCAAACATTTACACCCGTAGGGTATTGAGTGGTGAGTTCATCGTAGTAAACAAATACTTATTGCGCGACCTGGTTAACCTTGGCTTATGGACCCCTGCTATGAAAGATAAGATCATCACAGCAAACGGATCTGTACAGGACATTGCCGAAATACCTGCAGATATCAAAGAACTGTACAAAACAGTTTGGGAAATAAAGATGCGTAACATCATTGATATGGCTGCTGATAGAGGTGCTTATGTTTGTCAATCGCAATCATTGAACCTTTTCATCAACTCGCCAAACGCCTCCAAACTAACTTCAATGCACTTCTACGCATGGAAAAAAGGCTTAAAAACTGGTATGTATTACCTGCGTACACAAGCTGCTTCACAAGCTGTTAAGTTCACAGTAGAGAATCAGGGCGGATCAAACATGGAGCCTGTTATTCCGGAACATGTAAACCAACTTGCAGATAATGTTCCAGAAGGCCCAAGCTGCTCAATGGAAGAAGGTTGCGTTACCTGCTCTGCGTAAGCGTAGTCGGAAAGTCAGCAAGTCGGAAAAGTCCGAAAGATAAAAGAAGACCGGTAGCTCAACAGCTTACCGGTCTTTTACATTATAATGATTCGCAAAGCTTTTATTTACTATCAAACTTGTCGACCTTTGACAAACAACAAAAAACAAACTTTCGGACTTCCCGGACTTTCCCGACTTCCGGACTAAAACTATGCACCCAAAACACGAGATTATCCGTTGCGAACGCTGTGAGGCCACTTTTGAATGTAAAGCCAATTCATTCACCAAGTGCCAGTGCAGTACCGTGCAGCTCACTATCAACGAAGTGCAGTATGTGAGTGAATTGTATGACGGATGCCTATGCGCTAATTGCCTGCTTGTTATTCAGCAGGAATATATTAACACCTTGTAAAATATTTTAGAACTCAAATTGCATCTTATTTTCTCTTACATAGTTACAGCATGACTAAGAAACATATTAAAAGAAACAGCTAAGGACATCCTTATAAGTTGCATAAATCATATATTGTATATAACTTAGTTTTCAATAAACATGAAAGGCCACCATAAGGCAGCCTTTCCAACGGAGTCGCATCCATTTTCCTGCACTAATTAGAAGTAGTTGAGGCGCTTGTTAATATGATTAATGATATCATCTTCACTTCGCAACTCTAATGATGGTTTGCATAATATGATTAATGCACTCTAAACTACAACTTACGAGTATTTTACAAAGGGCGTTAAATCGCCCTTTGTATTTTATGTTAGTAACATGTACTTATTCTTCCTACCTACTTTCTTAGCCGTTATCTTCTTAGTCGTATATAACCGTGAAGTCATAATAGTAATTCTCTTACTTAGCTGCTCCCTTTCAAAAGCACCTGGTTCCAATTTTAACAACTCCTCTACTATATCAGTTACATAAGATGGTCCATTTTTCTTAAGAACAAAAAGTATCTTTCCGCTATAAGTAAGTCCTGGCTCATAATTAAGAGGTTTAGCATCTACCTTAATTGCATTACTACTTACCGGTATATCACCTTCTATAACTACTTTAGATCCCCCTTCTATCTCTACACCTTCATAAACACAAATAGCTACATTAACTTTATGAAGCTCAGTTAATAACTTCTCTTTCTTAGCCTTTAAGCTATCGAGTATATCCTTATCTGTTATTTCCATTTTGTATGAGGTATCGATACACAAATGTAGATAAAAAATTATAAAATGCAATAAAAAAGAAATAAATATCTCAACCAATAAATAAAATGTAGACATGTGTAGACAAAGTAGATTTTGCATCTACTTTTTTTGGTGAAAAGTAGATGTAAAAAATTAAAGTTACTTTAATCGAACAAGCAGTTATTAAAGACAAAGCCCCTAATTTTTCAATTAAAGGCTTTTAATAAAATAGTTATTTGCTCCCCCCTACAGCACATCTCCCCAGGTACTTTTATCCTTCAGCATAATTTCGCGCAGCATACCAATCTGGGGCATGCCGTGGTCAAGCACTTCGTCATGGAATTTTTTGAGGGAAAAGCTGGCGCCTTCCTGTTTCTTGTAATCCTCGCGCAGCTTTAATATCTCCAGCTTGCCGATGGTATAGAACAAGTAACCGGGATCAAAGGTTCCGCGCAGGGCTTCCTGCCTGGATGGCTTATCGCCCTGGTACCAGTTGTCCATAAAAAACTTAGTAGCCTCATCAACACTCATACCCTGGGTATGGGTTTTAACAGATACACATAAACGGCAGAGCCTTAACAATGCATCACCGGCTTGTGCCAGGCGATATTTAGCAGCCTTTACCGAATCGCCATTATGACCATAACCTTCATCGGCCATCATTTTTTCGCAGTAGTGCGCCCAGCCTTCAATGTAGGCGTAGCTGCCAAATATCTTTTCAATTTTTGTTGCCGATGAGGCATTCAGGTGTAAAAACTGGGTGTAGTGACCGGGATAGGCTTCATGAATAGTTACATTATCTGTAGTATAATAATCAAACTGTTTCAGCCAATCTTCTTTTTGTTGTGCTGTCCATTTGGGATCAACCGGAGTAATGTAGTAATAAGCCTCAGTCGCCTTAGTTTCAAACGGACCGGGCGTATCCATTGACGCCGTGCCTGTGGCGCGTGCATATTGCGGGGTTTCCTCTACCTTAACCCTTACTTCTGATGGCATCGTCACGATATTTTTATCGATCAGGAACTGCCTGATCTGTTCCAGGTTCTTTTTGGCATCGGGGATCAGAGTCTCAGCAGTAGGGTGATCCTTTTGAAGGTCGTGATATACATCAACCGGTTTTTTATTTGGATTAATGATCTTAGCAGCATCGTTAAAAGCATGCTGTTGATCTTTCAATTCGGTTAAGCCAATTTGCAATATTTTATCTGGCGATAGCTTAATTCCCTCGCTATAAAGCAGCATTTTTTGATAGCTGGCCGTGCCAATGGCATATTTATTATTTGCCTTTGGCAGCTTTTCCTTCTTCAGGTAATCGGCGAAAGCATTAACCGCCAAAATTGCCGCATCGTTAGCGGTATTGAAAGCCTTCATCAGCGTATCGTTCTTAACATCTTTCAGTGCTACTTTAAGATCGCCACCTAAAAATGCTGCCGAACCCTGAGCTATCTGGATAGCGGTTTCTACATACGGCTTGGCCAAAGTATCATTCAAATTAAGCCTGGCATCGGCCAGTAGTTTGGGCGCCATTTTTTCAATAGCGATAATTGATTTTACACGCTCCTCTATCGGTGCAAAATTGCGCTTTACATAAATGCTTACATCAACTATCCCGGCATAGGTCATCGGGTTTTTAGTAAAAGTGCCCAGATCATCAAAAGTCCAGATCTCTCCTTTTACAGCCGAACGTAAAATGCGGTAATCATAAAAAACCGTTGGACTAAAAGATGCGGTATCAGCCCCGCTTAATTTGGTATCAAAATCCTTTAAACGCGCCAGTTCTTTATCTATCGAGGCCTTACTAATATCAGTAACCTTACCATCGTATTGATGATAGCCAAGTGCAACACCATTGGCAGGGCGCCAGGCCAGGTAACCATCAAGATAATCATCTGCCAGTTTTTGAAATGCCACATCGCCCGATAGCGCGCTTTCAGCTGTCGGTTTTGGTTTACAACTAACAAGGATACAAAATGGAAGGATAAGGTAAGCTAACTTTTTCATACTGATGGAATTGGAAAATCTAAGATAATGGTTTTAAAAACAATTTTCGGCCTGTTGGTATTGTATTAATAAACATACTACTATGAAAAAGAGATTCACCGGCATATTATTACTTGCAGTAACAATTGCCACATTAGCCACAAGCTGCGCTCCGCCGCGCAACATGCCACATCCGCCACCGCCGCCAAAGCCGGCAGCAGCATAACAATAAAAGCCTTTAACCATAACCAGTTAAAGGCTTTTATATTGAAATTAAACCTTTTCGGTAAAAATGTATCATACATATGTACATCGTTTAAATAAGGTGTACCACTAAAATTATTTACCATGAAAAAGAGATTTGTTGCATTTGCATTATTAATATCAACAGTAGTAATATCGGTATCATCTGGTTGTGTTGTACGTGATGGATACGGGCGCGGAAATCACCATGGCAGGTACCATGATGATGATGATCATGACCGCGGACATGATCGTGGCCATAACCACGACTATAACCAGGGTGGTTATAACCATTATTAATTTATAAAGAGTGTTGTTTTTGAGTGATTGATGGCAAGGCGGTGAGTGATCACCGCTTTGTTTGTTTATAGGCGATTGGTTTTTACCGTTTGTTTTAACCTATTCTGAAAAATCCAGCCGAATTATTTTATTAAACAAGGAGAATAACATGTTGTGGACTCCCTACGCCCGCAATAGGGATGGAAGTGAATACCGGCCTGTGACTAATGCATGCGCAGTATAAACGTACAGCCCGGGCCGCAGGCATTGCCATTATTAGATAAAGGATTAACTCCGTTGAGTGCTTCACTGTTTATGGAGTAAGGATTAAAGACTTTTTTGCTCGCTCCATCATTTTAGTATTATGTAACCATATTGCAAACCTACGAAGTGTCTCTGCATGTCGGCGATTGCTTCGTGCCTACCTATGGCAAATTATAAAACTGAAGTCGTCCTGAACTTGTTTCACTGTTGTCCGGTAAAATCTCCTTTGATATATAAAAACATCTCTTAAGGCCTAAAAAAGGCCTTTTTTTGTGCATTTTCAAAACCAAGCCCCCTAAAAACTCAATAATTCATTTCTTTTTTAAGAACCGGCTGTCCGGTAAAAAAAGCACGCAATCTTCGATATTTTTGCCATTTAACCTGTTGTGAATGCGCTATAGCTTCAAAAAAAAGTTTTTACTGAAAATATCGCAGCCATTTCTCAACCGGCTGTCCGGTAAAGTTTTATTCAAATCTTTTACCGGACAACAGTGAACTTGTTTCAGGATCCCACAGGACGGGTGGACCGCATGAAGTACACTTAGCAAGTGGGGTGCTGAAACAAGTTCAGCATGACGTGATGGAGATGTCATTTTCCGTTCAATGTCCCCAGGATAATAAAACCCGCAATGACAATGGCGGGATGACAGATGTTAAAACTGTCCCTAACACCTAAAATGACAATAATTTCCCAGCTATCCCCCCCCTTCGCCCACCCAATCAACCCTTTACAAAACTTTTTCGTCTCAACCCCTTGAAAATCAAAAAATACTCCATACCTTTGCAGTCCTTAAAATAAGGATAAAACAGTAAATACAAAAAGGAAAAAATGCCTACTATTCAGCAATTAGTTAGAAAAGGTAGAGTAGCTCTGGTTGACAAGAGTAAGTCACCAGCGTTGGACAGCTGTCCACAGCGAAGAGGAGTATGCACACGCGTGTATACCACTACCCCTAAAAAACCAAACTCAGCAATGCGTAAAGTTGCCCGTGTGCGCTTAACCAACGGAAAAGAAGTAAATGCTTACATCCCAGGTGAAGGTCACAACTTACAGGAGCACTCTATTGTTTTGATCCGCGGTGGTCGTGTTAAGGATTTACCAGGTGTACGTTACCACATCATCCGTGGTGCATTAGATACATCAGGTGTTGCCGGCAGGAACCAACGTCGTAGTAAATACGGAACAAAACGCCCTAAACCAGGTCAGGCAGCTGCACCTACAAAAGGCGCACCAGCTAAGAAAAAGAAATAATTAAGGAGGATAGAAAGCAATGAGAAAGTCAAAACCAAAAAAAAGAATTATCCTTCCTGATCCACGGTTCAATGATACCATGGTAACAAGGTTCGTAAATAACATGATGTATGATGGTAAAAAATCAACCGCATACGCCATATTTTATAACGCAGTTGATATTGTTGAAAAGAAAACCAGCGAAAGCGGTTTAGAAACCTGGAAAAAGGCTTTAAACAATGTTATGCCTGCAGTTGAAGTTAAAAGCCGTCGTGTTGGTGGTGCTAACTTCCAGGTACCAACCGAAGTTCGTCCTGAGCGTAAAATCGCTTTAGGTATGAAATGGTTAATTAGCTATGCCCGTCGTCGTGGTGAAAAAACCATGATGGAGAAATTAGCCGGTGAAATCATATCAGCAGCTAAAGGTGAAGGTGCAGCAGTGAAAAAGAAAGAAGATACGCACAAAATGGCTGAAGCCAACAAAGCGTTCTCTCACTTTAGATTTTAATTAAAGGATTACACCGATATAGAAAGGATTACACCGATTATATATTAAGGTTACACTGATTTATTATGATTGCGCCCTAAACAGCAAAATCAATAAATCAGTGTAATCGTTTTATTAAATCAGTGAAATCATAAAATAAAAAACATGTCAAGAGATCTAAGATTTACAAGAAATATAGGTATTGCCGCTCACATTGATGCCGGTAAAACCACTACTACCGAGCGTATCCTTTATTACTCGGGCGTAAGCCACAAAATTGGTGAAGTACACGAAGGTGCTGCAACAATGGACTGGATGGCGCAAGAGCAGGAACGTGGTATTACCATTACATCTGCTGCTACAACAGTAGATTGGAACTACAGAGGACAAAAATATCATATCAACATTATTGATACACCAGGTCACGTGGATTTTACCGTTGAGGTAAACCGCTCACTGCGTGTATTAGATGGTTTGGTATTCCTTTTTAGTGCTGTTGATGGTGTTGAGCCACAATCAGAAACCAACTGGAGACTTGCAAACAATTATAACGTTGCCCGTATAGGTTTCGTTAATAAAATGGACCGTTCTGGTGCCGACTTTTTAAATGTTGTAAAACAGGTAAAAAGCATGTTAGGCAGCAACGCTGTACCACTTCAGTTACCTATTGGTGCCGAAGAGAAATTTACAGGTGTTGTTGATTTAATTAACTGGAGAGGTATTGTTTGGAATGAGCATGATAAAGGTATGACCTTTACAGAAGTGCCTATCCCTGAGGATATGATCGAAGAAGCAACTGAGTGGAGAGAAAAACTTCTTGAATCAGTAGCTGATTATGATGAAAGCCTGATGGAGAAATTCTTTGAAGCGCCAGAATCAATCACAGAAAGAGAAATTTTAGATGCATTGCGTAAAGCAGTATTAGATGCTAAAATTGTACCTATGGTTTGTGGTTCATCTTTCAAAAACAAAGGTGTACAAACCATGCTTGATTATGTGATGGAATTATTGCCTTCACCAATGGATGTTGAAGGTATTATTGGTCATCACCCTGATACAGGCGAAGAAATTTTACGTAAACCATCAGAAAAAGAACCATTTGCAGCATTAGCGTTTAAAATTGCTACCGATCCTTTCGTAGGTCGTTTGTGCTTTATCCGCGTATACTCTGGTAATTTAGAGGCTGGTTCATACGTACACAACATGCGTTCAGATAACAAAGAACGTATCTCCCGTATCTTCCAGATGCACGCTAACAAGCAAAACCCTATCCCTAATGTAGGTGCAGGTGATATTGCAGCGGTAGTAGGCTTTAAGGATATTAAAACAGGTGATACCCTTTGTGATGAAAAACACCCGATCATTCTTGAATCGATGAATTTCCCTGAGCCGGTTATCGGTTTAGCTATTGAGCCTAAAACACAGGCCGACGTAGATAAATTAGGTATCGCTCTTGGTAAATTATCTGAGGAAGATCCAACTTTCCACGTAAAATCTGACGAAGAAACCGGCCAAACTGTAATTTCAGGTATGGGCGAGCTTCACTTAGATATCATCATGGACCGCTTAAAACGTGAGTTTAAAGTAGAAGTTAACCAGGGTGCGCCACAAGTTGCTTACAAAGAAGCAATTACAGGTACTATCCAACACCGTGAAACTTATAAGAAACAAACCGGTGGTCGTGGTAAATTTGCCGATATCCAGGTTATCCTTTCTCCAAACGATGAAGGTAAAGAAGGTTTACAGTTTGTGAATGAAATTAGCGGTGGTTCAATCCCTCGTGAGTTTATTCCATCTGTTGAAAAAGGCTTTGCTGCTTCAATGGCAAACGGTGTATTAGCCGGCTTCCCGTTAACCAGCTTAAAAGTAAGGTTAATTGATGGTTCATTCCACGCGGTCGATTCAGATGCGCTATCTTTCGAGTTAGCTGCAAAAATGGCTTACCGTGAGGCATTGCCAAAATGTAAACCAGTATTGCTTGAGCCGATCATGAAAATCGAGATCCTTACCCCAGAAGAAAACATGGGTGATGTTATCGGTGACATGAACCGTCGTCGTGGCCAGCTTTTAGGTATGGATTCACGTGCAGGTGCACAGGTAATTAAAGCTACTGTACCACTTTCAGAAATGTTTGGTTATGTAACTCAGTTACGTACCATCACTTCAGGCCGTGCTACTTCAACAATGGAGTTTGATCACTATTCTGAAGCACCACGTAACGTACAGGAAGAAGTAGTTGCCAAAGTAAAAGGCAAAAAAGCTGCTGCAAACGCATAAATAATTTAGAATTATTGAATTAGTGATTGAGTGAATCAAAAACACAAGAAAGCTAATTCAGTAATTCAATAAATCAATAATTCAACAATTGCCCTAATAAATAGCTCTTAGGGTGGTTAAAATCAAATTAACATGAGCCAAAGAATCAGGATCAAATTAAAATCTTACGATTACAACCTGGTAGATAAATCTGCTGAGAAGATCGTAAAAACAGTAAAGCCAACAGGCGCTGTAGTTAGCGGACCACTTCCGTTACCAACCGAAAAGAAAATTTTCACCGTTTTACGTTCACCACACGTAAACAAAAAGGCACGTGAGCAATTTCAATTATGCTCATACAAGCGCTTATTAGACATTTACAGCTCAAATTCAAAAACTGTAGATGCCCTGATGAAGCTTGAGTTGCCAAGCGGAGTTGAAGTTGAAATCAAAGTTTGATAGATGCCCGGCCCACTGAAAGGTGTGGGACAACATACAAAAACACCATCCGGTTTCGGGTGGTGTTTTTTTGTTATAAAGCTACTTATACGGCAAACCTCTCCAACGCGTCATTGCGAAGCACGAAGCAATCTCCAAACAATACAGAGCGGACATGATAGTGTAAAACTTGCCTGATTGACCTGCCTGTGTGGAGATTGCTTCGTACCTCGCAATGACGGGAGATGAAATGTTCCTTCATCCATTATCTATTCATCCTTTGGCCCCATTTGAGGGCGTTGCCTGCGGCCGGGCCATCTGCTCATACGCCTGCAGGCATTCCGCTCCCGGCCGGTATCCGCGCCTGTCACTAACGCAAATTTGTCTGAACGGGAATTAAACGAATTTAAGAATTAACAGAATTTCAGCATCAAGCCACCACTCACGGTGCGATGCCACGAAATTGTCTTGATACTTGATACTAACTACTTGATACTTCTTCAATACTCCCCTTACATGTGTTGCGGAGCCTGGCTCATATCCATATACGCGAACTCCCATAGGTGCCCATCAAGGTCTTCGAAACCGTGGCCATACATCCAGCCATGATCCTGCTTGTCGTTTGGTGTAGTGGCTCCGGCAGCTACCGCTTTGGTTATCATTTCATCTACAGCTTCGCGGCTGTCCAGGGAAATACAGTTGATGGCTTCGGTAACTTTGCCGGCATCGGCAATTTCCTTTTTGGTGAAAGTTTTAAAGAAAGGCTCGGTTACCAGCATAAAAAATATGGTATCGCTTATAACCAATGAACCGGCGTATTCATTAGTAAATTGAGGATTAAAAGTATAACCCAGGCTGGTAAAAAATTCAATTGATTTACTAAGATCTTTAACCGGAAGATTTACAAAAATTTGAGTTGCCATGATAGTTTGTTTTTATTTGTTATGATGCAAAAGTAAAGCCATCCCCCCAAACCCACGCGGTGCAAATACGACAATTAAAGGGCGATTATTGCCAGCATTGCCTATACCCCTATTTCTTTCCGCACTTTGGCCGGAAGCTTTTCGGCAATAAGCCGATACGATTGTTTGATGTAAAATTCCCAATCGGGGATGCTCAAACAGCTGATATCAGCTATATGCACCCATTTATACCGGCCAATATATGCCTGGGGCGAAAAGCACTCCTTTTGCAATGTTTCTTCAAAATCCTCATCCGGCACTTTTACCGACGCGGTTGCCGGTACCGAATCGGGACCTGTAAACAGGAAAGTTTTACCGCCTACGTTGAAACACAAATGTTCGCCGAGTTTAATATCTTCGGTAACGCCGGGTAGTTGATTGCAAATGGATTGAATATCTTCTATGGTCATACTATAAACTTATACTAATTCCTCCAAAAAAGTTATTCGATTACCAAAAGGATCGCTCACTGTTACAGTTATCGCTTTTGGATTCCATTCGGGTACTTCTAAACCCGGAGTATTATACTTATACTTTTTGTCGGTAATTTGAGTATGAAAATCTTTTAAGCTGCTAAAGCCCTCCACAAAAATATGAGCACCCGGACTTGCATCGCCATGATGCTCGGAAAGGTAAAATACAACGTCCCTTAATGATACCTGCATGTAAATAGGCGCATGATTCGGCTTATGCTCCCAGTCTGTTTTAAAGCCAAGCCAGTTAATGTAAAATTCGATGGCTTTATCGTAATTGAAAATACGGAGGATAGGTTTTATGGTGGACATGAGCAATCGGTATAATTTATTAAAAGTAATCAAAATCAAACATTACTATTTAATTAAAATTCCCGGAGGTTTGAATTTATAGCAAAGCCTCTGCCTGCTTTCGCATAAAAAAAATACGAATTTATTAGTATTATTTAATGAAAGGAAATCGACTTATGATTCCATCGAGTTGCTTTATATAACCTGGAATGTATGTTTGGTCAAAACCTAATTCAAACTTCAATTCAGGCCCGAATTGATAACCAGATTGGTCAACAGCTATACATGTCGCATTAAAATATCCTGCCCCATGTCCCTTGATATCAATTTCTAAATAATTTTCATAACCCCTAAATTTAGCCGAACTATCTAAATTTGTATACAATTCTTTTAATTCTTCTCTAAACCTAACAAAATCCTGGATCATGAATTCTCCCGTATAATCCCCTTTAAAACCGCCGGCTTCAACTATTATTTGAGCTTCTATCCAATTTTTATCCCAGGATAATTCCGAATTATAATTTATTATTTTTAGTGGGATGATTGTGACTGAATCTCCATCTATATTTAATTCAAAAAATGATTCTTCCTTTTCTTCCACACAATAAATATATTAATAATAAAAGCATTAAATAATAAAAATATTAATACTTTCATCGCGTTTGTATTTCCTACATTAACAATTTGACAATCCCTTCACCCGCCATCCTCTCCAAAATCCCTATCTTTGCGCCAATAAATTGACGACCCATTATGCTTAAAGGATTTTTTAATGTTCCTGCTCCCCAAAACGAGCCGGTTTTAAACTATGGCCCTCGAAGTCTTGAACGTGTAGCACTCAAAGCTGCTTTAGACGAGGCCCGCGCGCAACAGTTAGACATACCCATGTACATTGGAGGTAAGGAAGTACGCACCGGCACAAAGCTGGAAATTCGTCCGCCGCATGATCATAAACATTTGTTAGCCACCTTCAGCGAAGGTGATGCCAGCCACGTAACCACTGCTATTGATGCTGCCCTGGCTGCTAAAGCCGATTGGGAAAACCTGCCATGGGAGCAGCGTGCTGCAATATTTTTAAAAGCTGCCGATTTAATTGCAGGTCCGTACCGCGCTGCTATAAACGCGGCTACGATGCTTGGCCAGTCAAAAAATGCTTACCAGGCCGAGATTGATTCGGCTTGTGAGCTGATAGATTTTCTGCGTTTTAACGTGGAGTACATGACCGAAATCTACAAACAACAGCCACCCGTATCAGGCAAAGGCGTTTGGAATCGCGTAGAGCAACGCCCGCTGGAAGGTTTTGTATTTGCTTTAACGCCCTTCAACTTTACAGCTATAGCGGGTAATTTACCCGCTTCGGCCGCAATGATGGGTAACGTTGTAGTATGGAAACCTGCTTACACCCAGATTTACGCTGCAGACGTAATCATGAAGGTATTTATAGAAGCCGGCGTACCTGCTGGCGTAATCAACCTGATCTACGTTGATGGCCCGGTTGCAGGCGAAGTAATATTTAATCACCCCGATTTTGCAGGTATTCACTTTACAGGATCAACCAAGGTGTTCCAAAACATTTGGCAAACAATAGGCACCAACATTCATAAATACAAAACCTATCCACGCATTGTGGGCGAAACAGGCGGTAAAGATTTTGTACTTGCCCACCCAAGCGCCAATGCCGATGTGGTAAGTACAGCCCTTGTTCGTGGTGCGTTTGAGTACCAGGGACAAAAATGTTCTGCTGCTTCAAGGGCTTATGTGCCTGCCTCATTATGGCCTGCAGTAAAAGCCAACATGCAGCGCGATATCACCTCATTCAAGATAGGTCCGGTTGAGAATTTTGAAAATTTCATCAATGCCGTAATCACCGAGGCTTCGTTTGATAAACTGGCTAAATACATTGATGCCGCCAAGGCAGATGAAGGTGTTGAAATTGTTGCCGGTGGCAGCTACGATAAAACAAAAGGCTGGTTTGTGGAGCCAACCGTGTTAAAAGTAGAAGACCCGTACTACGTAACCATGTGCGAAGAGCTTTTTGGCCCTGTATTGACTATTTACGTGTACGAGGATGATCAATTTGACGAGGTGCTTAACATTGTAGATAAAACATCTATCTACGCCCTTACGGGCTCTATCATATCACAAGACAGATATGCTATTGCCAAAGCAACCTATCAGCTACGCAACGCAGCCGGTAACTTCTACATCAACGACAAACCAACCGGAGCAGTTGTTGGTCAGCAGCCATTTGGCGGCGCAAGAGGATCAGGCACCAATGACAAGGCTGGCTCTATGATCAACCTGTTACGCTGGGTATCGCCACGCACCATCAAAGAAACCTTTGATCCACCGAAGGATTACAGGTACCCGTTTTTGGCTAAAGAAATATAAGTTATAGAATCAAGAGACAAGAATCAAGAGTTAAGACTTTTGAATAGATCAAAAAAAGCGCCGGAAAACCAATTCCCGGCGCTTTACTTTTAAGATAACTATTGTCAACTTTTCTCCCGTCTTAATTCTTGATTCTTGACTCTTAATTCTTGATTCTTGTCTCTTGATTCTTGTCTCTTGATTCTTGACTCTTAATTCCCTATTTAAACTTAAACACATCTCCCAAATTGGCATTGTCGCTGGTGCTCACTTTCATATCCTTAATTATACCGGTGCTGATGCTATATACCCAGCCATGTACTGCCAGTTCCTGGCCGTGTTTCCAGGCATTTTGCACAATGGAGGTTTTGCATAGGTTGTAAACGTTTTCTATCACATTCAACTCTACCAGTCGGTTAGTGCGTTCCTGATCGTTTTCAATCGCGTCAAGTTCGTCAGCATGCAGACGGTAAACATCTTTAATATGGCGTAGCCAGTTATCTATCAAGCCGAATTCACTATTGCTCATTGCCGCTATTACGCCGCCACAACCGTAATGACCGGTTACAATAACGTGTTTTACCTTTAATACATTTACAGCATAATCCAGTACCGATAACATATTCATATCCGAATGGATTACCATATTGGCAATATTACGGTGCACAAAAATCTCGCCCGGCGAAGTATTGGTGATCTGGTTGGCCGGCACGCGACTATCGGCACAACCAATCCAAAGTACAGGTGGCGTTTGCCCGTTGGCCAGTTTCAAAAAATACTCAGGGTCTTCGGCTAAAGCATCTTCAATAAATTGCTTATTGCCATCTAACAAGCTTTCGTATGTAATATGGCTGGTATCATGGAAAATTTTTTTGGCACACATAGTTTATAGTTTTATAGTTAGATTTTTTTTAAGTCGATCACCTTTTTTCAGTCCAAAATAAACGGGTTATTTTGTGCAGCGCAACAGGCGAAAGATCGTAATACAATATAGTAAGCAAAATTAATGGTATGAAATAAAAAATAGCAAACTCATACAAATTAAAAAGAAAACCACCCAATATTGCCCCAATAAAATAAAAGGAGAGCACCGTAACCCGAACAATTATTTTATTGCGAATGACAGTTGTTTTTTCGACATTGGGATGTAGCCATTCAGAAACATCACCACCCAAATCAGTAAACAAACCTGTTAAATGGGTCGATTTGATTAACCCGCCGGATATGGTTGATACCAGGCTATTTTGCAAACCCATCGAAAAAATAATAACTCCTATAACTATCTCGCGTTCCAGATCAGTTTCTTTATAAAAGTTATGACCATAAACGGCAACAAACAATAGCAAAATAATTTCGATGATGATTGGTGTGGAATGTGCCCGGTAACGGCTTTTATGCTCCAGCGAGCGCACTATAAAATTGGATAAAAAAGCCCCCGCAAAGAAAAGCAGCAACCAGATTACAAATACCACAATCTCCCTAAAATTCTGCTCCACAATATGTTTGGCAAGGTTGGCCACATGCCCGGTAATATTGGAGGTAAAAGCTAAAAAAGCAACCATCCCCGCAACATTGGTAACGCCCGATACAAAAGCCGTTGACGAAGCCAGCAATAAATTTTGTTTAAGGGTGCGTTCTTCTTTTGATTGCCTGAGCATAGTTAATGCTGTTTATTAACAACGCATAAAAATAGGATAAAAATTTATAGTTATTGCTTACGCTATTGTTAACCTCCTGTAAACAAAAAACCCCGGCCATTTGCATGAACCGGGGCAAACTAAAAAAACCTCCCTGTGCCCCTTCGGCACAGAGAAATTATTGTATTATTATTTTTAATGCGAAGCCACAGCTTCGATGCTATCCAGCTCATACACATAACCTAAATTATGCGGACTGCTGCTGCTTACCTTGATGTCTTTCACCAAGCCAGTACCCAAATCAATCACCCAGCCGTGTACTTCCAGATCATTACGTTCCATCCAGGCATTTTGAATGATGGATGTTTTACATAGGTTATACACCTGTTCGCTCACGTTAAGCTCTACAAGGCGATTCTGTCTTTGAGTCTCGTCGGTAATGCGGTCAAGTTCATGACTATGCAAGCGGTACACATCTTTAATATGGCGCAACCAGTTGTCTATCAAACCGAATTGCTTGTTGCTCATGGCAGCTGCCACACCGCCGCAACCATAATGACCAGCTACTATAACATGTTTTACTTTAAGCACGTTTACCGCATAATCCAATACGCTCAGCATATTCATATCCGAGTGTACACATACGTTGGCAATATTACGGTGTACAAACACCTCGCCTGCCTTGGTACCGGTAACCTCGTTTGCAGGTACCCTGCTATCTGAACAGCCTATCCACAATACCTGCGGGTGCTGGCCTTTTGCCAGGTTTTTGAAAAAGTCGCCGTCTTCTTTTAACTTTCTCTCCACCCACTCATTGTTTCCGCGTAATAACGCGTTATAGCTATCAGACTGGGCCAGTTTTAGATTAGTGGTATCAATTACCGGTTTCTCGTTTTTTTTATTTTCTATAAGTGCCATGATTTTTTCTTAGTTAGGGTTATACATTAATTCTTTTAAAGGAGGTACATCGTACTTATCCTTTATATCAAGTAATTGGACAATTATACCTTTGGTATAGGCGTTGTGCTTATAATTATGGATGATCTCCAGTACATCCGGGTCAATATAGCGCGAGTTGGAGCCGTCAATGATCACATCTGTACCACTTGGTAAACTTGTTAAAGTGATCTGTATCGCTGCTTTATTCAAAAAGGAAACCTCTTCTGCAAGCTTTATATTAATCACTTTTTTATCGCCATTTTTGGTGATCTGGTAAAAATAGGGATTGCGTAAGTTGGTGCGCAGGATATAAAAGATCCCAACCAACATGCCAATACCAACGCCAATAAGCAGGTCTGTTAACACAACTGCGGCTATAGTTACCACAAAAGGGATAAACTGGCTTAAACCTAAATGCCACATATGCTTAAATAACGATATGCGGGCCAGTTTATAGCCGGTCATGAGCAGGATAGCTGCCAGGCATGATAGTGGTATCAGGTTGATAAGTACAGGGATAAACAGTAGCGACACCAGTAGCAATGAGCCATGAACCACCGTGCTCATCTTGGTACGGGCACCGGAATTTACGTTAGCCGATGAACGTACAATAACGGCAGTCATGGGTAAGCCACCCAATAGTCCACTGGTAATATTACCTATTCCCTGTGCAACCAATTCACGATTGGTAGGCGAAATTCGCTTTATAGGGTCAATTTTATCAACGGCCTCCAGGCTCAACAACGTTTCCAGGCTGGCCACAATAGCAATGGTAAAAGCGGTTATCCAAACCTGTTTATTACCAATTCCACTAAAATCAGCTGTTTTAAATAAAGCAAAAAACTCACTGCTGCTATTCACAATGGGTATACGCACAAACTGCTTATCAAGCAACGCTAAATCGGTACCCGCAAACGCTGTGCTTAAACCAATACCAGCGAGCACCACTAATAATGGGGCAGGTATCATTGCCAGCTTTTTAAATTTAGGCCAGTAGATCATGAATGCCAATGAAACCACGCTGATTATTACCGCGCCGTAGTTTATTTTAGCGAAGGCGCCAAGTATCCCGGAGAAACTGTTATGTTCATCTGCCTGGCTAAAGCTTTCATCCCCTTCAAAATTAGCATCGTAACCCACCGCATGCGGAAATTGCTTCATGATGAGGATAATTCCAATAGCCGCCAGCATTCCCTCAATTACCGATGATGGAAAATAGTTGGCAATGGTACCTGCTTTTAAAACACCAAGCAAAATCTGGAAAGCACCAGCCAGTACCAGGGCAAGTAAAAATGTTTCATAGGAACCGAGGCTGGTAATGGCATTTAATACAATAACCGTTAAACCTGCCGCCGGACCAGCAACGCTCAACTGCGAGCCGCTTAATGAACCAACAACTATACCACCAATAATACCTGTAAGTACACCCGCAAACAGTGGTGCGCCAGATGCCAGCGCTATACCAAGACATAGTGGTAAGGCTACCAGGAAAACTACAAGACTTGCCGGAAGATCTCTTTTTAGATTTTTGGGTAAAAAGTATTTTTTTAGGTTAAGATTGCCAACGGCAAACCCACCTTGCTTAATTTGCATGAGAATGAATGTTTGAATGAAAATTTAAATGAATTGTAAAGCGTTGCTTCCGGATAAGGAATATCCGGTTAAATCATTTAAACGTTGGGAGGCGGGGTAGGTACTATAGGATGGTAAACCTGCTTGTAGAGCGAATGTTCCTGGTTATGCAGCACATTGGTTTCTACCACAAAGGTGATAAAATCAATTGCGTGCAAATCATATTCATCAAAAACCTTTTTTTCTTTAAAAGTATCCTTATCAGGTGTGTCCTTTTCGGCCTTTGATTCCTGCTCCAGTTGCAGGATAACTGCGCTTACAGTTTTATTGTCAAGATATAAAAATGCAGGAGCAAGAGATATGGCCATCTTTATGACAAAGACACCCAAAAACATTATTGCTACCAGTATTTTAAAATTCCTGATCTTCATTATTACAAATATAGGTAAAAATG
Source organism: Mucilaginibacter sp. P2_A4 (assembly GCF_056405015.1). Classification (NCBI taxonomy): domain Bacteria; kingdom Pseudomonadati; phylum Bacteroidota; class Sphingobacteriia; order Sphingobacteriales; family Sphingobacteriaceae; genus Mucilaginibacter; species Mucilaginibacter sp. P2_A4. The sequence continues at coordinate 479,158 of NZ_JBFUCX010000002.1, read as the reverse complement.
GGGTTGTTAAAAGCATGTACAGCAGATTTACCCTTATCTTACAATTTAATTACTATTTTTATCATGTTACAAACAACCTGAATTGTGGATAAAAAGCTTGGATTATTAAGGCAAAAACGCCAGAAGGCATTTGAAGGCGGCGGCACAGTACGTATTGAAAGTCAGCATAAAAAAGGGAAATTAACGGCGCGGGAACGCCTGCATTTTTTAATGGATGAAGGCTCGTTCCAGGAGATCGGAATGCTGGTAGCTCATCGCTCCACCGACTTTGGAATGGAGAAAGAAAAATATCCGGGCGATGGTGTTGTAACCGGTTATGGCACCATAAATGGCAGGTTGGTTTACGTATTTTCCCAGGATTTTACCGTTTTCGGTGGATCCTTATCTGAAACTCATGCCGAAAAGATTTGCAAGATCATGGATCTCGCTATCAAAAACGGCGCTCCCGTTATCGGGCTAAACGACTCGGGCGGCGCACGCATACAGGAAGGCGTGGTATCCTTAGGCGGCTATGCCGATATATTCTATAAAAACACCATGGCATCTGGCGTTGTTCCGCAAATTTCGGCCATCATGGGTCCCTGCGCCGGTGGGGCGGTTTACTCACCTGCCATCACTGATTTTATTTTGATGGTGGAAAACACATCCTACATGTTTGTGACCGGGCCTAACGTTGTAAAAACGGTTACTCACGAAGTGGTGACGTCTGAAGAACTCGGCGGCGCTACAACTCATGCCACCAAATCGGGCGTAACACATTTTGCGTGTACCAATGAAATTGAGGCTATTCAAAACATAAAAAAACTACTAAGCTACATGCCGCAAAATTGTGAGGATAGGGCTCCGGCCTTGCCTTATGATATAGGAAACGAATATCGATCGGAGCTGAATACCCTTTTGCCGCAGATTGCATCTACCCCCTATGATATCCGCGAGATTATTGACCATGTGATAGATACAGGCTCTTTTTTAGAGATCCATAAGGATTTTGCAGAAAACATTGTTGTTGGCTTTGCCCGCCTTGCAGGCCGCAGCATTGGCATTGTAGCTAACCAACCGGCGTTTTTGGCCGGTGTTTTAGATATCAACAGTTCAACCAAAGCAGCGCGCTTTGTGCGTTTTTGCGATAGCTTCAACATTCCGTTGCTGGTTTTTGAAGATGTTCCTGGTTTTTTACCCGGTACCGATCAGGAATGGAATGCAATTATCACCAACGGTGCTAAATTGCTGTATGCTTTTTGCGAGGCTACCGTTCCGCGTATTACGGTGATAACCCGTAAGGCCTACGGTGGGGCCTATGATGTGATGAACTCCAAACATATTGGCGCCGATATGAACTATGCGTGGCCATCTGCAGAGATTGCTGTAATGGGTGCCAAAGGCGCAGCCGAAATCATTTTTAAAAGGGAGATTACAACCGCAGTAGATAAGGAAGCCAAATGGAAGGAAATGGAACAACTCTATTCCGATACCTTTGCCAACCCCTACCGTGCCGCTGAGCGCGGTTTCATCGACGAGGTAATTGAACCTGCAGAAACGCGCATTAAACTCATTCAGGCCTTTAAAATGCTGGAAAATAAAGTAGTAAACAACCCAAGGAAAAAACATGGGAATATTCCGCTTTGATTTCGGAATTGGGAAGTTCGATTTTTAACCTTTAATTGTTTTCAGGGGTGTTAAAGAGGACTTCTCCGTTTCGGGTTTATTTTTAATTCTTGAATTGCATAATTTAAAAAATAGGATACCATCATAAAATCAGAAATCTACATTCCCAAAATGACCAAATCCGAGATCGAACATCCGAAATCCGAAATAAGCATTGAGCAGATCCGCCCGGAGCTTACCTGGCGATTACGGCAAAAGGTTTTATATCCTGCCCAAAAACTATATGAAATGGAAATGGACGAGGATAATGAAGGGCTGCACTTTGCAGCTTTTAAGGATAATGCCATTGTTGGAGTGGTATCCTTGTTTCAAAAGGGTGATGATTTCCAGTTCCGAAAATTTGGGATTGATGAATCAGTACAAGGCATGGGCATTGGCAAACAGTTGCTAAATCACATTACAGATTTTGCAGTTACAAATGGCGGCAAACGTTTATGGTGCAATGCCCGTTTATTAGCCATCGGTTTCTACTTAAAGTCTGGCTTTAAACAGACTGGTATACTATTTGCTAAAAATGGTTTTGATTACGAAATATTGGAGAAGGGTATTTAGATGTGCAGATGTCAGATGATGTCTGAACCAGAATTTACCGAATTAATGAATTAACAGAATGCCGTTTATATTCTGCCCATTCCTAAATTCTTAAAATTCAGGTTCAGAAAAAAAAATCTGCACATTTAAAAATCTGCGCGTTTAAACCTACTCCTTCAGTAAATCGGCAATCAGGGCCTGGGCCATTTCGCTCCGGCGCTTGTCGTTTGATAGCTTAGCAGTTTTCAATGCCTCCTCAATATCGCCCTGCGCCTCGTAAACTACCGCAAGGTTGTAAGCTGCCTTACTTGCCAGCTTTACATCGGCACCATCAATTAAGGGATTTAGTATCTTAAAAGCCAAATCAAATTTCCCCGCTTTTATCAGCGCTGCTGATGATTGTAGTGCTTCGCCATCTGTGTATAGCGGTCGCTCGTTTGAAATAGAGAAGGGCAAGTAATCCTTTAACGCATCCAGCGTTGCATTTTGGGTAGCTATTGTTAAAGTCGGAATACTACTCCTGTAAGAGGGGCGATAAAATAATGCCGCAAAGCCGCCCGAATACACTTCATCCTGGGGCACTTCGGCCATTCCTGAAAGTCTTTTGGAATAAAGACCGTTGTTTTCATACAAGTTAAGAATCGTTTTTACTTTGGTTGTATAATAAGTACTTACATTACCGTTGTAATAACTATTCTCGGCATATATACCCGCGGTTATATCATTTAGCGCTAAAACATAGTGGGCACCATACTTTGATGCCAGGAATTTAACAGAATCGGTATTTACGGCGTAATTTAAAGAATCAACAATATTGATGATACGTACCCCGCGTAAATATTTTAACTGAGTAGCAGCCGTCTGGAGAGAGGTAACGGCCATTTTTTTCAAAACAGTCAACCTTCGCTGATCTCTTATCTTTATGCTATCGGGCTTATACCTGTTTATAACTACAATGGTAGTGCTATCATGCCTGAAACCCATTTTAGGGCCGTAATTAACCGGCACAGTAACGTACTGAGCAACATTGCATGACGTTAAAAAGGCAATTATCAAAATAAAAAAAGGCGCAAATCGTTTCACGATGTAGTAAATTAAAGTAGCAAAGAACAAAAATATTATAAATAACCCGACTTTACAGATTACTGTAAAGTACACAGTTAATGACAAATAATTAATCAAATGGTTTAAAACACTCAATAATTAAAAAAAACACCAATTCAGGATATTGAAGTATTAAATTTATAATAAAAACACACATTTATTCCCATTATGGCAAGTTATTTTAAGGCTTTATCAACGGCTTTATTATATTTGCTTATTGCATATTGTAAGGTTACTAAAAATAACATGGCTAAAAAAAAATCTGATTCCGCTTCGCATATTTCTATAGTAAACGAAACTTCGCTACCATTTTTCGAGAAATACATTAATAATCCCTCTCCTACCGGCTTTGAATGGAAAGGCCAGGAATTATGGCTCGAATATCTAAAGCCCTATATTGATGACCATTATGTAGACAATTATGGTACAGCAGTTGGGATCATTAATCCAAAAGCAGATTATAAGGTAGTGATTGAGGCACATGCCGATGAAATATCATGGTTTGTAAACTACATCACCAGCGATGGTTTAATATACGTTATTCGCAATGGTGGCTCTGATCACCAGATAGCACCATCAAAAAGGGTAAATATCCATACCGATAATGGCATTGTAAAAGCAGTATTTGGCTGGCCTGCTATCCATACCCGTTCTGGCGGCGAAAAAGAGGAAGCTCCAACCCTTAAAAATATCTTTTTAGATTGTGGCTGTACATCTAAAGATGAGGTAGAAAAATTAGGCATCCATGTTGGTTGCGTAATTACCTACGAGGATGAGTTTATGATCCTGAATGATCGTTATTATGTTGGCCGCGCGCTGGATAACCGCGCAGGTGGTTTCATGATTGCCGAGGTTGCCCGCCTATTAAAAGAGAACAACATAAAACTGCCGTTTGGCTTATATATTGTAAACGCCGTACAGGAAGAGATTGGCTTACGTGGCGCAGAAATGATAGCTCATAAAATAAAACCCAATGTAGCTATTGTTACCGATGTTACGCATGATACCCAAACCCCAATGATCAATAAGATTACCCAGGGCGATCTGGCTTGCGGCCGTGGCCCGGTTGTATCTTATGCCCCTGCGGTACAAAACAACCTGAATAAACTGCTAATTGAAACTGCCCAAAAGGCAGGAATACCTTTTCAGCGCCAGGCCTCATCACGATCAACCGGTACCGATACTGACGCATTTGCTTACTCAAATGATGGCGTACCATCTGCGCTGATATCTTTACCTCTACGTTATATGCATACCACTGTGGAGATGATTCACAAGGAGGATGTTGATAATGTTATCCGTTTGATATACGAAGTTTTGTTAAATATCAAAGCCGGACAGGATTTCAGATACATCAAATAATCTATTCATTAAAACATTTTCGACCTTAAACCCTTCCTTAATACACAATTAAAAAATTAGCTTAACAAATACCCCACAGACACTCTATGAAACCCACACTACTTATTTTGGCTGCCGGTATGGCCAGCCGCTACGGAAGCATGAAACAGGTTGACGGCTTTGGCCCCAACGGAGAGACTATTATCGATTATTCTATATATGATGCTATTAAAGCCGGTTTTGGCAAAGTAAGCTTTATTATACGTGAAGAATTTGCAGATAATTTTAAAGCGATATTTGAACCCAAATTAAAAGGCCGTATAGAAACAGATTACGTTTTTCAAAGCTTAGACCTGAAACCTTTTGGCATTGATAAAACTATTGAACGCGCAAAACCATGGGGTACCGCACATGCTGTACTTGCCGCCCGCAACCAAATCAATGAGCCTTTTTGTGTAATTAACGCCGATGATTTTTATGGTTACGATTCTTTTGAAAAAATGGCGAAATTTTTAACTACTGAAGTTTCCGATGATACTTACTCTATAATAGGCTACCAGATAGACAGAACGCTTTCTGATTATGGCTCCGTATCACGTGGAGTTTGCCAGGTTGAAGAAGGCAATATGGTAGCAATTAACGAGCGCACCGAGGTTTATTTTAAAGAAGATGGCAGCGTTGCCTATAAAGATGCCACCGGCGAACATCCATTACCAAATGAAACCCGTGTATCTATGAATTTCTGGGGCTTTACTCCCGCTATTTTTAAGCAAAGCGAAGAAATGTTCAGGACATTTGTTGCAGCTAACGAGAACAACCCAAAATCGGAGTTCTTTATCCCTTTAGTTGCTGATGAGCTGATCAAAGCAGGTACTGCATCATTTAAAGTTATCCCTACCGGCGCAAAATGGTTTGGTGTAACTTATAAAGAAGATAAACCTATTGTACAAAAATGTATTTCGGAATTAGTTGCCAATGGCACTTATCCAACAAACCTTTGGGATTAATATCCCTTATATAAAACAAAAAAATCCCGCTTATGGCGGGATTTTTTTGTTTTATAACACTCTGGATTAGTCAACAAAGAAAAATGTTTTCTTTTGGTCTTCATCATATACATGAACTGTTTTTGTAACTACTTCCTTGTTTGAAGTCACTTCAAAGGTATAATCACCATTTTCCAGGCTGGTTAAAATATAACCCTTTGAAGCTTCGGCTTTATTAGGCAAAAAGTCTTTTAGTAATATGTGGTTTTCTTTATCGTAAATCCTTACAACTGATTTTCCTTCATCGGCTTTGATAATATTAACCGCTACCCCAAGATTTTTCTTCATGGCTGATACGGTGATAACATCATTAGTTTTGGGGGTATGGTTTTTAGCACTTGCTGCTGTTGTGGCAAAAATGCCGGCGCTTAATAGAAAGAATAATGCTGATAATTTGATTGAATTTTTCATGATCTTTTGATTTTAAATATCGTTTTTGAATTTTGTTTTTAGTTTCAATATTCAAATCAACAACATCTTTCGGCATCAAAAAAATGCAATAGACCATCGTTATATTATTATAGACCAAAAGCCTATTCCACTCGGCAAACACTCATAAACGCACTAACAATCAATCAATTACACATTCATCGCTCAATACGCAGCCTTCATCGGTGTAATTTCAGGCTTCGTCGGTAATAAATGCCCATATCCGTTAATCCATACCAATAGGTGAGCCATCGGGCATGTTCAACACTGCTGCCGGTTGAAACTTATCCGGATTTTTTTCAAACTGACTGATCTGCGACATTCCGAACAACAAATTTGCTTTTCGGAGATCAGTAGCGGTATTTATAGCAGTTTGCATCCATTTCTTCAATTCATCAATTTGCAGCAGGGCAATGCCGCGCACGTTCTCCGGGGCACTGGTGGTAGCAGCAAGAGTCAGGATCTGTTTAAGGGTTAAATTATTTACCAGGCGTTGCAATTCGCCTTTATAGCCTGCTGCCTGTGGTGCTTTCCAGGTTTGGGCCACTAATTTATTCAGCACCGGTAATAAGCCCGGCTGGGTATTATCCCGCGATTGATATTCAATCAATCTTGCCGCCCGCTCTGGTTGCAGCATAAAAGAGAGCGTTGCACCCGCGACAGATTCTGCAGCAGCCATAGGATCAAAGGTTAACCCTGTGTGCGATTTAAAGGTTTCCCTTGTTCGCGGGTACCCTATTGGTCGCGGTGGTATTTTTTCGATCAACTTTTCGGGTAGTGCAAGTGCGTTGGGAGCTATGGTTCCCATTAATGCATCAAATGCTTTCCATTGCTCGGCAGGGGGAACAAACTTAGTAATGGTTTGTCCATCGTTTTTTAAAGCGAAGGTATAATACAAACCGCCCAGCATTTTTGAAGCAGCCTCGGCCTGGAAACGGTGCATCAAGTACATAGGCACCAATACCTCTTCAAGCGTGGCCATTGGCGCATCCTGGCGGATGGCCTTTTCAGAGAAATTATCTAATACATGTTTCCGAAGCACCATCAGCCTATTCAATTCATCAGCAGCATTGGTACCACTATCCCAAAGATGTGCCTGCGGATGCGCGCTACCGGCGGGGCGGGCGTCATCATCGGATATAAATAAGAAGCCTTGTTTAATAGTTTGAGTAACAATACCCTTTAAGGCCTCATCCTCATTGGTGCCTGCCTGGAAATCCTGGTAGCCATAAAGAATAGCGCGTTTATCGTATTCTCCAATCTCTGTGCGGTAAGCTTTACTCAGATCGATGGTGCCGTCAGTATTCAAACTGATCACGGGCGGCGGGTAATCCATTACAGATGCCCTGCCATTTACACTGGCTGTAAAATTATGCTGTAAGCCCAGTGTATGCCCAACCTCATGCGCGGCCAGTTGCCGCAACCGGGCAAGGGCCAGTTTCATCATTTTATCACTAACCGGTTTACCATCTTCATACGGTTGCACCAATCCTTCGGCTATTAAAAAATCCTGCCTGTCGCGCAACGAACCGAGTGATACCTGCCCCTTAATAATTTCGCCGGTACGTGGATCACTAATCCCCTCGCCGTATGACCATCCCCTGGTTGAGCGGTGGATCCATTGAATAATATTGTAACGGATATCCATCGGATCGGCGTCGTCTGGCAGCAACTTCACCTGGAACGCGTTTTTATACCCCGCCGCCTCAAAAGCCTGGTTCCACCAACTGGCCCCTTCTATTAAGGCATTGCGCACAGGCTCGGGCGCTCCACGATCAACATAATATATGATGGGCTTTACCGGTTCACTGATGGTTGCCGTAGGCTCCTTTTTTTGGAGGCGATGCCTTGTCAGTAAACGTTTCATGATTGGCTGATCTATCGGTGTTGCATAATCCATATACTCCACATCATAATAACCCGAGCGCGGATCGAACTTACGCTGTTTATAATTATCATCGGGCAGTTTTATGAACGACTGGTGCATCCTCACCGTAACAGCATTAGGATCAGGCGACACCGAACTAATTTCGGCCCCTTTAGCTTTACCTGCCAATGTAATGGTGGCTTCAAACTCCGAATTATCAGGAAAACTTTTGGTATTGGGCAAGTACACCGCCGAGCGGCTTTCATCAAAGCTAAAGCTGCCTTGATTATTATCATTTAACCTATCAGTAATTTTATGGCTGTCGCGCAGCAAAAAAGGAGTAAAATCAACCAGTACTTTATCGCCATCCTGGGCAAGGGCGGTAAAGCCCCATATGGCCGATTGCGCAAAGGCTTCAGCAACGGATTTACGTTCATCAACATTATCGCTTATAGCCCGGTAACTGTAATTGGGCTGGATCAACAACACCTTAGGACCACTTTTTATAAACTTCACAATCCGGCTGTTACCAATTTGCCCTCGATCGAGCCCCAGGTCGTTTGAACCTACACCCGCAGGTAAGGAGTTCACATAAAGAAACTCCTGGTTCAGTTTATCTATTTCCAAAAAAACCTTCCCTGTCTTGTCATCCCAGTAAAAATTGAAGTAACCTGTATATTTGGTAAAACCTTTGGTTTTGGTTTCAATATCATCTGCCTTTTGCGCTTTTGCGTTAAAACAGGAAAATGAAAGGAGGAATAAGAAGAAGTAGTAGCTTTTTTTCATAGGGGCCGACTTATTAATCAGCCCTAAAATAGGTATAAAAAAAGAAAGGAGGTGAAAATCACCTCCCTCCCATTACCTATATATCAGAAATTATTTCATCCCTTTTTTAATACCTTCAATTTCGGTCAGGTGACCTTTAATAGTAGGCAAGGTTTTTTCTGCAAAAGCTTTCAGGTCGGCATCCTTGCAATTTTTGGCAGCATCTTCAAACAAAGAAATTGTTTTCTTATGGCCGTCAATCATGGCATCTACATACGCCTTATCAAAATCGGCGCCTGGTTTTGCTGCCAGATCGGCTTTCATTTTTTGATGATCTTCATCAGGGGCAGAAGGTAATGTGATGTTTTTAGCTTTAGCAATAGCCATTAACTCTTCATTTACTTTGCTGTGATCGGTTACCATCATTGCGGCAAATGCCTTTACCTTGGCATTCATAGCTTTTTCGCCGGCTAATTGCCCAACAGCTACTTCGGCCATACCACCGTTTGCTGCAGCGGTAGCAAATTTGGCATCATTTTCGTCAACAGCTATACCATGAGCCCCGGTAACACCGGCGGTATCTTTAACTGCCATTGTTGAAGAATCTTTACTTGCGTTTGTACTATCAGCAGCTTCTTTGCTGTCTTTAGCTCCCCCGCATGATTGGAACGATAAGGCTGCAATCGCCAGCATCGTTATTAAACTTAACTTTTTCATAGTGATGATTTATATTGTTTTTATAGTCAACAACTTTCACTACGATAAGTTTTATTTTCTTATTTGTAAAATTACAGACAATATAGTTAAAGAAAATATCATGCTAACTGATAAAATTTCGCGAAAAGCCGAGGGAGGGAGTGACAAATCAGCGAAGACTTACGAAGTTTTAAAAACTTCGTAAGTCTGGCATTCTAAAACTTGTCGTGCTGAACTTGTTTCAGCATCCCACAAAACATGTAACCGTCATGCTGTAGACCTTGCTTATGGGATGCCGAAACAAGTTCGGCAGGACTCAGAGCTTTTTTATTGAAGATTGACCATCCTTTTCACAATCTCATCCGCAGTCAGTTTTTCCTGTACACCACTGGCCATATCTTTAAATGTTAAAAGGCCGCTTTGCATTTCATCACCGCCAATTACAACCGTATAGGGGATGTTTTTGTTATTAGCATAATCCAGTTGCTTTTTGATCTTGGCACCTGCCGGGTAAAGTTCGGTATTTACATTTTGACGGCGGAGTTGTTGTAATAAAGGCAAAGCATAAGTTTCGCCTTCCTTATCAAAGTTACAGATGAGTACCTGTGTGCTTTGGTTTGTTGTCGATGGGAAAAGGTTCAATTCCTCCAATACATCATAGATCCTGTCTGCACCAAAAGAAATACCAACCCCGGTAAGGCCTTTTAAACCAAACATACCTGTAAGATCATCATAACGACCGCCACCGCCGATGCTGCCCATGACTGCCTCGTTAGTTTTCACCTCAAATATGGCGCCTGTGTAATAGTTAAGTCCGCGGGCAAGGGTTATATCCAGTTCAAGCTTTGCCGTTTGTAGCGGGCAGCTTTCGATGTATTTAAAAACAGTTTCTATCTCATCGCAGCCTTTCAGCCCGGTTTCTGAGCCAGCCAAGGCCACACGCAGACTTTGCAGTTTTTCGGTATTAGTGCCTTCCAGTAAAATGACCGGTTTTATTTTTTCTATGTCGGCTTCGGTAAAGCCACGTTCCATGAGCTCTTTGATAACGCCATCCAGGCCTATTTTATCCAGCTTATCAATGGCAACGGTAAGGTCAATGATATTATCGGCCTTATCAATGATCTGGGCTATGCCCGACAGGATTTTGCGGTTATTGATCTTGATGGTAAAATCCTTCAATCCCAATTTGCCTAAAGCCTCATCATATATCAGTACAAACTCTGCTTCGTTCAGTAAAGAGTCGGAACCCACCACGTCGGCATCGCACTGGTAAAATTCGCGGTAACGGCCTCGCTGAGGCCTATCTGCACGCCAAACAGGCTGCACCTGGAAACGTTTGAACGGGAGTGTAATCTCATTCTGGTGCATCACTACGTAGCGGGCGAATGGAACGGTAAGATCATAGCGCAGGGCTTTTTCGGAGATATCCAACGTTATGGCATTGGAGTTAAGCGTAGCCAGTTTCTCGGGTTTTACTTTGGCCAGGTAATCGCCACTGTTCAGCACTTTAAATATCAGCTTATCTCCCTCATCACCGTATTTACCAGTTAGGGTTGATAGGTTTTCCATGGTTGGTGTTTCTATCTGCTGGTAGCCGTATTTACGGAAAACGCTTTTAATAGTATCGAAGATGTAGTTACGTTTCACCATTTCAACAGGTGAAAAATCGCGGGTTCCTTTAGGTACGGATGGTTTAATAGATGCCATGCGGCAAATGTACAAAAAAGAGATTTATGCGCTAACGGCAATCATTTCGGCGTTCCACCGGAACGGGTGGAACATGTGGAGCGGACCGAACACTATTTATGTTGATAGTCAAGGTTCTAAGTTTTTGCTAAATAAAGGGTTGAAACACTGTTCTTTTTGACTATCAATAACTTATATTTTTTAAAGGATTGACCTTTTTATAGATTATAGCGGCATATCCCCTTAAATGACATACTTTTTACCTTACCCCTTCCTGATTACCTGCAGAATAATATATTTTTGAAAACCATGAACATTATCATTCAAACGCCCCGCCTGCTGATACGAGAATTTACTGCTGCCGACGAAGAACTTTCCCTTTTGATGGACGAGGATGAACGCCTTACCCAATATGTAAAAAAGCGTACGCCCGCCGAAAGCAAGCAGGTTTTTAAGGATACTCTTAAAGATTATAAGAACAAAACCGGTCTGGGTCGTTGGGGTATATTTAATGTGGGCGATAATGAGTTTATAGGTGTATGTATGCTAAAACCAAGCGAATCTGACGGTGACAAAATTGAGCTTGGATACCGCCTGCATTTGAAATATTGGGGTCAGGGCATTGCAACCGAACTTGCCAAAGCTTTGATTAATTATGGCTTAAATAAAGTTGGCCTACTGGAGATATGTGCTGTTACCCATCCAAATAATGCTGCATCACAAAAGGTTTTACTTAAAGCTGGTTTTGAGCGCTGGGGAGAGGCTTTCTGGTATGGAGAAGATCTGCCGTTTTTTAGGGTGAGGAAAGCCCTTTAAGGTTCTAAGTCTACTTAGTAGTAATCAAACAACATTGGCCCGCTCATGGCCGCGGGAGGGCCTAGTTACTTTTGTCTTGATACAAAAGTAACCAAAAAATCAAGTCAGCAGAAATGCTTCTTTGCCGCACCGGCCTTTGCTCTGCAAAACGGGCAGAACCTGGGCTGGAATTATTTTGCCCTCACCCAATGCCCAATCCAGGCAAAAACTTCCTATGCCCTACAGCCGCACAACCCACCATCGTTCTGCCCATTTTCGGCCGAAGCTGTTCTGCTGACGCTTCTGGAAAACAAAAGCTTTTGGCTACTAAAACATATATTTTTCCGCTTCCCCGCTGTTTGTGTCCTCACAAACAGCCTGCACAATTGCTTTGGAAGCTGTAGTTTGTGGGGACACAAACTACGGGGGGGGATTGCTTCGTCGTTCGCGACGATTCTAATACTATTCTTTCCCCGCTGTTTGTGTCCTCACAAACAGCCAGCACAATTGCTTTGGAAACTGTAGTTTGTGGGGACCCAAACTACGGGGTAAGATTGCTTCGTGCTTCGCGACGATTCTAATACTATTTTTTCCCCGCTGTTTGCGTCCTCACAAACAGCCGGCACAATTGCTTTGGAAGCTGTAGTTTGTGGGGATACAAACTACGGGGATAAAGTGTTCTTTTTTGCAAAACACGTGAGTTACCTAACAACGTCGATTCTTTATATTATCGGCTCGTCAGCTTCCTGATTAGATCCTTGCAGCCGCCTTCAATCAGCGTAAACACTGGTTCAAACTGGGTATCATCATGGTATGGATCGGGTACTATTTTGTCGCCTAATAATAGCTTTACTTTTTGGGCGTGCCTATCATTGCGGGCCATGTTCAGGATATCATTGAGGTTGTATTTATCCATCACAAATATATGATCGAACTCATCAAAATCACTTTGCCTGAATAAACGACAAACCTGGCTACTGATATCGATACCGTGATTGCGCGCCGTGCGGGTAGCTCGCCTGTCGGGGCCCTCTCCTACATGCCAGTCGCCTGTGCCTGCAGAATCAATTTCCCAGCCAAGTCCTTCCCCATCGCTCAGGTGCTGCATGATCCCTTCCGCCAGCGGCGAACGGCAAATGTTACCGAGGCAAACCATTAGTATTTTCATTGTTTAAGCTTAAAGCAAAAGGCCGAAAGCTCAAAGCTTTTTGCTTTAAGCTTTCAGCCTTCGGCTACAATTAACCAAATATCTGATTAAGCACTCCGGCCAAACGTACTCCTGCTTTTAACAGCTGCTGGTTAAGGATTGCTATATGACTAAAATTGTATTTGTAGTTCAGGTTATCACCTGGTTTAATATCGGCATAAAACTTTTCGGCCAGTTGATTGCTTTCAAAAAGCCATTGGCTTATAGGGTCTTTTTGCAATGTGGCACGTTGCGCGGCCGCAGTGTGGTTTATCCAGGTGGCATACTCGGTATAGCTTAACTGCTGATTATCTATCAGCTGGCTATCCCAAACCGAATGCAGGTTGCTATCCTTGCCAAACCACTGTACTTTAAAATCATTGCCACCCTTATCGCTGGTATGCCCGGTATGGAAGGGCTGGTGTACATCCTCCACAATATGGATCAGCATACGCAGGTATAACAATTTATTGGTTTTGGTGGTCGTTTTTTTCTTGAGTTCGGCAATTAAAAAATTCATTTTGGTGTATGAATCTACGGCGGTATCTGCCTTTAAATAAACTTGCAGCTCGGGATAAGTGTAAGCCTTATCCATATCAATAAAATGCCAGTTGTACAGGTAACTGTAAGCCGGATCCGATTTAATAAAATCGGCCCAGTTGCTGGTAATAGCAATAGACTCATTGCCTAAAATAGCCTGGATAGCTAAGCGTGCTTTTGGAGTTAAATAGCTATCAGCTATTTGGCCGCAAATGCGGTGCCCGTTGGTTCCCCATGCCATGCTTTGCAATGGGATGTAGCATACAGCTACAAAAAGAATGATCTTTTTGAAAAAGTTAGTGCTCATTTTCATAGTGGTTTTGGGATGCAGCTTGTTCTTTTAATTAAACGCGCATTAATGGGTATTACGTTTGATGTACTTGTAAATTCAATTAAAGAATCGGCCTTTTGTTTCACCCTAAAAAACTCTTCGTAATCGCCATAGCGGAAACAGCTTTTCTCATCTTTATAACTGCCATCGGCATTGCAAAACTGACCTTTAAGGTGCAGGGTATCCTGCTTTTGCACATAGGTACCGCGAATGTACTCGGCCCAATGGCCGCTGTTCATGCAGGTATCAGCTCCATAATTTACCTTGCTCACGGTGCTTATCTTCATTAAAAAAGAATCGCAGCTAAATTTCAGGTCGTACAATGAATAAGTTACCAGTCGTTTTTGCGCCGGAACCGAATCCTGCCGCCATTCGCCCTGCAAATATTTAACACCCGTTTTTTGTAAATTGGGGTTCATGGTGCAGGCACTGAGGTAAAAAGCGAAAGGCAAAAGATAAAAGGCTTTTTTAGGGTGAAAGGTAAAAGACAAAAGGCTATAGAGTCTTTTGCTGAAAGTCTTTTTCATTGAGGGCGCTGAAAGAAAATCGTTCAGAGGGTTTGGCATACAATTGCTGTTCAAAAGCAGTAAATCAAAAGCCCTCTCCTTTGGAAGAGGGCTGGGTGAGGCTCTTCTTATAAAGAACCTATCATATTTTCGGGTATCACCCATTGGTCAAACTGTTCGTTGGTTAACAATCCTAAACCAATGGCGGCTTCGCGTAGCGATTTATTTTCCTTTAAAGCTGTTTTGGCAATTTTAGCCGCGTTTTCATAACCGATATGCGGATTAAGCGCGGTTACCAGCATCAATGAATTTTCAAGGTGTTTTTTAATACCGGCGTAGTTTGGTTCGATACCAACCGCGCAATGGTCATTGAAAGATACACATGCATCGCCTATCAATCTTGCCGATTGCAGGAAGTTGGCAGCCATAACCGGTTTAAATACGTTCAGCTCGTAATGCCCGTTTGATCCGCCGATAGAGATGGTTACATCGTTACCCATTACCTGTGCTGCTACCATGGTAACGGCTTCGTTTTGGGTTGGGTTAACCTTGCCCGGCATAATGGACGATCCCGGTTCGTTATCGGGGATATGGATTTCGCCAATACCAGAACGCGGACCAGAAGCCAGCATCCTGATGTCGTTAGCTATCTTCATTAATGATACCGCGATTTGTTTTAAAGCACCATGGCTTTCCACAATGGCATCGTGGGCGGCTAAAGCTTCAAATTTGTTTTCTGCCGTAATAAATGGCAGGCCCGTAAATTGGGCAATATATTCGGCTACCTTAACATCATAACCTTTAGGGGTATTGATACCTGTACCTACAGCAGTACCACCAAGGGCAAGCTCAGAAAGGTGATCTAATGTATTGCGCAGCGCTTTTAAGCCATGATTTAGTTGAGATACGTAACCAGAAAACTCCTGGCCCAGGGTAAGTGGTGTAGCATCCATTAAATGGGTTCTGCCAATTTTCACTACCGATTTAAAAGCTTCAACTTTAGCCTGCAAAGTATCGCGCAGTTTTTCAACACCGGGGATAGTTACATCTACCAGGATCTTGTAAGCAGCAATGTGCATGGCAGTTGGGTAGGTGTCGTTTGATGATTGTGATTTGTTCACGTCATCATTAGGGTGGATAAAGGTTTTGCCCTCGCCCAATTTGTTGCCCTGTAAAACGTGCGACCTATTAGCCACCACCTCGTTCACGTTCATGTTTGATTGTGTGCCCGAGCCTGTTTGCCAGATCACCAGCGGAAACTCTGATGATAATGCACCGGTCAGAATCTCATCGCAAACCTGGGCTATCAGGTCGCGTTTTTCGGCAGATAGTACGCCAAGATCAGTATTGGTATAAGCGGCAGCTTTTTTCAGGTAAGCAAAGGCTTCAATGATCTCTTTAGGCATAGATGCCTCCGGACCAATTTTAAAGTTGTTGCGTGATCTTTCTGTTTGTGCTCCCCAGTATTTATCGGCAGGTACCTGTACCTCGCCCATGGTATCGTGTTCGGTTCTGAAACTCATAGCATTAAATTTTGCAGGGGCAAAGTTATGCTTTTATATGATGTAAGGGAATGGGAAATGGTAATCTTTTTGTGATGGATGGAAGTATATTATCTCTAAAAGATTTCGTCAAAATTCATGCTGTGTCTCAAGAGGCTGTTTAAAAATAAATAAACCTACCGTCATTATAAGGTACTGACCCATCAATATAAAAAAACGTCATTGCGAGGAGGAACGACGAAGCAATCCCCAACTACACAGGGCGAAATTGCAAGCGCACCTGCTTATTGGGGATTGCTTCGTGCCTCGCAATCGACGCGTGGATATGTGCTTCATTCGAAGTATAAAAAAGCTACTAAATCAAATTTAAATAGCCACTAAGTATTTGCCAGCAAGTCAAAATATTCATCGTCTTCATTTTTGCCGCCATATCCTTTTCCTATATGCTTATGGGTATCTAAAAATTCTATTTTACTGATCCATTTTACCATTTTATAACCCAATTGATTTTCTATTCTGAGCCTTAAAGGCGCTCCATGTTTTTCGGGAAGCGTGTGGTAATTCATTTCCCATGCAAGGATAGATTCTGGTTTAAGACAATTATCCAGGCTATGCGTATCATAATAGGTTCCTCCATAAATGCCTTCACCAAAAGAATAAAACACCGCAATTGTTGCAGCAGGATAAGGCTTTACCATATCTATGAGCAGTTTAAGGGGAAGCCGCCCCATTCAGCAATTCCAGACCAGCCCTGGATGCAATGGTGCATCGTTATGTTTTGCTCCAAATTCATTTGTTTCAAATCTTCGAGCGATAGCTCAACCGGGTTTTCAACCAGGCCGCCTATCTTGAGCTTAAAATCTTTAAAATCATTTGCTGCCAGCTTGAGCCATTCATCAGATTCGGGCATCTTGCCGTTTACCCAGAAGTAAGGTGATATATCCTTTTGTTTATAATAAACTTTAGGCTTGAATTTATTGATCGTGTTAAGCCATAAAGTACCGTTGATAGCCGCTTCCGTTTTTTGTAACGAACGGGGCCTTTGCCAGGATATCCAATGTGCCAGGAAACCAAAAGCCACAGTGAATAAAACAATACCAAGCCCAACGTATAATCCTGTATGGCTCATGGGTGCATCTGTATTCACGGTTATGTGGTTCATATTGCGTGTAAATCCTGTTGCTGCAACCATTGCTACATGAATGATGGTAAAGGCAACAAAAGCCAGCATCACCAAAAAATGAACCGAGCGTGCGCCCTGCCTGTTACCAAATAGTTTTGGAATCCAATGGAAACGATTTTCTATAGCGGGAGACATTGACATCCCGCTAAGCATCGCAATGGGAGCTAAAATAAAAACTACGCCGAAGTAAGAAATCTGTTGCAAGGCATTAAAATGATAAAAACCATTTGGCTCAATGGGCATATGAAAGGTTGCGTAGTGTACAAAAACATTCCAGGCATCAGGCAATACCTGCCACGATGTAGGAATTAACCGTTTCCATTGATTGGTAAAAAACATTAGCACAATACATCCCGCACCATTAAACAGAAAAAAAGGCACGGTTATAAAATGCCATGACCGGGCAATTCCTACAGAATGGCGGTAACCAGGCAGTCCGGCTACAGGATTTAAATACCTGCTATCTTCTTTGGCTGTATAAACCCGATCAGCCGGCACCTTTACAGGAGTAAAACGGATCCACTCTGAACTGGGCGAACAGCCACGATTCCAGTACAGGCGGGGATGATCAGCCAGTATGGAAAGTCCGCTCCTGATAATAAGCGCCAAAAAGAAGAAATTAATCCAATGGCTAAGACGAAGCCATCCTGGAAAACCAACAGGATCTGCCGGGGTAATTGCAGGCATAACTATGGAAGGATCGGGTGGCAAACCAAATACCAAAAATTGCAACCAAGCCAGACCGATAGTTAAAAACAAAAAGAAAAAAATAATAACAAGCGCATAGGGATTGATGCCAATAAACATTCGCCTGTCGTCGGGAAAACGGATTGCCCGCTCAGCTTCGTTAAAGTTTGTAAACATTGTTGCCTGTTATTTATTAAGTAATAAACACTTACCTTAAGCTATACAGTATGGCGTAAAGTTGTAAGAATGTGTGGTTTTAAACGTTATACAGTAAAGACTGAATTTAGTCCGCTTATTATATCCGGCCTCAAAAGGTAGTCTATCATTATATTCTGAGGTCCTCAAATATGGATATTATAAACAGGCAACACTATTTATTTCTTTAAGTTTTGATACTCAATTGAATAGTTTTTTTGCATTGTTATTGAGTTCAAGGCATATAGATATAGCTAATTGATTAATAAACAGAAATCATAACAATATGGCAGATAGGTTTAAAATAGGGGATCACGTAAAATGGAATTCTGAGGCAGGTTACGTAACCGGTAAAATTATTAAAATACACACTTCTGATTTTAACTATAAAGGTTATATCCATCATTGCAGCCCGGAAACGCCGCAATACGAAATTAAAAGTGATAAAAGCGATCACATTGCTGCTCACAAAGGTTCGGCCTTAAAGAAAATCTAATTTACAAACACACCCATTACGGCAATATCTCCCGAACCTTAGAAATATATGACCTTCCGATTGGAATTTTTTTATCGCCTATAATTATCTCACTATTGTTATGACTTTCTATCTTATTCAAAGCAACAATAAACGACCGGTGTACCCTCGCAAACAATACCCCAGGCAGTTTGCTCTGCAGATCCGAAATTGATAAATAGGTTTTATAAGTTTCGTTCATCGTGAAGATAACGAGATAATTGCCTTGTGCTTCAGCATAGCATATATCGTTAAAATTCATCTTTACCATTCGCCGTTCGCATTTAACAGACAGGAACGTGTCGCCACTGTTGGAGGCCATTAATAAATTCTTCTCCTCTATATTTTTTTCTGCCTCATTTTCCAATGCCCGCACCTTTTCCAAATTTAAAAGCTGATATAGTTTTATACAAAAAGGAATTGTGAGCACAAATTGAAGCTTAACACAATTATATAAAAACGGAGCAACACTTAGTATCGGTTCTTTTGTCCAGCTGGTTAAAAAATATTTCAGTATAATATAATTATCTATCAGGCGTAACATCAGCGCGAACGCCGCCATCAATAAAACATACACCGCTATAAAGCGGACAATTTTTTGATGGAAAAGCAAATCTGCCATTAAAGCTTCAACAACTATGGCAACAAAAAATACTTTGGGGATTAAACTAAAAAACTCGTTTCTAAAAACCGTCAAAAAATCTCCCTCTGTAAGCCCCTGCAGTATGGTAAATAACAGCAAGTAGCATATCCAGTATAGGATATACAATTCAATTTTCTTCAACTTTCTGTTAGCGATCAAATCCGGCACGTTTTAAAAGTAATAAAATTAGCGAGGCCGCCATAAAAGTAATACGCATTTACTTGAAAGGTAACCGATCCATACGTCATTCACCCTCCTTTTTTTGCTGTCTGCATCAAAAATTTGCTATACGTAAGTCAACATTTACTTTGCTGCCTCCAATTAATCAACTCCATTTAAATGATCATGAAGAAGAATCTTTTAACCTTATTATTTATTACCGTACTTGGATATTTAAATCTGTACGGGCAGCAAACCAACGTCTATCCTACCAATTGGTGGGTTGGCATGAAAATGAACCATGTTCAATTATTAATCAGAAGCGAAAACAAAGCTCTGTCTCAGCAAAAAATTAAAATCAATTACCCGGGTATTACCGTACTCCAAACTCACCATTTCCCCAACTTAAAATATACGGCCGTTGATATCGTTATCAGCCCCGCCGCAAAGCCGGGATCAGTAAAAATCGTTTTTGGAGATGGGGCTAATTCTTCGGTAATACCATGGCCTTTATTGGCAAAACCGCTGGGCAACGGCAGTAGTTATGCGCAGGGCGTAACTTCGGGCGATTTTATAGATCTGCTGTTAACAGACCGGTTTAGTAATGGCGATACAAAAAACGATAGAATAACCGGAATGAGGGACCAATCACTGAATCGTGATTCGATGTACTTAAGACATGGCGGCGACTTTCAGGGCATATTAAATCATATCGACTATTTTAAAAGCCTTGGCGTAACTGCTTTATGGCTTACACCGGTTATGGAAAATGACATGCCCAACCGTACCGAGCACGGCTATGCCATTACCGATCATTATAAAATTGATCCCCGATATGGGAGCGACGCTCTTTATACGCAATTAAGTAATACGCTGCATAAAAATGGGATGAAACTGATCATGGATGTTGTATACAATCATACCGGTCTCTACCATTTTTTGGAGCAGGATCCGCCGGCGCAAGACTGGATGCACCGCTGGTCGCAATTTACCCAGACTAATTACAGGGAACAAACCCAGTTTGATCCATACGCGGCGCCATCAGATAAAAAGAAAATGACCGATGGCTGGTTTACCGCCGAAATGCCGGATGTTAATCAATCCAACCCATTTATGGCCAACTATATGATCCAAAATATCATCTGGTATGTGCAAAAATTTGGAATTGATGGTATAAGAATAGATACCTATACCTACAACGACATGAATTTTGCTAACCGGTGTAACCAGGCCATTATGGACGAATTCCCTAAGCTTACTTTATTTGGCGAAACACGGGTATTTGGCGTAGCCAATCAATCGTATTTTAACCAGAACAATTTTAGTTTACCTTTCAAAAGCAATTTACAGGGTTCGGTAGATTTTCAATGCCTGTATTTTGGCATTATACCCGCGTTGATGCAACCATTTGACTGGACGGATGGCGTTAATAAATTATATTATACCTTGAGCAGCGATTTTTTGAATAAAGATGCAACCCACAATGTGCTTTTGTTGGATAACCACGATGAGCCCCGCTTTTTTTCGGTTGTAGGCGAAGATGTAGAAAAACAAAAGATTGGCTATGAATGGTTATTAACCTGTAGGGGTGTTCCGCAGCTATATTATGGATCGGAGGTGCTTTTAAAAGGCTTTACAAATCCCGATGGTTTGGTAAGAGCTGATTTTCCTGGCGGATGGGCAGTGGATAAAAAAAATGCCTTTACCGGCGAAGGTCTTACAGCCGATGAACTCGCTGTTCAAAAAATTGTTAAAAAATTGGGCACTTTCCGGAAAACCTCCTCAGCATTAAAAACCGGAAAAATGATGCATTATATACCTGTTAACGGACTATATGTATATTTCAGATATGATGCCAAACAAACGATAATGTGTATTATGAACACTGCAAAAAAAGAAAGCACCGTTGATTTTGGTAAATACACAGAAAGAATAGCTGGCTTTACCAAAGCACAAAATGTAATAACCGGCGACTTGTTAAACACCACCAAAAAAGCAACCATACCTGCTATGCATATGTGGGTTTTAAAGTTGAGTAATTAAAATAATTTATAACCAGCTTTCCTGGCAAAAGCTTTCTCGTTCCTTCAGGGCTTCTCTAAAAGATGGCCTTGAGGGAACATGAAGATCGGACATGTATAGACTTATATTTAGCATGCGGCCTCGGGGTTCTTTTTAAGGGAGACATTTGCCGAGACAGGACGCTTTTTTACAGTTGGCTAAAGTTTTTTATTACGGTTTCCCAGTCTTTACTTTCCATTGTTATCATTCTGCCGTTTGGCGCAATAATTACCTTTGTAGGGTAATGTAAAATTTTATAATTGCGCTCAACAGCGCCATCAGATAAAGCCGTCGGCATCATGAATTTACTATCCTTCAGATATGCCTTTACCCTTGCTTCTGTATCACTGCATGCAATACTTAAAAAGTTAACGTTTTGATATTTTCCGGCAGTTACCTCTGTACTAAAATTATTTACCACAGGCATTTCTGCCCGGCATGGGCTACACCATGTGCCCCAAAAATCTATCAACAGCCACTTGTCTTTGTATTGGGCCAGGTTATGTTGTTTGCCGTCTATACCTTTTACCATAAAGGCTGGGGCCACTGGCCATAAACCTATAATCTCTGTATTAAAAAAAACCTTAAAATCTTTACCCGGGAATTTTTTTGCGAATAATCCCTTCATTTCCTCTATGCTTTCGGGCATTGCCGTTACATGCTCTGCAAACATTTTGAGGGCTGCCGCTTCGTTACCAGAACTGAGCAGTCGCTCAAAAAACAATTCACGATAGCTTTCTTTGGTGTTTAAAAACCCACGATCTATAGTACTGATATGTACTTTTTCTTTTTGTTCTACAGGCGAATACTTAACTGCCTGGGCCAAAGACTGTGTGGCATTTGGATCGGCAGCAGCTTCTTCGGCGAGATATTTAAAATACCAGGCTCCGGCAAGTAAATTTTTATCGGCATACCTTCTTTCGTTCAATGTATCAGCCGTAAATCTTTCCAATTTCGTTATAGTCGCTACTAACAGGTCTTTGGCTTGCACCTGTTGTTTAGTGTCTATCAACATTCGGTAAACCAATAAAGCATAGCGGCCACCATTGCCTGCAAGCATATCTTGATCGTCCATGTTTTTAAATACTTTGGCGGTTTCAATTACAAAAGACGAATCGCTTTTTCGCTTTTCGGCCATGGCCCACAAGTATAAGGGAGTGGTCTTTCTAATGTATTTGGGATCCTCATTGGTCTTGAACAACGCCAGTAATTCGTAATTTTTCTTTATTGATGCTTCGCCATTATTATTTTTTACATCTGTTGAAAAATTGGATTGTAACCAGTCGTCAAATGTTGTTCCTATTTTATAGGCGTATTTACTTACCTCATAAGCTTCAGCAGCACCTTGCATACTCAACGCTAAATTTAATTTATTCCACAGGTTAATCTCGTCATTTGCTATATATCTATTAGGTGCCGATAGTAACAAACTATCATAGGTACCATCGTAGGTATCGTCACTTTGCAATTTCCGTGCAAGGCGCAATCTTGCTGAAATGTAGTATCTATCGTTTAAAAAGCGCGGATCTGGCGAGTTTATAAAATCCCGGATCTTGATCTTATCAAAACCAATGCCCTTTGTAAAACAGTTACTATAGTTGCTTAATCCAGCCGCCATATTTACCCAGGCGGTATCGGGCAATGGATGCAAACGCGCTGAGGTTAGCGTTACCATTGTTTTAAGTTTAATTACAGTATTTGCAGCGTAACCGGGCTGCGGACTTGTTTTAAACCGGATATCCTGCGTTTTAACGCCGCTTTTAATTAAGCCCGTACGTGTATCTAAAATATATTTACGGCCACTCTCATTACCGTCTGAATTATATATAGATTGTACGGTAACAGTTCCCTTGCTTTTACCTGTTATCTTAAATGGGGCACTGTTACCCTTATCAAAAGGGTAATCAGTTACAGCAGTATCAGCTGTTGAACCATGCTGATTAAAGAACAGATTGGCTATGGCTTGCGAAAAAACACGTTTGCCATCATTCAAAATATATTTAGAAGAAAGATCGCTAATATGCCAACGGGATATGATTTCCTGCAAAGTTTGTTGTATACCATTTAACCCTATCATTTCCCCTTTTTGGCTCACAACCACCGTAAAGGGCTTATTTAGCATCGCCAGCGGCAACCATATTATTGTTGATAAAAAGCCAGTGTTACGGATAGAGTCGGTATTGAGCAAGGTGGTTCCGCTTCTAACATCGTATATATAAGCACGCACAATTTTACCCTCCAATACGTTGTTACCTTCCCTGTTTTTACCTAACGATTTAAATGCGTACGTGTAAATTTCTTCCCGCCCGTAAGTACCCTCATCCTTACTGTGCGTAGTAATTTCAAATACTTTGTTTTGGGGGATATTTAGTTGAGGAATGGCAAAGTCGTCTGTATTACCACGCGTTACCTTTGGAGGGGTGTTTTTCTGCGCCGCTGAATTTAAACTAAGCAATACTAATATGGAAATAAAGAAGGATCTCATCTGATAGGTTATGGTGACATCAAAATTAATTCTTTCGTCCAGGTTGAAAATAGCAAATACCTCTATTTTGATGGATTATGTGATTTTGCATATTTGTGGGGTAACGCCAAAGGAGAATCCAGAGGGGACGGAATTGAGCAGTAGACGCTATGCAGATTGAATGCACTCAGCTTAAAGTTTAACATATTGCCTTAAAGCAGCTTATATATTATATACAATATATTTCCATTAAAAATAAAAAATACTATTTTTTTTAGCATAACATATGTTTATATTTTTTATTTTAGGCAAAAAAACCAAATCATAATTATGAAAAAATTTACTTTTTTAGCTCTTATTCTGTTTGCTTTCTCATGCGACTCAAATGATAAAGCAATTTCATCAAATTCCGATTCAACTAAAACTGACACATCAACATCAAAAAAATTGGAAAGCAAATCAGATTCTTCTGTCACTGAATCTCAAGACTCCGAAAAGCCAAAATGGGAATACTCAGAAAAAGAGGATAAAATGACCAATAAAACAAATTACTATGCATCAATAGATGCAAATGAATTATTAGATTTTCCATTTCCTTATGATGGAGGCTCAACGGCATCCTTAAACATAAGAAAAACAAGCACCGGAAATGAGGCTATTTTGCAAGTAAGTAAAGGGCAATTCATAACTGATGTTGAAGGTACAGAAGTTAAAATCAAATTTGATAGCGAACAGCCAACCACATTTAACTGTTCATCTTCATCTGATGGAAGCACCAACGTCATTTTTATAAATTCGACCAACAAATTGATCAAAAAGCTAAAAACAGCAAAAAAAATAATTATCCAAGCAGAATTTTATGAAAGTGGAAGTAAGGAAATGGAATTCGATGTAACTGGCTTTACCTGGGCTCATTGATATTATTTAAAATGAGATTTTAGACTTGCGATATTATCCTCGTAAGTCTAAAATTTCTTTCTTTTTCAAAACTTTCTTTCCACGCCGGCAACCCAGGCCTCCAGCGCCTTGCGCTTATCCTCATTTTGCTGCAGCCATTGTTTGCCTGCCTCTTTATTGGCGCTTAAGCCCATCAGCCTGGCAAATGCCTGCATGTTATTGGTTTTACTCAGCTGATAAAAGAAGTTAGCGTAGTAATGCCTGAAAAAATCGTTACCTGTTTGCTTTTCGGCCAGCTGGCCAACAGCCTCAAAAACGGCTTGCAACTGGTTCTCCAATAATTCGGCAGCGGTTGAGCCGGGTTTTGCCTTTGCTATGGCCGCATTTAATGTTCTGTTCAATGCAGCGGTTGATGCTTCCGCTTTAGCGTCTTCTGTTTTTAAGGTACCGCCTTTTAAAATGCTTTGCATATTGGTATAGGCTTCGTCACTTCTTGGGCCATCGGGTTCCAGCAACAAAAAGCTGCACAATCCCATTAGGGCCGCCGCCCTTTTGTTTTGATGAAAAGTAACCAGGCCATACAAGCGCTGACTGTTGGCATGTTTAGGATCGAGTTTAATAGCTTCCATAGCGGCCTGCTCTGCTTCGGGATATTGTTTGGCGCGGAAATAGGCTATCCCAAGGTTAAAATACAGTGGCTGGTAATCCGGCTTTATTTTCAGCCCTTCCTTGTAGGCATCAATTGCCTGCTGCGGCTGGTGGCTGCTATCATAAATACCGCCCAGCAATTCATAAGCCGGTCCGGTAAAGTTGGAATTGGTTTTAATTACCTTGTTTAAATATGGCACCCCTTCCATTCCTTTACCCGATGCATTTAAACTAAAAGCCATCTGGTAATTCGCTTGCGCGTTTTCTGGATCGGCTGCCAAAGCTTGCTTATATTTTTCTATCGCGCCCGCATAATTATGATCGTTATTTAGTTGGATACCTTGCTTTATTAAGGCAGCAACGTCGCTTTCCTGCGTGTAAGCAACAGCAGAAAACAATAAAATCGCTATCAACAGGCAACTGGTTTTAATCAAATTCATACTTAAACATACAAAGAGATTTAACTAAAAGAAAAAAATAAAAACTTTAATCGATACCTGCTGTATAATTTCTAATTTTCGCTTTCGTTTAAGAGTGAGAAATTTACCTATGAAGTTATTGTATAAGAGCGCCTTTTTGTTTACCGCCACCCTGCTGATTTTAACAGCCTGTTCATCAAAAAATAAAGATAAAAACCAAGCTGCTGCCCCCCTTCCCGGCAAACCTTTAGATACCACGGCACTGATGGCCTACAACCCCAAACAGGGGGATAAAAAGATAGACGCGGTAATGCAGGAACTGCACCGTACCCGTGGGTTCAACGGCAATGTGCTGGTTGCAAAAAAAGGTAAAATAGTTTATGAAAACGCCATTGGCTGGGCCGATTACCTGCACCGCGACAGCCTGAAGCTAAGTTACCAGTTTGAACTGGCCTCGGTTACCAAAACCATGACATCTACCGGTATACTGATGCTGATGGAGCGCGGCAAGCTTAAATTGGATGATGATGTAAAAAAGTTTTTTCCGGATTTCCCTTATGATGGGGTAACCATCCGCCTGTTGCTTACGCACCGTTCCGGCATGATGAACTATGTATATTTTATTGATGATATATACCGCAGCCAGCATCTTAACCAAAGGAAAGGAATTTCAAATGCTGACGCCATGAAAATGATTGCGGAATATAAA
The DNA here is from genome assembly GCF_056405015.1 of Mucilaginibacter sp. P2_A4. Classification (NCBI taxonomy): domain Bacteria; kingdom Pseudomonadati; phylum Bacteroidota; class Sphingobacteriia; order Sphingobacteriales; family Sphingobacteriaceae; genus Mucilaginibacter; species Mucilaginibacter sp. P2_A4. The sequence goes on along the minus strand of NZ_JBFUCX010000002.1, from coordinate 452,589 downwards.
CCGCGACCTTTTAACGTACCCAACAAAAGATTCCTTTACAACAATTCCAATTTTATGGTATTGGGTTCCATTATCGAAAAAGTGAGCGGAGAATCCTACACGCAGTTCATGAAGGATAATGTATTTAAACCTGCAAGTATGGCGCATACCAATGTATACTCCAAAGCGGTATATGACAAAATCCCGGTTCACGTTGTAGGGCATGATCGCGGTCAGTGGAAATATTCTGTGGCACAAAACTTTTTGGATGGCCCTGTGGGCGATAAGGGCATTTACAGCACCGTGGGCGACCTGTTTTTATTTGACCGCGCTTTGCGCGCCGGACTGTTATTAAAACAGGCTACGCTTGATTCGGCTTATGTGCCGCGCAATCCTATGCTGCATGGCCACTTTAGCTATGGTTATGGCTGGCGTACCTTTACCGCACCGGGCCAGGAGGTTATTTACCATACCGGCTGGTGGCATGGTTTCAGGCACATTTACCTGCGCGATATGAAAAACGATATCACTGTTGTGTTGTTGTCTAATTTAGCCAACGGAAGCCTGCTTAAACTCGACGATCTTTTTAGAGCTGCCGGTATGCCTGTAGTAAGAAAAAGCGCCTACAACGGCAATGGTGATACCAGTGACGATTAATTCGTGGTTCGTGGTTCGTGATTCGTGATTCGTGGTTGGAATCGACTTAAAACTATTTGGTTTTGAAATTGTAAAATTTAAGTGTCAATTCATTTAAGCAGTTACTCATCTGCATATTTGCACATCTGTAATCTGCACATCCGCATATTTGCACATCTAATAAAATTATGTTTGATAAAATAATGGAAGCCCAGCAAAAGGCTGGCGAATCAAAAAAACGCCTGGATGCTATCAGCGTATCGGGTACTGCCGAAGGTGGTAAAATTACAGTTACAGCCAATGCTAATAAAGTGGTACAATCGGTAAATATTGATAGTGCTTTTTTGGCTGATGCTGATAAAGAAGAACTGGAAGAGCTATTGGTTGTAGCCTTTAATAAAGCCATGGAACAGGCCGATAATATAAGCCAGGCCGAAATGGCTGCCATGACCAAAGATATGTTTGGCGGTATGGGCGGCCTGGGCAGCTTATTTGGTAAATAGTTCAATACCCTTTTAAGGGAACAACGGTTTAAGATAACTGAAAACAAATATCATTTTACTATGAAAACTACCTATTACGGCCAATCGACAGTCGAAATAGAATTGAGCAATGGCAAAAAACTATTGTTTGATCCATTTATAACACATAACCCACTGGCAAAGGATATTGACATCAATAGCTTAAAACCAGATTACATTTTGATATCTCATGGCCATGGCGATCATATTGCCGACCTGTTTGAGATTCAGAAAAATAGCGGCGCCAAAGTAATATGTATTGCTGAAATTGCCGACTGGCTTAACAGCAAAGGTGTTGATAATGTACATGGAATGAACATTGGCGGCGGCTTTAATTTTGATTTTGGCAGGGTAAAAATGGTGAATGCCGTACACTCCAGTACCATGCACGATGGCTCACCGGGTGGCAATCCAGCTGGTTTCCTGTTATCGGTTGAAGGTAAAAAGATATACTTTGCCGGCGATACGGCCCTTACTTATGATATGAAACTGCTGGCAGACGAGAACCTCAACTGGGCATATTTGCCAATTGGCGATAACTATACCATGGGTGCAGATGATGCCATAAAAGCCAGCGCTTTCATCAATTGTAAAAACATCATTGGCATACATTATGATTCGTTTGAAGTTATCAGGATTGATAAAGACGAAGTAAGAGAAAAGTTCATCAAAGCAGGCCTGAATTTAAAGTTACCTGCAATTGGCGAAACGATTGATTTGTAGCTTCTGAATAGTCTTGCCGAACTTGTTTCGGCACCCCACGCGCATGGTATACACCATGTTGGCTACTTGTCCTGTGAGATCCTGAAACAAGTTCAGGATGACCCGGATATAAACCAAAAAGCCTCCTGATGATCAGGAGGCTTTTTGGTTACATGAAGGTTACTTCTTCATTTTCATGGTGTCCTTTTTCATTGTTGTATCCTTTTTCATCTTCTTTTTCATTTTTTTCTTGGTAGTATCTGTTTGCATAATACCATTTGAAGATTTTACGGGTACCCCATGCGCAAAAACGCTTCCGAAAGAGATTGCTGCTAAAGCAATCATACAAAGTGCCTTTTTCATAGTTAATTGTTTTATAGTTTTAATATATCTATAACAAATTAACCATTGATTGTTTTTACTTAATTTATTATTAAATAACGGTGCCGTTTGGAATAATGGCTCGCTTTTTAACAACTACAATACCATCCTGTACCGTGTGGGTGCCGTAATCGCCGTCTTCCAGCTTTTCGCCACAGTTGATAACCACGTCGTCGCCGATATAGGTGTTTTTATCAATGATGGCATTTTTAATCTTACACCTATCGCCTATACCCATAATTGGCGATGCACTTAGTTTCAGTTCGGCAATCTGCTCTAATGTTTGGTAGCTATCGCAACCCATTACATAGCAGTTTTCAATTTCGGTATCAACTCCAATACGGGTACGAATCCCTATAATCGATCGCGTAATTTCTTTAGCGCTGATAATGCAGCCATCAGCAACAATAGATTTGTTCAATGTTGTGCCTGATACTTTTGATGGCGGCAGCATGCGCGCCCGGGTATAGATATGATTTTCGCCAAAAAGATTAAATTTAGGAATCTCATCCGTTAAACCCAGGTTAGCGTCAAAAAACGATGGAATGGTACCAATATCTGTCCAGTAACCTTCATATTGATAGCTCAATACTTTATGCTCAACTATTGACTGCGGGATAATCTCTTTACCAAAGTCGGTACGATCATTCCCTTCCAACAAATCATACAGCAATTTGCGGTTGAAAATGTAAATACCCATAGATGCCAGGTAAACCCTGCCTTCAGCCTGCATTTCATCACTTACCTCAGATGCCCAGCTCTCAAAGTTTGATTTTGGTTTTTCAACAAAAGCAGTAACCATGCTATGCTCATCAGCTTTTAAAATACCAAAGCCCGGTACATCAGCTGCATCAACAGGAATGGTAGCGATAGAGATCTCGGCGCCGGATTCGATGTGCTTGTTGATCATATCCTCAAAATCCATCTGGTATAATTGGTCGCCTGATAGGATCAGTACATACTCAAACTCGTGCACCGCCAAATGGTGGAGGCTTTGCCTTACCGCATCGGCCGTACCCTGGAACCAGGCCACGCTTGATGGTGTTTGCTCGGCAGCCAAAATATCAACAAAAGCATCACTGAAACTGCTAAAGTGATAGGTGTTTTTGATGTGCTTGTTTAAAGATGCAGAGTTAAACTGCGTTAATACATAAATACGCGTAATACCCGAGTGCAGGCAATTCGAAATTGGAATATCAACCAAACGGTACTTACCGGCAATTGGCACAGCCGGTTTTGAACGTGTTGCAGTAAGTGGTGATAAGCGACTGCCCTGGCCACCGCCAAGCACAATTGAGATTACTTTAGATGTCATATCTGAGGGTTTAAACTTTCATAAAGGTTTATATATTCTTTGGCCGAACGGTCCCAGGAAAAATCAAGGGCCATCATACGCTTGCGTAATATTTGTAATTGTGCGGGGTTTTGGTAAAGTGTTATGGCACGCGTAATAGCATGGTAAATATCATCAACACTAACCTGGTTAAAGCGGATACCGTAGCCCCCCTCATCACCAAAATCAATTACCGAATCTATCAACCCGCCTGTACTACGTACAATTGGCATGGTGCCATAGCGTAAAGAATATAGTTGATTAAGTCCACATGGTTCCACACGCGATGGCATCAGCAGGAAATCGGCACCGGCGTATACCACATGGGCTAATGCCTCATCATAACCAATAAACACATTGCACCTGCCAGGATATTTGTCCTTAAGATCAAGCAATGCTATCTCCATTTCCTTATCGCCAGAGCCAAGTATAAAGAAGTTAGCTTCATCTCCATACTCTGCCAGTATACGATCAATGGCTTCAGGCAACAGATCGGCACCTTTTTCAATCACCAATCTGCCAATAAACACAAACAATGGCTTAGCCGGGTTTAAGCCAAAGCGGGTGCAAAGCGCTTCTTTGTTGGCTTGCTTGCCTTTAGCCAGCGTCCGGGTATTAAAATGATGAGGTACCATTGGGTCGGTTTGAGGATTCCAAACCTCTGTATCAATACCGTTGATGATACCATAGCCTTTAGCCCTTTCAATATAAAAAAGGTATTCTAACCCGTTTGAATTGATGGTGAGCTCGCGTAAGTAAGTTGGTGATACCGTGGTATACAGCCAGCTACATTTTACAGCGGCTGCCAAGGGGTTTATTCCACCGGCCCAATCAAGTAAACCAGCGGCAGTCATATCAATCTCGGGCAGATAGGGTAACTGTTCCCAACCAAAAGCACCATGATACTGGCCATTGTGTATAGTAAAAATGGTTGGCACATTTGCCAATCGCTTATATAACCTGGAGTGATAAAGCAGGAATGGGACCAGGCCAGAATGATGGTCATGGCAATGGATAAGATCAGGCGTTTGCTGCGAGTAGCTGATCCAATCTAAAAAAGCCAGCTGGAACGCGATAAACTGCTCCCTTTCGTCGGGATAGCTGTACACATTTTCCCGGTCAAGCAGACCAGGGATGTAAACTAAAAATAGCTCAAAACCCAGTTTATCGGTCTTCTCCTTTAAAATTTCAAAATAAAGGCGGCGTGTATTCAGTAAAGTAACGGCACTAAAAACTACCTCAAATTCGTTTTCCTGGGTAAACTTGCGGTCGTAATAAGGCATCACAACTGCTGCCTGCAAACCTGCCATATTTTGGTATTTAGGCAGTGCACCAACAACATCTGCAAGACCGCCAACTTTGGCGACAGGATAACATTCGGCACTCAGATGGAATATTTTCATTTAGGTTTTATTGGCTCAATTTAAGGAAAGATTACCAAAAGAGAAACCTATAATAATTAATATAGTTTTTTAAATTTAGATATGATATTGTAAAAATCTTATTAACCTTTTCATGTATATATTGAAATATTGGTAGAAAAAGAGGCATTCAGCCCCGCTCCGCTTTATGATTTGGGTACACTAAGGTAGGATGAGGCTAATAAAAAAAGCCGCTATTGTTCCGACTGAAGGTTAAACAATGCAATTAAGGAACGACTAACGCGGTTTTGCTTTATGTTTTTTTGGTACCTCTCCAATGGAATGATCTATAAACCAATCAATGTCCTCAATTTTACGATATTCTCTGGGGAGGCCCTTCTGTAAGGTATCAGCAGGATAAATATATTCTATCGTATCAACATGCAGGCCGTTCCATTTATATTTATAAAGCGGTCCTTCGCCCGGCTGACCATAGTCTATACCACGGATAATTTTTTCAGATGCCGAAAATGTTGGATTAATAAATTCATACTTCGATGTAAAATTGCCTTTATCCTTTTGGTATAAATACACATCGTAGATGTTTCGCCGGCAACATCCCGAAGAGGGGTACCAATGCACAACAAAGTCTTTAAAATGGTCTCCATTAATTTCACGGATAGAATCTCCAAGCATGGTCATATCCGTTATAACAGTATTTAAAACTAAACGAAAATTTGATCTATCCAACAAGAAAACATCAATATGGGTAAGCCAGGTACCCATATTCCGTTTTATTACCAGGTGCCTTTTATCCCTGGCAAAAAGATGTCCAAACCGGATATCTCCTGTTGTTTCGCAGGTATAATTCCATTGATTTACCTGTTTATGGTAATCGCTTCTATCTTTTAATTGATTTGCGATACGGAGCATATCATTCAACATTACTTTAAGTTGAATGCTGTCTTTTTTGTCTATTTCTGCATAATCTTTAGAAGCATCACCATTAATTTTCTTTTTAAGCGCAACTGCTGGCTTGGTGTTAATTGAGACAACTGGCCTAACAGCCGGTTTACAACCAATTACCATAACCATCAAAAAGACCAAATACCTCACAATCGCGGCGTTATCAATGTGCCTCCAACCAATTCAAGCCTGTACCAATCTCTACCATAATAGGTACCGTAGTTTTAATAGCCGTTTTCATGTTATGCATAATAATAGGCTTCACTATTTCAATCTCGTTATTAGGCACATCAAACACCAACTCATCATGCACCTGCATAGTCATGCGGGCCTCCAGGTTTTGTGCTTTAAATTCGCGGTGAATATTGATCATGGCTATCTTGATCATATCTGCAGCCGAGCCTTGTATGGGCGCGTTGATGGCATTTCGCTCGGCGAAGCCACGTACAGTCGCGTTGGCCGAATTGATATCCCGTAAATACCTGCGCCTACCCATCAGTGTGCATACATAACCATTCTCGCGGGCAAAGTTCATGGTATCACTCATGTATTGCTTAATACCAACAAACTGCGCAAAGTATTGCTCAATAATATCGGCAGCTTCCTTACGCGGAATGCCCAGGCCTTGCGATAAACCGAATGCCGATTGCCCGTAAATGATCCCGAAGTTAACGGCCTTGGCATTACGGCGTTGTTCGCTGGTTACTTCATCCAAAGCAATACCATAAACATTGGCAGCGGTTGCGGTGTGTATATCCAGGTTATCAACAAAGGCCTGCATCATGTTGGGATCTTTGCTGATCTCGGCAATAATGCGTAACTCTATCTGCGAATAATCGGCAGATATAATGCTATGCCCGTTATCTCTTGGAATAAATGCCTTACGCACCTCGCGGCCACGCTCTGTACGGATAGGGATATTTTGAAGATTAGGATTAACGCTACTCAATCTGCCAGTTGCAGCTACAGCCTGGTTATAAGAGGTATGCACCCTGCCCGTTTTAGGATTTACCATGAGCGGCAAGGCATCAACATAAGTAGATTTTAGCTTTTGCAGCTGGCGAAAATCTAATATATCCCTTACAATATCGCTTTTGGCAGCCAGGGAAAGCAATACATCTTCGCCTGTTTGGTACTGACCGGTTTTGGTTTTCTTTGCCTTGGGATCAAGCATCAGTTTTTCAAAAAGCACTTCACCCAATTGTTTTGGCGACGCAATATTGAACCTTACTCCTGCTTTCTCAAAAACCGTTTTCTCTAATTTAGCTACATCCGTTTCCAACTCCTTGCTAAACTCACGAAGGGTATCATGATCTATTTTTACGCCTTCGTACTCAATATCAGCCAGTACATATATCAGCGGATGCTCTATTTCATGAATCAGCTTTTCGCTTTCAACTTCTTTTAATTTAGGTTCAAATACGGCTTTCAACTGCAGGGTAATATCTGCATCTTCGGCCGCATATTCTTTTATTTTTCCTATCTCTACATCGCGCATGTTGCCCTGGTTTTTACCTTTGGCACCAATGAGCGAAGTGATAGAAACCGGCTTATAGTTCAGGTAATTTTCTGACAAAACATCCATACCATGGCGGGTATCTGGGTCTATAACATAATGCGCCATCATGGTATCAAACAGCTTGCCCTTAACCTGCACATCGTACCATTTAAGCACCAGGATATCAAATTTGAGGTTTTGCCCTATTTTACTGATTTTTTCATTTTCCAATATAGGCTTAAACTCTTTAACAATGCTTTTAACAGCTTCCTGGTCAACAGGTACAGGTATGTACCAGGCCTCGCCTGCCTTTACCGAGAATGAAAGACCTACCAATTCACAATTATTGGCGTCGGTGCCGGTTGTTTCGGTATCAAAACAAAACGACTCCTGCTGTTGAAGCATGGCAATTAAGCTGGCACGTTTTTCAAAGGTATCGGCCAGGTGGTATTCGTGCGGTACGTTATCTATATTTTTAGAGGCAATAATAAAATCCTCCCGGATATCCTCAATATCAACGGTCATGGTAGTACGGCCGGTTGCAACATCGTTACCAAACAAATCTGTTTGCGTACCAGCAGGTTTCATTTCGGTAATGCTGAAATCATCGCCAAAAACACGTTTCCCCAGTGTGCGGAACTCCAGTTCGGCAAAAAGTGGTTCCAACAGTTCCTTGCTTGGCGCGCAGATCTCCAGTCCTTCCTCGTCCAACTCCACGGGTACATTCAAAAGAATAGTAGCCAGTTTTTTTGAAAGCAAGCCCTGCTCGGCAAATTGCTCCACGTTTTCGCGCTGCTTCCCTTTTAACTCATGGCTATGGGCAATGATCTCTTCCATAGAACCATATTGTTTAATAAGCGACTTCGCGGTTTTTTCGCCAATCCCCGGGATACCAGGAATATTATCTACCGCATCGCCCCATAAACCCAAAATATCTATTACCTGTTCAACACGTTCAATTTCCCATTTCTCCAGCACTTCCTTAACGCCCAATATCTCCATTTCGTTACCCATACGGGCGGGTTTGTAAATGCGGATATTATCAGATACCAGTTGTGCAAAATCCTTATCGGGTGTCATACAGTAAACCTGGTAACCTTTTTGTTCGGCTTTTTTGGCCAGGGTACCAATGATATCATCTGCCTCATACCCGTCTGATGTAATAACGGGGATATTGAAACCTAAAATCAGTTTAACCACATAAGGCAATGCTTTGGACAGATCCTCGGGCATGGCTTCGCGATGTGCTTTATAATGCTCATAATCTGTATGGCGTTCGGTTGGTGCTTCGGTATCAAAAACAACAGCCATGTGGGTAGGCTTTTCTTTTTTCAAAACATCCAGCAGGGTATTGGTAAACCCCATCACTGCCGATGTATTCATCCCGCCCGAGGTAAACCGCGGACTTTTACTCAAAGCAAAATGCGCCCGGTAAATAAGGGCCATACCATCCAAAAGAAATAGTTTTTTCATAATTAATTTTTCACGAATTACACGAATAGGTTCGAATTTTCACGAAACCCGCGTGCAATGGGCTTTTGCAAAGTACACGAATTTATACGATATTTTAGAATCACGCTTAATCAAATTCATTATTAAATAGATGCAAATCAATTTGCGTAAGTCAAAAAACCTCCACTACTAATTCGTGTAATTCGTTCTCATTTGTGCCATTAGTGTCTATTAAAATTAGTGTAATTCGTTCTCGTTCGTGCAATTCGTGTCTATTAAAATTTATAGCTACACTCCGGAATATGATCATTCACCATTCCTGTTGCCTGCATATGGGCGTAGCAAATAGTGGTACCAAAGAATTTGAAGCCCCGCTTTTTCATGTCTTTGCTAATAGCGTCAGATTCGGCTGTGCTAGCAGGTATTTTGTGGAAGTGATTTATAATAGGCTTACCACCGGGCATAAAACTGTACAGGTATTTATCAAACGAGCCAAATTCCTGTTGAATGCCGATAAACAGCTTCGCATTGCTGATAGCCGCCAGAATTTTAAGCCGGTTGCGGATAATACCGGCATCCTGCATCAGGCGTTCCACATCCTCATCTGTAAAGGCAGCTACTTTATGCACATCAAAATCTGCAAAGGCTTTTTTATAGCCATATCTCCTACGCAAAATGGTGATCCAGCTTAAACCGGCCTGGGCCGATTCAAGGATCAAAAACTCAAACAGGATATGGTCATCATGAACTTCCTTACCCCATTCTTCATCGTGATACTTGATATAAAGTTCGTCGGTCCCGGCCCATGAGCAGCGGGTTATTTCGTTGGTTTGTTGATTCATCGTTGCCATAAAAATGTGTATACTATGGTAAATTTATTGATGCGTTGTTTTTGTAACACACTTATAATATTTTTAATAACCGGGTAAGGGGTCTCTCCATCAGCTTGAATTTCGACGGGTAACGTTGCGTAATGTAATTTAACTGAGGCTCGTTCTGCACACTTTATCCAATTATATAATTCATCATTACATGATAAATCCGGCAGAATACCGACCTGGGAGTAATAGTCAGAAACATTGTAATAATTGTTAATATACCGCTTTAATGCACTCAGGGGCATGCCGATAACATCGGTTTTGCCAAATTTGGTTACTTCTCCCCCGGTAAATGGGATATGATATATTTCGGCCATTTGTTTTAAAACATCTTCGCGTATTTCAGGAGATTTAAGTGCGAGCATAATTTTGTTTTGTCCAACCAAAACACTTATGAAGTCAAAATCCGGATCACGCGTATTAAATGAATACCCAGCTGGTAAATTGATATTGATGGGATAACGTGCAACCGGTTTTCCGTAAACCAGCAAAAACATCAGTATAATTAATGCTAAATTAACCATAGGAAACATGTCAACATAAAACAGTTTGCGGCTTGATTTAGACTTATACATAAGTTTAGGATTAAGTGATAACAATTATAAACATGCACCGCACAACTATTGGATCTCCGCTGCACTGGCCGACCTTCTTTCACCTACGGTGCAAAGAGGGTAAGGAAATTTATTTTTCTGCCCCTCTATGCGCGAAGCGGAGAGAAGGGTGACAAGCGAAGCGATGTCGGGGTGAGTCGACTCGTCGCCATGCATCCAGATATCACGGATTTACCAATTGCAACCACTCAGCGGTCAGCTAAACCTCATTCAGCTCATCCCAATACTCCACTGCCCGGCGGTAATGCGGTATCACGATGGAACCTCCTACCAGGTTGGCAATCATAAAGATCTCGTTCATTTCATCGTGCTTTACACCAGCCTCAAAGCATTTGCCCAGGTGATATTTAATACAGTCATCGCAACGTAGCACCATGCTGGCTACCAGGCCCAGCATTTCTTTGGTTTTTACATCAAGGGCTCCATCGGCGTAACTGGTGGTATCAAGCGCGAAAAAGCGTTTGATGTTGGTGTTAGCAGTCTCCATTATCCTGTCGTTCATTTTAGACCGATAGGCGTCAAATTCTTCTATTAATTTTCCCACTTTATATTTATTGAGTTATTGAATGCCTTAACAATAGCAAATTGTTGGATTAGTGATTGCCTCAAATAATTTATAACATTACCTTTAGCCATTTACCTTACAATTTTACTAATTTATTTAGCATTTAAAGTTATAAATCTTTATTTTTATCTCAAGAATTTTATTTCAATTTTTACCGCATAATCAAAGAAAACATGGAAAGTTTATCACCCAATATTTTTGTTAAGGATATTAACGAAACCATTAAATTTTACCAGCTACTGGGTTTCGAACTGGTGGTTACCGTGCCCGAAACCGGCAACAACCTGGTGTGGGCTATGATGGCCAAAGGTAACGTTACGTTTATGTTTCAAACCATGGCCAGTCTGGGTGAGGAACTGCCCGATATTAGCCGGCAGGATGGAGCCTCCATGCTATTCTATATCAAACTTAAAAACATCCGCACTTTTTTTGAGGGGATAAAAGAGCTTGTACCTGTAATTAAAGGACTGGAAACTACTTTTTATGGGGCTACCGAATTTTCTATCAAGGATAATAACAATTATGTGCTGACTTTTGCGGAGGATGAGTAATAATTCCAACTTTTTTGCAACTCATCATCAGCAATAACGGTAATTTATCTTCTTTTCAATGATCAACTTTAAACGTGCCGACCACATTCACATTTGCGTTTCACCAGAAAAACTGGAGGAGGCAAAACTATTTTACACCAACGTTATCGGGCTGGAATTGATTGAAAGGCCCGATGTATTCACTTCTGCAGGTTATTGGTTCGCTATCGGCAATATTGATCTACATATTGGTGTTGAACACTTATTGCCGCGCACCATCAGGCATAGCGCTTTTGAGGTAACGAGTATTGTTGCTGCCCGAAAACATCTGCAAGATCACGGTATTGAAATTGTGGAAGAGCCCCAAATTGCAGGGCGTGAACGTTTTGCTTTTATAGATCCCTTTGGTAACCGGATGGAGTTGCTAGAGATGACCAGGTAGTGTTATTTATTCCAATTACTGAGCCAAAGCATCCTCTAACTGCTTAATTAATACATCTCTGTTCATGGGGAAACCGGCTTTTGATTGTTCGTACGATCCATCTTTTTTGATCACTACATAAGTAGGATAACCGTTGCCTTTTACCTTCGCCATAATATCTTGAGATAGGTTTTTGTTGGCCAAGATATGTGTACCTTTTAAATCAAAGTAGGCTATAAGTTTTTTCCATTCCTTTTCGTTTTGTAAATCAAAATTGGCAACATATAAATAACTTAACCCTTTATCTTTAAAATGGGCTTTTATAGCAGCACTATTTTTTTCAATTTCTCCACGGCATGGTCCGCACCAGGTTCCCCACATATCTAATAGTATGGTTTTCCCTTTTGTAATTGCAAGTACCTCATCAAAATTATTAAGCCTTATACCATTATCGGTAACAAAAACCATATCAGCTGTCAGGCTTTGCCGCTGCTTTTTTTTAACGGTATCAATTGAAGGGCTAAACCACTCCACATATTTACTGTGTGGGTAACGCTGTTTAAAGCGCTCAAAGATCTGGACTATATTTTTAGGATTTCGATCCCCCATAGCATTATCAAATAATACCGCGTAAAGGTATTCGGCCGACCTTCCTGTAAAATGTTTATTGATGATCTTTTCTTTCAGAAGGTTTTGCTGATCTTCATTAAATAATTTTGGCCCGACGGTTGTATCGGAGTTATACCATTCTTTAAAAAAAGTTACGGGATTTTTAAAACTTTCACCCCATAGCCTTTCCTTTTCTCGCATTAGAAAACTGCGAATCAAGCCTGTATAACTATTGGAGATTAAAGCATCGTTATTGTTAAGTTTAATTATTGCAAACAAGCTATCGTTTACATGTTGCCATTTGTCAAAATTTCGGGTATATGCATCCCGTACCTGGAATTTATTATTTTCTTTAAAATTATAATAAGTGTTTGCCGCATTATATTGCACATTATAATTGATGTTCTTTATAAAAGCCGCTGTGGGTTTAAATTGTTTAATATAACTTTCGGCGTTACTTTTATAAAATGATTGTTGATGGTTGATAACATCTATAACCCGATTAGGTATTGTATCACCGTAATACTTCATTAAATCGATGTCGCTGAAACTCCCAATTAATGGTTGGTTGTTGTTTGCTCCTTTGCCGGTAACAACAATACCATTATTATTTTTACTAAAATCGACCTTAAAAAAAAGATTATCTCCCGGCGACAAAAAGAAAACATATCTCAACGAATTAGAACGGGTTGAATCTCTTGAACAGAAAAAGGAAACAAATCTTGGCTGAGTTAAATTGAAAGCATATGACGATTTATATCCTTTACCTAAATGAATATCGATATCTCCTTTTTTCAGATAATCAAAATCAAAGGCATCACTGGTGGACAATGAACAATCAGGATTAGCAGAATTTAACAAGGTGATATGTAAAACCGCTTTCTGAGCTGCGGCTACTTTTAGAATAAATAAAAAGACAATAAATGCGACAAAAGTTTTTTTCATGATTAGGTAGGATTTGTAGAGTGAATAACGATATTTTTTAAACATTGTTATATCCTACCCTCAATCACAAAGCCAGCTCAATATTAGGATCCCAATACACCGTTTTAAAATCCTGCACCTGGTCGTCAACTACTTTTACGCCTTCGCTTTCCAGCATCTCCTGCATGGTGCTACCGCCGAAATGAAATTTAGCGGTGAGCAAGCCTTGCCTGTTAACTACCCTATGCGCCGGTACCGGTGGATTAACCCTGCCAGCCGCCTGCATGGCATAGCCCACCACGCGCGAGGAGCCTTTGGTGCCCAGGTATGAGGCAATAGCACCATAAGAAGTTACCCGTCCTTTAGGTATCAGCCGGGCAACCTGGTAAACTTTATCGAAAAAATTGATATCTTCCATTGATTAACCTACGCAAAAGAAAACTTAAGGTAGTTAATGTTCTTATTATCTTTTAAATATTTTTTCTCGTAGTAAGTTTTAATGGATAAAACCTCATCTGCATATTCCGAATGATATAGATCTTCGGTTTTAGCATGCAGTTTCAGTTTTAGCTCTTCTATCTTTTCGGCAGTATAAGCATGCAGGTCGTCATTATCCGTTTTAAGGTTAACACAGCCCGATGGTTTTAGGATTTCAATATACTTATCTAAAAAGCGCGGCGATGTGAGGCGTTTCTTTTCGCGACTTAACTGCGGCTGCGGATCGGGGAAGGTGATCCAAATTTCATCAACTTCTCCATCGGCAAAGTAATCCAGCAGGTTCTCTATTTGTATCCTCAGGAAGGCAACATTGTTTACACTATCTTCAATAGCTGTTTTAGCCCCGCGCCATATGCGGTTACCTTTATAATCAATACCAATAAAATTTTTATCGGGAAATAAATTGGCCAGGTTTACGGTGTATTCGCCTTTACCACAGGCAAGCTCCAAAACTACAGGGTTGTTGTTATTGAAAAAACCGGTATTCCATTGTCCCTTAAAAGGTTTACCGGCATCTAACTGTAATACATTACTAAAAGTATCTATCTCAGCAAAGCGTTTTAACTTATCTTTTCCCACTTTATATTTTAAAAATAAAGTGCAAAAATAGGTTTTTATGTTAATTGAGCAGAACGCGGTTTAAAATAGCTTTAAACAACTGCCCCGGTTGCCGGTTTTTTGTATGGTTCGGGTTTATAATCGCCCGTTGATTTCTTTTTGGTGAATTTTTCAAAAAGCCCCTTCACCGTACCCCAAATGCCCGAAACCGAATCTTCGTTAACGTAGTTTGATGCTTTTTGTGATACCAGCCCTACCAATGTTTTAATTAAAAAATTGGAGTTTTTAAAAATGGTTTTATTTAGGGTTAAGGGAATAACGAACCGCGAAATAAGGTTTATAATATCCGGATGAAAAAGCCCTGAACTACGCACACCATCACTATCAACAGAGCGCGGAAACATTGACAGAACAGATGAAAATATGGCAGAAGGACTACTAAAACGTGCCTTTAATGCAAAGCTTTGCTGACTCTCCAATGTTTTCAGCCTGAAAATCTCGTCCTGCAAATCGTTTATACTTCTTATTTTATAACTCATTGTGACTACCGTTTAAATATTTTCTGGATAAAGATGTTAGCCAAAGGCTTTTCAAAAGCACGTTTATTAAGCTTTATAATAATGGCAATTATTAAATAAATAAGAGCCACGCAACCAAAGCCCTCCCACAATGATTGAAACAGATCACCTAAATAAAAAGCGAGTGTAAAACTGGCAAATATAAAAGCCAGTAACATGCTTATTGCAACAATAACATCGGTAATAACGCTTGCTAAAATTGAAGTACTCCCCTCTATAGCCTCATATTTTAAAAGTTTAAAACGCGTTTCGGCGTATTCCTTTAACTGATCAATAATGGGCGGTAATGGTGGTGGTGTTTCTTTTTGGGCTTCCATAGGTGTTTGTTTGTTTTATAATTTTATAATCCCGGATAATTCACACAAAATGAATTATCCGGGCAATTTAAAATTATGCATGTTCCAAATCGTCCTGGTACTCTTCTTCGGCACCCCTTATCTTTGATTTAATGTTTTCAACTACCTTGTCTTTTAATCCAACAAGGTTATCAATTTCTGCCGCAGCGGTTTCTTTTATAGAGTCGCCAAGGTTCTTTAATGATTCTGTAAGTTTATCGCGTGTTTCGCCCCCTTTATCCGGAGCAAATAAAATACCTAAAGCTGCTCCTGCCGCCAGGCCTGCAAGTAAAGCAACAACTACTTTTGTGTTATCGTTCATTGGAATATAATTTAAAGTTGAACATTGATTGATTAATACTAAATACCTTGCCAAATATCATCAATTGTATTATTTGTATACAATTTCTGTATAAATAGTTTTTTTACTTATTGTGTTTTTGATACTGTGTTTACAAAAGTGAGCATTATACCTGTCAGTTTTCTGGCACTGTACGTATCCTTTCCAGTCGGTCGGCAGCTAAACGGTTGGTTTCATAAATCTCCAGTAACAATAAAAAGTAAGATAACAAAACCGGACCAAAAACCAAGCCCAAAATTCCAAAAAGAGGAATTCCAATGAATACCCCAACGATAGATATAATAGGATGCGTATTGGCTATGCGTTTGTTAATGATCATTCTTAGAAAATTATCAACGTTGCCAATAAACAACAAGCCATAAGCCAGCAACAAAACTCCCTGCCAGTTATGGCCCTGTGCAAATAAAACTATACTTGCCGGTATACATAATGTTGGCGCGCCCACAACCGGTAAAAACGAAATAAATACAGCTATAACTCCCCAGAATACCGGATCGGGTATGCCAAATATTAAAAAGCCATTTGCCAGCAGCACACCCTGTGTCAGGGCTATTATTCCTTGTCCTAAAACGTTAGAATAGGTAGAATCGCGCAGGGCGGCTGCAAATTTTAACGCGTGCTGCTCACGAAAAGGCGCATATTTGAGCAATCCGGCTTCAAACTCACTCATCTGTGTAAGCATAAAGTACAAAATAAAGTACAAAACCAGCAATGTAATAATAATGCTGGCCGCGCTGCTTAATATGGATGGGAACAAACCTGCGCCAATGCTGCCCAGTTTTTGAAGTGTATCTTCGGCAAAGTGTGGCTGATTGAGGTTTGCACCCGCAAAAGCATCAATTTTTGAAGTCCATTGATCAATAGGAAGATCTTTGATATTTATACTCGATATTTTCCCCACCACCATAATGCTTAGCGTAAGAAAAGGGATAACAATAATAATAAGCGAGGTGAAAATAATGAGCAGGGCTACCAGCGAGCCGTTCCAGCCCCTTTTATCGGACAGGTTAATATACAAAGGCCTAAAAATAGTGTATAACACAATGGCGCCAAGTATGCTGCTAAACAAACCGCTAAGCGCGTAAAGCAAAAAGCACCCCAATATAATGATGCTTGCCAGGATGATGTTGTTGCGCTGCTTATAATTAAAAATTGACATTAAAGGCTTAGCTAAAGAATCAAAAGGTTAAAGTCAGGAATCCGGGTAGAAAAAAGCACCAAAACCAATATCTCTTGATTCCTATATCTTAATTCTCTTCCATATTAAACAAAAAAACGCCAAAAAGTTTTGGCGTTTTTGAAAGAATATCCTTTGTACTTCATTTAATGAGTATCGTTTAACAGGTCATTTATTTTGGTCGAACTTGTTGAAATAGTATCAATATAAAACATGCAATCCTCGCTGATATCGGGCAGTTCATACTTTAGCTGTTCAAGCGCAAGGTGAATGTTTGAAAGCTGATTTTTTATGTCGTGCTTTAACTTGCGCAGGTTTTCATCCTCGCCTGTCCCCTGATTTTGTAGTAAATCCATCTTTTATTTAAGGTTGATGGCTTTCATTTTGTTATACAGCGTTTTCCTGTCTATCTTCAATATCTCGGCGGCCTTGGTTTTGTTAAAGTTCACTTCTCTTAAAACCCTTATAATGGTTTCATATTCTGCTTCAAGTGCCGCGTTTTTCAAATCATGACGATTTTCCCTTATTTCCGGCGCATCATGTGGTATTGAATTAGAATTATGGGAGTACTCAAACGATGGTGTTTTAAAATTTGATATCTCCAAAGGCAATGCCTTCATCGTGATCTCATTATCCTCGGCAAGTAAAGCCGCCCTCCTGATCACGTTCTTCAGTTCGCGGATATTTCCCGGCCAGCGGTAATTCATAAAACAATCAATTACCTCGGGCGAAAAAGTATCTACATTACGCCCCAATTCATTGTTTGCTATTCTTAAAAAATGGTCGGCCAGCAGCATGATGTCATTACCACGTTCGCGCAAAGGCGGCATATATATGGTAAACTCATTAAAGCGATGGTACAGATCTTCCCTGAATCTTCCCTTTTGGATGCCCTCCTGCAGACTCTCATTAGTGGCTATAATAATGCGCACATCAAGATCAATCTCCTTAGTACTGCCTATTCTTTTAACCTTACGCTCTTGTACGGTACGCAATAAGGCAGCCTGAATTTCATAGGATAGGTTGCCTACCTCGTCCAAAAACAAAGTGCCCCCATTAGCCATTTCAAAGTGACCTATTTTTGTATATAGCGCTCCGGTAAATGATCCTTTTTCGTGACCAAAAAACTCACTTGCGGCAAGCTCCTTTGTTAATGAACCGCAATCCATAGCTATAAAGGGCTGATTATGACGCGGGCTGTTCAGGTGGATGCTTTTGGCTACCGATTCTTTACCGGTACCGCTTTCGCCCAAAATAATCACACTGTAATTGGTTGGTGCAACCAATTCAATCTGCCGCAAAAGCTCCTTCGAAGTTTTGCTGACACCTGCAACAAACTCACTTGCAAAAACCTGCTTTTTGTTCTCCTTGCTTTTTGATTTATCAGCAACTACCGTAACAGCATTTCCCGACTCTTCGACCAATGCGTAATGGGTTTCAAAGGCTTTATTAATGGTATTTAATATCTCGTCGGGGTACAAAGGCTTGGTGATATAGTCATAGGCTCCCATTTTAATGAGCTCGACAGCCATTTTTATATCCGAGTAGCCTGTAATAATAATAACACCCGTTTTTGGATAATGTATTTTAATATTACGCAACATTTCGCGGCCATCGGTATCCTCCAGCCTGAAATCGCAAAGCACCAGGTTGTACTCGCTTTCTTTAAGTGCCTCCATTCCGCCTGTGCCGCTTGTTGCGGTCTTTACATCAAAACCATTGCGTATTAAAAATTTAGATAGCAATAAGCCTACATTAACTTCATCATCAATGATGAGGATTTTCTTCATATCAGTTATAACAGGTGATGGTAAATGTATTAAAGCCGTTAAGTTACAAACAATGTTGCTAATTTGAGGATGTTTTATTTAATAATAGTTGTTCACAGGTTAAAAAAATGTCAGAGAACAAAAAAGGGAGACCAAATTTGGCCTCCCTCTTTAATAGGTATAAGTAGGATCGATATTAAAATCCGTAAGCTACACGTACGCCAATAAAGTTTACTTTACTTGCATCAACGCCAGTAGCATACTTGGTAGTAGCCTCGTAACGTACACCGGCATCAATAAAGCTGCTTTTGCTTACAGGGAACTGAACACCAATTTGCGGAGCATAAACAAACGCGGTTGATTTATTAGCGCCAACATCACTTTTGTTTAACAAAAATGCTGCACCTGCTTCACCCTGAACATAAAAGTTTTCGATAGGGAAGAATTTTAAACCGGCTTTTACAGGTATTAAATGAAAATCAGTTACATCTGCATTAGCAACACCACCAATATTCTTTTTACCAAAAATGTTATTGTAACCCGCATTAACAGTTACAAATAATTGGTTTTTGTAAACCGGGATATCTGCCTGTACCGAACCGCCTAAGTTCCATTTGTAGTTATCTTTAAAGTTACCTACAGGTATACCTGCATCAACACCAATGCTGTAACGGATACCGCCCGGGGTAGTAGTTGTAGTAGAAGTAGTTGTTGTGGTAGTTGTTGTTTGAGCTGATGCGCCAAGGCCTAAACCGGCAAAAGCTAAAATTAAAGCTGAAATTTTGAATGAATTTTTCATAACAATTGTTGTGTTTTGATATTTGTTTTTGTTTTAAACACAGGGCAAATTAAAGCACCAAATCATATATGATTTTTCATCCCAAAGTCACGAGTATTTAATCAATTGATTAATAGTATTTTATTTTCTGACCATAAGGGTACCATGGTCAGGCTATTGTCAAATGGGATTACAATTGCCTTTTTACTGTCAAAATTAACACAGAATTAACATTGGACTTCAAGGCACAGAAAGGGGTTTTCTGCGTGAATTGATCTTTTTTTCAGTTTAGATTGAAATTTGGAGAAAAAAAAGCTGCGCGATTCTTTTTTGTGGTTCTTGTTTGTTGAGAGAATCAGAGGGGGATATTAATTACCACATAGCACAAATTAACCCCGATGTCATTTCGATTGAGCAGGGACAGGAATGAGCGCGGCGCGAAAGAGAAATCTTATGCGATATGCTAAGTCTACGTGCACTGTTTCGAATAAAGATCTTTTGATATTCAGGGAACTATACAAGTTGTACCTTTAAAGCCTGTAGAAACATTGGACTTTCCTGAATGATGAAGAGGCAATGATTAGAATATAATTATATATAAACAAACCATTTCCTAATATAAGATAATATCCAGGCTTAGCATCTTGCATAAGATTTCTCTTTCGCCCCACCTCACTATCCCTTCCCGAGCTCAATCGAAATGACATCGGGGTTAATTTGTGCTATGGGCTAATAAAAATCTGCTTCCCTTGAGGCTATTACTTCCCTTTAAATTCCGCTTTACGTTTCCCTAAAAAAGCGGCAACACCTTCTTTAAAGTCTTCGGTACCGAAACATTTTCCAAACTCTTCTATTTCGGTTTCAAATCCGTTTACCCCATCATTAAAACCGACATTTACAGACCGGATAGCAGCAGCAAGGGCTAAAGGAGCCCGAAGCAATATCTTTTTCATTAACTCTTCGGCTTTTTCCAACAACGCTTCCGGAGCAAACACATGGGTAACTAATCCATAATGAAGCGCATCGGCCGCATTGATCATGTCGCCTGTTAAAATCATCTCAAAGGCTTTGCCTTTACCCACCAATTGGGGTAAGCGTTGGGTACCACCATACCCCGGAATTAATCCCAGGGTAACTTCGGGCGTGCCCATTTTTGCTGTTTCGGCAGCCACGCGGATATGGCAGGCCATGGCCAGTTCAAGGCCTCCACCCAAAGCAAACCCGTTTATGGCCGCAAGCACGGGTTTACTGCCATTAGCAATCTGGTCAAAAACTTCAGTTTGGTTATTGCTGGCAAGCGCGGTACCCCCGTCAACAGCCAGGTCGGCAAATTCACTAATATCGGCGCCGGCTACAAAAGCCTTTGTTCCTGCCCCGGTTAAAATAATGCCGCCCACAGCCGGGTTATTAAATGCTTCAAAAAATGCGGTATGCAGCTCGGCAAGGGTGGCTTTGTTGAGCGCATTGAGCTTGCTTTCCCTATTGATAGTAATATATTGTATACGATCTTGATTGTTGATCAACAAATTTTGAAATTCCATTGCAATAGCTATTTAAAAGTTACGGTGCTTATGCACCCAATCCGTTATGTATTTAACAATGTCCTGCGTGCTGGTTCCGGGCGGAAAAAGTTCACCTACGCCCTGCTCTTTCAGGGTTATCATATCATCATTTGGGATAATCCCGCCGCCGGTTACAAGCACGTCATCCATCTGCTTCTCTTTTATAAGCTTGAGTATTTTGGGGAAGACCGTCATGTGCGCTCCTGATAATATGGAAATACCAATGGCATCCACATCTTCCTGCAGGGCGGTATTTACTACCATCTCAGGTGTTTGGCGCAAGCCGGTATAAATTACTTCCATACCGGCATCGCGCAGCGACGTAGCTATAATGCGTGCGCCGCGGTCGTGCCCGTCAAGCCCTACTTTGGCAACTAAAACGCGGATGGGTCGGTTAAAGGTATTACTCATGTAAACCGGATTGGTTGCCGTAAAAGTAATAAGAATGAAAGATAATACCGAATACTGAATTTATAGCTCCGAACATCGAAATTGATGATTAATTAAAATTCATCTTTGATATTGGTCATTGAATGTTCGGGAGCAAACAAGCTGAGGCAAACTGAACAGGCAATTTATTGTTTTTTTAGCCGGTAGGTATAACTATAGCCATCACCACCTTTAACCAGTATTAAACTGTCTCCTTTATATTCTGCAGAATAAGTACCACTTAATAAAAGACTCCAGTTAAAATTAGCGGTGTGCACCAGGCTATCTGTAAAAGCAATCTGATCGTTATTATTTAAGGCGAAGGTTCCCTTGCTGCTCAGTGGCAGAAGTCCCGTAGTAGGAAAAGCGTGGTAATTATTGCCTGTTATTTCCAGTTTAAAATCAATAACGCCTGGTGTCGATTGAGCACCCTGGGTAACCAGCCTGCCTGTGTAATTACCCTGAAGCTTCTGCGATGTCACGTTATCCTTTTTGCAACCACCCGCCACTACAAGCGCGATGAATAAAAACAGTAGGCCAAATGCTTTCATAAAATCATTTTTATACCATTACGATAAGCATTGCACTTGTGCTACAGTTTGTTAAATAACATTTATTTATTGGCTTAGTAACGGCCTGGTAAACATCTCAAAAAATAAATTTTAACTTTGCCCTGTTATGATGATCAGTGAGGCCACAACTTTCAACTTGCTTGAACAAGATCTTTTACTCCTCCCACAAAAAGCCATTTACTGGCAACAGCAAAAAGCTTTAATCATTACCGATGTGCATTTTGGTAAGGTGGGGCATTTTCGTAAAGCCGGCATAGCCGTGCCCCGCGATATGGAGCAAAGCGACCTGGCTACCCTATCTGATCTCATCCACGAACACAAACCCGAAAAGCTGTTATTCCTGGGCGATCTGTTTCATAGCGATATGAATAACGACTGGGATTGGTTCATCCTTTGGCGCAGTCAGTTCCCGCAGATACAGATCATCCTCATAAAAGGCAACCATGATATTATTGCCGACAGCCATTACCAAAAACTTAACATCGAACTACATAACGAACTGCTGATCGCACCGTTCCTGATGCTCCACCATCCTTTGCCCGATGATAAGCTGCAAAACGCCGCCGCCTATGTTTTTTGTGGTCATATTCACCCCGGTATAAACTTAAGCGGCCGTGGCAGGCAAAGCATAACCCTACCCTGTTTTGCTTTTGGCAGCAGGCAGGCCATACTACCTTCTTTTGGCAAGTTTACTGGCAGGGTGGCTATCCGCAGCGCTCAAAACGATAAAATATTTGCCGTTTTAAAAGATAAGGTAATAGCAATTGCTTAATTCTCCCTGCTTTAACCCTCATTTTAATCATAATTACCGTGTAATTGCACTGTAATTTCTTAGATTGATTCTAAATAACTTTTTAGCCGCTAATAAGCCGAATCCATTTATATCTTTTGGCATTTAATAAATACTTTTGCCAAAATAAATCTATTTCATAATGAGCGAAATTAAACAAACCTTTAACTCATCGCTGGGAAAAAAGCTTATCATGGCTTTAACAGGCTTGTTTTTGTGTACTTTTATCATAGTACACCTTGGGGGCAACCTGTTGTTATTTAGCAACGATAATGGTTTTGGTTTTAATGTGTATGCCAATTTTTTAACACATTTTCCACCTATCGAAGTTATCGCATACCTGCTTTACCTGTCTATCCTGGTACATGCGTTGTACGCAATTATTTTAACAGTTAAAAACCGCAAGGCACGCCCTGTAGGTTATGCTGTAGCACAAAAATCAGATGCAACATGGTCGTCAAAAAACATGGGACTGCTTGGTTCAATCCTGTTTTTATTCATCGTGATTCACATGAGCGATTTCTGGTTCAGTTATCATAACGATAAAACCATGGGCTTTAAAGAGTACCGTACCGACCTGAAAACCGGCGTGACTACAGATGTTGATTACAACCCTGGCTATGCCGAGTTCAACAAATCAGTTTCTGTTGTAAACGATGTGGAAATTGTAAGAGTGAAAGACCTGCATGCACGCGTGGTTAGAAGCTTTAGCAGCTTATGGTATGTTATATTCTACGTAATTGCCATGGGTGCTTTATCATTCCACCTGCTACATGGTTTCCAGAGTGCTTTCCGCACGTTGGGCTGGGTACACCGTAAATACACACCTGTAGTGTATGCAGTAGGCACCTGGTTTTTTGCGGTAATTATTCCGCTGGCTTTTGCAGCGATGCCGGTGTATTACTTTTTTATGCACAGAGGTTAATTAAGTTGGATTTGGTTGATGAAGTTGAATTGTAAATTGATTAAAACCTTGCACAATTCTCCCTATCAACTACTCACTAATATAAAATTATAAAAGAAATGAGTTTAGATGCTAAAATTCCTCAAGGCCCATTAGCCGAAAAATGGAGCAAGCATAAATTTGACCTGAAGCTGGTTAACCCGGCCAACAAGCGTAAATACGATATCATTATTGTAGGTACGGGTTTGGCAGGCGCATCAGCCGCGGCTTCATTGGCCGAGCTTGGTTATAACGTAAAATCTTTTTGTTTCCAGGATAGCCCCCGTCGTGCACACTCCATTGCAGCACAGGGTGGTATCAACGCAGCAAAAAACTACCAAAACGATGGTGACAGTGTTTACCGTTTGTTTTATGATACTATTAAAGGTGGTGACTACCGTGCCCGCGAAGGTAACGTGTACCGCCTTGCCGAAGTATCTGTTAATATAATTGACCAATGTGTTGCACAGGGTGTTCCTTTTGCCCGCGAATACGGCGGCTTGCTGGATAACCGCTCATTTGGTGGTTCGCAGGTGTCACGTACGTTCTATGCACGTGGCCAAACCGGACAACAATTACTTTTAGGTGCTTACTCGGCATTAAACCGCCAGATACACGCCGGTAAAGTTAAAATGTACACCCGTACAGAAATGTTGGATGTTGTTACCATAGATGGCCATGCCAAAGGTATTGTTACCCGCAACATGATCACCGGCGCTATTGAAACACATGCAGGCCACGCAGTATTGTTATGTACCGGTGGATACAGCAATGTGTTCTACCTGTCAACAAACGCCATTGGCTCAAACGTAACTGCGGCCTGGAGGGCACACAAACGTGGCGCTTTCTTTGGCAACCCATGCTATACACAAATTCACCCTACATGTATCCCGGTAAGCGGCGATCACCAGTCAAAGCTTACGCTGATGTCTGAGTCGTTACGTAACGATGGACGTGTTTGGGCTCCAAAAACTGTGGAGATTGCTGAACAATTGCGTAAAGGCACTATCAAGGCCGACCAGGTAAAAGAGGACGATCGTGATTACTTCCTTGAACGTAAATATCCGGCGTTTGGTAACCTTGTTCCGCGCGACGTGGCTTCACGTAACGCCAAGGAAATGATTGAAGAAGGTAAAGGTGTAGGAGGCTCAGGCTTCGCGGTTTTCCTTGACTTTGCCGATGCTATTAAACGTTTGGGCGAAGAAACAGTGAAAGCCAAATATGGTAACCTGTTTGATATGTATATCCAGATAACCGACGAGAACCCATACAAACAGCCAATGCGTATTTACCCTGCTGTTCACTATACCATGGGTGGCCTTTGGGTTGATTATAACCTGAGCACCAATGTACCGGGATTATATGCTTTAGGTGAGTGTAACTTCTCTGATCACGGCGCTAACCGTTTAGGTGCATCTGCTTTGATGCAGGGTTTATCTGATGGTTATTTTGTAATCCCTTATACACTTGGCGATTACCTGGCAAAAATTGGCCCTAAAAAGGTTGATATTTCACACCCTGCTTTTGAGAAAACCAAACAGGATGTAATTACATATATCAATAAACTGTTGGCTTTAAAAGGCAATAAAACTGTTAACGAATACCACCGCGACCTTGGCCATATTATGTGGGAATATTGCGGAATGGCACGTACAGAAGAAGGACTGAAAAAAGCTAAAGGATTGATCCAGGCACTGAAAGTTGATTTCTGGAAAAATGCTATCGTGACCGGCGAAAACGAAGAAGTAAACGCTTCGTTGGAAAGAGCGGGCCGGATTGCCGATTTCATTGAACTGGGCGAACTGATGGTTGATGACGCTTTGATGCGCCGCGAATCGTGCGGTGGTCACTTCAGGGTTGAATCACAAACTGCCGATGGCGAAGCACTGCGCGACGATGAAAACTTCGCGTTTGTGGCAGCCTGGGAGTTTAAAGGTGAAAACCAGCCAGAAGTACTACATAAAGAAGCATTGGTATTTGAATCAGTTCATTTATCGCAAAGAAATTATGCTTAGTAGCAAGTAGTTAGTATCGAGTATCAGGACGGAAGCAAAAAACCTTGATACTTGATACTTGCGGCTTGATACTAACAACAAAACATTTGATACAAAATCTTAAAGAGATGAGTAACGGAAATATGAACCTGACGCTGAAAGTATGGCGTCAAAAAAACGCTCAAACATCGGGCAAATTTGTGACCTACAAGGCCGAAAGTATTTCGCCTGATATGTCATTCCTGGAAATGCTTGACGTTGTTAACGAAAGTTTAACCCACAAAGGCGACGAGCCTATCAACTTTGATCACGATTGCCGCGAAGGTATTTGTGGCATGTGCTCGTTATATATAAATGGCCACCCACATGGGCCTAAGCGAGGTGTTACTACCTGCCAGCTGCACATGCGTACTTTTCATGATGGTGAAACCATTACTATTGAGCCATGGCGCGCATCAGCATTCCCCGTTGTAAAAGACTTAGCTGTTGATCGCTCTGCTTTCGACAGGATCCAGCAGGCTGGTGGTTATGTATCAGTTAATACCGGTGGAGTACCCGATGGTAATGCTATCGCTATCCCTAAAGTTATTGCCGATGAAGCATTTAACTCTGCAACCTGTATTGGTTGCGGCGCCTGCGTTGCAGCATGTAAAAATGCTTCGGCCATGCTTTTTGTTGGAGCAAAGATAACCCAGTTAGGCTTGTTGCCGCAAGGTCAGCCAGAGCGTTACCGTCGTGCACAATCAATGGTTGCCCAAATGGACGAAGAAGGATTTGGCAGTTGTACCAACACTGGTGCATGCGAGGCTGAATGCCCTAAAGAAATTAAGCTGACTAATATTGCACGCATGAATAATGATTTTTTCAGTGCTAAGCTGTTTAGAGAAGAAGAGATCCACGAAGACAAACACTAAGATTGTTTTACTTAGATACTTTAACAGGCCCGGGAGTTTTCCCGGGCCTGTTTTGTTAAGACTTAACCTTGAAAATCCGTCATTGCCGTGAGGTTTTAAAATCCGTGGGATATTAAAAGGGACATGACATTTGAAAAGTTTGTCATCCTGAACGCAGTGAAGGATCTATTCGCAGCCTGTACAGGGCGAAGAAGTATGGCGAATAACAGATCCTTCACTCCGTTCCGGGATGACAAAATGTTTTTTTTGCTAACACGCCATTGCGAAAATCCATCAAGGTAAACCTGAAAAAAATGGTGATGAAGTATGGCAAGCGCGGCTTTTCGTAGAGACGCATATTTGCGTCTCTAGCTATACAGAGCGGATTTACACTTCCGATTTGCACGCGGGAGACGCAAATATGCGTCTCTACAAATAATACTGGTAATCAATAACTTACATTAACATATAAGGCACGAAGCAATCTCTATACTGTACAGAGCGGGTTGAAATGTATACCCAGTATAATGGCCCTGCCCTTGTGGAGATTGCTTCGTACCTCGCAATGACGTGGTGGATTTTGAGGCGTGTGGGCCTGTCCGTCTGAGTTGATAAAATTCGGAAGACTCTAAAGGGGGAAATGACAAGCGGCGAAAGACTTACGAAGTTTTTAAAACTTCGTAAGTCTGGGATTCTACAACTTGTCATACGTAGCCTGTCGAAGACTCGCGGGCAGAGGCCTTTGCCCGTTATCCTTCGACAGGCTCAATATGACAGTCATTTTTGTTACATCATTTTCTCCTTCAGAGGCCACCGATTTTTACAACTCGACGATAAAGAAAAGCTTACTCCATTACATCCACCACCAACTTCCCTACAGTCTTCCCGTTTTCTATGATCTCATGCGCCTGTTGTGCTGTTGCCAGGGTAAATTTCCTTTCATAAACCAAAGGCTGTAGTTTACCTGCTTCGGCAAGTTTGGTAGCCGCCCGCATAATGTCCCCATGATGTTTACGGCCTTTTCCGGTGATCATTGGCATGAGCGTAAATACGCCTGAATAGGTTGCTCCTCTGAATGATAGTGGCGCCAACTTGTGCTCGCCCCAACCTAGGCTGCTTAATACATGACCTGTATAGTAACGTGCGGCGCTAAATGATGCATCAAGCGTTGCGCCGCCAACCGTATCATACACAATATCAAAACCATCGCCTCCGGTATATTTATTTACATATTCATCAACAGTGGTAGTCCGGTAGTCAATAAAAGTGGCGCCCAGGCTTTCTATATATCCCTGTTGCGTTGCGCTGCCCGTTGCAAAAACATCGGCGCCATAAGCTTTGGCTATTTGTATGGCCAAATGCCCTACGCCACCTGCCCCACCGTGAATCAACACCTTTTGCCCCACGCTTACTTTAGCCCTGTCAACCAGGCCCTCCCAGGCGGTAATAAAATTCAATGGCATCGCAGCTACCTGGCGCATACTCAGGTTTCCGGGTTTTATAGCCAGCAAGTCGGCGTCAAATGCGCCATATTCGGCAAGAGTGCCCTGCAGTCCGCCGATGCCACCTGCCATACCATAAACTTCGTCGCCAGGTTTAAAGTTAGTAACACCTGCACCAACTTCCTCCACTATTCCGGCAAGGTCCATCCCTAAAATAGCGGGTAAAGCCTGCTTTGCATGCGCGCCGCCGCCTGTCCGGATTTTATTATCAAGCGGACTTACGCCGCTGGCCACTATACGCACCAGAACCTGGCCCGCGCCGGCAACCGGCCGATCAACCTCTGTAAGTTTAAATGGAGTATTGGCAGCTTCTAATACAAGCGCTTTCATTGTTGTTAGGTGGTTAGTTTTCATCGTTCTATTTTGTTTTAGCGATGTAAAATTATGCAAGAACAGAACCCAAATCCTTGCACAATATTTCTTAATAATTGTACATTTATACTATGGTAAAAGATAACCTGTATCAGCCGTTTGAGATAGTACTCAGAGAACCTATGGATGTATGCCCTCGTAACATGCACTCGCACAGTTTTTTTGAGTTTATTTATATTGTGAGCGGCACAGGTAAGCAGTGCATCAACCAAAGTAAATTTACCTATAAACCGGGACATTTGTTTTTACTTACGCCCAATGATTCGCACTATTTTACTATTGAAACTACCACACAATTTCTGTTTATCCGGTTCAATTTAGATTATATTAAACAGCACAACCTATCCGGTGAGATGCTGAAAAACCTGGAATTTATTTTAAAAAATGCTAACCAGGCGCCGGGCTGTGTAATCAAAAATTATGATGACCGGCCGGTTATGAAATCTATAATGAATGCTGTAATAACTGAGCATTTAAATCATGGCCTATATAGCAAAGAGCTATTGCAACAGTATATATACACGGTTATTATGATTGTTACCCGCAACATTGCCCTTAGCTTACCCCAGGAGGTTGACGAAACAACCGAAGAAAAGGCATTGAATATTTTGCAGTACATCCAGGCGAATATCTACTTCCCCGAAAAATTAAAGGCAGAAGTTATGAGCGATAAAATGGGAATCTCCGAAACCTATCTGGGCCGCTATTTCAAAAAACATACCAGCGAAACCATGCAGCAGTACATCATCAATTACAAGCTCAAACTAATTGAAAACCGTTTGCTTCATAGCAATATGCGCATGGCCGAAATTGCCAACGAACTTGGCTTTAATGACGAAAGTCACCTTAACAGGATCTTTAAAAAATATAAACATGTAAACCCATCTGATTTCAGGAAGATGGGCGCGAAAGAAAAGTTAACGGCAACAATCTGATTAAAGAAGAGCCTCCGTTATTTAGCCACCAATACACCCTTCAATGGCCATACCGGCGATTGCAAACCTATATTCAAAAACCCAGCCTGCTGTTTATCGGCCAAAGTGTTTAAATAATTATTTAACATATTGCCTGCCTGTGTGATACTATTGCTTGTGCTATTCATCCCTCTTCGATAGCTTTTTTTTGCTACTTGAATAGATTCAAAACCACTGATAATTTGCCATTTAACAATACTAATCCTTATGGCCCAGGCATAATAAAAATTATAATCGATACGGAATACCTCAACTTCTGAATTATAAAAGCTTGTATCGCCACTAAGTTTACTGGTATATAATTGCAGTTGCTGGTTAGTTATTGTTTGCAGCGGTATCTGAGCGGCGTCGCCACCGCAATCGTTATATTTATCGTCATACTCTTCCTTAAAGCGATTAAAGTCGGTCATGTACTCCGTATAAAGATCATCATACATTTGCCGGGTGGCTATAGCATGCCTTTTATGGGCTGCACCATCTTTTATGTGTTGGGCAAAACTAATATTTACCCGTTCTTCAATTTCGCTTTTAGTTCGCCGGCACTCACTGCAGAACAGGCCATCCTTGTATTCCTGCACATTAAATTCGTACTTTCTTCGCCTGTCGTCAATTTTTACTTTGATTTTTTCGAACTTAATTTTGCACCCATCATCGGGATTATCGGCCAGAACAGTAGTTTGCGCCAATGCCTGAAGGCACCCTGCCAGGAAAATAACTATGCTCCATACGATTTTCATATTCAAAACCCACCTACGTTTGAATCAGGGTAAAATAATTGGCACTTCCTTACAATAACCCTCCAACTAATTTAAATATAATATTTGATACAAATCTTATAATCAGGACATTATTTAAGAAATCACCTTACTGAATCTCAATTTATAATTTGTGCAAAAGCCAAAACATTGACTGCCTACTTAGTTTTTTGCTAATCTGTTTTGGTTTGACCTAACTACAATGAGTAACAACACGCTACCCCCAATAAAAAGCAGAGGTTTCTGACAATTTGAATGAGCATAAAGAGAATAATATAGCTTTAATCCGGTTAATAATTGATATCTTATCCAAACAAAACAGCCATTATGAGTTAAATTTACTCGTATTATTTACCATATTAATACCGAAATCCTGTTAAAAATGAAAAATCAATTAAAATATTCACAAAAAAATCAAAATAATTTGCTTTTTTATCAAAAACACTTCATAAATTACATTTTTAAAAATAACTGATTAGTAACTTTTACATTTTCATCATTTTTTTATGCAGGAATCAGCTTATTTTGATAAATATAACCCTATTGAAGGTGTTTGGGACGAAATGTACGGCTCGGACAGCAATGTTCGCGAGCATTATCGTAAGGTAATTGAATATATTTCACAAGAATCGGCCGATGATCTCAACAAAAAAGAAGAGCTGGCCAAGCGCTTATTCATGAGCCAGGGAATTACCTTCACCGTGTACAACAGTGGCGAGGGCATCGAAAAAATATTTCCGTTTGATATCATCCCCCGCATTATTACCGCCAGTGAGTGGGCCTTTGTTGAACGCGGTATTAAGCAGCGCCTTACAGCACTTAATCTTTTCCTGAAAGATATTTACCATAACCAGTTTATTGTAAAGGACGGCATCGTACCTATTGATATCATATATTCGTGCCCGCATTTTTTGCGCGAGATGTACCAGCTGAAAGTACCATATGATATTTATGTACATATTTCGGGCATCGATCTGATCCGCGATGAAGACGGTACCTTTTACGTACTCGAGGATAACCTGCGCACCCCATCTGGAGTAAGTTATATGCTGGAGAACCGGGAGATAACCAAACGCTTATTCCCCGATCTGCTGCCGCAATGCGGGGTAAGGAGCGTGACGGAATATCCAACCATATTGTATAAAAACCTGCTGGCATTATCGCCCAGGCAAATCTCCAACCCCACCATTGTATTGCTGAGTCCGGGGATTTATAATTCCGCCTATTTTGAGCATACTACTCTTGCCCGTTTAATGGGCGTTGAGCTGGTTGAGGGGCGTGACCTGGTAGTGAATAACCACAAGGTTTATATGAAAACCACTACCGGTTTACAACAGGTTGATGTAATATACCGCAGGGTTGATGATGAATATTTAGATCCGCTGGTGTTTAACCCGGCAAGTATGCTGGGTGTTGCCGGTATTATGGGCGCTTATCGTAAAGGTAATGTCGCCATTGTAAACGCTATAGGCACCGGGGTTGCCGATGATAAGGCGGTGTATGTTTATGTACCCGATATGATCCGTTATTACCTGAACGAAGAACCGATACTAAAAAACGTACCCACCCACCAATTAGGCAACCGCGACGAGCGCGACTACGTGTTTAAAAACCTCAATAAAATGGTGGTTAAAAAAACCAATGGCAGTGGTGGCTACGGCATGCTGATGGGGCACGCGGCATCTGAGCAGGAGATTGATGATTATAAAAAAGAGATCCTGAAAGATCCCCGTAACTTTATAGCGCAACCAACTATCAGCCTGTCATCGGCGCCATGTTATATGCAGGGTTCACTAACACCCCGCCGTATTGATCTGCGCCCCTATGCATTATATGGCCCGGATGGCATAGAAATAGTGCCCGGCGGATTAACCCGCGTTGCCTTAAAAGAAGGCTCACTGGTAGTTAATAGCTCGCAGGGCGGTGGCAGTAAGGATACATGGGTATTGGCGTAGCCCCCCGGCCCCCTAAAGGGGGAGTAAATGTGCAGGAGGCTAAAAGCAAACCTGAAAATGAACTTTATAAATTATACAAATCAAAAAAATCCCCCCTTTAGGGGGTTAGGGGGCTAATATGTTAAGCAGAGTTGCAGCAAGTTTTTATTGGTTAAGCCGCTACATTGAGCGCAGCGATGGTATGCTACGGATGCTCAAAATTAATTATGCCTCATCGCAGGATACCATTCAGGAGTTTACCTGGGAGCCGGTGATCAGGATATTTGCCGGGGTGAATGAAGATGAGGCCGATAAGCTGGATAATGACAGCCGTGCGGTTTTAAAATACATGGTTACGGGCAAAAACAACCCTAACTCGATCCTCAGCATTATAACGCTAGCCCGCGAAAACGCGCGTGGCGTACAGGAACACATCACCAAGGACTTATGGCAATGCCTTAACGAGTATTACCATACGGTGAAAGACTCGCGCCTGGAGCGCTCCCTACAGCGCGAGGACCCTATTGGTGTGCTTGACGTATTAATAAAACAGGTGATGCTTTATTATGGCACGGTTGAGATAACGATGGAACGGGGCGAAGGCCGGAGTTTTATGAATATTGGTAAATACCTGGAACGAGCTATACAATCGGTAGATATTTTGGATACCAAATTCAGCTCGATAAGTGATAATCCCGATCTGTTGACAGATACCACTTATTGGAAACATTTATTGCTTTCTTTAGGCGGATATGAGCTATACCTCAAAACCTACAGGGAAGGCTTTGAGGCCGAGAATGTGCTGGAGCAGGTTGTTTTAAATAATGATTTCCCGCGCTCAGTTATCTATTCGGTAAATAACATTCAACGCTATTTTGATAGGTTAAAGAATGATACCAATGTTGATACATTCCGCGAGATGTCATTCCAGATCGGCCGCTTACAAAGCCGGATCAAATACAGTTCGGTAAGAAGCATCCGGGCCGAGGGTTTGCATTTGTTTTTAACACAAATCCGAACGGAACTTTATGGCATAGGTAACTCACTAAATGAATATTACTTTGCCAACTCATAAATTAATTTGAAAGTTCGCTGATTTGAAAATGATTAATAAACAATTTGAGGATTAATAATGGATGAGCTGATTCATTTTCAAATCGTCAAATTAAACAATTGAAACCATGCCTGAATTTAAAATACAACATATAACCAAATACACCTATGAAGGGATGGTACGCGATAGCGCCAACCAGATCATACTGTACCCTATCAAAGATGAATATCAGGATGTAATACACCAGGAGATGCAAATTACAGGCAACCCGGTTGTGGATACGCATACTGATTATTACGGCAACGAGGTGGGCAGCTTTACTTACAGCGAACGGCATTCGGTAATGCTCATCAATTCAAAACTAAGTGTTACCACCAGGCAGCGACCATTACCGGTAAATGATATCTTCCCCGAGCAACAATGGGAATACCTGAAAAACATTCAATATATGGTACCTTATATTGATTTTTTAAAGCAGGAGTATTTTGAAGGCTTACCCGAATTACAGGTTGTAGTTGACCGGGAACGGAACAAAGATGATACCCCCTACCAGATCGCCCTTCGTTTTTGCAGCTATGTTTATCAAAATTTCAACTACATAAAAGGCGTTACCACTGTTGAAACCACCCTTGATGAGGTATGGAATTTAAAAGCCGGTGTTTGCCAGGATTTCGCGCATATTTTAATGGTGATGCTGCGCTTATTAAAGATCCCTGCACGTTACGTAAGCGGCTATATATGTACTCATAGCAGTAATATGCGTGGAGAAGGCGCTACCCATGCCTGGGCCGAAGCCTATATCCCGGATTATGGCTGGCTGGGTATCGATCCTACCAATAACTGCGTCGCCAATGAAACCCATGTGCGCCTGGCTGTTGGTCGTAATTTTTCTGATTGTTCGCCGGTGAAGGGCGTATATAAAGGCTCATCAGGCCATAAACTTGAAGTTGCTGTTACCGTTGACGATGGGAACGGGTTTTGCATTGACGATAAACCCCATTATGACACCCCGCTTCAACAAGTAACCGATATCCCTAAAAATAGCTACCAGCGCTATATGGAGATCATTCAGCAACAGCAGCAACAACAGCAATAGATGTGCAGATTTCAGATGTGCAGGTGTGTTAAACAAAAAGCGTCATTGCTGTAAGGTACGAAGCAATCCCCTACTTACAGAGCGGCTCTGCTTATCGGGGATTGCTTCGTACCTCGCAATGACGCGTGGGAGATATCAGACATCAAAACAAATCATCTGCACATTTGAAATCTGAAATCTGCAATCTGCAGCTTACACTTTCTTAATCGTCTCCATCAATACCGGAATTTTTGGCACTTTATCAAAGGCCTGGAATAACTTTCCGTTTTTGTCGTAAATGGCGATGTATGGCGTTGTTTGCACGTGATAATATCGTTGCACTACATAAGTATACCCTTCGGTACCAATGGTAATATTGTGGTATTTGGCCAGGTCAAAATCACGCTGAAAAACCTGGATAGCTTTTAACTGATTAACAAAGGTGATCATAACTATCTGTACCCCTTTGAGCTTATCCATTTGTGGTTTCAGGTCATACATCAAATGTTGACAATGGCTGCAATCCGGCGAAAAATAGATCACCATCACAGGCTTATTCTTTTTCAGGTCGGCGGGCGTTACGTAAACGCTGTCAGTTGTCAGTATGTGATATGGTGCAATTTTGCTGTTGGCAGGCATGGTTTGGGCCTGACTGCAGCCGGCAGCTACAATAAGGCAAAGCAACAAGTATATTCTCTTCATTGTATTGATAAAATTTTTCATTAAAGCATAGTTACGATATTTTTAACTCTCCAGCAATTCCAACTGCCAGGCAATATGTTCTTCTGTTACAGGGAATAACGCGTTTTCGCGCACGGTATGATGCACCGCATCAAATAATCCATTGTAATTACCTTTGTCTGACGGAAACCACTCTACTGTTTTCTGATTATCGGCGCCCATTAGCACCAATTTTCCTTCACTACCTAAAGGCTCAACACCAAAACCTTCGTCGGTTGGCATCATGCCTGTATCCAATTGGGCTTCCTGTACATCGGTGCGTAATTTAACAAAACTGCCCAATGTTCCGTGAATCACAAAGCCAGGCAATGCCTCTGCAATAAGCAATCCCGAAGTTAAATAAACATGCAGCTGATTAGGATAGGTTAAGTGAATGTTGAAGTAATCATCCACCTGCGAACCGGGCCGGTGAGTGGCAGTAGTTTTTATATAACTTAACGGCCTGCCAAATATACTGATCGCGTTATCAACAAGGTGTGCACCCAAATCATAAGTTAAGCCATTACCGGGGGTGCCTTTGGTTTCTTTAAATTGTTTTACACCAATAGGCATCCGGTACCTGTCCAACCGAAAATGAACCTCTATTAACTCACCAAGACGTCCACTTTCAATTACCTTTTTCACCGATAGAAAACCACTGTCATATCTGCGGTTCTGGTAGATCATTACTTTAAGATTCAACTTTCTGCCTAAATCAAATAAGGCCTTTACCTCTGCCGAAGTTACCGCCGCGGGTTTTTCTATCAGTACATGTTTCCCGGCATTAAGGGCCTGCATGGCATAGTCAAAGTGGGTATTGTTGGGGGTGTTAACTACGATCAGTTCAATTTCAGCATCATTAAGCAGCTCATCAACTGAATTATAGCTAATTACATCCGGATATATTTTACCGGCCTTTTTTTCATGACGTTCTACAACTGCTTTAAAAGTAAAGCCGGGGTTAGTGGTTAAAAATGGAGCATGAAAAATTCTGCCCGACATGCCGTAGGCCATCAGGCCGGTTACTATTGGTTTTGTTGACATAGGTGTTTGCCTTTAGTTTGGAAGTAAAAATAAGATTATTTGCGGGAGGTTTTTAGATAATGATAAAGTTCTTCTGTAACGTCATTGCGAGTTTTAAAACCCGGAACTTTGAAAGAGAATTGGCATTTTAAATAGTTTTTGTCATTCTGAGCATCGCGAAGAATCTATTCGCAGACTATACAGGGCGAAAAGGGATAGCGAATAATAGATGCTTCACTGCGTTCAGCATGACAAAAGTTTTTTTTGCAAACACGTCATGGGTAGTTGACAAAATTTGAAAAACTCTAAAGGTGAAAATAACAGGCGGTGAAAGACTTACGAAGTTTTAAAAACTTCGTAAGTCTGGGATTCTACAACTTGTCATAGGTAGGAACGAAACAATGATGCGTTGGGAAAAGTCCGTGCGCACACAAAAAAGCCCGGCTGAAATAATCCAGCCGGGCTTTACAATGTATTTAACTAAAACTTAGTTTTTTTCGTCTTTAACTTCTTCAAAGTCAACATCAGTTACAGTATCGCCATGATCCTGTGCACCTGCTCCTGTGTTACCTTCAGGCTGACCACCTTGCTGAGCGTCGCCTGCAGCTTTGTACATCTCTTCAGATGCAATAGCCCATGCAGCATTCAGTTCAGTTTGAGCGGCATCTATCGCATCAAAGTTTTTAGCAGCATAAGCTTCTTTCAACTTAGCTAAACCAGCTTCGATAGGACCTTTTTTGTCGGCAGAAATTTTATCGCCGTACTCTTTCAGTTGTTTTTCTGTTGAGAAGATCAAAGCATCAGCACCATTCAGTTTTTCAACTTCTTCACGTGCTTTTTTATCTGATTCAGCATTTGCTTCAGCCTCATCCTTCATCTTCTTGATCTCAGCATCAGTTAAGCCAGAAGAAGCTTCGATACGGATTTTTTGCTCTTTACCGGTTGCTTTATCTTTAGCAGATACATGCAATATACCGTTGGCATCAATATCAAAAGTTACTTCAACCTGTGGTACACCACGAGGTGCTGGTGGAATACCATCCAGGTGGAAACGGCCTATAGTACGGTTACCCGCAGCCATTGGGCGCTCACCCTGTAATATGTGAATCTCTACAGATGGCTGGCTATCAGACGCAGTTGAGAAAGTTTCAGATTTTTTAGTTGGGATAGTTGTGTTTGCTTCAATTAATTTTGTCATTACACCACCCATAGTTTCAATACCTAATGAAAGTGGAGTAACATCCAATAACAACACATCCTTAACCTCACCTGTTAACACACCACCTTGAATAGCAGCACCAATTGCAACAACTTCATCAGGGTTAACACCTTTTGAAGGAGTTTTACCAAAGAATTTTTGAACAGCTTCCTGTATTGCAGGGATACGTGTAGAACCACCTACAAGGATAACTTCGTCGATATCAGAAGTGCTGTAACCAGCATTTTTCAATGCAGTTCTGCAAGGCTCAATAGTACGTTTGATCAGGCTATCTGCCAGTTGCTCAAATTTAGCACGGGTTAAAGTTTTAACCAAGTGCTTTGGCATGCCATCAGCAGCAGTAATGTATGGTAAGTTAATTTCTGTTTGTGCAGAACTTGATAACTCAATTTTAGCTTTTTCGGCAGATTCTTTTAAACGTTGCAAAGCCATTGGATCTTTACGCAGATCAATACCTTCATCACTTTTAAATTCATCAGCCAACCAGTCAATAATTACCTGGTCAAAATCATCACCACCTAAGTGAGTATCACCATCAGTTGATTTTACTTCAAAAACGCCATCACCTAATTCAAGGATTGATACGTCATGTGTACCACCACCGCAGTCAAAAACTGCAATTTTCATATCCTTGTGTGCTTTATCAAAGCCATAAGCTAAGGCAGCAGCAGTAGGTTCGTTAATGATACGACGTACTTTTAAACCAGCAATTTCACCGGCTTCTTTAGTGGCCTGGCGTTGTGCATCGTTAAAGTAAGCTGGTACAGTGATAACAGCTTCTGTAACTTCATGTCCTAAAAAGTCTTCAGCAGTTTTCTTCATTTTCTGAAGAATCATTGCAGAGATCTCTTGCGGAGTATATTTACGGTCGCCAATTTCAACACGTGGAGTGTTGTTGTCACCTTTAACTACATTATAAGGTACACGTGCAGCTTCACTTGTAACCTCGTTAAACTGGTTACCCATAAAGCGTTTGATAGATGAGATGGTTTTTGTAGGGTTAGTGATTGCCTGACGTTTTGCAGGATCGCCAACTTTACGCTCGCCGTTATCTATAAAAGCTACTACGGACGGCGTAGTACGTTTGCCCTCGCTGTTTGCTATAACTACAGGTTCGTTACCTTCCATTACAGCCACGCAGGAGTTTGTTGTTCCTAAGTCGATTCCAATTATTTTAGACATATGATTGTTTTTTCTTGATTTTATTAATTTACTACAACACCTATTTAACAACGTTTGTGCCAATACCTATTTGGCAGGGCATATGGTCAGGATGACAATTATTGCGTCAGAAAAGTCATCCCCAGTGGTGACAGGTTGGCAGAAATTAAGGTGAAAGCTGAAAGGTTAAGGGTGAAAGGTTGCGTTTAGAAGTTAAAAATGTAGTCTAAATTTCATTTAAAAGGCTGCAAACTTATATGTGGAAACATTAATTGCACTATCTAAATATAAAGAGCAGTCAGCTGCCTCGGAGGCCATTGCTAAAGCAGTTAAGGTTTACTTTAAAACTGCCTGGTCTACTTATCTTCTATTATATACTGAAATACGTTCAAATAGAAGTTTGTTAAATTTCAATCAATAAGCTTGATTCTTGATCAACAAAAACTCTCATCGTCATAAGTTTAAAATTTCATTAACTTTATACAAACAAAACGCCTCTGTTACCAAATACTCCAAACAGGCTTATTACCACGCCTGGAATTGCATAACAAAAGCTTTGTATACAAAGCTTACCCTTCACTTTAAAAAAGAGAACTGGTTTACTATTGTTATTTAATTCCAAACAAATCAAATGTTTTTTATCGAATCGGAACGGTTAAAACTGATACCGTTAACACACGAACAACTTTTGCTGCTACGGCAAGACCGTGCACTCATGGAAATTTCCATCGGGTTAACACCGTCATTTATGCTTGTCGAACCCTTTTACTATGCCGAAATCATAGATGCGCTCGACAACTTCTGGCTACCCAACACCCTCGCCCACCCCGAAAAATATCTATGGTATACAGATTGGGAACTGGTGCTTAAAAGTGCAAATACCTCGGTAGGCGGCATGGGCTTTGCAGGCTACCCTAATGAAAATGGCGAAGCAGAGATAGGCTATATGATTGATGGCAACCATCACAACAAAGGCTTCGCGACAGAAGCTTTACAAACAATGATTACCTGGGCGTTCACGCATCAATTTGTAAAAGCTATTATTGTGCACACCTATGCAGATAACCTGCCTTCGCGCCGCTTGTTAGATAAATGTGGTTTTGAACAGGTGGAAGACGTGGAAGGGTTGCTTACTTATAGGTTGGAGAAGTAATCAATTTGTCAGCACGGGGACTCAACAGATTCAGCTGATTCCTGGATTTGATTGTGAAAGACGTGATGACAGGTAAAATCCCTTAATCCGAAAAATCCCGTTAATCCCGGTTCAGACAAAAAGTATTTCACAAAAAAAAACGCCCTGCTCAAATGAACAGTGCGTTTTTCAATATCTAAGAGGTAGATGAAATTATTCTCCTTTTTCTTCTGCTTCCGGAGTTGCAGGAGCTTCAGTTTCAGCAACTGGCGCTTCTTTAACTTCTTCGGCAACAACAGCTTCTTCAGCAGCAACAGGTGCAGCAGTTTTAGCTTTTGCAGAAGCACCACGACGACGAGTTGATTTTTTAGCCGCAGCTGCAG
Source organism: Mucilaginibacter sp. P2_A4 (assembly GCF_056405015.1). Lineage (NCBI taxonomy): Bacteria > Pseudomonadati > Bacteroidota > Sphingobacteriia > Sphingobacteriales > Sphingobacteriaceae > Mucilaginibacter > Mucilaginibacter sp. P2_A4. The sequence continues at coordinate 412,678 of NZ_JBFUCX010000002.1, read as the reverse complement.
TATCAACTCCGTAAACGGTGTTATAATCAACTAACTCAATCATTGCCATTTCAGCGTTATCACCTAAACGGTTTTCTAACTTAATGATACGAGTGTAACCACCTGGACGGGTTGCTATTTTCTCAGCAATTTCGCGGAAAAGGATAGTAACTGCATCTTTATCCTGCAGGTAGCTAAATACTATACGACGAGAGTGTGTAGTATCGCTTTTTGATTTTGTTAAAAGTGGCTCAACATAACCGCGTAAAACTTTCGCTTTAGCTAATGTTGTAGTGATGCGCTTGTGTAAGATAAGCGAAGTTGCCATGTTGGCCAGCATCGCTTTGCGGTGGCTGGTAGTACGGCCTAAGTGATTGTTTTTGTTTCCGTGTCTCATTGTTTTTAATTATTTCACGTGCATACCGTCTGGCGATCAACTCAAGCCTTCGGAATTATGCCTTCGCTATTTTTATTATTAGATTGAAGAATTAAGAGTCAAGAATCAGGATCTTTTCTTATATCTTGATTCTTAACTCTTGATTCTCTTTTATTATTCTTCGTCTAACTTAAATTTAGACAGGTTCATACCAAAAGATAAACCTTTTGATTTAACCAGGTCCTGAATTTCAGTTAATGATTTTTTACCAAAGTTTCTGAACTTCAACATATCAGCAACATCATACGATACTAAATCGGCAAGGCTGCGGATATCAGCAGCTTTAAGGCAATTCAATGCACGTACAGACAAGTCAAGATCAACCAATTCAGTTTTAAGGATCTTACGCATGTGTAATATCTCTTCATCAACTTCTTTGGTTTCTTCTTTGGCCTGAGCTTCAAGCATCATGTTCTCATCGCTAAATAACATAAAGTGCTGGATAAGGATCTTAGCAGCTTCTTTTAATGCATCTTCAGGATGGATAGATCCATCGGTAGCAATATCTAAAACTAATTTTTCATAATCAGTTTTTTGCTCAACACGATAGTTCTCGATAGTATATTTTACGTTTTTTATAGGCGTAAAAATAGAATCGATAGCAATAACACCAACATTTGCATCCGGGTTTTTATTTTCCTCGCTTGGAACATAACCACGGCCTTTACCAACAGTAAGCTCAATTTCAAGCGTTACTGATGAATCCATATTGCAAAGTATCAGATCAGGATTTAATACAGTAAAGTTGTTGGAGAATTTAGTGATATCACCAGCTTTAAATTCATCCTGACCATTTATGATAACAAATACTTTCTCGTTATCGCCAGATTCACCTGTTTTTTTGAAACGAACTTGCTTAAGGTTCAAAATGATCTCGGTTACGTCTTCAACAACACCTTTGATGGTTGAAAACTCATGCGTAACTCCTGAAAAACGAACAGAAGTTATTGCATAACCTTCTAGTGATGAAAGTAAGATACGACGTAGAGCATTACCAATGGTTATACCGAAGCCTGGTTCTAACGGACGAAATTCAAACGTTCCATCAAAATCATTCGATTTCTGCATGATAACCTTGTCTGGTTTTTGAAATGCTAAAATTGCCATTTATATCCTTTATTTATTGTTTGCTAATTGAAATGATTTAAACCACGAAAATGATTGACATAACATGCCAATCATCACGTGGATAAGTATCGTTATTATTTTGAGTACAACTCAACGATTAAATTTTCCTTAATGTTTTCAGGTATCTCATCGCGGTTAGGATAGTTAAGGAATTTACCTGTTAAGGCATTTGCATCCCACTCTAACCAGCTGTATTTGTTGATTCTTCTTCCGGCTACTGATGTAGTAATAGCTTCAAGTGATTTAGATTTTTCACGTACAGAAATCACATCACCTGCTTTTAACGCGTAAGATGCAATGTTTACAACAGCACCATTAACGTTAATGTGTTTGTGATTAACCAGCTGACGGGCTCCAGAACGTGTAGGTGATATACCTAAACGGTAAACAGCATTATCTAAACGAGCCTCTAAAAATTTCAGCAGGTTTTCGCCTGTGATACCTTCTTTAGCCGATGCACGGTGAAACAAGTTTTCGAACTGACGCTCTAATACACCGTAAGTGTATTTAACTTTTTGTTTCTCCATTAACTGGGTTGAATATTCTGATTGCTTTCCACGACGTTTGGAAGCACCATGCATTCCGGGTGGATAGTTTTTACGTTCTAACGCCTTATCCGGACCGAAGATCGGCTCACGGAAACGACGTGCTATTTTGGACTTTGGTCCTGTATATCTTGCCATTGTTGTGTGTTCTTAAAGTATCATGCAACCTTACGCTGCAGAATCTTAGCTTTAAAATCTGTTAATTAAACTCTTCTTCTTTTAGACGGACGGCAACCATTGTGTGGAAGCGGCGTAATGTCTTTTATCGTGGTAACTTCAATACCTGCAGTTTGCAAAGTACGGATAGCTGATTCACGACCGGCACCAGGGCCTTTTACAAATACTTCTACCTTGCGTAAACCTAAATCATAGGCAACTTTACCGCAATCGCCGGCAGCTTGACCTGCAGCGTAAGGAGTATTCTTTTTTGAACCCTTAAAGCCCATTTTACCAGCTGATGACCATGAAATAGCCTGGCCGGTTTTGTTGGTAAGGGTGATAATGATGTTGTTAAAAGTTGCATTGATGTGTGCTTCGCCAACCGGCTCCACAATTACAATGCGCTTTTTGGTAACTTTTTTACTTTTAGCCATTTTTTTGATTATTGATTTTACGAATTACTTGGTTAATACCATAACCAGGACCCGTAACCATTCTTTATAACTTATTCCTAATGATCTTAAAGCAATAATAAATTACCACCTCTCAACCACTAATCAATTATTATTTAGTAGCCTTCTTTTTGTTGGCAACTGTTTTACGTTTTCCTTTACGGGTACGTGAGTTGTTCTTAGTACGCTGACCACGTAATGGTAAACCTTTACGGTGACGTGTACCACGGTAGCAACCTATATCCATTAAACGCTTAATGTTTAATTGAACTTCTGAACGAAGTGAACCTTCAACCTTGATCTGATCGTTAATGATTCCACGAATCGCGGCTAACTGATCATCGCTCCAGTCTTGCACTTTGGTATTAAAATCAATACCTGCTTCAGTCAAAATCTTTTGAGCTGTTGAGCGGCCTATACCGAAAATGTAAGTAAGTCCGATTTCTCCTCTTTTATTTTTTGGTAAATCAATACCTGATATCCTTGCCATATTTCTTTTTTATTTATTGAGTTATCGAATTATTGAATTATCGAATTCCTTAAAATCAGTAATTCAATCTTTCTCCAATTCAAAATTGTTCTTAGCCCTGGCGTTGTTTGTACTTAGGATTCTTTTTGTTAATAACATAAAGTTTCCCGTTACGGCGAATGATTTTGCAATCAGCGCTGCGTTTCTTAATGGATGCTCTAACTTTCATCTCTTTTATTATTTATATCTATAGGTTATTCTACCCTTACTTAAATCGTACGGACTCATTTCTAATTTCACTCTGTCGCCAGGTAAAATCTTGATATAGTGCATACGCATCTTGCCGGAAATATGTGCAATAATCTCGTGACCATTTTCAAGTTCAACCCTGAACATTGCATTTGACAATGCCTCCCTAATTGTACCGTCTTGCTCAATCGAAGATTGTTTAGCCATATTTTGTTGATTATTACTTAATTATCCGCCCTAAAACCGGGATGCAAAATTAATAAAAATTATTTAATTATTATTCTTTTCTTTTAAAACATTATCAACATATTCAAACGTTGATAAAATGTCTGGCTTACCTTTGCCAATGGCAACTGTATGCTCGTAATGCGCCGATACCTTTTTATCTGAAGTTGATACTGTCCAGCCATCATCCCAAAACTTAACACCGGCACGGCCTGCATTAATCATTGGTTCAATAGCAATCACCATACCTTCTTCCAGTTTGGTACCTGCACCACGCTTGCCATAGTTTGGTACTTCGGGTTTTTCATGTAACTGAAGCCCTACCCCATGCCCTACAAGCTCTTTAACAACACCGAAGCCATTCTTCTCCGCATGTTCCTGTACAGCATAGCCTATATCGCCTATGCGCATACCTACAACAGCTTTTGCTACGCCCAGGTCTAAACACTCCTGCGTAACACGCATGAGTTTCTTAGTCTGTTCTGATACCTCACCAATGGCAAAGGTATAAGCAGAATCACCAAAGTATTTGTTTAAGATAACACCGCAGTCAACAGAAACCAGATCACCGTCGGTTAAAACATGCTTGCCTGGAAAACCATGCACCACCTGATCGTTCAGGGAGATGCATAGTGAAAAAGGGAAGCCGTGATAGTTTAAAAAAGCAGGTATACCGCCGTTATCGCGTATAAAAGTCTCAGCCAGCTTGTCAAGCTCGATAGTCCTCACACCAGGTCCGATAACCTTAGCTATTTCCCCAAGGGTCTTAGATACGAGTAACGAACTTTCCCTTATGAGTTCTATCTCCTCGACAGACTTATAATTGATTTTTGACATCTTATATATTAGATCGCTGTCGGACTTGTTCCGGCAGCAGCAGGCATTGCTGTACGTCCTTTAATTCGTCCGGTTTTCATTAAACCATCATAATGGCGCATCAACAGGTGACTTTCTATTTGTTGCAATGTATCCAATACAACACCCACCAGGATGATCAGCGATGTACCACCAAAGAATCTTGCGAAAATTGGAGACACACCAACCAAACTGGCAATTGCAGGAATGATTGCTATAATAGCCAGGAAAATAGATCCTGGTAAAGTAATTCTTGAAATTACACCATCAATATAATCTGCAGTTGTTTTACCTGGTTTAACGCCGGGGATAAAACCGCCATTCTTTTTCATATCATCAGCCATTTGGTTAGGATTAACCGTAATTGCTGTATAGAAATAAGTGAACAGGATTATCAGTACGCCAAACAGCAAATTGTGCTGCCATGAGTTATAATTTGATAACGCAATTAATATACCGTTTGATGAAATGCTTGGCAAAAATTGTTGTACCGTTTGTGGTATAAACATTAAAGCCTGGGCAAATATGATAGGCATTACACCTGCCGCGTTTACCTTTAAAGGTATGTACTGACGTACACCGCCGTATTGTTTATTACCTACTATTCGTTTAGCATACTGTACCGCAATTTTACGGGTACCCTGTACTATCATGATAGTAAACATTACCACACCAATTAAGGCTACAATTTCAACAATGAAAGTTACTAAACCACCAGTACCTGTGGTACGTGATGTGAACTCTGTTAAGAAAGCGCCTGGCAATTGGGCAATAATACCAACCATGATGATCAGTGATATACCGTTACCAATACCTTTATCCGTAATTTTCTCTCCCAGCCACATTACAAATAATGTACCTGCGGTTAAAACAAACGTATTAAGTATAGTAAACATCGGATTGCTTATCAGCATAGCATCAGGAGCAACCTGCGATTTAAGGTAACCTATAGCCTGTAAAAACGTGATACCTATAGTTAGGTATCGCGTCCACTGGTTAAGTTTATTACGACCGCTTTCGCCTTCTTTTTGCAATTTGGTGAAGTAAGGAACAGCGATACCTAATAATTGCACCACAATTGAAGCCGAGATATAAGGCATTACACCCAATGCAAAAATTGAGGAACGTGAAAACGAACCTCCCGCAAACATATTCAGCAATCCTACTAATCCTTCTGCTTTTTGGTTTGATACTGATGCAGGATTAACCCCTGGCAGAACCACAAATGAACCGACGCGATATATTAAAAGAAATAAGAGTGTGTTTATAATACGCACTCTCAGATCTTCGATTTTCCAGATATTGGATAATGTGGTGAAAAATTTCTTCATCCTAAAATTATAGCTTAACTATGGTACCACCAGCTGCTTCAATAGCTTTTTGAGCTGTAGCAGTAAATGCATGTGCCTCAACTTCTAATTTGGCTTTTAACTCGCCACGACCAAGGATCTTAACCAGGTCATTACGAGATGCTAAACCGTGCTCTTTCAAAGTAGCGAAATCAACCTTTGTAAGTGTATATTTTTCAACTAATTCTTGCAGCACATCAAGGTTAACGCCTGTATACTCTACACGGTTAGGGTTTTTAAAACCAACCTTAGGCACACGACGTTGTAAAGGCATCTGACCGCCTTCAAAACCAACCTTTGTGCTTGTACCTGAACGTGACCCGGCGCCTTTATGGCCACGGGTTGATGTTCCACCACGGCCAGAACCTGTACCACGGCCAATTCTTTTTCTATTTTTAGTAGAACCTTCTGCAGGTTTTAAATTACTTAAATTCATGATATTAAATATTTTCTACCGCTACCAGGTGATTAACTTTTCTAACCATACCTACTATAGCAGGAGTTGCCTCAACTTCCACACTGTGGTTAATTTTACGCAAGCCTAATGCTTCGATCGTCTTTTTTTGGCGCTCACTTCTGTCGATCACGCTTTTAATCTGAGTTATTTTGATTTTGGCCATGACTGATTATCCGTTAAATACTTTACCTAAACTAACGCCACGTTGCTGCGCTACAGTATGTGCATCACGTAATTGTGATAATGCAGATACAGTTGCTTTAACCACGTTGTGCGGATTTGATGAACCTTTTGATTTTGCCAATACGTTGTGGATACCTGCAGACTCTAACACTGCACGCATTGCACCACCCGCAATAACACCGGTACCATTTGCTGCTGGTTTAATAAAAACAAAACCACCGCTAAATTTACCTATCTGCTCATGAGGTACAGTACCGTTAATAATTGGCACTTTTACCAGGTTCTTTTTTGCATCATCAATACCTTTAGCAATTGCTTCAGTAACCTCTTTTGCTTTACCTAAACCGTAACCTACAACACCGTTCTCATCGCCCACTACCACAATGGCACTGAAGCTAAAAGTACGACCACCTTTGGTTACTTTGGCAACACGTTGTATGCTTACCAAGCGGTCTTTTAATTCGATCTCGCTTGTTTTTACTCTTTTTATGTTGATTGTTGACATTTCTCTTTTCGATTAAAAGTTTAAACCACCTTCACGTGCACCTTCGGCCAGTGACTTAACACGACCATGGTACAAATAACCGTTCCTGTCGAAAACCACATCTTTAATACCTGCTGCGATAGCTTTCTGAGCTACCAGTTTGCCTACGGCTACTGATTGATCAGATTTTGTGCCTTCTGCTGCAACAAAGTCTTTTGATAAAGATGATGCTGATACGATAGTTTTACCGGTTAAATCGTCAATGATCTGCGCGTAAATACCTTTATTGCTCCTAAATACTGACAGGCGAGGACGCTCTGTTGATCCTGAAAGGCGTTTTCTGATACCTTTTTTAATCCTGTCTCTTCTTGATAATTTAGCTCCCATGACGATTATTTTTTAGATGCTGATTTACCTGCTTTTCTTCTCAATATCTCGCCTACAAACTTAATACCTTTACCCTTGTAAGGCTCTGGAGTACGTAACGAGCGTATTTTTGCAGCTACTTGTCCAATTAACTGTTTGTCAATTGACTCAAGTATGATAGTTGGGTTTTTACCCTTATCAGCAGTGGTTGTAACTTTAATTTCTTGTGGTAATTCAAATACATAGTGGTGAGAGTAACCCAACACTAAATCTAATGTATTACCTGTATTGGTAGCACGGTAACCCACACCCACTAATTCCTGTTGTATTTTGTAACCTTCTGTTACACCTACTACCATGTTATTTAACAATGCACGGTATAAACCATGTAATGCTTTGTGACGTTTTTGATCAGACGGGCGTGTAACCAGTAACTGACCGTCTTCCTGTGCAATGGTGATATCGCTATCAACCGCTTGCTGCAATTCACCTTTAGGGCCTTTTACAGTAACAACATTATCTGCTGATACGGTAACAGTTACTCCCTGTGGCATTGCTATCGGTGCTTTTCCTACTCTTGACATTGCTTAATTTCTCCTATTAATAAACGTAGCATAAAACTTCGCCACCTACATTTTGCTGACGGGCTTCTTTATCAGACATTACGCCTTTTGAAGTCGACAAGATGGCAATACCTAAACCATTTAATACTCTTGGCAAGTTATCCATGCCTGCGTATTTTCTCAAACCTGGTTTACTGATGCGCGTAATGCTACGGATAGCAGAAATTTTAGTTATCGGGTGGTACTTTAAAGCAACTTTAATGCTGCCCTGAGGACCAACTTCTTCAAACTTGTAATTGGCAATGTAACCTTTATCGAAAAGCACCTTAGTGATTTCCTTTTTAAGATTTGATGCAGGAATTTCAACAACCCTATGGTTGGCTTTAATAGCATTCCTTACTCGTGTAAGATAATCTGCGATTGGATCTGTATTCATTTTATTGTGTTATGATGGTGGTTTCCTTCCCGTAACATCCGGGACGACCTGCCATCGGTTAAATTCTCTTTTTTAGCTCAATGCTAAAAGCACAAAGCTTAAAGCCTGTTTAGCTTTATGCTTTATGCCTTGAGCTTTTTGCTCTTTTTTACCAGCTAGCTTTCTTTACTCCCGGTATTTTACCTGCCAATGCCATTTCACGGAATGTTACGCGTGAAATACCAAACTGACGCATATAACCACGAGGGCGACCAGTCAATTTACAACGGTTGTGTAATTTTACCGGAGACGACGCTTTAGGCAATTTATCTAAACCAACGAAATCGCCGGCTTCTTTAAGGGCTGCTCTTTTCTCTGCGTATTTTGCAACCAATTTAGCGCGCTTTACTTCACGAGCTTTTACACCTTCTTTAGCCATTGCTATTTTGATTTTTAAATGGTAATCCAAATTGTTTCAACAACTCCAATGCTTCAACATCGTTTGTTGCGGAGGTTACAAAGGTAATATCCATACCTTGGATTTTATTGATTTTGTCAATATTTATCTCAGGGAATATAATTTGCTCTGTTATACCTAAAGTATAGTTACCTCTTCCGTCAAAACCTTTATCGTTGATGCCTTTAAAATCACGGATACGTGGAAGGGCAACAGCAATTAAGCGATCCAAAAACTCATACATTGTGTTGTCACGCAAGGTAACACGTACGCCAACCGGCATATTTTTACGCAATTTAAAGTTTGAGATATCTTTCTTAGATTTTGAAGATACTGCCTGCTGACCAGTGATGGTTGTTAATTCGGTGATTGTGTTCTCGATAAGTTTTTTATCGGTAGTAGCACCGCCAACACCCTGGTTAATGGCAATCTTTTCCAGTTTAGGAACCTGCATTACGCTTTTGTACTGAAATTTATCTTTCAGTGCAGTACGAATTTCGTCCTTATATTTTGTTTTTAATCTTGGTACGTAAGTCATTACTTAATTTCCTCCCCTGATTTTTTTGCTACCCTTACTAATTTGCCGGCTTCGTTTTTCTTACGGCCAACACGGGTTGTATTACCTGTTTTAGGATCAACCAGCATTAGGTTTGAAATATGTATTGCAGCTTCTTGTTTAACAATTCCGCCGTTAGGATTAGCAGCATTAGGTTTAGTATGTTTTGATACCATATTGGCACCTTCAACAATAGCTCTACCTTTATCAACTAATACTTCAACAATTTTGCCTTGTGTTCCCTTTGAATCACCGGCTATAACTTTCACTAAATCACCTTTGCGGATCTTTAGTTTAGTTGGCTGTGCGTGTTTTTTCTTTTCCATGATTACAATACCTCCGGTGCTAATGATACAATTTTCATAAATTGTTTCTCACGCAGTTCTCTTGCAACCGGGCCAAAGATACGGGTACCTCTTGGCTCGTCCTGGTTATTTAACAAAACAGCTGCGTTATCGTCGAAACGGATGTATGAACCATCTTTTCTGCGGATCTCTTTTTTGGTGCGTACTACTACGGCTTTTGATACAGTACCTTTTTTTACGTTACCTGAAGGTAAAGCGCTTTTTACGGTTACTACTATCTTATCGCCTATAGATGCGTACCTTTTGCCGGTACCACCTAACACACGGATCACTAAAACTTCTTTAGCGCCACTGTTATCGGCTACGTTTAATCTTGATTCCTGTTGTACCATCTTATTTAGCCCTTTCTAAAATTTGAACTAATCTCCAGTTTTTGCTTTTGCTCAGCGGGCGGGTTTCCATAATCAGTACGGTATCGCCTATGCCACAAGTATTAGTCTCATCATGAGCCATAAATTTTGTGGTTTTTTTAACGAACTTACCGTAGATAGGGTGTTTTACTTTACGCTCAACAGCCACAACAATAGATTTCTCCATCTTATTGCTAACCACCAGGCCGGTACGTGTTTTTCTTAAATTTCTTTCCATTTTTCTGAATGCTTAAAAAATTAATTCTTTTCAGAAGCCGACGCCGCTTTGCGCTGTGTTAATTCAGTATTTAACTGAGCAATTCCCTTGCGTACCTTTGTTATACGGGATGGATTCTCAATAGCAGAAACTGCGTGAGCAAATTTCAATTTGGTTAGGGTTGACCTTTCCTCTGCGAGTTTTGCGTTCAATTCTTCTGTTGATAGCTCCAAAATTTCTGAGTTTTTCATTTTCTTATTATTTTATTCGTTGTAAAGTTGGAAAGTTGAAATGTTAAAAAGTTCCCTTTTGGGGCGGTTGCTAAATCAATATGGTTTTTCAACCTTTAAACATTACAACCTTTCAACTACTCCGAACAATTATTTATGCTTCTACGTAATCCCTACGTACTATAAATCTTGTTTGTACTGGAAGCTTGGCAGCTGCAAGGCGTAAAGCCTCTTTAGCAACTTCCAAAGGCACTCCTTCGGCTTCAAAGATGATCCTTCCGGGGCGAACTACCGCTACCCAATATTCTGGAGCACCTTTACCTTTACCCATACGTACCTCTGCTGGTTTTTTGGTTACAGGCTTGTCAGGAAAAATCCTGATCCAAACCTGGCCTTCACGTTTCATAAAACGTGTTACAGCGATACGTGCAGCCTCGATCTGGCGGCTGGTAATCCATGCCGCTTCGAGTGATTTTACACCAAAAGATCCGAATGAAAGTTCAGCACCACGAGTGGTTAAACCTTTCATCCTGCCTTTTTGCATCTTTCTGAACTTCGTTCTTTTTGGCTGTAGCATTTTCTTAAGCTTTTATATCGTTACGATATTTTTCTTCTACTTGTAATTATTATCTCTTTGGGCCGCCTGGACGGTTACCACCACCTTGACCACCTGGACGGTTGCCACCTGGACCACCCGGACGGCTACTACCGCCACCACGAGGACCAGCATTGCCACCTGCACCCGGGCCGCCTCTGCGGTCGCCACCAGCACCTGGTTTCCTGTCATTTCTGCGTTCGCCACCACGTTCGCCACCGCGCTCGTTGCCACGTCCACCGAATGCCGGAGCACCATCTGGCCTGCCACCTTTACCGCTGTTGCTGCTTGTACCACCAATGTTTGGAGACAAGTCGCGTTTGCCATAAACTTCGCCTTTACAGATCCATACTTTAACACCTATTTTACCATAAGTAGTTAATGCTTCTGCTAATGCGTAGTCAATATCGGCACGGAAAGTGTGCAAAGGAATTCTTCCTTCTTTATATTGTTCGCTACGTGCCATCTCGGCACCGCCTAACCTGCCTGATGTCATGATCTTGATTCCTTCAGCACCCATTCTCATGGTTGAAGCAATTGTAGTTTTCATGGCACGACGGAAAGAGATACGTGCTTCTAATTGTTTTGCGATACCTTCAGCTACTAATTGTGCATCAAGTTCAGGGCGTTTAATTTCAAAGATGTTGATCTGAACTTCCTTTTTGGTAAGTTTTTTCAACTCTTCTTTGATCTTATCAACCTCTGCACCGCCTTTACCAATCACAATACCCGGACGGGCAGTGTGGATAGTTACAGTGATACGTTTTAAAGTGCGTTCGATAACTACTTTTGATACACCACCTTTAGCTATACGAGCTGAAAGGTATTTGCGGATCTTTTCGTCTTCAACTAATTTGTCGGCATAGTGATTGCCACCGAACCAATTAGAATCCCATCCTCTGATGATTCCTAACCTGTTACCTATTGGATGTGCTTTCTGTCCCATTTCAAATTAATTATTATCGTTTTTACTATCCACAATCAGTGTTACATGGTTTGAGCGTTTGCGTATGCGGTACCCTCTTCCTTGCGGAGCAGGGCGCAGTCTTTTTAATTGACGGCCACCACCTACTGAAATCTCTTTTACAAATAAGGCGCTATCTTCAACGCGTTTGCCTTCGTTTTTTGCTTCCCAGTTTTTAATAGCTGATAACAAAAGTTTCTCTACACGAATTGCAGCTTCTTTGTTAGTATATTTTAATATGTATAACGCTTTCTCAACGTTTTCACCACGGATCAGGTCAACCACCAAACGCATTTTGCGTGGTGAAGTTGGGCAGTTCTGTAGCTTGGCAACAGAAGCGCCGCCTACCTGGGCTTTCGCAGCTTCTTTTTGCTGTCTGATCAATACAGACTTTTTGATTTTAGTTGTTGCTTCCATGCCTTATTTTTTCTTTTCTGCGTGACCGCGGAATGTGCGGGTTGGAGCAAACTCTCCCAGCTTGTGACCAACCATGTTTTCTGTTACATACACCGGGATAAACTTGTTACCATTGTGTACTGCGAATGTGTGACCAACGAAATCAGGAGAGATCATGGAACGACGTGACCATGTTTTTACAACTGATTTTTTGCTTGATTCATTCAAGGTAAGAACTTTTCTTTCCAGGTTATGATCAATATAAGGTCCTTTTTTAATTGAACGTGCCATTATTTTTTCCTTCTTTCAATGATATAACGATCAGACCCTTTTTTCTTGTCACGTGTTTTGTAGCCTTTAGCTAACAAACCTTTACGTGAACGTGGATGACCACCTGAGGCTCTACCCTCACCACCACCCATAGGGTGATCTACCGGGTTCATGGCAACACCACGAACACGCGGCCTGCGGCCTAACCAACGTTTGCGGCCTGCTTTACCTAACACCGCGTTTGCTCTTTCGCCATTTGAAACGGTACCGATAGTTGCCAAACAAGTTGACAGTATCATACGTGTTTCGCCTGAAGGCAATTTAATAATGGCATATTTACCATCACGTGCTGAAAGCTGAGCGTAAGTACCGGCGCTGCGGGCAATTACACCACCCTGGCCTGGGTTTAACTCAATGTTGTGAATGATAGAACCTAACGGGATGTTCTTCAAAGGCATGGTATTACCAACCTCTGGAGTAGCTGTCTCGCCGGCTACAACCATCGTTCCAACTGTTAAGCCTTCCGGAGCGATCATGTATCGTTTTTCACCATCAACAAAATGTAACAGTGCTATACGTGCAGAACGGTTAGGATCATACTCAATAGTTGCAACTTTTGCAGGGATGTCAAATTTATTACGTTTGAAATCAATCAACCTATATGCTTGTTTATGACCACCACCCATGTAGCGCATAGTCATTTTACCGGTATTGTTACGCCCGCCCGATCTTGTGTTGGCTGATTCAACTAACGACTTTTCAGGAACGTTTGTTGTAATATCTGAATTAGATACATCAACTCTGAAACGGGTACCGGGGGTAACCGGTTTAAATCTCTTTACTGCCATCTCTTAATTATATATTGCTGTAAAAATCAATTGTTTGACCGTCATTCAACGTAATGATCGCTTTTTTATACGTAGCAGCACGGCCAGATACGGCGCCTGCTTTAGTATTGCGAGTTTTAAGTTTGCCGACGTATTTCATAGTGTTTACCGCCTTAACGTTAACACCATACATTGCCTCAATGGCGCCTTTAATCTGAATCTTGTTTGCTCTGTGATCAACTTTGAAAGCATAACGGTTAAGTTTCTCGGTTAATTGAGTTACTTTTTCAGTAAGTAGGGGTTTCTTTAAAATTTCCATAATTACTTAGCTAATGCTTCCTCCAAAGTTTTAACAGCGCCTGTAGTTAATAACAGTTTACCAGCGTTTAACACATCATAAGTGTTTAGCTGCTCAACTGAAATTACTTTCGTTTTCTTCAGGTTTCTGCTTGATAAATACACATTGTTGTTTTCAGCTGCTGCTACTACTAATAATGTTTTTTCATTAGTAACATTCAGGTCAGCTTCCATTTTAATGTAAGTTTTAGTTTTGATGTTATCAAAGTTAAAATCTTCCAATACTAAAATGTTGTTATCCTTTGCTTTGTATGATAAAGCCGATTTACGAGCCAGTGATTTAAGTTTCTTGTTTAACTTGAAACTGTAATCGCGTGGTTGCGGACCGAAAACGCGACCACCACCATTAAATAATGGAGATTTAACGCTACCTGCACGGGCACCACCTGTACCTTTTTGTTTATATAATTTGCGGGTTGAACCTGCAATTTCGTTACGCTGTTTTGATTTGTGTGTACCCTGACGTTGGTTAGCTAAATACTGCTTAACATCAAGATAGATCGCGTGATCGTTTGGTTCAATACCGAATACCGACTCAGGAAGCTGCACCTTGGCACCTGTTTCTTTACCTGATACGTTTAATACGTTTACTTCCATCTTATTTATCCACTATTACGAATGAACCCTTAGCTCCGGGGATGGAACCTTTAACAACCAACAGATTCTGCTCAGCGTAAACCTTTACAACTTGTAAATTTTGTGTTTTAACACGAACGTTTCCGGTTTGACCCGCCATGCGCATGCCTTTAAATACACGAGACGGCCACGATGACGCACCCAAAGATCCTGGCGCACGTAAACGATTGTGCTGACCGTGAGTTTGCATACCCACACCCGCAAAACCGTGACGTTTTACCACACCCTGAAATCCTTTACCTTTTGAAGTACCAACTACATCAACAAAATCTCCCGCAGCGAAAATCTCTACAGTGATAGTATCACCTAATGATTTTTCGTCCTCGAAAGTTTTGAATTCAACAAGCTTACGCTTTGGAGTTGTACCGGCTTTTTGGAAGTGTCCTTTTAACGGACCAGAAGTGTTTTTTTCCTTTTTGTCGCCATATGCCAGCTGTACAGCAGCATATCCGTCTGATTCAACAGACTTAACTTGTGTTACCACGCAAGGGCCAGCTTCGATTACTGTACAAGGAATATTTTTCCCTGTTTCATCGAAAATGCTGGTCATTCCTACTTTTTTACCAATAATTCCTGACATTTTCTTAATTTATTTGTGTCCATCGAAGCAGTAGGGCTTCGTTCAAGACATATTATTCCCCCCGAAAGGGACGGCAAAGATAGAAACTTTGTAGTAATAATCAAATAGTTAGTGAGTTATTTTTTTATAAATTTTATATACGTGTTTTAACAGGCGGTTTTGAGTTATTTGATTGGGGATTAAGTGATTCAAATTCGCTTGATTTATTTCTCTCCCACATCATCGCAAAGCGCAAAGTAATCTCCCGATTGACAGGCGGCGTAGGATTTGCCCGGACCAGAATTTTCTGAATTAAGGAATGAACAAAATTTGAAAAAGGCTGCTTATTAACGCTGCGTATCGGATGAAAAGCGGAGGCCATGTGCGATTCCCCTCTTGAGAGGGGCTGAGGGGTGTGTTGGCCTATTAACAAAATCCTTAATCCTTTGTCCAAAAGTCCATTATCTAATTAATGGCAATGCCTGCGGCCCGGGCTGTACGCTTATACTGCACAGGCATTAGCCACGGGCCGGTATTCGCTGCCATCCCTATTGTGGGGATACTCGAATTTCTTTCGTCATAATTTTGTACGCCCCACACTACAACTTAAAATTGTGGAAAACTATTTTCAAAATCCCTTATAATTCATGGTGCATATTGGATATAGGGAAAATATTAAAAACAACTATTTTCTGAACACAAACTATCATTAACATTGCACATCATGAAAATGCTCGACTTCCTGGATCGTATTACTCAAAAAAATATCGTCCCCTTAACCAACTCCTCTTCGGTAACCATCCATGATTTTTACCGGGATACTATCGAAATTAACCTTCCGGCTGTACAAGTAGTCCAGGATTGGCATCAAATACTAATGCGCTTTGTTGATGAGCCTGATGCAAAATTTTTTATCAGAAAATTTGGCGGCGCTTCGCAAAAACAATGGAACCTGCTTCGCCGTGGCTTTTTAACCGAATATAACAATGCAGCTTTTATATACTGCGATAATTTTTTGGCCCATTATTTTTATAACATGGCCATTGAAGGTTATGTACCCGAATACGACGACTTTAGAGATACTATACTGCAGATGAAATTCCCTTATGGTCATATGGAAACCAAGGAGGAGTTGGAACACAGGGCATCTCCGCGGGGCAAATCTCCCAAAATAAATTCCAATGGCTGGAAACTGGCCCATATCTATTCTGTAAATCAAAATGATTACTCCTATGATTATAAAACGGCGGAGCATAAGCTGTTTACAATTGGTGAACACAAAGATTGGATAAAAGGCAAAAAATGGACATCGCGCGTTAATCCTGTGGAACTTAGCGCCCATGAGCAAAATACCATTAAAACACACTTTTTGCGCTTTGTGCACCCAATAAACTACTTTACCGTTCCAAAGGCTAAACATCATCAATCGGCAGTTGGGAATAATATTGGCGAGCACCCCGACCTGCTTGATTTTATGAAAGGCATCCAGTTAAGCCGGTTTGGTGAAGTATATCTCGAATATAAACAAAGCATAGCCGCGCTTGACAAAACCGTCGGGGCCCAACCCGGCGAAACGGTCATCAATATCACCCTTAATAAAATGGCCGCCAAACCTGCCGATAAGACGAAAAAAACAAAGTCTCAACAAAAGGGAAAAGACACAAACACCAAAGCAGCTCAACCTACGATGAAAGTAGGCGAGCTCGTGAAAACATCTTTCGTGGCTCTAATCGAGAATAAATTAATAGCTGACACCGACATTAAAAACTTATCTGATAAAACATTTTCGAAAGTAAACTTTGATATCAATTATCCTTTTTTAATCAAAGTTGTTGCCGGGAAATCTATAGCAGAATTAAGAACGGTTAAAGATCGGCCCAGATATTGGAAAGATGTTTTTACTATTAATGGCATCGAATATTTGTTATGTAAAGAATGGTATGAGGGCAGCCGTAACCTTTTTATGAAGTGGCAAAAAAAGAAACAGATATGAAAACCAAGCCAGACAAAAATCATCCTCATATACTGACACGGGACATCCCCTTGCGCGAATCCCACTGGCTTGACAGGGAATATAAAAAGGGAGAATTAGTATACCTATTTTATGGCAGTACCTACGGCTGTATAAGTAAAACCGGACTGGCCTGTACTTTCAATCCGGGCGAAGGTCCTTTTGTTCAATTACCAAAAGATGCAATTGCGGCACTTTAAGCGTTACATAATACCTGCCAGAACATCAGTTTATAAAAAATCCAATTCTTTCCCTATATTCATCCATCTAACAATTAAGCAGTTAAACACGATGAAACACATTACCCAAACCCTTTCCATCATCCTGATCACAACGCTGTTATTCGCCTGCAAGCAAAAATCAACAGAAAAAACTGCCGTGGACCGCATCGGCAAGGCTACCCGTGAGGATAAAAACGGTTGGATCTACGTGCACCTTGCGGGCTCCCCTGCCGATATTGGTTACCAGCACGGCTACCTGCTATCAAAGGAGATTGATACCTTAATAAAGGTAATGCAGTACTACCTGCCCTATAGCAGTAAAAAGGATTGGGCATTTTACCGCAAAGCAGCGGCCGGCTTTTTATGGAAAAAGATAGATAAGGAATACCAGGACGAGATTCGCGGCATTACGGAGGGCTTGCAAGCCAAAGGTTTAAAATACGATACGCTGGATATCACAGCCCTTAATGCCAACATTGAGCTGGCGCAATATTATGTACCCACCCTCATGAACAAAGCCAAACCGGGTAGCGGCAACAACAAAGCGCCAGGCAATTGCAGCGCATTTATAGCAACCGGTCGTTATACTAAAGATGGTAAAATTGTGATTGGCCATAATAACTGGACCGATTACATTGTGGGCGAGCGTTGGAATATTATAGCAGATATTGTACCCCAAAAAGGAAACCATATATTAATGGACACCGCACCAGGATTTATTCACAGTGGCGATGACTTTGTGGTAACAAGCACCGGCATCCTGATCACAGAAACCACCATTACCGGCTTTAACGGTTTTGACACCACCCGCACACCCGAGTTTGTGCGTGCCCGTAAAGCTGCACAATACAGTAATAGTATTGATGATGTTATAAAGATCATGAGTACAGATAATAACGGCGGTTATGCTAACGACTGGCTAATAGGCGATACCAAAACCAACGAGGTAGCTAAACTGGAGCTGGGCCTTAAAACTCAAAAAATATGGAGGTCGAAAGACACGGCGATGATTGGCTCCAACTTCCCGGCCGATCCTAACCTGATAAAACAGGAAACTACATTTGATGTAAATGATAAAACAAACTCCCCCAACGCCCGTAAGCTAAGGATGGAGAAATTGGTTTGTGTTAATTACAAAGGCAAGCTGGACGTAGAGAACGGAAAGATAATAGAAGGTGATACCTATGATGCACTAAACGGCAAAAACGCGTTTAACCGTTGTGTAATTGACGGCCATATAGACGAAGATCCAAAAGGTTGCCCGGAGTGGAGCGAAGGCCCCTATTTCCCGATGGGCGCGGTACAGGGTAAAGTTACCAATGCCGATCTTGCCAGCAAGATGCAGCTATGGGCACACATGGGCCACCCCGGCGGATCTGACTTCCTGGCTGCCCCCTTCTTTAAAAAACATCCTGAATATAATTACCAGGCCAAATATCTAAGGGATATGAAAGCATATCCGTGGACATTATTTGCTGCTAAATAATCGAAAATTTGAGAATTTGTTAAATGCTCCAAACCTTACGAAACTTTAAAAGCTTCGTAAGGTTTCCTAATAAAATATCTTCCGCTCAAATATTTCGATTTCAGCCATGCACTCACGGCCTGTTGTAAAGCAAATATTTATCTTTACCTCATGAAACCTTATTACCTGCTCCTTATCCCTTTTTTTATAGTACAAACTTCTTTTGCCCAATCAACTCAAAAAACTGATACAACTCAACTTCCCAATAATCGAGGATTCAAGGCTGTTGAAGTCCTTCCCGAGTTTCCCGGAGGAATACAGGCTTTTGGTAAATATATTAGTAAGAACGTTAAATATCCGGAAGTTGCCCGCTTAATAGGTATTAACGGAAAAGTGAGACTTTCCTTTGTAGTTGAGCGCGACGGAAGGGTTACCAATGTTACGCCAATGAATTGTATAGGTGCCGGCTGTGAAGCAGAGGCTGTAACTGTTTTACAAAACAGCCCTCAATGGTCGCCCGGAGTACAGGATGGCAAACCGGTGCGCGTACAATACACCGTGCCAATTGATTTCTCGATACCAAAAGGAAGCGTAAACATGAAGCAGCTAAAAAAATCTGACTACGGTTTTGTTTTCGACATTAAAGGCACACGTTATACTATTGACGAGGCCGAAAAAATCCTCGGAAAAGAATTCCCATCAGATCAGATCGAAATAGCCGATCCGTTTTACAACAGTGATAACATCGAGAAATTTAAAATGCCTTCCAAAAAGGAAATTTATTTATTAAAGATGAAATCATAATAACGCAAACTTACCATGCAAACCAATCAAGATATGCCAAATGATCCTCTTTACGACGACGAGGAAGATAACCTGCGGATGGAAAATGAATTGCTGCGTTTAAAGTTAAAGGCAGAATTAGGCGCAGATTCACAAAGTTCTGGAAATTTAGACCCATTAATTGAGAATGAATTTTTAAAACACGTGATGGCTTTTGAACAAAATTACGCCGGCGCGAAACGCATTAAGGTATTTGACCTGTTAGGCAAACCCGATTTTAAAAGGGCCGATGAACTGAGTGATGACCTGGTAGATTTGGCATTTGAGGAAGTAACCGATTTGTTAGCTCAAAAAAATATTGAGGTAGATTTTATCGCAGCATATGACAACCGCACTAAATATTCCTTTATTACCGAAGAACTGTTTGACCAGGAAACCGATGACTTTAATATTCCGGGGATGGTTACACACTTCACTTACGAAGAGTTTCACCCCAATCATAAATTAGATATCGGGAACAGGGCAGAAGAATTTTTATCAGGATGGTTAGCACAAAAACTTAATGAGCGTAGCTGGTGCATTGCTGATCCTTTTATATTAAAGGGTGATAGATCCGTAAGCAAGGTTGAATTGGTAGAAAAGCTGAATCAAATTTTTAATTCCTACAACGCTTTTACTGATCCTGAATACAAGATTGCAGATATTGGTTTCGAGTTTAAGACCGAAACCGGTATGGGCTATGCCGAAGGGTATATTAAGTACAATGCCATTTTAGAAAGTAATGAAACGATAGTTATCCATGGCCCTTTTAAGCTATACCTTTCATTTGAACACGAATGGTGGAGCATTTTTCATATAGTATTCCCTGGATTTGAAAATTAAGTTCTGTCCTAAAAATTAATTCAAAATAGTACTATGTTATAAATAGTACTATGCATATATTTGTTCATCATTAAAAATGAATGGATATGAAAAAGCTTTGCCTAACCCTTTTAATTTGTAGCACTTTATTCATAAGCGGCCCCTTGGTGGCACAAGAAAAGCCAGCAGACGGGCTATCAAAAATATACCGGGGAACACCTGCCAGGATCAATGATTTAGTACACACCAAACTTAATGTAAGCTTCGACTACAAAAAACGCCACCTATACGGCAAGGAATGGGTTACTTTAAAACCGCATTTTTACCCGACCGACACTTTAAGACTGGATGCCAAAGGCATGGACCTGAAAAACATCTCGATTATAAAATATGGTAAAAATGTCCCGCTTAAATTCACTTATGATAGCCTTACCGTGGCAATTACATTAGATAGGGTTTATCATAACAACGAAAGCTATACCATATACCTCGATTACACTGCAAAGCCCAATGAGTTAAAAACGTCAAGGAAGCAGGGAAAAGGATTATACTTTATTAATCCTGACGGAACAGAAAAGGATAAACCCACACAAATATGGACTGAAGGAGAACCCGAAAGTTCATCGGCCTGGTTCCCTACTATTGATAAGCCAAATCAAAAAACCACCAGCGAGATCATCATGACCGTTCCGGCCAAATATGTTACCTTATCAAACGGCCGGCTTGCCTCGCAAAAAACAAATACCGACCATACCCGCACCGATACCTGGAAAATGGACCTTCCGAATGCCCCCTATCTATTTATGATGGCCGTTGGCGATTTTTCAATATATAAGGACAGCTGGCATGGCAAAGAGGTAAACTATTACGTTGAACCCAAATACGCCCCTTATGCCAAGGATATTTTCGGCTTTACGCCCGATGCAATTGGATTCTTTTCTAAAATCACCGGTGTAGATTACCCATGGAACAAATACGCGCAAATTACCGTGCGCGACTATGTGAGCGGCGCGATGGAAAACACCACGGCCATGGTTACCGGCGAGGGGGCACAGGCCACCAAACGTGAACTGATTGATAGGGTACATAATGATTTTGGCGGTGTGCATGAACTATTTCACCAATGGTTTGGTGATTACGTTACTACCGAAAGCTGGAGCAACCTTACCCTTAATGAATCATTTGCCGATCTTGGCGAAATACTTTGGGCCGAGCACCGGTATGGGCAAGATGCCGCGGACGAACACATTCATGAAGGCCTACAGGGCTACCTTAACAGTCCTCAAAATGCCACAAAAAACCTGGTACGTTTTTATTATAACGATAAACAGGATGTTTTTGATGGGGTTACTTATCAAAAAGGTGGCCGCATATTAAATATGCTCCGGCACTATTTAGGTAACGATGCTTTTTATAAAGGGTTGAACATTTACCTTACAACAAACGCCTTTAAAAACGCTGAAGCCCAGCAACTCCGGTTGGCAATGGAAAAAGCCAGCGGACTGGATCTGAACTGGTTTTTTAATCAGTGGTATTATGGTGCCGGTCACCCCGAATTGAGTATCAGTTATAAATGGGATGAAACCCGCAAAACACAAACCGTTTACCTGCAGCAAACCCAGCCCGGGCAAACTTTTATTTTACCAATGGCTATTGATATTTATGCAGATGGCAAAAAGGAACGCCACAAGATTTGGATGCGCCAAAAGCTTGATACTTTAGTTTTCCCGGTAACTTCCAAACCACAGCTGGTAAATGTTGATGGCGATAAACTGTTGCTTGCCAAAAAAACAGATAATAAAACCCTTGAAGAATATGCTTTTCAATATGCCAGCGCACCGCTATATCTGGATCGCTACGAGGCTATTGACGCGGCAATAGCCGGGCAAAAAACCATTACCGGCCAAAAGGTCCTGATAGGAGCTTTGAAGGATAAATATTACGGTTTACGGCTTAAAGCCATGCAGGCATTAAATATGGATAATGACACTATCCGTAAAGCGGCCTACCCATCGATAGTTGAAATAGCCCAAAAGGATAGCATTAGCTTAACCCGTGCCCAGGCAATAGTATTTTTGGGCAAATTTAAAAAACCCGCCGACCTCGAACTATTAAAACAGGCGCTAAAAAGCGAATCATACGCGGTACAGGGTGCGGCGTTATGGGCAATAAACCAGGTAAACCCCGCAGAAGCAATGACACTTGCACCTTTGTACGAAAAAGATAACAAAGGAGACTTGACCGGGGCAATATTTACGGTATATACCGCAAATGCCGGCGATGAAAAATGGGCTTACATATACCATTTTTATATGAGCCGTTTTGAGGAGCAAAGGTATAAGCTCAGCGAAAAGTTTGGAAACTACTTAGGCCGCTTAAAAAATCAAGAACACGTGCTGCAGGGGATTGAGGAGATCAAAAAACTGGGAGTTGAATTTAAAAAATATGTGGGGCCAAAAGTAATTGGAATATTAACACAGGTTAAAACGAACCGCGCCGGATTAAATGACGCGGCATCTGTAAAAGTTGTTGATGATGCTATAGCGGAGATTAATAAAGCGAAGTAAAAGGAGTTATTGATATGATTAAATCAAAACTCCCAGTTCCGAAATAAAAATTACTCCATCATCAACCGCCTGATCAGCTCCGCGCTTTGTGCTTTACCCTCTTCCAACCTGTGGCTGAAAAAGGACTGTACTTCGTTAAAGTGTTTCTTATAACCTTCCATGTCGCCATAGCCAATAATAGCCGACCACTCCCTTACTGCCGAATGAAACTCCAAATCATCACCGCGGATGGTTTTATCATACAGTGCAGTTTCGATGGATTCCTCTAATAAGTCCTCGTTCTTGAACAAGTATTCGGCAATGCCCAACCGGAGGCGAAAAGGCGGAGTTTGGCAAATGAGGTTGTCATAGGGATTTACCCCTAAGTGATACCAGGCATCAACCATACTTAATATACTCAGGTGCGAGTTGGGCTTTTGCAGTTCGGGCTTTTGTGATAGCGAGAACTCTTTCATCACCACATCATTTAGCATAATGGGTTTTCGGCTTTCGTGGAAAACAAAATCGCGGGCACGGTACAGCCGCTCTCTAAAAGTTTGGGCCTCCTCCTTGATCATCAGCTTAAACAATTCCGATTCGGATTCCGAATAGCGTTTTACCTGCTGCCGGGCATAGGGGTTTAATATAGCAAGCCCCGCGTACACGTGCGCTTTATAACTAAAGATGCGCAGGGTGGTCAATATTTTTACATTATCAATACCCCCAATATAAGATGCATTTTCCCAGGGGAAAAAGCCGGCGGCCTTCCACGCGGTTCCCATACTCTCAAAACCTACATGGGTTACTGCCTGGGTATCGGCCACAATTTTATCGTGTTCGTGGTAATCAGCAATTTCCACTATATCGCTGCCAATGGCGGTAAACAAATCAACCATCCGCTGGTAGGCATCTGGTTTACACCGATGCGGTATCAGGATAAGCGTTTGCCCTTTAGGTTCAAAACCCGGCCCGTGCATGGCATGAAAGGTAATGATCTGCACATCTGCAGGCAGATATTTTTCAAATATGGCTATTTCGGGGTGCTTTACGGATGTTTGCCCGGCCACAATAACCCCGTATTTGGTTAAAGGACCACACTCCGCCACTACCTGCTCCAGCCTGTCGGCTTCAACAGAATAAATAACGAGGTCGTTGGTGCGCGATACATCGCCGGCCCTATCTATAATAGTAATGCCAAAGGGTGTAAGTTCCTCTTCCAGCTTATTACGATTTTCGGGCAAATCGCACCCACAAACAGTGTAACCGGCTTTTGCAAAAGCCTTTGCGTATAAACGCCCCATATCGCCCAAACCAATGATGCCTATATTCATGCCGCTAATATAACTATGAGTAGCAAAATTCCGTATGAAAGCTTACATTAGCGATCAGAAAGCTCAGGATAATATAATTAAAACCTTTAAAATCCTGTTTTGTTAATAATCTGATACCTATTTTACATGATGAACAAGCATTTTATATTTCGTATCTCTGTTTTAATAGTAATTATTTTAGGCATCAGCCATATGGGTTTTGCCCAGGATACTATTAAAAAAACTGCCGCTAAGCTGCCGGCTGCAAAACCGGCTGTTATAAAACCGGCAGTAAAATATAATGCCGCCGCTCCTGCGGGTGCAAAGCCCGTTACTGCATATCAACCAAACTATGCTAAGCCCCGCGAAACCGCTGCCGATTCGGCACTGGCAAAGGATAAAAGCCTGAATGGCCAATATCAATACCTGCTTAGTAAACTATTCCGTTACCAACAGCCTTTGGTTTCTGCATTATGGAAAAACATGCATGATACCTTAACAATAGAACGCCGCAAGCTTAAAGAGGCCCAAACCAAACTGGCCGCGCAAACGCAGGATATAGCCACGCTTAAAACCGATGTAGCAACCAAAGATCAAACCCTTTCTGAATCAAATGCCAAACGCGATGAAATAAATCTTTTAGGTGTAAGCTTTACCAAAGCCACTTATAACTTAGTTATGTGGGGCTTGGTTATTGTTTTTGGTTTGGCTGCCGCCATTGTAATAGCCCGTTCTGGTGCTCATAGCCGCGAAGCCAAATACCGCATTAAGTTGTATAACGAGCTTGATGAAGAATACAAAACCTACAAAGCAAAAGCCAACGAAAAGGAAAAGAAACTTGCCCGTGAGCTGCAAACCGAGCGCAACAAGCTTGATGAATTGTTAGGGAGAGGTTAGGTTTGATTTAAGATTTCGGATATATTTTCTCATTTGTCATCCTAAGCGCATCCAAGGATCTATTTCGCGCAATTCATGTCGGCGATTGGATGGTTCATTCCGTCACCTATGACGTTTTTTTGCAAAAAACATTTTGTCATCCTGAACGCAGTGAAGGATCTATTATTCGCCATGCTTTTCCGCCCTGTAAATCTGCGAATAGATCCTTCACTGCGTTCAGGATGACAAACCCTTTAAAATTTTATTTCGCCTTCAGAATTTCGCGAAATTTTATCAACTACCCCTGACATGTTACTTCAATAACTTTCTCTGCATGAATAACACCGAACTTTTAACACTTATAACCCAACTACGCTCTGTGGCCGATGTTGGCTTACTTTACGCCAAAAACGAATATGATATTGAACGTTATAGCGAGTTACAACATATTAGCATTAAAATGCTGAATAATGTTACCGGTTGGGGCGCTGAAGATATTAAACTAAACTTTCCGATGCCGTCCGATTATCCTACCGTTAAAGTGGATGTACGCGGGATACTGCTCAATGCGGAGAACAAAATATTGCTGGCAAAGGAAAGCGCGGATGGCAAATGGTCGTTACCGGGTGGATGGGCAGATATTGGCTATAGTGCAAAGGAAGTGATCATCAAAGAATTTGAGGAAGAAACCGGGCTTACTATAGTTCCCGAACGATTGCTTGCTGTATTCGATAAAAAGATGCACCCTCATCCCCCACAGCCATTTTATGTTTATAAGATGGTATTTTACTGCAAAGCACTTTCAAGCACCCTTAATAAAGGCTTTGATGTACTTGATGTGGCATATTTCGATATCAATAACCTCCCGGACCTGTCTGAAGACAGGATTCTGAAAAGCCAGATTGAATTACTATACCAAAAGATAGTAACAGGAGATTTGACTGCGGAAGTGGATTAATGTAACTTATATCATTGAAGGTACACAGAGATTGTAAAAAACTTTTTGTCATCCTGAACGCAGTGAAGGATCTATTATTCGCTATGCATGTTCGCCCTGTATAGTCTACGAATAGACACTTCACTGCGTTCAGCATGACAAACCCTTTAAAACATTTTTACCTTTTAGGACCTCGCAACTACATATTTACTGCAAACTCACAGGTGCCGCCCCTAACTTTGGCAAAGCCTTTTTATTAGCGGGCAAGGCCTGGTACTTTTTGTAAGCATCATTAATATATGCTGTCATTGATGGTGCATTATTATTTTTAAGGAAAGCATAGCTTGGCCTGTATATCGACATGAAGTTCTCCAGCTCCGCGCCGCGTAGCGGCACTACACTTTTTACATAGTCAACATTAAAGGCTTCATCTACCTGCCTCTCTTCTTCTTCATGCTGAAAATATCTTTTTAACCGCCGTGCATCCTTACCCTCTTTACTAAACCAGGTGGATGGCGACATTACCGAAACCCTGCTCTTGGTATAAACTTCCGGATATTCTTTATGTGGATCAAAAGCCTCGCGGGTGGCTGTTACGTTAACCTGCCTCAATGATATGGTTTGCGATACCATTTCCACTCGTTTGGGCCGCAAATCTGTAACATATAATGTATCGGATACAAAACCTGGTGAATTGAATATTAGTGTATGACCCGTTAGGGTACGAATGCTGAAATTACCGTTATTATCTGTTATAGTGATCTGTTTGTTATTAACGTCCTTCACAAAAACATTAGCCAGTTTCTCGCTCTTACTTTTTTCGTACACCGTTCCTTTGAGTACATCCTGCGCATGCACAGTTGCGGTAATAAAAAGAAAGGCTACACATATAATACTCGTTACTTTCATAGAAGTGGATTTAAGCTGTAAATTAAACCTATTTTTTGTGTGAATGGTTTTCAATTTAACATATTTACCTTTTTGTAGTGTATAAATTACAAAAGGGTGAGGTTATGCTTACACCAGGGAGTGGTTTTAAACATGAAAAACGAGAAGTTTTTGTGGGGGAAAGGCACTGGTTGATTTAACGTGTAAGTAACATTATGAAGCCTCAACATAAAAAAACCGCCCCATTGTTCATGAAGCGGTGAAATTGGCAATATATAAGTTTTGTCCCGGTAATGGTTGGGGAGTGGTTAATACCTGTTTACTTTAAAATCAGATATGCCACCACTCATATGGATATATATTTTGTTTTTTGCTGCATCAAAGCCTGCAGTTTCATAAGTGTTATTATTCTTTTTATCAAACCCTTCAAACTCGTTAGATGACAAGCCGGTGTTGGCATTTATGCTGCAAGCCGCGTTCTTAGGCACACTTATGGTAACTTCGGATACCCCGGTTGCAACTTCAACATTGGTGGTTTCTAACGGGGCACCCAGTTTTACACCAAATGATGCTGCACCGCCTTTTAAAGTTACACTTTTAATTTTAAATTTTGATAAATCAAAGTCCAGTTTTGTTGCACCAGTTTCCACATAAATATCCCAGATAGGATTTGGATTAAGCCTGATGTTAGCGAGGTTTGATTTATTGTCGTTAGAGTCAAAATGCCACCCTTTGTTATTTTTCATCTTCAGGTTTAATACATAAACCGAATCATCCTTGCTGGTATTAAACTCATACTTACCATAAAACTCCTTTGTTTCGGCCTTAAACAGTTGGCTCGTGGTATCGTTAAGTGTATAAGTGGTACCGCCACCACTGATGTTAAGGCGGGCCAGTTTGGCATCTGGGGTATATTCTTTATTAAATATACTGCTGCCTTCAATTTTCACAACGCCGTGGTCGGTACTGGTGCTGTCGCTATCATTGTCGCCATCACCATTATCATCGTTGTTGTTTCCATCGAAATGAACAAAATCACCCGGCCAAAAATTATACCGATCGCCAAAGCGGCCAAAAAGCAATAGTGCAAAACCGGCAATTACCACGCTAAGTTTTAAAATTGTTGCCAGTGGCGATTTATTACCTGCAAACACCAGGTTTACCCCGCCTATAATTAAAAATATAGGCCACAGGTGTAATATATTTATCCAATGGAAATCAATAATATCAAAATTGTGGAGCAGAAATATGGCTCCTATACATACCAGGATAGTACCCGGGATTAGTTTATCACTCTTCATGATCTTATATAGTTGGAGGGGTGTCTGTAAAATTGTCGTCTTTTTTCTCTTCAGTGTTCAGAGATTCGTCAGTTGCTTTAACTTCCGGCCCCTTATTGGCATTTTGAAAATCTGTTTCCCATGGTTGCTTTTTTTGACCAGATACGATGACTGCCAAACCAACCACTATTAAAATAGCCGGCCATAATTTAGCAACGTGCCAAAAGTAAAAAACATGCAGCTCATGAAGCAGGAATGATGCGCCAAAGAATATCAGTATACATCCAAAAATAACGCCTGCGGTTGATGATGATTTCCGTGGAGGCACAGCTTCAAATGGGTTATATTGTTGCTCTGGCGGTACCCTGTAATCGACATTGGGATTATATTGCTGTTCTGGTGGCACCCTGTAATCAACATTGGGGTTATAAAAATTGATCCCTTTTTTTGGTAGCACTATCCATAGCACAACGTAGGCCATCAGCCCGGTGCCCATAAATATAAATGTGAGTAAAAACAAGGCCCTGATAATAGCAACATCCATATCAAAGTATTCGGCCAGCCCGGCGCAAACACCGCCTATTTTCTTCCGGTATTCATCCCGGTAAAGTTTCTTTTCCATAATTTTATTTTAAATCGTTCAAGTTTGGGTTTGTTTGATGATATAAAAGTACAGCGGACAGCTAAAAACACCTATACAATATAGGTTAGCAGGGGCAACAAGTCGGTGAATTGCCGGGTTTTGGCGGTGAAACTCCCCGGTGAAAAAGCGCCATCTATGAGCTATTACCAAATGCCGGGTATTTACAGTTTTTTATATCTGTCCCGGCGCCGGTTTAATGATTATCTCATCAACATTAGCCCCGGCACTCATCCTGTATATATTGATGATTGCCGATGCGATGTCTTCTGGTAAAACCATTGTGTTTTTATCAACAACTGCATCCTTCCATGAATCCGTTAACGTCGATCCCGGAATTATCGCGGTCACCTTTACACCATGCTCCTGCATTTCAAGCCTCATTACCTTGGTTAGACCTAACAGCGCATATTTTGTTACGCTATACGTACCTGCCTGAGCGATAGGATTTAACGACGCTACCGAGCATATATTAAAAAAGTGTCCCTTGCGTGCGGCTATCATGGTTTTCCCAAAAAAACGATATAGCTCATAGGTAGGCATAAGGTTGGTATTCAACTCCTTTTGAAAAGTGTCATCAGCATCATCAAGTATGCTTGATGGAATGAACATGCCCAAATTATTCACAACTACATCAATAAAACCAAGGTCATGCTGCGCGGCGGCGGCAAAATCAAGCAGCTGACTTTTGTTGCTGCCATCGGCTACCTTAGCTAAAACCTTAATATTGGGATTAACCCCCAGCAGCTCGTCCTTAAATTCCAATAATTCTTTTTCATTTCTGGAACAAATGGCTACGTTTAATCCTTCATTAGCAAAAGCTATGGCAATGGCACGGCCCATGCCTTTTGTGGAACCGGTAATAAGGGCGTTTTTCATCATAATAATGTTCTTTAATTGTTCTTTAATTTAAATACCCGGACTAATAAGGGTGATTTTTTATTTTATACCTGTTGAAGCTTTACTATGCTAAATTACGTAAGCTAAAATAATGGCTGGTAAAAAGCCCCTATTTTAGGCAATTAAACAATAGCGAATGGTAAGCTAAATTTAAAAATGTAATTTTATCCAATTTTTAATACATAACAATGATTCAAAGTTTAGGCAGATATATCCTCTTACTACGATTAAGTTTCCGTAAGCCCGAAAAATTCACCGTATACTGGGCCGAGGTAATGCGCGAAATGGTTTCAGCCGGTATTGGCTCATTAGGCATTATCATGATTATTTCTCTTTTTATTGGTGCAGCAGTAACCATCCAAACCGCTTTCCAGTTGGTAAGTCCACTAATTGCAAAATCGGTAGTAGGTGGTATTACCCGGGATAGTATGGTTCTTGAATTTAGCCCCACCATTTCATCTTTGGTACTTGCAGGCCGGGTTGGCTCAAGTATGGCATCCCAAATAGGCACCATGCGGGTAACCGAGCAAATTGATGCTTTGGAGATCATGGGGGTAAATGCGCCGGGCTATTTGATATCACCTAAAGTAATTGCCGGTGTAAGCATGTTCCCGCTGCTGGTAATTGTTTCTGTGTTATTAGGATTTATGGGTGGATACATTGCCTGTTTTTCTTCAAGTGAAGTGACCACTGATGATTTCATGATCGGCCTGTCTGATGGTTTTAACTCAGTTATTATTACGGTATGTATGGTTAAAGCGGTTGTGTTTGGTTTCATCATCACTACCATTTGCAGCTACCAGGGCTTTTATACCAAGGGCGGCGCCCTTGAAGTAGGCCAGGCGGCAACCCGCGGTGTGGTTTATAGCTGTGTAATGATTTTATTGTTCGATTTAATAATTTCCCGCCTATTTTTATGATAGAAATCAAAAACATCCATAAAACATTTGGCGAACACGAAGTTCTTTCTGGTATAAGCGCAAATTTTAAACCCGGTGTCAATAACCTCATCATCGGTGGGTCCGGATCAGGTAAAACAACCTTATTAAAATGCATTGTAGGTTTGCATGAACCTACCGAAGGAGATGTGCTTTTTAATGGTGAAAATTTTACCGATATGGGCTTTGAGGAGCGGGTTCCTATCCGCACCCATATTGGGATGCTATTCCAAAACTCGGCCCTGTTTGATAGTATGACAGTGGAGGAAAACATCATGTTCCCGCTAAACTTGTTCACCAACCAAAGCAAAGCCGAAAAACGGGAAAGGGCCAATTTTTGCCTCGAGAGGGTTAACCTGGCCGGGAAAAATAAATTGTATCCATCTGAGCTTTCTGGTGGTATGAAAAAACGTGTGGGTATTGCAAGAGCCATATCTATGCAACCAAAGTATTTGTTTGTTGATGAGCCAAACTCTGGCCTCGACCCAATGACATCTATCCTGATTGATGACCTGATAAGTGAACTTACCGAAGAATACCAGATCACAACGGTTGTGGTTACACATGATATGAATTCGGTAATGGGGATAGGCGATCATATTTTGTTCCTGCACCAGGGCAAAAAATGGTGGGAAGGCAGCAACAAAGAAATTGCCCACACCGATAATAAGGAACTTAACGACTTTGTATTTGCCAGCAAGTTCATGAGAGCGGCTAAAGCTAAACTATAATAGTATCAAGTAGTTAGTATCAAGATTTTTGATCGGCGCGACAATGAGATATAAGACCACGACACTCCTAAAAAAACTAATTTTGCGCCACACAAGTGCAGCTGTCTTGATACTTGATACTAACTACTTGATACTAATATAATAAACATGCACAATTTCAAGGAGTTAAAGTATGGAAAGCTGGCATTGAGGTATCTAAAACTACTTTTCAATTGTGCAGAACATTTCCGTCCGAAGAAAAGTATGGATTAATTTCTCAAATGGTTCGTGCAGCCATTTCAATCCCATCCAATATTGCAGAAGGTTGTGGAAGAAAGTCGAACAAAGAATTACATCAATTTTTAAACATTGCTTTGGGATCCTCCTTTGAGTTGGAAACCCAATTTATTATCGCCAAAGAGTTTAATTATATAACCACGGAAACATTAGATAGAGTTTGCATACAGATCAACGACATTCAAAAGATGATCTACGGCTTGCAAAAAAGCCTCGCTAATTAGTATCAAGTCGCAAGAGTTTTTTGGGGATAGTATAAGGTCGCAATTTCAAGGTTTTGATCGAATTGATTATAAGGCAATTGGATTAGCAAATCTTTTATCCAAAAAAGATACTAAATTTGCGCCACACAAGTGCAGCTGTCTTGATACTTGATACTAACTACTTGATACTAAAAAATGATTCAACTATTAACCCCGACGCACTGGAAAGATTACGAGCTGATTGATTGCGGCGATTTTGAAAAGCTTGAGCGTTTTGGCAATACCGTACTGATACGCCCCGAGCCGCAGGCAGTTTGGAGCAAAAGCCTCCCCCCGTCTGAATGGCAGCGCCTGCACCATATTAAATTTAAAGGCCGCTCTGCCACTGCAGGCGACTGGATAAAAAAAGATCCTAAAACTCCCGACCGCTGGCACATCGAATATAAAAACAATGATGCGGCCATTAAATTCCGTTTGGGCTTAACCTCCTTTAAACATCTTGGGATATTCCCGGAGCAGGCGGTAAACTGGGATTACATTACCCAGAATATAAAACGTTTTAAAACACCACAGCCAAAGGTGCTTAACCTTTTTGCTTACACTGGCGGGGCATCATTAATTGCGCAAGCTGCCGGTGCCGATACCACACACGTGGA
Source organism: Mucilaginibacter sp. P2_A4 (assembly GCF_056405015.1). Taxonomy (NCBI): domain Bacteria; kingdom Pseudomonadati; phylum Bacteroidota; class Sphingobacteriia; order Sphingobacteriales; family Sphingobacteriaceae; genus Mucilaginibacter; species Mucilaginibacter sp. P2_A4. The sequence goes on along the minus strand of NZ_JBFUCX010000002.1, from coordinate 380,063 downwards.
TTCAATTAAACAGGTGGTTACCTGGGCAAACGAAAACCAGGAGATCTCGGGCTTAAGCAATATCCGCTGGGTGGTTGAGGATGCACTTAAGTTTGTAAAGCGCGAATTGAAACGTGGCAAAAAGTACAATGGCATTATCCTTGACCCACCAGCTTACGGCAATGGGCCAAATGGCGAAAAATGGAAGCTGGAAGATAATATCAACGAGATGATGGCCGATGTGATTCAACTGCTGGATCCTGAGGAACATTTCCTGATCCTGAACACCTATTCGCTTGGCTTTTCATCGGTGATCATAGAAAATCTGATTAAAAGCGCACACCCAAAAGTAGAAAACCTGGAGATTGGTGAACTTTATTTACAAGCCACAGCGGGTTCAAAATTACCACTGGGCGTTTTTGGAAAGTTTTATAAAGTTAAAAGTAATTAATTTTCAATATCTATATTTGCGGCAAACTAAACCAGCTTTAGTTTCTTTATAAGTTGCTGAAAATTAGTTTAATTTACATTACATCTTACACACACATCTGCCATTTACCGAACGTCGACACATGAAATTAAAAAACGTCCTATTATCTGCCACCATCGTCTTATCATCCATTATAGTACTACCCGGTTGCTCGCAAAGCGACGGCGCAGGCAAAAAAGAAGATAAGAAACCAGCTACTGCTAAAGATTCGGCCAAAGCCGAAGAAGCGGATACGCTCAGCGTAAAAAAATCAGATTATCCGCCTTTAGATAAGGCAAAGTATGATACTTTGTTAAAATTTAATGCTCATGGCGATACTTCTGGCAGATGGCCGGTTAAAAATACCCCATACCCTAATGGCGGTGCAATTTTGCCCTTCAAACGTGTAGTTGCTTTTTATGGCAATCTTTACTCCAAAAAAATGGGTATTTTGGGCGAGTTGCCCCCTAAAGAAATGCTTGCCAAATTAAAGGGCGAAGTTAAACATTGGGAAAAGGCCGATCCTAAAACACCTGTACAGCCAGCCCTGCATTACATCGCTGTTGTAGCACAAGGCGACGGTGGTAAAGACGGTAAATACCGTTATCGCATGCCATTTAAGCAGATAGACAGTGTATTGGTTTTAGCAAAAAAAGCACATGCAATTGTATTTTTAGATGTGCAGGTGGCTTTAAGTAACATACAGGCTGAGCTACCATTATTTGAAAAATATTTATCAATGCCACAGGTTCATTTTGGTATGGATCCTGAGTTTTCGATGAAAGACGGAAGCAAACCAGGCCGAAAGATAGGTACCTATGATGCTGCAGATATTAACTATGTATCAGACTACCTGGCTAAAATTGTAAAGAAAAACGGCATACCTCCAAAAATCCTTATCGTACACCGTTTCACTAAAAAAATGGTAACCAATTACAAAAACATCAAGCTGCATAAAGAAGTACAGTTGGTTATGGATATGGATGGCTGGGGCGAACCTGATCTTAAAACAGGAACTTACCGCTACTTTATTAACCAGGAGCCAGTTCAGTTTACAGGATTTAAATTGTTCTACAAAAACGATATCAAAAAAGCTCCTCACCACATGCTAACACCAGAGGAGGTTTTATCAAGATACAAACCGTACCCTATTTACATTCAGTACCAATAAGCAGGTCACTACAAGTAGCCTGGGTTAAAAGCCTTAAGTCATGAATATTTATATATTTTTGATTTAAGGCTTTTTTATTAAATCAATATTTTCAACATTCAACAAACTAATTCAAATGATGATTAAATGGGGCATTATCGGTTGCGGGCGCATTGCCCATAGGTTTATGCAAGGCTTAAATGATGTGGCTGATACCCAACTGGTATCGTCATGGTCGCGCAGATCGTCAACCGTTAACGCTTTTGTTGCACATCATGGAGGCTTAGCCTGTTCAAGTATTGATGAATTATTGGCAAGCGATATTGACGCGGTATATATAGCCACCTTACCTGATAGCCATGCCGCCTATAGCATAGCCGCCCTTAAAGCGGGCAAACATGTGCTGTGCGAAAAACCAGCCACCGTAAATTTATCTGAGTTGGATGAGGTTTTAGAAGTAGTAAAATCAACCGGGCTTTTATTTATGGAAGGAATGAAACCTCCCTTCTATCCGCTATACACCCGTTTAAAAGAATACCTGGCTACAGATCCTATTGGCCCTGCTGGTTATGTACGTGCCGGATCGGCCGTGGCAGATTGCCCGCCCGATCATCCAAATTACAACCTCGACCTGGGTGGCGGCAGTTTAATGGGCATTGGTATTTATGAAGCATTTTTGGCGATAGACTGGCTTGGCGAATTGCAGGATATACAAACCATGGGGCGCTTTGGCGAAACAGGTATTGATATGTTTGCCATATTCCAAACCATGCACAAAGGCGGTTACTCGCAATTATATGCTGGCTTTGATCTGCATGGCAAAGGCGACGCGCTTATAGCCGGTCCGTTTGGTCATGTGACCATCCATAAAAACTGGTGGAATCCTGCCCGGGCCACTATTGATTACCTGGATGGCCGCAGCGTAGAGATCAATGAGCCATTTACGGCTGGTGGCTTAAACTATGAAATTATCCATTTTTGCGATCTGATCAGATCAGGTGCAACAGAAAGCCCCATTATTCCTCACCAAATGTCGCGGCAGATGATTGATATGATCGACCGGGCGCGGGCGCAGATTGGGTTGAAATATCCGTTGGAGAAATAAAACTAAAACTTATTGGAGTTGAGTACCGGATTCTGGCTGGCATTTACCTGGTAAGTGTAAATGGTATTTTGCTCATCTATCTCCACTATTCTATATCCCTTGTAATCGGTACCCCAGTTGCCTCCAATATGTGAATCAAAAAAGTGCGGAAACTTGTTGCCGGTATAACGCACCCCATCCAGCAAATGATCGTGCCCATGAAAGGCGGCCTTTACATTTGGGTAGCTATGCAGCAGTTCGATGGTTTCGGGGCAATCTGTAAAAACATCATTTTTAGTCCAATTTATTGGCGGAATATGCAGTATTACCAATACAATTTTCTTGTCGGCAAATTTATCCAGCGATGCTTTGATAAAGGTATTATCAGGACAAACATACGTCCCTTTGGTATCGGCAGTATTGGCCAACACAAACGCGATATCACCAAACTCAATAGTATATTTATCCTCGTACCCAAAATTCTTCTTCCAAACAGAGGCATCTGCAAAATCATGATTGCCGGGAATGGTATGATAAGGCACACTCAGCTTATCAAGGTAAGTACTTTTGATTTCGGGTAGCAGGTCGGGATGGTTATGCACCAGGTCGCCATTTACAATCACCATATCCAGGTGATTTTTAGCATGATCATCATTTAGCCATTTCACCATGTTGGCGGTGTTGGTAGCAAAATCGGTACCCGGCTGCCCGTAGTGAATATCAGATGCCAGCGCAAAACGAAACTTAAGTTTTGTTTTACGCTCCCGCTGATAACTGTTACCAACATTTGCAAAAGAATTAACAGCAGGCAACAAAGTTAAAGCCGCTATGCCCGTTAAGCTTGTCCCAATAAAATCCCTGCGGTTGCTCATTGTTTGTATAAATTAACAGTTAATACTTTAAAATTTTATAAAGTTTTTCATGCCCTATCCTTGCTCCTTTGTCCAAAAATCCTTCGTCTAAAAGTCCTACTTCACTATCACCCACCTGTTCACTGTATTCAATTCCCCTTCAATGCAAACCTTATAAAACCCCGAAGGCATATTTTTAACATCAACTAAGGCATGCTCTGCAGCAACAGGAACTTCAGTTAATAATTTATATTCATCGGCTTTACCTTCCTTAAAATTATTGGCGGCAGCTACCCATATCTTCACTTTACCTTTAGCATCCATAGCTTTCCAGCTTACATCAAGCGCGCCTTGTATTAAACTAACTTCGGGCCGGGCAACAGATAGAGCGCCAATTAATGAGATGCCGTCCAACTCGCGTAATTGCGTTTCCGGCACTTTTACATTTAAAAAGCTGTTGATGGATGGCGTAATATCTACTATGCCCGGCGTATAGTATTTGGCGTAATTATTAAGCGGTTTATAATTGGTAACCATCCAGGTGTTGCGCTGACGGTCGCTTTGGCCGCCGTGGTTTTTGCCTGTTTGCTCATCCCGGCCATGATCGGTAGTGATAAATATCAGCCAATCTTCCTTAAAGTTTTTTTGGCGGTATTGAATAGCCTGCCAGATACGACCAACCTGCGCATCCATTTTCTCAATGGCATCATAATATTGCGGACTATCGCCATACTTGTGCCCCATATCGTCGGTATACTCCAGGTACACCCATGAAAGATCGGGTGCTTTATCTTTAATGCACGACGCGGCAGAGGCGGCCACCTGCTCATCAATCAGGTGCATATAATTTCCAGCTTTGTCATGCTGAAACTTTATTGTATCCAACTCAAAACCATCATAAGCATAATCCGGGTGGATGTTGCCTGCCTCGGGCAGATTGTCGCCAATGAGCTTGGTGCGGTTATCCGTCCAGCTGGAAAATACAGCAGTTTTTTTACCCGGGTATGCATTCTTAAACATCCTGAAGATATTCCAGTAATTATAATTTGGCGCTTTAATATCGTTACCCCAAACGTTATGCTTATTTACCCAGGTTGCTGTAAGCAGGCTATTATACCCATTTGCTGATATGGTAGGTGTTTGCGAATAACCACCCTTTTCGCCACCAACATGTGCCCGCAGGTAAGTACCCTGGCCAGCTATTAATTTCAAATTTGGGGTATTTAACTTTTCAATCACATCGGCCGGGATACCATCAGCAATAATAAATACCGCTTTCTTAATACGGGGTTGGGCGTTTGCTCCCATAGTCGCCGCACAAAGCAGGCTTACAAATAATAATTTAAAAGGGTTTTGCATTTTAGTTGAATGATGTGCGAAGCTAAGATGAATAAAAAATTGCTGGGTTAATAAATTGTTATGGTTTTGTATAATGGAATATTCTCTCGCCTCTTTTCTATATTTACACACGTAACCATATGAATCAAAACAACACAGCAAATCAAACCAAATGGCTGTACCTGTTTATTGGGATAGCAGTTGTTATAAATTTTAGCGGCTTGTTTACTACCATTATGGGGCCGGATGCAAATTTGTATGCCACTATTGCCAAAAACATGGTGTTGCGTAACAATTACAGCAGCCTGTTTGCCTGGGGCACCGACTGGCTGGATAAGCCGCATTTTCCGTTTTGGGTTACCGCTTTGTTTTTTAAATGTTTTGGGTTTAAAACATGGGCCTATAAGCTACCCGGTATTTTGTTTATGATGATGGGCGTAGCTTATACCTATCTGTTTGCCAAAGATCTCTATAATAAACAAATTGCACTTTGGGCGGTGCTGATATTGCTTACCGCCCAGCACATCATCCTATCCAATACCGATGTTAGGGCCGAGCCTTATTTAACCGGGCTCATTATTGCAGCGGTTTATCATTTTTATAAAGCCCAACCCGGCAACAGCTTCCGGCATTTAGCACTGGCCAGCCTGTTTACCGCATGCGCACTCATGACCAAAGGCATGTTCGCGCTTATAACCATTGGGGGCGCTATTGTAGGTCACCTGCTTATCACCCGGCAATGGAAACAATTATTTCACTGGCGATGGCTGCTGGCCGCAGTATTGATCCTGGTATTCATACTGCCCGAGATCTGGAGCCTGTACCAACAGTTTGACCTCCATCCCGAAAAAGTAGTGTTTGGACATACAGGCGTATCAGGCATCAGATTCTTTTTTTGGGATAGCCAGTTCGGTCGTTTTTTTAATACCGGCCCCATCAAAGGGAGTGGCGACCCTGGTTTCTTTATCCATACTTTGCTATGGGCATTTTTGCCATGGTCGCTTTTATTGTTTGCAGCCATATTCCAGTTTATCAAAAAAGGAGTTAAAAATGTACAGGCGCAGGAGTGGTATTGCATCTGCGGATCGTTGATCACCTTTCTGTTGTTTTCAGCCTCCAAATTCCAGCTGCCGCATTACCTCAATATCGTATTTCCATTTTTTGCCATTATAACGGCACAATACCTGTATAATTTAACTTCGCTAAAAAGCATACAAGCTGTGCGTTTAACACAAACCGTGGCAATAGTGTTCCTGCTAATGGTTTTGGGTTTGCTCGAATACTTTTTCAGGCCCGAGACCTTTGGCTGGCTATCAGGACTCATCATTGCCATATTTATACTGTTGCTGATATTTTTACCACAGCAAATATCAACAGGAATACAGCAAACCATTTACCGCACCCTTTTAGTATCCTTTATAGTTAACTTGTTTTTGAACCTGTGCTTTTATCCCTCGCTACTGCGTTACCAAAGCGGCAGTGAGGCCGCCATGTGGATAAACCATAACAACCCCGTTAAATTCCCCGTTTATATAGATGCCGGTCAGTTTCATGATGATATGAACTTTTACCTGGATGCCCCATTTACAGAAATTAACACCAACAGTACAGATACCCTGCCGGGCCCGGTGCTGCTTTATACCAGTGCCGATGCGATGAGCAAATACATGAGTAAAGGGTGGAATGTAAAAGTTGTTAAAGTTTTAAAAGCCTTCCCGGTTACCCGCCTCTCACTTCCTTTTTTAAACAAATCCGCCCGCGATAAGGAATTGTATCCCATGGAGGTAGCCATCGTTAGTTCGCAAAAAAAATAAAAAAACTGTTGCATTCCGGTTGGGCGATTCGTAATATCATTATAAACCAGCCACATATGATCCGCAAAACCTTTACAGCAATTGCCTTATCGCTCATAGTAATTACTGCCTGCAAAAAAACAGACACCGCCCCGGATACTGGCAAAGAGCTTTCGCTTACCACCAACGAGCAACTAAAAATTACGGCGGATAATGCTTTTACCCTGAAACTATTTAAAGCTACCCTTAGTGGTAATCCCGATGCTGATAACCTTTTCCTGTCGCCATTGAGCGTGAGCATAGCCGTAGGGATGACCAGCAACGGAGCCTCCGGACAAACCCTGCAAGCTATCAGGAACACTATGGATTTTAATGATTTTACCGAAGACCAGGTTAATAGTTACTATCACAAAATGATGGCTGAGTTGCCCCAGCTCGACCCTAAAACCACTTTGAAATTTGCCAATTCCATTTGGTACGCCAACATATTTACACCCATACCTGCATTTTTACAGGGGAATGCTTCAAATTACAATGCAAAAATTGAAGCTCTTGATTTTAATAATCCAGCTACCAAGGATGTTATCAATAGCTGGGTTAACAATGCAACCGATGGCAAAATCACCAGCATCATCAACAATATACCCTCAAACGCCCGGATGTATCTTATTAACGCCATTTACTTTAAAAGTAGCTGGGCCAGTAAATTTGATGTAACCCAAACCCAAAAGGGAAACTTCTATTTAGCATCGGGCAATACGGTTCAGGCAGATTTGATGAATGGTGATGGCAACTTTAATTCGGTTATAACACCCGACGCCAAAATTCTGGAGCTACCTTACTCCAATAAGAAATTCAGCATGGTCATATTATCTCCAACCCAAAAATCAGTAAAGGAATACGCGGCAGGGCTTGATTCGGCTAAATGGCAAACCCTTATGGCCGGTTTAACGGCAACACATGCCCAGATCACTATGCCAAAATTCAAATTCAGCTATGACATAATTTTAACTAATATTTTAAGCAACCTGGGCATGGCCAATGCGTTTTCAGGAAATGCCGATTTTACCCGCATAGTAGCGGCTGGCGGCCTCGCTATTACCGAGGTAAAACACAAAGCCTATGTTGAGGTAAACGAAGATGGTACAACGGCTGCCGCAGTAACATCCGTAGGCGTTGGAAGTACAGCCCCCGCTCCCAATTATATCAGGTTTGATCATCCGTTCATCTTTGCTATTCGCGAAATGAAAAGCGGGTTGGTATTGTTTGCAGGCGTAGTGAATGACCCTACTAAATAAGCTGAGCTATTAGGGTGTATTACCTATTCACTCCTCAAACTCTTCACCGGGCTATCCAGGGCAGCTTTTATAGTTTGTATAGTGATCAATACAGCCGCAACCAAGGTAAGGCCAACAATAGCAACCATAAATGGATTTAGGGTAATGGCTATTTTATAAGCATAATTATTAAGCCAGTTATTCATCATTAAATAAGCCAGCGGGCAGGCCACTAAACAAGCAATTACTATCACCCCTAAAAACTCTTTTATAAACAAGGTGATGATGCCTGCAACCGATGAACCCAATACTTTGCGGATACCGATCTCCTTAGTACGCTTCTGGATACTTAGTGATATTAGCCCCAATACACCCAACAGTACAATAATCACCGCTAAAACTGTAGCAATATAAGCGGCCTGCTTTAACTGGATCTCGGATTGATAAACTTTTTTAAGGGCATCGTCCATAAAGCCATATTCAAAGGGAGCTCCGGGTAAAAGCACCGCCCACCTTTTTTGTAGCGCAGTGATGCTTTGCTGCATGTTGCCCGGCTTTAGTTTGATAGAAAAATACCGGTAGTAAGTAGTGTAATTAACATTCATAAAAGTGATGGGCGATATTAAATCATGCATCGACCCGAAATGAAAGTCGGCCGTTACACCGCAAATGATGAGCGGAATATTGCTGCCCTGCTGCATCATCTTTTGACCTATGGCGTCATCGGGAGTTTTATATCCCATTATTTTAGCTTGTGTTTCGTTAATCACCACCTGCGTTGTATCTGCCGGGATAAAAACCGGCTTAAAAAATGTACCGGCCCTCATGGGGATATTGTAGGTGGCGGCGTATTGATTATCAACCATTAAACCCGTTGCAGTGATTGCTTGCGCGGGGTTCCCTCCTTGCTTGTACACGGTATAATTGCCGCCGTTTTGTCCGTTCGGAATATCCCATGAAAGCGAAACACTGCTTACCTCAGGCATCTGCATCAGCTGATCTTTTACCGATTGCATTTTTTGCACCCCTTTAACCGACCAATCCCTTGGCAGCTGGGCATACACTACATAGTCTTTATTATAACCCAGCTTGCCGTTAAAAAACAGGTTTATTTGCTGCGAAATGATAAGCGCACCAATAAATACGATAGCCGCGGTACCAAACTGAAAGCCCACCAGCGTTTTGCGGAATAGCACACTCTCTTTTACCGATGCCAGCTTGCCTTTTAGCGAGTCGACTGATTTCAATGCGGATAACACCAACGCCGGGTAAATACCTGCCAATATCCCCACAAACAGGGCAAACAAAAAAGGTATCGCTATAAAATAAACCGGGAAGCCAAACAGCCCGGTGATTTGCTCGCCAAGCACATTGCTAAAATATGGCCTCGCCAGGGCGTATAATACCAGGGCAATCACAGTAGCAATTAAAACCATGAGCACCGATTCGGTTAAAAACTGCCAAATAAGCTGGCCGCGTAAACCACCTAACACCTTGCGGATGCCCATCTCCTTCATTCGCCCGGATGAGCGGCCGATACAGATGTTCACAAAATTGATGATAGCCATCAGCAAAATAAACAGCGCGATGTAACCCAATGTATAACACATGGTTTTAACGGTGCCGCCCCATCCTTCAAGGTAATAATCCGTAAGTGGTACCGCTACGTTTGTAAGGCTTTTGCTGATATCTGCAGGTGCGTTCTTTTTCATCAGCTCACGCAGCGGCCTTTCCAGGTCCTTTGCGGTAACACCATCTTTTAATTCAACATAGCCTACGGTGCTAAAGTTTGTCCACCCTTCCAGGTTGCGTTTAAAGTATTTTGCCGAGCTGGCCGTAAAAAAGAAATCGGAATTATTGTTTTGATCAAGGTTGGTCACCGAGTTTTTGGGCACATTATCCAACACCCCGCTGATCACAAAATCGTGCTTTTCGCCGCCAAAACTTTCAAAGTTGATGGTTTGCCCAACAACATCCAGCTTACCAAAATATTTCAAAGCCATTTTTTGCGTAAGCACCACCGAAAACGGATCATTCATGGCGGTTTTAGCATCACCATACAATAACTTTAATCCATACATCTTGAGCAGCGTGCTATCACCCAGCTGCAGGCTCTCCCTAAAATGCATATCACCCCTGGATACATTAGTGGTAACGCCATCAAAATGATAATAATTAGCTACCAGGTTGGGGTAATTATCCCTTAGCGCTCTTGGCATCTGCCCTGCCGAAGCAATTTCATTACCCTGGCCCGGATCTTTCCACCGGCTTGTTAAAATATACTGGTTCTTAAAATTTTTAAGCTGATGGTTTACCTGCAGCTGCCCCCAAATGTAGGCACCAATAAGTAAGGTAAAGGCAATACCCACCGAAAGACCGAAGATATTGATCAATGAAAAAGCTTTGTTTTTCCAAAGGTTACGCCAGGCCAGTTTAAAGTAATTTTTCAGCATAGGTTTTATTATTATCCAATAAAGATAATGGCATTAATTAACGTAAGTAGCTGTGTTAACATAATTTAACACATTTGGCCGTTGATATTTCGCTGCGCCGTTATTTGTTCCGGGTTAATATATTATTATTGATACAACCTATTATCTGCTTGCTACTTAGAAATTAAAATACCTAAATTTACTAATCCCCAACTACCAAAATCATAACAAATAAATCTATGGAACGCCGTAAGTTTTTAATGAACACAGCCCTTACTGCAGGCTCAATTGCATTATTCGGAAAAAGAAGCCTGGCATCAATACTGGCCGACCCAACTTTTCAGTTTAAAACATTACGTGGTAATGTTGGCATGTTTGCCGAAAAAGGCGGCACCATTGCCTGGCTGGCAAACAAGGAAGGTATTGTTGTGGTTGATGCTGAATTTCCGGAACAGGCTACGCACCTTATAGCTGAGTTGAAGAAACAATCAGATAAACCTTTCAAATGGCTCATCAATACCCATCACCACGGCGACCATACCAGCGGCAACATCGCTTTTAAAGGTATAGCCCAAAATGTAGCGGCCCACACCAACTCGCTTATCAACCAAAAAGCATCGGCAGCAAAACAAAATAACGACGATAAACAACTATACCCAGATATTACCTATACCGATAAGTGGAAAACTAAGGTAGGTGATGAGCATATCACCGCACATTACTTTGGCGCGGGCCATACCAATGGCGATAGTTTTATACACTTTGAAAACGCCAACGTTGTACACACCGGCGACCTGGTATTTAATCGCCGATACCCTTTTGTTGACCGCAGCGCCGGTGCATCATGCAAAAGCTGGATAACCACGCTGGAGGCTGCCACCAAACAATTTGATAAGAATACCATCTTCGTTTTCGGCCATGCCTTTGATCCGCTTAAGGTAACCGGCACTATGGACGATGTAAAAGCCATGCAACACTTTATGGAAAACCTGGTAACCTTTGTTGATACCAGCATTAAAGCAGGCAAATCAAAAGAAGAAATCATTGGGGCTAAAAGTATTACCGGCGTAACTGAATGGCAGGGTGATGGTATTGAAAGAGGCTTAACCTCAGCCTATGAAGAGCTAAGTGCATAAAAATTTGTCTGAACCAGGATTTATCCGATTAAAAGAATCGTAAGGTTTTTAGCTTGCCCAATCAAAATCCAAAAATCTTATGAATCTGCTTAATCCTGGTTCAGTTTAATTTACTGAACCAGGATATTTCCGGTTTGGGTCCTTTTAAAAAGAACGGCCCTCCTTATTGCGTTATACCTCAACAAATCATGCTGATTAGTTTTCAATTACCATAACTAACCAATGCAGTAATGCGTAAACAGCGGTAATAAACTCATTACTTAACTCATTTCGTCCCCTAATCATCTCATCATGATTTGCAAATTCCGGCTGCAGTCATTCAAGTTTTGTGCCATTGTAGCACTTTGTTTGTGTGCCAGATCTGCCTTCAGTCAAAATTCTTTCGAAAAGGAGTTAAAGCAACAAGTAGATTCATTTTTGGCCCCCGTTCCGGTTGTAGCCGCGCAGGGGGCATCACAGATAGAAAACGGAGATCTTTATCCCAGCGATGCCCCCATCGCACTTTTAACACCGACTGGCTTTGGCGGATATGGCACATATATTTTCGGCGGTTTAGGCGGGGCCTACCCGGAAGTATACAGGAACAACAAGGCCGACCTCATTGGTTCAATTGGTTTTTGTGTGGGCAACCCAGAATCGGCAGTAAACTTTGCTACCAGCTTGAACGTTACTGATGTACACCTGTTTCGTGACTTTTCTGGCAACTTCATCCTAAGCAGAAAGTTATTTGCCGGTACAAGCATTTCGGCAGGCGCCCTGCAAATGTTTGCCAATGATAGGCAATCAGACTCGCCGGGATCAACGTTTTATATGGCTATAAGCCATGCGGTACAAACAATTCCATCGTTAACTCCCGGCTGCTCAAGGCTTAGTTACACCATTGGCTTAGGCAGTGGCAGGTTTTATGAAAAAAGCCCCATTGATATTGCTAACGGAAAAGGCACCCATGGTACCGCAATATTTGGCAGTATTTCATTTGAGGCGATAAGACATGTAAGCATAAATGCCGAATGGACAGGCATGAATTTAGCATTTTCGGCCGGCTTAAGGCCTTTCAAAAACCTCATAAGCTTTGGCATAGGCGTAGCTAACTTAACCAGGTATTCATCAAATAAAGCCAACATGGTTTTCTCTATTGGCTTACCCCTTTCACTAAACAGAACACTGATCAAATAACAAAACATAAAAATTACAGTGGCATCGATGTTTGTTTTGGTGCCGTTGCTATTTACCTTATTGGCGTAAGCCGGTTCAATATCCATCTTATTTATTCTGCAACTACCTCATTCTCTCCACAGAAGGGTTACTTATTCGCCTTTATCAGAATTAATAGTAACCAAAAAAAACAATTAAAATTCATGAAAACAAAAATTGTAACTGCGCTGCTGGCGGGCATTGTTCTGCTGGGCGCGTGTAAGGGAGGTGTATCCAAGTACGAAGCTGTTAACAACAGTAGCAGTTCGTCTGCAGATTCGGCCGCTGTAGATACCCGCGCAGATTCATTGACGACAATAAACCCCAAACTGGTAAAAACTGCAGACATGCGCTTCAAGGTTCAAAACGTGCAGCAAACGGCCGAAAAAATCAGCGCCTTAACCATTAAGAACAACGGAATGGTCATGCATCACCAAATGGAATCGTCTGTGCAGGGAGCCCAGGATTACCGCATTAGCGATGATTCTGTAAAGCGTGTATCAGCTTTTAGTACTACAGAAGAAATGACTGTTAAGGTACCCTCTGATAAGCTGGGCGATTTTATGCAGCAGGTAGCACATATGGGCATATATGTTACTTACAGCAAAATGGATATCGACGATAAATCACTTGATTTTCTATCATCAAAATTAAAACTTAACAGCCGGAAAGAGCTGGTAGAGCAACAGAAAAAAGGGAAAATCACCATAAAAAACCCATTGAATGTACTGTTATTAAAAGATGATATGGTTGATGGGCAAATTGACAATATGAAAATTGACGCCGCTGTTAAGTTTAGCGTAGTAACCCTTAGCTTTTACCAAAGCAATACTATAGTGAACGAAACCATCGCGAATGATGATCCCTCGGCTTATCAATTGTCATTTAACAAACGTTTTGCAAATTCATTGCATTATGGCTGGTACCTGTTTACTCAACTTGTTTTGGGGTTAGCCAACTTGTGGATGTTTATTTTAGCGGGTATTGGTGTGTGGATATTAATAAGGTATTACAAAAGAAAACACCCCACATTTTTAGGCTCGATAAAATCATAAAAATTAGTGGCATTTTCGCTAAACATTTCTATTTTTGCCAAAACATTAAATACGGTATCATGGAGTCAATGGAAAACGCCAATTCAGAGAAACATTACAAACTATTAGTTGTAGCTATTATCATAGGCATTGTAGGTGTATTTATCCGCTTTGCAGGTGATGAAAATACCCCATACTTTTCATGGATCGCCAATGTATTATTAGCATTAGGTGCCGGTATTGCTTTAAAAGCAGTGTTCGATATTATGAAATAATTTATTATTCAATATATAAGAAAAGCGTCAAGGTTATCCCTGACGCTTTTTTTATGCTTCATCTGCTCATCTCATATCCGTAATCTGCACATTTACTTCGGCTTATATTTCGATTGATTCAGGATCTTTTGCGCATCCTTATCAGCCATTAATTGTGGCAAGGTAACTTCAGGGTGCTTATTCATATAGGCACGTACAATTTGCCAGCCCGTATATACAGCCAACTTTGGTGCCGATTCATTTCTTTCGCCCAGGCCCGGAGTAAACGGCGCTTCAGTAAGATATTTTTGAATTTTTGGATAATCGGTTTCGTACAATAGGTTCTCCTCTAAAAAGTATCCCCATATTTTCGATTCAAAATCATTACACCATTTTAACTGGGTGGCGGTATAGCTAATTTTAGTTGTATCACTAACATCAGGTAATATCCTATCCATAAAATACATGATCTTACCGTTGTACACCATTTTTGATAGTAATGATTTATCATTATCGTCTTCGGGAAACATATCCTCACGGGCAATGCCCTCAACCACACGGGGGGTAATATTATCGGGCGTAAAATGCCTTGATAAATAATGCGGAAACGCACTGGTGATTGAAGGATAAAACCTGGAGTTGGCCCCCAAAAACAAATCAAGCCCTATGGCAAAATACCCATCACCAATGGATGTTTGCGCCTGGAATCCAGATAGGTAAGCATAAACTTTCGGGATTCTCTTTTTGGGATAATAGTATTTGATGTATTTAAAAGCCTCTGTCAGTTCGGCGTTCTGTTTATCCATATTTGGGTAAACAGCCTCTACATCATGTTTCAGATCGTTATAAGCTTTACCTTTAAATACCTCATGCAGGGTTTTAAAATAGGCAGTATCTCTTGTACTACCGGCCTGCAAAACACGTTCAATAAAATCCTGGTAAAATGCCCCATACTTATTATGAAGAGAAACGGCTTGCTGGTTTATGCGCCCGGTGCGCATAGCATCAAAATCATGATCAAAGCGCTCTATCGTCACATCAAGGTTAATATTACTTACATCAACCTTTTTATTGCGCCCGCAGGCTGTCAAAATCAGGCCAATAAAAAAAAATAAGTAAATTTGTTTTGCTTTATACCGGGTAGTTATCATTTTTATCCTTTGAGCAAAAATAATTTTTATTTGCATTAATACGTTACTATACCATCCATGAAAATCGCATTAGCCCAGCTCAACTATCATATAGGTAATTTCGAATCGAACACAGCCAAAATTATTGATCATATTTTAGAGGCAAAGCAAAACGGTGCCGACCTTGTTGTATTTGCCGAACTATGCGTTTGCGGGTACCCGGCACGCGACTTTCTTGAATTTGATGAGTTTATAGGTTTGTGCGATGAAGCCGCAAAAAAAATAGCCTCAGTATGTACAGATGTGGCCTGCATTATTGGCCTGCCCACTTTCAATAACAAAACAGAGGGTAAAGATCTTAACAACTCGGCATATTTTATTGAGGACGGGAAGGTTAAGGCGATAGTGAATAAAGCTCTGCTACCAAATTACGATGTATTTGACGAATACCGCTATTTTGAACCATCAACAGATTTTAACTGTATTGAATTTAAAGGCAAAAAAATAGCGCTTACCATATGCGAGGACTTGTGGAATACCATAGAGAACCCGCTGTACATTACCCGCCCCATGGATATCCTCATTCATCAGCAACCCGATGTAATGATTAATATCGCGGCTTCGCCATTTGCCTATAACCACGATGAGGTGCGGATTGATATTTTGAGCGATAATGCCAGCCGCTATAATTTGCCACTACTTTATGTAAACCAGGTAGGCGCACAAACCGAACTGATATTTGATGGAGGATCGCTGGTATTTGACAATACAGGCAAACTTATAGATGAATTGCCCTATTTTGAGGAAAATATGGCTTATTACACCCTGGCCGATAACAACACCATAAGTTTTGAGCATACATCAACCCTAAAAGCCGAACGCCCGAGTGATATTGACCAGATACACCAGGGAATTATTTTGGGGATCCGTGATTATTTTTATAAATCCGGCTTTAAACAAGCTATATTAGGTTTATCCGGCGGGATAGATTCGGCAGTGGTTTGTGCTCTGGCTGCGGAGGCCTTAGGTCCGATGAATGTGATGGCCGTATTACTGCCTTCGCGTTTTTCAACAGATCATTCCCTTAAAGATGCAGAGGACCTTGTGAAAAACCTGGGCTGCAAAAGTGAAACCATAGCTATAAAGCATATTACCGAAGCGATTGAGAGTTCCCTGCACCCGCAGTTTAAAAACCTTACGTTTAATATTGCCGAAGAAAATATCCAATCGCGTACCAGGGCTGTTTTATTAATGGCGATGTGCAATAAGTTTGGTTATATTTTGCTAAACACCAGCAATAAAAGCGAAGCGGCGGTAGGTTACGGTACTTTATATGGCGATATGTGCGGAGGCATTTCTGTTATAGGCGATGTGTATAAAACGCAGGTTTTTGAATTGGCCCGCCACATTAACCGCGATAAGGAGATCATCCCGATTAACTCCATCGTTAAACCGCCTTCGGCTGAGTTAAGACCTGATCAAAAAGATACCGACTCCCTGCCCGAATATGATATTTTGGACAAAATACTGGAAGAATATATTGAATACCGTCGTTCATCTGCCGAGATCATTAAAATGGGCTATGACGAAGCAACAGTTCGCCGGGTAATCAAGCTTACCAACTCGGCCGAGCATAAACGTTACCAAACACCGCCAATCTTAAGGGTTTCGCCAAAGGCTTTTGGTATGGGCCGCAGAATGCCGATAGTAGGTAAATATCTTTCGTAGATATATTCATTGAGTTTATCGATTATATGCATATTCGTATAAATATATGAGTTAATTTGCCTTCTCATTATTTTGAAAATGCCTATATCCAAGTCAATGAATAAGCTATACTCCGCAATTTACTTTTTATTGTTTTTGCTGGGTACCACTACTGAGCTTTTTGCTCAACAACCATTGGTAAGCACCGCAAAAAAGGCCGAACTTGATAATTTTTCATCCCAATTAAGAAACACTTATACCGTGGGCAGGCAACAGGCCCTGTCATTAGCCGGCAAACGCGGGTGGACCATAAGCCGCCGATCAAAAAATGGCAATTTATTATCGTTACAAGGCATAAACAGTTTGGGGTTCCCGGTATACCTCATTACACATAATAATACTACCGCTGCGGCAACAACAAATACCAATAAGATACAACCAGGCGGCTCTTTAGGATTAAATCTTTCAGGGTCCAGTACCAGCCTCCTCAATAAATTGGCCATGTGGGATGGTGGCTCCGTTTACGCCGCTCACCAGGAATTTGCCGGTAAAACCATCACCATAAAAGATGGTGCTGCTGTACTTGACCATACCACTCACGTGGCAGGTACTATGATAGCCAAAGGGGTATATGCACCTGCTAAAGGCATGGCTTTTAACTCGGCCGGTTTGCTATCATGGGATTTTGATAACGATGTATCAGAAATGAGCGGTGCCGCATCGGGCTTATTACTATCTAACCACTCCTATGGAGATGTGGCGGGCTGGGATTATAATGATAGCGACTCGCGTTGGGAATGGTATGGCTTACCCGGTGATTCTGTTGATTACACTTTTGGTTTTTATGATACCCGCGCGCAGTCATGGGATAAAATTGCCTATACCGCGCCGTATTACCTCATCGTTGAATCGGCAGGTAATAGCCGGTCCAGTAACGGGCCAGCCATCGGATCAACATATTATGGCTACAGGAGCAGAACAGATCAAACCATTGTTAACAAAGGAGCAAGGCCTGCAAACATCAGCGATAACAGCGGCTATGATATCATCAGCACAACAGGTAATGCTAAAAATATAATTACTGTTGGCGCCGTAAATCCCTTACCATCCGGCCCTACAAACCGGCAAGATGTAAGTATCGCTTATTTCAGTAGCCGGGGACCGACCGATGATGGGCGCGTAAAACCAGATATTGTTGGTGATGGTGTAAATGTAACTTCAGCAGGTGTTGCCAACAGTACATCGTACCTCACCCTATCAGGTACATCAATGGCTGCACCCAACATTACAGGCTCTTTATATTTATTGCAGGAGTACTACTACAAAAAAAACAATCAAAGCTTTATGCGCTCGGCCACACTAAAGGGCCTGGTTTGTCACACTGCCTTTGATGCCGGTAATGTGGGGCCCGATTATATTTATGGATGGGGGCTGCTCAATACGGCAAAGGCCGCCCAGGCTATAACTGAAAACGGCACCAAAAGCCTTATTAAAGAGAGTACACTTACCCAGGGTCAAACGCAAACCTTTAATGTACTGGCATCGGGTGCTGATGCTTTGATTGCAACTATTGCCTGGACAGATCCACAAGGGACAGTTTTACCCGACGGGACAATAAACAGCCGCACACCAAAATTGGTAAACGATTTGGATATAAAAGTGAGTGATGGCACAACTACCTACAACGCTTGGGTTTTGGATCCCGATCACCCATCTGCCACAGCAACAACCGGCAATAATATCCGGGATAATGTGGAGCAGGTTTATATTGCCAACGCGGTGCCAGGCAAGGCTTACACCATTACTGTATCTCATAAAGGTACCCTTTCATCAGGCTTGCAGGCTTACTCCCTCATCGTAACCGGAATGGGCGGTACTGCTTACTGCTCATCGGCACCTTTGAGTAATGCCGATTCGCGCATTGATAACGTTAAACTTGCTAATATTGACAATACACCTGCCCCGGGATGCAAAAGCTATTCTGATTACACCAATTTAACCATTCAATTAGAGGAGGACAAATCCTACCCCCTAAGCATTACCCTGGGTACCTGCGGCAGCAATTTCACTAAAGCCGCTAAGGTATTTATTGATTATAATGAAAACGGTATTTTTGATAGCAATGAAGAAGTAGCAACTACCGGCATTTTTAACGGCACTGGAACATACACCACAAACATTAAGATACCGGCCAACGTTTTGCCGGGCACTTACAGTTTAATGAGGGTAGTATTAAACGAAACCGCCGATGCCTCAACCATACAAGCCTGTGGCAGTTACAGCAAAGGCGAAACCCAGGACTACCGTGTACAATTTTTACAAACCAGTATTGATGCCGGCATATCGGCCATAGTTAACCCCGGCTCAAGTGGGGCATGCTCTATCACTACGCCCGTAACTATCCGGGTTAAAAATTTTGGCAGCGCGGCAATCAGCAATATTCCGTTAATGGTAAAAATAACCGCGCCCGATAATACTGTTACTACCTTTAACGGAACCTACACAGGTACCCTTGCACCCGGCGATGAAGACAACTTCACCTTTAGTCAAAATTTTAACGCGATGGCCGGGGCCACTTATACCATAACTGCTGTAAGCAATTTAACCGGCGACCCGGTAAAAACAAATGATACCGTAACAACAACCATAGTTATTAACTTTCCATCTACTATTGGCGATCTTAGCGCTTATTACTGTACCGATAGCAAACAATACCTTTTATCCGGGAATGGCGATGGCACTTTGCTTTGGTACCAAAATATTGGAGATACTGCCCCCGTTGCTGTTGGCAGCCCAATAAGCACAACATATCCGCCTGTAAATAATACTTATTACGCAGGCATAAATGATTTTAAGGGCACCGTAGGGCCGGCAACTAAAAATATTTTCAGTGATGGTGGATATGATCAGTTTACCCCATCTGTTATTGTTGATACCAAAGTACCGGTAGTTATTCAAAGCGCGCGTTTATATATCGGCAACCCAGGCAAAATCACATTTAATGTAAGTAACAGCAACGGGCAAACTGTGGCATCAACAACTATAAACGCCCAGGCTACCCGCAGCATACCACTCCCCGGTCCGCAAGCAAATGATCCGGCAGACCCCGGTAAGGTTTATGACCTCAATCTTGAATTACCAGCCGCCGGTAAATACGTAATATCAGTTGAATATGATAATAGCGCAACTATTTATCGCAACAACGCGGGTGTAACAGCCTATCCGTTCAGCACGGGTAATATATTCAGCATCACCGGAAATGACGCAACCAGTGATAACCCTTCAGATACCAGTTATTACAAAAGCTTTTACTATTACTTTTATGATATGAAGGTTCAAAGCCTGGGTTGCGCTTCTGCAGCCAGGAAGGCCGTCACATTAACGAAGCCTGTTATTGTACAAAGTAATAATACCTTAAACTCGAGTATTGCAATGGGCAATCAATGGTTATTAAATGGAGCACCGATAAAAGGAGCCACAGGTGTTACCTATGATCCCATACAAAGCGGAAACTACCAGGTAGCAGATACTTTAAGCAGTGGATGCGTGGCCATATCAGATGTTTTTGTTTATGCCAGAACGGTAGCCAATGCAGATAAATCAACTGACATAGGATTAACGGTATTCCCGGTGCCGGCAAACGCCAACCTAAACGTTTTATTTACAGCTAAAACGGCCGCAGATCTCAACCTCTCACTTGTAAATTCGGTGGGGCAAATCATAATTTCGGATAAGCAAAATATCCCGCAAGGTAATTTTAGCACGGTAATGAATGTGAGCAATTTGCCACCGGGCGTATATGTCTTAAAGGTATTATTGGGCAGTAAGGTGTATGGAAAAAAGGTGATCATCAGTCATTAAAAACTTGATACCATTAAAGAACATCCCCAAAAGCTGTAATCCTTTACACAGATAAGTGAGGGAAAGTTCACATTTTATGGCAAAAAAATAGAGCAGGCCTAAAATGCCTGCTCTTAAATTGTAACTGTAATTTTGGGGTAAGTAAATCAAAGCTTTATGCCATAGGCATTAGCTTTAATGTTTATTGAAAAGTATATTTTACACCTACACCCGGTGCAATATCGAAAAATGGCCCTGTGGCTACTTCAAGGCGGGGATTAAGATCCAAGCTTACTGCAATTGGGCTATTAGGAATCATCCATTCCAGGCCCAAAACACCATCGGCTCCTAATAAAAGGTGCCTGTCTTTATAGTATTGGGCATCACTGCCAAAGCGATGGTAATACCCACTGCCAATAGAACCCAAATGGCCTCCAAAACCGTAATAAAAATTAAGCTTATCAACGTTAAACGCTTGTGTATGTATCTCGTACAAACCGGTTATTACCAGGCCGTGATCGCGGATACCCAGGATACCTTCAAGTGCAGTGGTCTTATCAAGGAAGTACTTGCCGGATGGCCCAATTTCATATGCGCCAAATTTTAATCCGGCGGCTACCTTATAATCCTGCGCCTGCGAGCGCTTGCCTATTAATAAAAAAGAAACCGAGCATAACAGAATGTAAATAAATTTTTTCATGTAGTAGTTTTAAGTAAACAATTAAACAGGTAATGTAAACGCATATTAGCTTAATGAAGAATTAACCCCGTCTGGGCGTAAATGTTCAGTAATAAACGCCAATTATGAATTTTTATGGTATTGTAAAGAAAAAACTACATTGTTAAATATTCATCTAACTGACTTTCAACAGGAAATATTGGTCTTCTTTTAATGTATTTATGGCCTTAAATAGATTATTTTAGTAAAATAATTTTCGCTGATAATGATGATATATAGCTTTAAAATAAGAAAGAGCAATTACATAACCCTGTTTTTAACCATACTTTTTTTTATAACCACAGGATGTGTACACGGGCAACTGGGTGTTAACAATAGTAACCAATATCGTAATGGGATGGTGGTTTGCGCTTACCCGGATGCCGCGCAGGTTGGGCTTGATATTTTAAAGAAAGGTGGCAACGCTGTTGATGCCGCAGTAGCGGTACAATTTGCATTAACAGTAACACACCCGCAAGCAGGCAATATTGGCGGTGGGGGCTTTATGGTTTTCCGTTCAAAAAGCGGCAAAACAAATACCCTGGATTTTAGGGAAAAAGGACCAGCCGGAGCAAGTGCCAATATGTACCTGGATTCTGCCGGGAATGTAATTCCTGATATGAGCCTGTATACACACCAGGCATCCGGCGTTCCCGGTTCTGTTGATGGGATGGTTGAGGCACACCGTAAATATGGCAAGCTTAAATGGGCCGATCTTGTACAACCTGCTATTGAACTTGCCCGCAACGGTTTTAAAATAACAAAACATTTAGCCAGCGACCTCAATCGCACCAAAGCCCAGTTCACAAAATTAAATCCGGGCAAAACCTATTTGATAAAAGATGGAGATTGGAATGCAGGCGATGTATTGTTGCAGGAGGATTTGGCCAAAACCTTTGAACTCATCCGCGATAAAGGCAGAGAGGGATTTTACGATGGTATAGTGGCCGATGAAATTGTTGCCGAAATGAAAAGCGGCAAAGGACTAATGACAAAGGAAGATCTCAAAAATTACCACTCTGTTTGGCGCAACGCTATTACAGGCAATTATAAAGGGTACAAGATCATTACAATGCCGCCACCATCAAGCGGAGGCATAGCTTTGCTCCAATTGCTGCAATCTGTTGAAAAATATCCTTTAAAAAGGTGGGGATACAACCAGGATTCAACCGTGCGATTGGTAGTTGAAGCCGAACGCCGGGTTTATGCAGATAGATCCAAATACCTTGGCGATCCTGATTTTTTTAAAGTGCCGGTTGATAGCCTGCTGAAACCAGCTTATACCGCATCGCGTATGAGCAATTTTAGCTGGGATGCTGCCACACCAAGCACCAGTATACAGCCCGGCACCTTTGTAAGTTACGAAAGCGACCAAACAACACACTATTCTATTGTAGATAGGGATGGCAACGCGGTATCAATTACTACCACATTGAACGACAGCTTTGGTTCCAAAATTTTTGTTAAAGGCGCGGGGTTCCTGCTTAACAATGAAATGGACGACTTTAGCTCCAAACCGGGAGTACCCAATATGTACGGATTGATTGGAGGCAAGGCCAACAGCATCCAACCCGGTAAACGCATGCTATCATCCATGACACCAACCATTGTTGAAAAAGACGGAAAACTGTTTATGGTAGTAGGTACTCCCGGCGGCTCAACAATCATTACATCAGTTTTTCAAACCATACTTAATGTAATAGAGTTTAACCAAAGCATGCAACAGGCGGTAACTTCAAAACGCTTCCACTCACAATGGCTGCCCGATGAGGTAACGATTGAAAAAGATGCTATTGATAGTGCCACCGTTACAAAACTCCAAGGTAAAGGCTACAAAATAACCAGCCACGGGACCATAGGTCGGGTAGATGCCATTCTAAAAACCCAATGGGGTTATTACGAAGGCGGCGCCGATCCACGGGGTGATGATACTAAACTGGGGTGGTAGTAAGGCGGTTAGGAGTTGGCGGTTTGCTTAACATCTGTTTTAATAAAAACCACAAACTGGCAACGGCAAACTGCAAACTTAAATTTGTGTAATTAACAAGCATTTCTTACGTTTGGTATGCATGCATAATAGTGTAAAACACCAGGAAACCATTGATTATTTTTTAAAAATTGTGTGGCAAACCGTTGCCAACAGGTACAACCAGTTGGTTACTGAGTTTGGCATCACGCAGTCTATAGGCTACCTGTTAATCAATATCGACGAAAAGGAAGGCACCACTGTATCCCAGGCGGCCGCATTATTAGGGCTTAAATCAACCAGTTTATCAAGAATGCTTAGTCAGCTGGAAAAAACAGGACTAATCTATCGGGAATCTAACCAGGGCGATAAACGTTCGGTAAAGATTTATCTGACAGATGTGGGCAAAGAAAAACGGCACCAGGCACGCGTGGTTGTAAAACAATTTAATAACTACCTTGATGCCCACATCAGCCCGGCAGATAAAGAATACCTTACCGAAATGCTAAAAAAAATAAACAAGCTTACTGTTAACTACAAACCTAATAGTCAATAAGCATTACAAGAGCTTTTATTGTAAAAACACTTTGCCGTAAACCAGTAATAGTGCGGCCAGAAAAACTAACGGACGTACAGCCATAAACCGAAGTAATTTTCTTTAAAATGATTCGTTTAGTTTGAAATAAAGCTCTTAACTACACTTATTTAATGCTGTGCGGATTATTAATTGTTAAAAAATGTTAAGCTGCCGTTTTTCTATTATAAAAGAATAAATTTGCCTTTTGAAAAAATGAACAGGTTACTTGTTTTACTATTGGTATTGATGGCGGGATTGGGCGCATGTAAAAAATCTGCCGATCCTATGGTACAGTATAAAATTCAAGCGGCAATTGATGATAAAATAATCAGCGATTACCTGGCAAAGCATCCAGAAGACAGCGCTAAACGTGTGGACACATCAGGAGTGTTTTACATTATTAAAAAGGGCGAAGAAGGTTCAGGAAATGACCTGTTTACCAGTTCAACAACTGTAACAGTGGGCTTTACAGGGCAACGGTTGGCTGATGGTGTTGTGTTTGCGCAAACTACCAATTTTCACCCGTCCTATACATTAGGAAGTGTGATAAGAGGTTGGCAATTGGGCATACCACAGATAAAGAAAGGTGGCAAAATAAGGTTGCTTATTCCGTCAAGATATGCTTACGGGCCATATCCGCAGGATTCGGTACATTTGCCCGCTAATTCGGTACTTGATTTTCGTATACAGCTATATAATATAACTAATTAGACAAAAGAATAAAGGTAAAGGGCCACAATGATTAGCTGTTTACTGTTAACAAACAATATAAATGAAGAAAATTACTTTTACGCTATTATTACTTGCCACAATAGGTTTTATATCTTGCCGCAAAACAGCCAACGATCCTAATATTACACAAGTCGACGAAACCAATATTCAAAACTATATTAAAGCCAATGGCCTCACAGCTATGAAACGTGATACTACTGATCATGATACCAGCGGCATTTATTACCAGATTCTTTCGCAGGGATCAACTGCGGGTCTGCCATTGGACTATTCAGATACAGTGAAGTTCGTTTTTACCTTAAAATCATTCGACGGAAAATACAACTCACTTGATTCGCTGACCAATAACCATTACGATGGTTTTTTAGGCCACATAAATCAAAGTGCGCTTCCAAAAGGTTTGCAGATTGCTATTCATAACCTCATTAAATATAAAGGAACAAGAGCAAGGGTATTAATACCTTCGCGCCTGGCCTATGGAATAAACGGCTATGGAACGGGCAGTGCAAGTAACGTTAATACCCGTATTGCAGGTAACCAATGCCTTGATTATTATCTTAATGTATATACCGATCAAAACAAGTATGATGATCAGGTTATAAATAACTACAAGGCTGCCAATGGCTTAACTGGCTTTGTTAAGGCTCCAGGTGGTTATTATTATAAAGTAACAACTCCTGGTACAGGCGCCAATGCCATAGGTCAATATTCAGCCTTTACCACAACTTACTCGGGCAAATTTTTAACCGGAACAGAATTTGACTCCAACACAACTGGTACAACCTTTGACCTTTCGGGCAATAGTGGAAGCATACCTGTAACAGGTGTAGCGGAGGGTTTACAGGGTTATACTGCAGGCGCCGCAGTTACACTACTATTACCTTCAAGATATGCCTATGGAAGAGCGGGTACTACCGGTATAGCCGGGAATACCAACTTACGTTTCGACTTTACAATAGTTACCGTGACTAATTAATTATTTAGCTAAAGCCTCTTTAAATACTTTTAAACAACGCTCGCGTGCAAAAGCGTGATCAATAATGGGTTTCGGATATGTGCTAAAGTCAGCATATTCCGGAACCCATTTTTTTATGTATTTCAATTCCGGGTCAAACTTTTTTGTTTGAGATTCAGGATTAAATATCCTGAAATACGGCGCAGCATCTGTACCCGAGCCTGCAGCCCATTGCCAGCCGCCAACATTGCTGGCCATTTCATAATCAAGCAGCTTACGGGCAAAATAATGTTCGCCCCAGCGCCAGTCTATCAGTAAATCTTTACTTAAAAAGCTGGCCACTATCATGCGTACACGGTTGTGCATAAAGCCTGTGGCATTCAGTTCGCGCATGCCTGCGTCAATTATCGGGTAACCGGTCTGCCCATCGCACCAGGCCTTAAATTGCGCTTCATCATTAACCCATCTAATGCGGTCATACTCCGGGCGAAAAGCATGATCCATCGTGTGCGGAAAATGGTATAATATCATCATATAAAACTCGCGCCATATCAGTTCATTAAGCCACGTTTTACTACTATAACCATATGCCGTTTTTGCCAGCTCCCTGATGCTTATGGTACCAAAACGTAAATGCATCCCAATATGTGATGTGCCTTTAATAGCAGGAAAATTTCGTTTCTCCGCATAATCGCTGATAACATCCTTATACTCCTTACCTGGCAAGGGAAGGGTACTTTTTTCAAAGCCCATTTCTTTTAATGAAGGTATTGCCAAAGGCTGGGTTTTAACCAGGTTGGTTATATACTTTAGGGTAGGATAAGGTTTAAGATGAAATGGCTTAAGTGCTGCATACCATTTGCGCTGATATGGGGTATAAACAGTGTAAGGTTTACCATCATCTTTGGTTACCTCATCTTTTTCAAATATTACCTGGTCTTTAAAGGTTTTGAACTCGATATTCTGTTTTTTCAGCCTCTCCCCTACAGCATCGTCGCGCCTGGTAGCGTAGGGTTCATAATCATGATTGGTATACACCGATGCAATATTATGTTCCTTGATTATTTTATCCCAGGCATGTTCGGCCTTATCATAAATCACCAATAGGCTGCTTCCATGTTTTTGGAGTTCTGCATGCAGCTCTTGAATAGCATCATAAATAAAAGTGACACGGGCGTCATCCTTGTCTTCCAGCTTATCTAATATCTCCTTATCAAAAATAAACAAAGGCAAAACAGGGTTGCCACTTTTCAAGGCCTGATATAAACCCGCATTGTCATTTAAACGCAGGTCGCGGCGAAACCAGAAGATAGTTATTGGGGTATTTTTATCCATATATTTCTTTCAATGCGGCTGTCACCTCGGTATACTTAAAACTGAAGCCTGCATCTTTAATTTTTTGATCAGATACTTTAGTGCTTCCTAACACCAGGCTACTCATTTCGCCCAGCAATAATTTTAGCACAAATGCAGGCACATTTGGCGCCCACATAGGTTTATGCAATTGTTTAGCTACTGCCGTTGTCATTTGGGCATTGGTTACCGGGTTAGGTGCCACCATATTAAAAACCCCTTTCAGCCCTTTGTTTTCTATTGCAAACAGGTACATGTCAACTACATCCTGCCAGTGGATCCAGGGAATCCATTGTTTACCATTCCCTATTGGCGAACCTACAAAAAGCTTTACGGGTAAGGCCAGCGCAGGCAATGCTCCTGCTTCTTTATCCAACACCACACCGGTGCGGAATTTTACTATGCGCAAACCCAGCTTTTCACCTTCATCAACTGCGGCCTCCCAATCAATACAGCATTGCGATATAAAATCACTAACCGGCGGGCTGGTTTCTGTCAGTAATTCATCTCCCCTATCACTATAATAACCAATACCCGAGGCAGAGATAACCGAAGTAACTTTGTTAGCCCGGGTTTTAAGCAGGCTATATAACAGGGCAATTGACTTGGTGCGACTTTCTACTATTTCTTTTTTACGATTTTCCGTCCAGCGTTTATCTGCAATCCCGGCCCCCGCCAAATGAATAATAGTATCTACACCATCAATACAATGTTCATCAATAGTGCCATTATTCACATTCCATATAAAGGTTTTTATATCTATGTCTTTAGCAGGGTTCCGGCTCAAAAAACTTAGGGAATAGCCTTTCGCCAGCAATAGCTTACTAAGCCGCTTACCTAAACCGCCAGAACCACCCGTTATCAATATGTTCATCTTGTTGTTATTTGTCAAGGTTTTTTGTTTTCATGTTATTGGATCGTCGCAAAGCGAGGAGTTAAGAGCCAAAAAACAAATGGCTAAACTCCCTCCCCGTAATGTATAATTTCTTTTGCCATGCCATTAAAAATAAACAGGTGGAAAGGCCACATGGCGTACCAGTACAAACGCCCCCACAAACCGCTGGGCCTAAAAGTAGCAACCTGGCTCAGGTTTTTATTCCCGTTACGTTCAATTATTTTAAATTCCAGCCAGGCTTCGCCTGGCAGCTTCATTTCGGCATATAACAGCAGGCGCTTATTTTCTTTATCGGCCAGCAAAACACGCCAAAAATCTATGACATCGCCGGGAGCTATATTGATGTTGCTGGTGCGGCCCCTGCGTATGCCTACGCCTCCAAATAACTTATCAATAAAACCGCGGATGTTCCAGATCCAGTCCCAGTAATACCAACCCCGGTTGCCACCTATTGACATAAAATTAGTGAATACATCTGCGCTTTCTCGCTCAAAAGGCATTTTAACTTTATACTGCAGCGTACCATTCTGTGGTACTTTTATCTGGTCCATAAAACCCGAATGGAGATAGCCCATATTCAGGGCGTCCTTCCAGCTGGATACAATAGAGTTCTGCTCTATCTTAACAAAGGCCAGGTTAAGTGCTTCCTCATAAGTTAAGCATTTTCTCGATACAATATCATCTATGCGATGATCCTGCATAATGGTTTCGTTCTTCATGCTGTTTACCAGGCTTTGCGCTAAGGTATAACTGGTTGAAGTAACAAAGTAAAGCCAGTAGGAAGAAATTTTGGGCGACAGGAACGGAATGATAAAAATATGCCTTTTCAACTTACGCACCTTGGCATAAACAAGCATCATATCCTTGAACGATAAAATATCCGGTCCACCTATATCAAAGGTTTTCTTAAACGTTTTTTCGTTGAGCATCACACTTACCAGGTAACCCAGCACATCGCGGATGGCTATAGGCTGACAGCGGGTGTTTACCCAGCGGGGCACGGTCATGACGGGTAGTTTTTCGGTAAGATCACGAATGATCTCAAACGAGGCGCTTCCGGAACCGATGATAATAGCCGCCCTTAACACAGTAAGCGCCGATTTACCCTCCTTTAAAACATCCTCTACATGCCTGCGCGATTCGAGATGTTTGGAGAGATTATTATCATTGGTGATACCGCTTAAAAATATCGTTTGCCTGCAGCTGGTTTTATCAAGCGCATGAATAAAATTATATGCTGATAAAGCCTCCAACGCCGCAAAATCCTGCGCCTGCGACATAGAATGCACCAGGTAATAAGCGGCATCAATATCTTCAGGAAAGGCCTCAATACTCGATTCCTTAAGCAGATCTCCTGTTGTAAGTGTTACTTGCTTACTAAAGTCGCTATGTTCATGAAAACGCCGTTTATCACGCACAAGGCAAACCACGTCATAGCCTTTCTCCAACAAAACCGGGATAAGCCTTGTACCTATGTAACCGTTAGCCCCCGCAAGTAATACCTTCATGTTATGTGCAACAACAAAGCAGGCAGGCTGTTTTAAATTGCGTGTTTACCCGGTACTTATTAAATATTTACGCTATCAACCACTACGACTTTACTGCAAAGCGGCTTTGCATACTGCTCGGCAAAAATAATATGGGTAGGATCTACCTGGTAGGCCTCCTGTAACTCTGGCGAATCAAACAAAAGCAACAAGGATACATCATAAGAGCGGTCAATCACATCGCGGTTGGTATCAGCAGACACGCCAATATGAAAATCACGGATGTGGGCGATAGGTTTCAGGATGTTTAGCCCCTCTATCAATTTATCCTTATCCGCTTTATTGGTAAGCCAGAAATGTACGTGGTGAACGAAGGTGTTTGCGAGTAATGGCATATGTATATTTTATATATGGCTGAGGAAATTCAAATATAAATAAAACTTCAAATCAAAAGCCCCGTCGTCTGGAGAATGGTTGATAAAGCTCAATACTCCAACAAAACGTTTAAGTCAAACTTACGAAGTTTTGAAAACTTCGTAAGTTTCTATGCAAGCGCAAATCAAAAGTGATCTTTTTTGAAATGGGTTGGATGAGCTCAATACTCCAATACCACATGCGGTTTAAAGGTATCCGTTTTAACTTCGGCCTTTAGTTCATGTAAAATATTATACAAGCCGAAATTGGTGCGGTTAACATAAATAAAATGCTTAACTCCACGGGCCTGTTTAAATTCGGGCATTTTGGAAAGGCGTTCGCCAAAAGCAAATAGCTTGTCAAAAAACTCGGTTTGGCTAAAGTCGAAATGATCATCAATGTAAGGCATGGCAAATAAGCTGATCATCTCCTTAAATTGCGTATAATAAAACTCAATTTGTGCCGGGGTATCATCCTTGCGGATCATATCCAATAACCGGAAAGCCTTGATGGTTTCCTCTTTATTATCAAGCAGGTTAGTTGATGTAAGCGAGAAGAAGGGATAATAAAAATCCTCCGGCATCTCTTTAATACAACCAAAATCAATAACGCCAAGCTTACCTTCCGGGGTGATCATGAAGTTGCCGGGATGCGGATCGGCATGTACTGCACGCAGTTCGTGCTGCTGAAAATTATAAAAATCCCAAAGGGCCTGCCCTATCTGATTACGCAGTTCCTGTGATGGGTTGGTAGCCAAAAATTCTTTCAGGTGTTTTCCTTCCAGCCAATCCATAGTGATGATACGCTTGCTGGATAGTTCGGGATAGTATTTAGGAAACACTACGTTATCCAGGTTGGCGCAGGCGGTAGAAAACTCGATAGAGCGGCGCACTTCCAGCTCATAATCAGTCTCTTCCAGCAGGCGTTCTTCTACCTCGCTCATGTAAACATTCAATTCCTTTTCGCTCATGCCCAGCATACGGAAAGCAAAAGGCTTAATCAGTTTAAGGTCGGATGATATAGAATCACCCACACCGGGGTATTGGATTTTCACAGCCAGCTTTTTACCATCCAGTTCGGCCTGGTGAACCTGGCCTATTGATGCGGCATTGGTCGACCGGATATTGAACTTATCATAGATCTTGTCGGGATTTTTGCCAAAATACTTTTTAAACGTTTGTACAATAAGCGGCCCCGAAAGCGGTGGAGCATTGTATTGCGATTGCGTGAATTTATCTACATAAGCCTGCGGCAGCAGGTTTTTATCCATGCTGAGCATTTGGGCAACCTTAAGCGCGCTGCCCTTAAGTTCACTTAGCGACTGGTAGATATCTGCGGCATTATCCTCGTTCAGCTGGGACTTATCCATATCCGGGTTGAACAGCTTTTTTGAATAATGCTTTATATAATTGCCTCCTATTTTAAAACCCGTTTTTACAAACTTGGCGGAGCGCTCAGTTTTGGTGGTTGGCATGCTGCTTTGTTCGGGAGCAGCCCCCTGTAAATCTCCTCCATCAGCCGACGGAAGATCTTTTTTGTTATCTGTCATAATGAATTTTAAAATCCCATCTTATCTTTAAACCCTACCGTTTTTCACAAGGAATTTACCATACTCAAAAAGGTTATCGATGGGCGAACGCTGAAACAGATCGAACGTTACGTTAACACCTTTTTCAATAGCTTCATCGGTTTTCTCAAATCCGGCCGAATTATCATTTACCCAAAAGTTTAGCACAAATACAAACTGGATCCACAGTGCATCTTTATAACGCTTGCTGAAAAATTTGCGATCAGTAAGTTCTGTTGTTTCAATGCCTTCTTTAAGGATCTCATCGGCAAAATTTTCGTAAATATTTTTCAGGTTTTCAAAAACGCGTGGGGTAGTAAACCCTTTAGGCTGCTTATTGATAGTATAAATGGCAAAACTGCGACTACCTTTAAGCAACTCAAAAAAGCCATAAAAGAATGACAGGGCTTTTTCACGGGCGCTATACTGTGCCCATACTTCCTGAGCTCTTATTTCGGCTAATGTTTTTGTTGCAAAACCTGCCCAAATAGCTTGTTCCACCGCCTCGAACGAGCCAAAGAACTGGTAAAATTCAGCCTCGGTCATTTCGTTTTGTTTAGCAAATATGTATACCGATTTAGGTTGTGAGCCCTCCGTAAGTACATAATCAATATATGAATTCTGAATGCTTTCGATAGTTGCCATAATGGATTTACTTTTAGTATTATACGTTAAAGTTACATACATAGTATGAACTGTTTGTCACAGAAGCCTCACGTAGCCCACCTGCTTTTGAGAGGCGGGACTAAGGCTTATATAAACATCTCAATCGTCCGCTGTAGGTCCCTTGCCTGCACCACGCCGCTTTGGCGCCATTTGGTTTGCCCCTTTTGAAATATCATAAGCGTAGGCACACTTTGCACCTTGTACGCGCTTGCTGCCTGCGGGTTTTTGTCGATATCTATTTTGATAATCTTTACCTTATCGCCAAGGGCGTGCTTTACATCCTGCAATATGGGTGGCATCATTTTACACGGGCCACACCACTCGGCCGAAAAATCAACCAGTACAGGTATCTCTGATGCTATAATTTCCTGGAAATTTGCCATATAATTTTAGTTAATGGTTCAATATCATAGCTAAATTAACCTTAGCTATGATCCTCATTTATAACTATTAAGTTACAGAAAAGTTTAAGCTAATAAACTTTGAAACATCAACTATAAACTATATTTACTTTATGCAAACAAAACTCGCCATTTACCTATGCCTGCTACTATTTGCAGCACCATTAGCCGTATCAGCGCAGGATAAACCTGTAGTAATACCACTGTGGCCAAAAGGCGCACCGGGGTTTGAGAGCCGGCGTAATGAACCCGAGCAGGCTAAGGATTATTGGGTGAAAAATATCCATAACCCCTCGCTTACGGTATTTTTACCTCCGGCGGGTAAAGCTAACGGCGCGGCGGTGGTCATATGCCCCGGCGGAGGTCATCGTTTGCTGGTTTATACTGCCGAGGGCGTGGAGCCCGCAAAATACCTCAACAACCTGGGTATTACTGTTTTTGTATTGAAATACCGATTGGGCAGGGATACCCTTTCGCCCTATAAAATTGATGTACACGCTAAGCAGGACGGTTATAGGGCTATGCGCCTGGTGCGTAGCAAAGCCGCCGAATACGGGCTGGATACCAACCGAATAGGCATGATGGGCTTTTCTGCCGGTGGCGAAGTAGTTGATATGGTAGCCTATGGAGAAGGCAAAGGCGATCCTGCTGCCCCCGACCCTATTGATCGCCTAAATGCCAAACCCAAGTTTGTGATCCAGATATACCCGGGACCACTGTATATACCGGATGTGATCCCGGCAGATGCCCCTCCAGCTTTTTTATTGGCCGCCAATGATGATCCCTGCTGCGCGGTACCGGTGGTAAGTCTGCTGCAAAAGTACAGGGAAGCTAAGGTGCCTATCGAAGTGCATATTTTTACGCAAGGTGGGCACGGCTTTAATATGGGCAATCGCTCAAAGCTCCAATCCATCAGTACCTGGCCGCAACGCATGGCCGACTGGCTGGCCGATAATAATTACCTAAACCCGGTTAGTAAGGAGCGCAGGAAGATTTTGCATTGATCATTTCGCTAAAAACTTCTTAAAGCTGCTTTTTTGCATCATAAATGCCTAAAAAGTGTCAATTATGATCAATAAACAGCCCTAAAAAGAGTAAAAAACAGTCAAAAAAACACAAAAAAGAACAAGTTTTTCAGCCTTTAAAAAGTTTTCGTTCTTCATAAAAAAAGCCCGGCTTTCACCAGGCTTTTTTTTATATCATCATGGAGGAATTTACACCCCTAATAACAATCTTGCAGGATCTTCCAGTAATTGTTTTACACGTACGAGGAAGCTTACCGATTCGCGGCCATCAATGATGCGGTGATCATATGACAGGGCCAGGTACATCATCGGGCGGATAACCACTTGTCCATTTACGGCAACCGGGCGCTCAATAATATTGTGCATCCCTAAAATGGCAGATTGAGGTGAATTTAATATCGGGGTAGACATCATAGAACCAAACACACCACCGTTGGTGATAGTGAAAGTACCACCTGTCATTTCTGGTATGGTTAATTTGTTTTCGCGGGCTTTACCGGCTAATACAACAATCGCTTTTTCAATTTCGGCAAGGCTCATGCTATCCGCATTACGGATAACCGGAACCACCAAACCTTTAGGAGCCGATACAGCTATAGAGATATCAGCAAAGTTGCTGAAAACAACCTCTTCGCCTTCAATACGAGCACCTACAGAAGGCCAATCTTTCAAAGCCTCGGTAACTGCTTTAGTGAAAAACGACATGAAGCCTAAACCTACACCGTGTTTCTCTTTAAATTTATCTTTGTATTTACCGCGCAGTTCCATGATGGGTTGCATATCCACTTCGTTAAAAGTGGTAAGCATGGCCGTTTCATTTTTAACAGCTACCAAACGTTTGGCTACTGTTTTACGCAGCGAGGTCATTTTCTCACGTTTTTCGCTTCTCTCGCCGGCTACAACAGGTGCGGCGGCAGGAGCAGCAGCGGCGGCAGGTTTAGCAGCAGGCTGGGCAGGTGCTACCTGAGCGCCCAGTGCATCACCTTTGGTAATACGACCATCAACACCGGTACCGTTTACACCTTTAGGATCAACGCCCTTTTCGGCTAATATTTTTGCGGCAGCAGGTGATGGTGTACCTGATGCATAAGTTACGCCACCGGCAGCAGCTGAACCACCGCGCGGCGATTCGTCTGTAGCGATAACAATTTGGGGGGTTACGGGAACAGATGCTGGTTTT
Organism: Mucilaginibacter sp. P2_A4; assembly: GCF_056405015.1. Classification (NCBI taxonomy): domain Bacteria; kingdom Pseudomonadati; phylum Bacteroidota; class Sphingobacteriia; order Sphingobacteriales; family Sphingobacteriaceae; genus Mucilaginibacter; species Mucilaginibacter sp. P2_A4. The sequence continues at coordinate 345,459 of NZ_JBFUCX010000002.1, read as the reverse complement.
GCAGCGCCTGCGCCTTCAATAGTACAAACTACTGCACCAATAGGTAATACATCGCCTTCTTTGGCTATAGTTTTTAATATTCCGGCTTTTTCGGCAGTCAGTTCAAAGGTTGCTTTGTCTGATTCCAGTTCGGCAATGGCTTCGTCCATTTCAACGGCATCGCCATCTTTTTTAATCCAGCGCGATAAAGTAACCTCGGTGATAGATTCACCAACCGGTGGCACTTTAATTTGTAAAGAGCCACCACCCGCTACAGGTGCAGGCGTAGCTGCAGGAGCTGCCGCGGCCACCGGGGCCGGGGCCGCAACTTCTGGCTGCGGTTGCGCAGCCGGAGCACCGGCGCCTTCTTCAATGTTGCCAACCAGGGCACCAATAGCTAAAGTATCGCCTTCTTTGGCAACTGTTTGTAAAGTACCTGCACGCTCGGCAGTCAATTCAAAAGTAGCCTTGTCCGATTCTAATTCGGCAATAACTTCATCCATTTCCACGTGATCGCCATCCTTTTTTCTCCAGCTTGATAGGGTTACTTCTGTTATCGATTCGCCTACCGGCGGAACTTTGATCGCTAAACTCATATTATAGTGTTGTAGATTTTATATTTTTTAAATGGCGGTTGATTTGTTGCGGGTTGCCGGTTGCGAGGTTCGGGAATGATGTAAGGGCTTTTAACCCGCAACACGCAACTCGCAACCCGAAACAGAAATTATCAATCCGCTCCGGCGTCAGCCATTTTTTTTGTTGTCTTTTTTACCGCTTGTTTTACCACTTTACCTGCAGGTGCTTCAAATGCCTTTGAAACAATGTACAACTGCTGGGCGGCATGCTGCTTGGCAAAGCCAGTAGCAGTACTGCTGCCTTCATTACGTGAAATTACATCCAGGTTAATTACCTTATCGCTATGGAACTTACGGCAAATGTATGGCCATGCACCCATATTCTCGGGCTCTTCCTGTACCCAGATAAACTCAGTAGCCTTATCGTATTTAGCTTTAATCTTCAATATCTGTGTAACCGGTGTTGGATACAATTGCTCAACACGTACAATAGCAACATCATTTCGCTTATCAGCCTGTTGTTTCTCCAACAGATCATAATAAACCTTACCTGTACATAGCAACACGCGTTTTACCTTTTTTGCATCAGCGTAAGTATCATCAAATAGCTCATGGAATTTACCATTGGTAAAATCTTCAATCGGCGATACGCATTTAGGACTACGCAATAAACTTTTTGGTGTAAAGATGATCAGTGGCTTACGGAAATCACGCTGCATCTGTCTTCTTAAAATGTGGAAGAAGTTTGCAGGTGTAGTACAGTTTGCTACCTGGATATTATCATCGGCACAAAGTTCCAGAAAACGCTCTACACGTGCAGAGGAGTGCTCCGGACCCTGGCCTTCATAACCATGAGGCAATAACATCACCAAACCATTACCGCGTTGCCATTTAGTTTCGGCACTGGCAATGTATTGGTCAACAATGATCTGCGCACCGTTAAAGAAATCGCCAAACTGTGCTTCCCATATCGTAAGCGCGTTAGGGTTTGCTAAAGCATAGCCATATTCAAAACCTAAAACACCATACTCAGATAATAAAGAGTTATAAATGCTCAGTTTTGCATCAGTTTCAATAGTTGCAAGCGGCGTATATTCATCTTCAGATTCGGCCAGGGTTAAAACCGCGTGGCGATGAGAAAATGTTCCGCGTTTTACATCCTCGCCACTTAACCTGATGGGGTAACCATCTTTTAACAAAGTACCGTAGGCCAGTAATTCGCCCATGGCCCAGTCAAATACCCGGGTTTTGTTAACCATGTTGTTGCGGTCTTCAAACAGTTTTTCTATCTTTTTAAAAAACTCCTTGTCGGCCGGCAAAGTTGTTATCTTATTACCTATTTCCAGTAATCTGTCCTCAGGCACTGATGTATCAACTGCTTTAACCAATTCCCGGTGGCTGGCCAAATGCAAACCACTCCATGCACCTTCAAACATGGCTATGGTATCGGTAAACTTATCTTCTGCCTTTGATTCATCCAGCCTTTGCTGCAACTCATCCTTAAAAGTTTTCTCCATTGATTTAAGCACCTCGGCATCAATACTGCCTTCAGCTATCAATTTCTGATTGTAAATTTTTAACGGATTTGGATGTGCCTCAATAGCCTTGTACAATAATGGCTGGGTAAATTTAGGTTCATCAGCCTCGTTGTGGCCATAACGGCGATAGCAAAGAATATCAATAAATACATCCTCGTTAAATATCTGCCTGTACTCCATTGCCAGGTTAACAACGTAGGCCAGGGCCTCAACGTCATCACCATTTACGTGAAATACGGGAGATAAAACAGTTTTTGCCACATCGGTACAATAGGTACTTGAACGGGCATCTTTATAATTTGTGGTAAAACCTATCTGGTTATTAATAACCAGGTGAATGGTGCCGCCGGTGCGGTAGCCATCCAGTTTTTCCATTTGTAAAACTTCGTAAACAATACCCTGGCCTGCAACTGAGGCATCGCCATGGATCAATATTGGGGCTATCTTGGAATGATCGCCGTTGTATTTAAAATCTATTTTTGAACGGGTGATACCTTCAACAACCGGGTCAACCGCCTCTAAGTGAGATGGATTAGGGCACAAACTTAAGTGTACCTTTTTGCCGTTTGATGTAGTTACATCGGTTGAAAAGCCTAAGTGATATTTAACATCACCACCGAAAGGAGATTCCGAATCAAAGTTTTTACCTTCAAACTCAGAGAACACCTCTTTATAGGTTTTCTCCATGATGTTGGTAAGCACGTTTAAACGACCACGGTGAGCCATACCAATAATGAACTCCTCGATACCCAGGTCGGCGCCTTTTTTAATAACCGAATCCAGTGACGGGATCAATGCTTCAGCTCCTTCGAGCGAGAAACGTTTTTGCCCCAGGAACTTGGTACCCAAAAAGTTTTCGAAAGTTACAGCCTCGTTCAGCTTATTCAGCATCAGCTTTTTCTCTTCGAGGGTGAATGAAGGCGTATTGCGATGCTTCTCCATCCTATCCTCAAACCATTTGATTTTGATAGGGTTGCGAATGTACCGGTACTCGGCACCAATAGCCTGGCAATAGGTATCTTCTAACAGTTGGCGAATGTCGCGCAGTTTGGCCGCACCTAAACCAACCTCGACACCAGCGTTAAAAACTGTATCCAGGTCGCCCTCGTTCAAGCCAAATGTTTCCAGTTCTTTACCGGGATAGTAGTGGCGGCGTTCGCGTACGGGGTTGGTTTTGGCAAATAGGTGCCCGCGTGAGCGGTACCCATGTATCATGTTAAGCACATTGATCTCTTTTAAAAAGTGATCATGTGTTTCTTCACCAATTGCCGGCGCTGCCGATGCTGCAACCTTTCCGGTTGCGTTGGTATTTATATTAAATTCAAAACCTTCGAAAAACTTTTGCCATCCATAATCTACCGATTCGGGGTCCTGTTTGTAGGCTTCGTATAGGGAATTGATGTAGTCTGCGTTGCCGCTATTGATATAATTTAGACGATCCATGTGAAAATGATCTTTAAAACGGTACAAAAGTAAGCATATAGGCTTATATACTTCACAATTAATTGTAAAGAAATTTGGGTGCTTTTAATCCTGATTTAATGATATACAGGTGATTTGGAGGATAAAATACTGCTTATTATTCTTAAAAGGGGTATAACAATGTAAGTATGCCGTTAGAACATGTTGAACTTAACTCCCGCGAGAGGTTATGATAGCGTGAGGGCTGATGGTTTAAGTTTTTGGCTTAACTCAGCTAAAAGCTGAAACTCTCGCTTATGGTTATTACAAAGAGTATTATTATTTTTGGATAGCATGAATACCGATTTGAACGTAAACGACATCTTATTGCAAGTGAAGCGCCTTGATAAGGAAGCTCAGCTAAGTCTATTAAAAAAACTTGCGTTATTGATTCGTAAGTCTGAATCCAAAGAAAAGAAAATTAAGCTATCTTCAATCTCGGGAGTAGGCTCTTCTTTATGGAGTAAAACAGATATTGATGAATACGTAGATCTGGAAAGACAGTGGTAATAACTGATTTTTATCAAAAGTGTATTTTTCTGGATACAGCTAATCTATTTTATTGAAGGCCATTTAGCCTAAATTATTCCAATTCCACAAGATCATCTCATACCGGCTACAAATGAAGAACGAAGCATGAACTATTTAAGCTTAGATATAACATTTTCCTTTTCTAATTTTTCTTTAAAAAGCTTATTGATTTGAATGAACTTCTCCCGCTCGCTGGGAACTTCTTTTACTTTATATATTTCTCCATTGAAATGAATCCTAATCCAAAAAAAAGGGTTATCAGTCCAATAAGTAATTAATACAGTTTCTTTCAAAATTTCAGATATGTAAATGGCGAAGTCAATTTCTTTTAACTCGGCCATTAAGTCATCCCTTTTATATACGGATAATCGTGTAGCAAAATCTCCATCCAAATAATCGACATCAATATTTACCTCACCACCAAGGCCTAAATCATAAATATTACCTATTGAATTGACGCTAATATTTAAAAAATCAGCAACCGCCTTCTTGAGTCGATCTTCCGAATATTTCTTTCTTATTAATATATCATAGCTCATTGTGGCGCAATTTTATTATATACTTCACTCCCGCGAGGTTATAACTCGTGGGGGCGCATGATTTAAGCCTCCGGCTTAAATCAGCTAAAAGCTGAAACCATACAACCCACGAGCTAATAAGCTCGCGGGAGTTGAAAAAAACGTCATTGCGAGGAGGAACGACGAAGCAATCCCCAATTATACAGGGCGAAATTGCAAGTGCACCTGCTTATTGGGGATTGCTTCGTTCCTCGCAATGACGATTCAATAAATCATGTCATAACTGTTTTTTTTCAGGTATACCTTGATGTATACTCGCAATTACATGGTTGTTGGGTTAACACTAATACTTTATTACTATTTTTCCACGATTACCCTGGTAGATGCAATGGACATGGCTTTGTAGCAAGCCTTTCGCTTTCTGTTCTTGAATATGTTACACCCCCACCAGATCACCGGCTTCATCCTTGGGTGATGATTGCCAGGTGTTCACAAAATCACTTTTGGCTTCCAGGTCTTTTTGTGGCATGGAGGCTATGGCGTATCTGCTTTCTTTAGCATCGTTTACGCCGGCTACAAAGGCCCAGTTACCCCAGTTGCTGGCGGGCGAATAATCAATCAGCTTTTCTTCAAAATAAGCGGCGCCTTTTGTCCAATCGGCCTTAAGGTCATGTACCAGGTAGCTTGCTACAATTTGCCTGCATTGGTTGCAGATATAACCCGTGGCATTCAACTCGTGCATACAGGCATCAATATAAGGTACGCCAGTTTTACCTCCCGCCCATTTTAAAAAGCCTTCTTCGTTTGCTGTTGAAACAATTCCTTCTTCTTCGGTTTTTTGGGTTTTTATAAATTTTTGACCATGTTTTTTAAACATGAACCTGAAATAATCCCGCCACAACAATTCCAGCTTCAGCATAGCACCCGGCGCGTTGCCTTCCTGGTTCTGTTTAAATATTTCCCAATATACCTGCCTTAAGGATATACAGCCAATTGCTATCCACGGCGATAATTTCGACGAATTATTGATGTTACCATTGCGCCCTTTTGATTTAACTGCAGGAGCTATCTTTAAAAAGTATTCTTTTAATTGTATCAACGCTGCCGTTTCGCCCCCCTGAAAATAATTGGCAGCCCGCATATCATCCACAGGTTCGGTTAATCCTAATTGCTGCAGGGTGGGCAACTCCCCTGCCTCTGTAATTTCGGGGGTATAAATATGGTCGGGCGTTGGCACACAAGGGCGAACATCGCTATCGCGTTCCACTTTCTTTTTAAATACAGCAAAACTATCGGGAATATCTTTTATAGGAAAAGGAAGATCTTCTTTATGATATAAGGTATGCCCTATAAAATGCTTCAGGTTGAGCCTCATCTTCCATAAAGCCGCCTCTACCTCTTCAGATATGGTAGTTTCTTCATGAGCTACCTCACGGTGGTGGTAAACTTCGTTCACCTGGTATTGAGCCGCAAGTTGCGGAATTATTTCGGAAGGGTTCCCTATCCTGATGATGAGTTCGGCACCATAGGCCTGCAGGTTTTTGCGCAGATCGGCAACGGCTTCTAACAGGAACCGGGCCCTGAAGCTCCCGGTTTTAAAATTCCCAGATGCCGTTTGCTGAAAATAATAGGGATCAAAACAATATACCGGCAGTACTTTATCTGCCTTGCGTACGGCTTCTAACAATATTTCGTTATCATGTATCCGCAAGTCATTTCTAAACCAAACCAGTATCGTTCTATCGCTCATAGTTAAACAGGGAGTTAACTGTTTTAATGCAGACCACAAATTTGCAATTTATTTGCTGTTTCTACGCATTTCACCTCAATATTTGACATCTTCTCAACATTTTTGCCGCTTTTTGAACCAATTGAAAGCCCTTTTACAAGCAAAGCATATTTTATGAGTTAATTTTTTTGCAGAATAATGGATAAATATAAACTATCTGTACCATTAATCAGGAAGCATCATCACAAAATGCCAGATAAGTTGAATAAGAACTTACTTATCCGTTTTGATATTAGCTTTGATAACTGAATCTTTTTGAGCGTTTGTAAGTTTGTAATTAAAGTGAAACAGCGCCCCTTCAAAATCACCGTATGATGGATTAGGAATTACAATATACCTGTTGCCAAATTCCTTTTCCAGCTTTCGCGTTGTGGCCACCCGGCTATCTTCGGATGGGTGGTTATCATATAACATATCAAAATCGGGCAGGTTATCGCCGCAAAGCAGCAGAATGTTATGCGTTTTTAACACATTAAGCCTGCGGGCTTCTTTGCTTGATGTTGTTGTTTTTAATTGCAGATGCTCATCATCGGCATTGGGCAAACCGTATAGCTGCAGATTTTTCAAGGTTGTAGCCCGCTCGGCCTCGTTGCGGTTGGTAATGTAAAATATAGTTATCCCTTTTGAGGCCGCGTATTTAAAAAAAGCAGGTGCACCGGGTACGGTATCGGCTATGGCTTTATCCGTCCACCCTTTCCAGGTGGCATCTGTATAATCCAGGTTTTGCAACGCCCTGCTGGCATCGTAAGGACTATTATCAAGCAAAGTTTCGTCAATATCAGTAACAATGGCCCATGGTTTACTACCGGGATTCTTTACCCCTTCATCAACCCGCAGCTTAGCAATATTATACGCCTGGAAACACAAGGCTTTATACTCCGCCGCCCTTTGTTGCCAGATGGATGCCCATGCTTTACCACCATTGGTGATAGATATGGCATTGCCGGTTGCAACGTTTTTTGTTGACGCGCAGGCTGTGAGCAGCAAGAGTATGGGTAGTATATAGCTTTTTTTCATGAATAGGTGATGATGGCGGCAGAACTACTTTTATTTTTTGTCATCCTGAACGTAGTGAAGGATCTAATCGCAGACTTTACAGGGCGAAGAAGCATGGTGAATAATAGATGCTTCACTGCGTTCAGCATGACAAAAAGTATTATCTTACAGCAGCTCCGGCTTAATTTTATCTGTAAACTCTTTTGCAAATTTATTCAGTTTTGGCTGAATAACAAATGCACAGTATGACTGGCCGGGATTATCGTTAAAATAATTTTGGTGATAGGCTTCCGCTTTGTAAAATTCGCTGGCCGGCGTAATCTCTGTAACAATAGGGCTATCGAAAACCTTTTCATCTGTTAAGGTTTTGATCATGGCTTCGGCCGCGGCCTTTTGCTCATCGGTAGTATAAAATATGGCCGACCGGTATTGTGTACCTACATCATTACCCTGGCGGTCAAGCGTTGTTGGGTTATGGGTTTTAAAGAAAACCAGCAACAATTCATCCAGCGATAATACATCGGCATCATATTCCAGTGCTATCACTTCGGCATGGCCCGTGGTACCAGTACAAACATCTTTATAAGTTGGATTATCTACATGGCCGCCCATGTAACCCGAGGTTACCGACAGCACTCCTTTTAATGATTGAAATATGGCTTCGGTGCACCAAAAGCAACCGTTACCGAAAGTTATTTTTTGAATATTTGAAGGCATTATTTTAATTTTTATATAATGCGAATTTACGGCTTACAGCAATGCTTATTTTCATAATAGTGTAAGCATTCATTGGGTAGCAGAATACCGATTTTTTCTCCTATCCCACCATTTCTCTTTCAAATATCTCTTCTACCATCGCAATCTGCTCTGAATAGATCGACTTTTTCCGGGTACCGAAGTATAGGGTATTTTCTATCATATTATAACCCTCCCAAAGCAGTTTAATGTTGCCGGTATCACGTTCTTTTTTCGACAGAAAATCGGGAATTACTGCAATCCCCGTCCCTCCACTCAGGCAACGAATAATGGAACCCATATTGGGAACTATAAAATTGGGTTTAAAATCGGGCCGTTTACCAAAGTTGATATGCCAGAAACGACGCAGGTGTTCCATATCGCCAGATGAGCCATACCAGGTTTGCGCCTTAAGCCATGCCTGGATCCGGGGCAGGTCTTTTGTTTTAAGCAGATCTTTAAACCCCGCAATATCCGTTTGCGCCCCGGCCAAAACCACTATTCTCTCTTTAAAAAAGGGTTTATACTCCAGGCCCTTATAATCTCCTTTTTGCGGGGTGATGATCATATCTAATATCCCACTGTCCAGGTCGGCCAGCATCTGGGGGTATTCGCCAAATTTAATGATCACGTTAAAGGGTAATGTGGGCAGGTAGGATTCCAGCGTAAACTGAAAAGTTTCAAGGCACATCCCTATGCTGATGGTGGGGATATCCTTTTCGGTGCTTTTATGAAAGTGCCGCTCGGCTTCTTCCAGTTTACATATAGACTCCTGTATGTAATTGTATAGTATTTTTCCACGCTCGGTTGATACCATTTTGCGTGAGGTACGATCAAACAACTTATAACCAACATAGCTTTCCAGCGAACTCAGGTGCAGGCTTACACCGGGTTGGGAAATAAACAAGGCTTCGGCAGCGCCGGTTAGCGATCCGGTTTCATATATAGCCTTAAACGTGCGGAACCATTCAAAATTCACCATTGCTATCTATCATAATTATGATACAAAGATATGATTTATGTTATTTTAATAGTAGCAACAGAGCCCGTAATTTTGATAAAAAATAAAAAGAGATAAAATGAAAAACATATTTGTAATAAACGGAGGGCAGATTTTTGGTCATTCGGGAGGCCGTTTCAATAAAACATTACTGGATGCCACCGTAAAATATTTTGAAGAACAACCGGGATTCGAGATCCGTTCAACCGATGTTAATAATGACTATGATCCTAAACAGGAAGTTGAAAACTATAAATGGGCCGATGTAATTATTTACCATACCCCCATTTGGTGGTTTCAGTTGCCGCACGGTTTCAAAAAATATATAGACGAGGTTTTTACCGAAGGCTATCAGAATGGTATTTATAAAAGCGATGGGCGTAACGCTGCCAACCCGGCCATTAACTATGGTACCGGCGGCTTGATGCATGGCAAAAAGTATATGTTAACTACTTCATGGAACGCTCCCACTACTGCATTTACCCTACCCGGCGAATTCTTTAATGAGCATAGTGTTGATGAAGGCCCGTTATTTGGCTTTCACCGCATGAATGCTTTTACAGGTATGGAACCATTGCCGGGCATCCATTTTCATGACGTGGAAAAAAATGCCGACATCCCCAAAGACCTCCAACGTTATCACTTACATTTGAACAATTTATTTATCCAAAACAACCATCAGTATGAAAATTTACTTAACAGCGTTAGTGAAATCTAAACCGGGTTTTACTGAAGAAATAAAAGGATACCTCGATGCACTGGTAGCCGGATCAATCAAAGAGGAGGCTTGTTTGCAATATGAGCTATACCAATCAACCGAAGATGAAACGCAGTTCATTTTCCACGAAACCTGGGCCAGCCAGGAAGGGTTGGATATACATGCTAAACAGCCACATATTAAGCTGTTTATTGAGCAGGTGTCGCCTATTTTAGATGGCAAACTTACCATTTATAAAACCGACCGGGTTAGCTAAAAATAAAGGGACGGTAAATTCATATAGAGTTTAAACACCGTTCAATACAACCCTCAATAATATAATCATTCAGTATTATATTATTGAGGGATTGCTATATTTGCGCTGAACGATACCCCCTTATCATGCAAAAACTAACCAAACTCATTTATAATAAACCTTTTGTTTTTTCCTTTTGGTTTGGCCTGAGTTTTCTTATCGTTCTTCGGGAGCTTTTAAATCACCAGGGGTTTAATAACTATACTATTTTTAAATACAATTTTTTAAATACCATCCATCAGCATAATTTATATGCTTACCAGCCAGAGCATTATTATGATCTGAATCATTACGGCCCTATATTTTCAATAATATTTGCCCCATTTACCTTTATGCCCGATAGCATTGGCATTATTCTATGGGTAATGTTTAATGCCTTTATTCTATTTAAAGCTATCCAGCTATTGCCCTTAAAAGAAAATCAATACCTTATTGTTTTGCTGATATGCGCTCATGAATTAATGACGGCATCTGCCAGCGTGCAAAGCAACCCCATGATAGCCGGCTTTATTATTTTGAGCTTTAATTTCATCAAGCGAAAACAAGATTTTTGGGCTGCCTTAATGATAGCGCTTGGCACATTTATAAAACTGTATGGAATAGTTGGCCTGGCATTCTTTTTCTTCTCTGATAACAAACTAAAATTTATTGCAAGCTTTATTTTTTGGTCCGCAGTGCTGTTTGTGCTGCCGATGCTGATTTCTTCACCATCATTTATCATTCAAACTTATCATGACTGGTATATTGATATCATGGATAAAAATTTAGCAAATGAAAATTCAGTGATGCAGGATATTTGCGTGATGGGCTTTTTGCGCAAAATCCTCAACTACCCTAATCTCAAAAACACCGTAGTAATTATTCCCGCAATAGTAATTTTTGGCATTTCGTATCTAAGAATAAATTGTTTCAAGTCAACACCATATCAATTACTTATACTCGCCTCTGCCTTAATTTTCGCGGTTATTTTTAGTAGCGGCTCCGAGTCACCCACCTATATCATAGCATTTGCCGGGGTTGCCATCTGGTACATGAATTTAAACCGGCCCGTTACCCGTTTAGAAATATTTTTACTGGTAGCGGCACTCATCTTAACCAGCCTTTCCCCGTCTGATCTTTTTCCGAAATCCATCAGGGAAAATTATGTTATTCCGTATAAATTAAAGGCTTTACCCTGCCTTTTGATCTGGCTTAAAATCATTTACGAAACCATGACCAGGAATTTCATAAACCCTAAACCACTACAGGTTACCTAATTACCATAGCCAATTATTATACTGCCTGGGTAACTTTCAGTTTGCAGTACAAAATTCCTACAGTTTTAATGTTTATAATGCACTATCTGTAATCAAAATAATACATAAATTGCAGTTTTGTAATAAAAAATTTACATTTATGCAGTAATTTTGATTGGAATTTATAATGACCGTTTAGGCACAGAAACACCGTTTAACCAGGCATTATCCAACAGACATTGAATTTGAAAATACCGATAAAGTAATAATTGAAAAAAGCCAACCTGCTACGCCTAAAACAATTTATATTATATGAACCCCCTTTCTAAAAAGAAAATTTCTGTTATTATTCCGTCTCACAACGAGCAGAATAATATAGGTTTTCTTATCCAGGCCCTCAACAAAACCTTAACTGCCACCGACTACGACTTTGAATTAATTTTTGTTGACGATGGAAGCAGCGACAACACACTGAACGAAATAAAATTCAATACCGCAGTATATACTAATGTTTTTTACATAGAACTTTCAAAAAACTTTGGGAAAGACAATGCCCTTAAAGCCGGAATTACTATGGCTACCGGCGATGCGATAGTAACCATGGATGCCGATATGCAGCACCCTCCTAATTTGATACTAAAAATGCTGGAGTATTGGGAAAATGGCTATGACATTGTTTACACCTACAGGCAAAACGCAAACCCACATGTTAAGGTCCATCAAAAAGTTACCTCCAATCTTTTTTACAAAGGGATCAATATGCTATCGGACATTAAACTTGAAAACGGAACTGCCGATTTCAGGTTAATGGATGAAAGGGTTGTTAAACAATTAAAGCTTATTGATGAGTATGAGCTTTTTTTACGTGGTATCATCAAGTGGGCCGGCTTTAAGCAAATTGGCATCCCATATACCCCATCAAAAAGACATACCGGCGAGGTTAGCTATTCATTTGCTAAATTATTAATGCTTGCCGTAAGGAGCATCATGGCTTTTAGCGCCAGGCCACTATACCTTATGACGACTATTGGCATTAGCGTTTCGTTACTGGCTATTTTATATATCCCCTATGTATTAATAAGTTATGCTGCTGGCTATGCCGTTTCGGGATGGGCCTCAATAATAGCTACAATTGCTTTTTTTGGCGGTTTACAACTCCTTGTACTAAGCATCATAGGCATATATGTAGCTAAAATATTCATGCAATCAAAGGGGCGCCCTAACTATCTTATCCGGTCATCAAATCTTTTAACTGTAAATAATGATCTTGTTAGGGTTTGATATCGAGGAATTTGACCTGCCATTAGAATATAGTAAGCAAATATCTTTCGATGAGCAATTATCAGTTTCAACCAATGGCACTTACATTATTTTAGATTTATTAAGATCAGCCAAAGTTAAAGCTACTTTTTTTTGCACCGCCAATTATGCAGATCATAAACCGGAGGTTATTCAACAAATTGTAAGCGAAGGCCATGAAATAGCATCACATAGCTATTATCATTCCGATTTTAAAACAGCGCATCTAAAACAGTCAAAAACACGACTCGAAGAGATTTCGGGCAGAACGGTAAGTGGCTTTAGGATGGCCAGGATGATGCCGGTTGATGAACTTGAAATAGAAAAAGCAGGATATACCTACAATTCATCCCTCAACCCAACATGGATACCCGGGCGATATAATAATTTCAAAAAGCCCCGCAGCTGGTTTTATGATCAAAACGTATTGCAGATCCCGGCATCAGTATCGCCACTGATCCGCTTTCCGCTTTTTTGGCTTAGCTTTCATAATTTGCCGCTGTCGGTACTAAAGTGGCTCAGCAAAATTACCCACGCCAGGGATGGCTATCTCAACCTGTATTTTCACCCCTGGGAATTTACCGATCTCACTGATGAAAGATTCGGCTTGCCAAAATATATTACCAACAACTCGGGGCAGGCAATGGCAAAAAGATTAGCAGATTTTATTCTTTGGGGTCAATCTAAAGGCTATGAATTTATGCGCACTGATGAGTTTGTAAAATCAATAGATAAAAGAAAACTAAAGCTGGTTGTTTAAGGTATAGGTGGCATAATTTATCAGCGTTTCTTAATACCCTCCTAACAAACTACTGTGTGTACACATCTTTAACAATTGTTTTAAAGTATTGCAAGGTTAAAAGATGGGTTCACACAGTAGCTAAGAGATTAAATTGTTGCTGGTTATAACCTGATCTTAATCCCTCCGTTAATAACAAAACCATCCAGAGGGGCATATATATCCTTAAATACCGGGCTGGTGATACTGCCGGTATAAATGGTATCAAATTTGGTTTGCCGGGTATCGGTCAGGTTCTCAAAATTGACGAACAGAGAAAACCGTTCCCAGATCTTTTCGGCCATCAGACCGGTAGTCCAGTAAGCCCTGCCGGCAGTGCCGTCATTTAAACGTTGCGGACTAAAATAGTAAGCCTCCAGTCCTATCTTTAACTTATCCTCTATTTCATAAACCAGTACGTTATTCAACCTGTGTTTGGATACTAAAGGATATACTGAGATGTTATCGCCTGTATGCTGCATTACATCTGCCAGCGTATACCCTATAAAGAGCTTAAAATCGGTATAGGTTAACTTTACATTGGTTTCAAGCCCCTTTGTATTCAGATCGCCACGAGGCTGCTGATATTGGAGATTACCATTGGGCAGTGATGCAAGCAGGATAGGTTTTTCTATTCGGGTATAAAAAAACAATTGATTAACGCTAAAACTTACCTTATCATCAAATAAACCGGTGCGGTAAGTAAAATCATAGTTTGCGCCGTATGATCGTTCGGCTGTGGTATTTTTAACATCAATAGGTAACACATTTCTAAACTGGATACGTTCGGCATCCTCGGTAAATACAGTAGGCGCCTTATAGCCCAGGCCACCGCCTAAACGGGTTGAAAAATGCGAATTAAGCTTCAACAAAGCGGATATGCGTGGCAGGATAAAAAAGCCGTACCGATTGTGATAGTCGCCGCGTAATCCGCTTTCGATAGTCAGCTTTTGTGCGGCATTCCAGGTGTTTTGTACAAAGCCACCAATGGTATTGTAGTTGTAGCTTCTGAGCGGAAAAGCATTGTTTTTATCCTCAGCAAAGTTTTCTGACAGGTAGTTTAATCCTGCAACCCAATCAGATTTTTCGCTTGTACGCGAGTAAGTTGCCTCACTATAAGTTGAAAACTGGACCCCTGAAAAACGATAATCAGGCAGGTTAATGGCCCTGTCAAAATAACTTACACTGTTCTTGACTACCAGTTTTTCCTTGTCATTCAAAGTATGGTCGAGCTCTGCCTGTGTGCTGTATCTGCCCGTTTTATTTTTTTCAAAATAACTGTGCTGCGCGTTACCATCGCCTTCAATATAATGAAGATCGCCGCCAATACGGTTCTCGATGGTGCTGTTAATCCCTGTTATCAGGGTGGTTTTATCATCTAGGTAAAAGAATAATTTAGGATTTAGGGTAACCCTGTTATACTTTGGGATGGCCGTTAAATCGATATGGGCGGGATCATAAGCCGTACCATGATTATACGCTGCAAATACGGTGGCCCCCATTTTTTTAAACTTTTGCGAATAGAAACCACTTGCATCCAAACCCAATGCCGAAGTTCCATTTAAAAGGAAATTTAATTGCCTTTGATCGGTGGGTGTTTTGGATACTAAATTAACCAGGCCCGCTATGGCGCCGCCACCATACAGGGTTGATGATGATCCTTTGATCACTTCAACCTGTTTCAGATCAAGCGGTGCTATTTGCAGTAAGCCCAAACCGCCCGAAAAGCCGGAGTAAAGCGGGAACCCGTCTCTTATAATTTGGGTGTACTTACCATCGAGCCCCTGGATACGAATGCTGGAATTATTACTGGTTGCCGATGTTTGCTGTGTTTGAATCCCTGTACTTTCGGCAAGCATCATGCGGATATCGCCCGGCTTCATATTGGCTTTTTCATCCAGTTCCTCTCCCGAAATCACCTCCACCCGGGTAGGAATATTGGCAATAGTACGACTGCTACGGGTGGACGAAACCGTAACTTCGCCCAGCTCCTCGCCATCTCCCTTGCCTTTAGCCTGAAGCAAAATTATCATAGGAGAGGATTGTTGAACCGGAAACGTTAAAGTATCCGTCCTGGTCTCATACCCAATATAACTAAAGCGAATAATTTGTTTACCGGCAGGTATGTTTGTTAAGGTAATTAAACCTGCGGCATCGGTGGTAGCCCCTTTATTGATCCCCTGTATTAATGCCGTTGCCCCAATCAGGGTTTCGTTTGTTTTGGCATCTTTAATAATTGCTTTAAACGTATCCTGGGCATACGCCATAGCGGTATATAAAAGTGCCGTAAAAAGCACTATGATTTTTTTCATGAATATGGAAATTAGTTATGTAGAAGCTAAAAGCAGAATGCACAAAGCTTAAAGCTAATAGAATACAAAATTGGCCAGCTGCATAGCTGTAATGGTGGGTTGTATTAACTTATCTGCGGGGGTTGCCATATTGCCTGGGCAACATCTTCGGTATATGGTTGATTATAAGCAATAACATGCTTAACAGATATTTGGGGCAATAAAAACAAGGTGTGATCAACAGCTTTGGTAACGGTAAACCCGGTACATGAGCCACATGCAAAAAATGGCGAACACCCCTGGCAATCTTTCTCCTTAGGTGATGATTTAGCCGGGGCATTTTGCGTAACGGTATTTTTGATGCCACAATCATTATCGGCACAACATGGCTTTGCAGTAAGCAGCAGCACAAACAGGGCAGATATGTAGCATAGGAATTTCATTGGGGCAAATGTAAGAGATTTAGCGTAAAAAGTTTATAAGGCGATAGATTAACGCCAATTAAACAAAGAGCATTGCGAAACCCCGGCATTTTTTGTCAGTCCTCCTTCAATAGTTCAATGGCTTCCTGGTATTGTTTTATTAAACCCGGTGCCCTATCCACTGCCCAGGCATGGTAATTATCTTTTATCAGCATCAATGTGGTATGCGTATTTACCGCTTTGCGCGATTGCGGATCAAACATCACTTTGGCTACTTCATCTTCTACCTTCATTATTCTGCCTTGTTCGTCATAAATGCGGGTGAGCAAAGCGGCTTGCTTAAAACTGATCTTCGAAAGGATATTATGGCCCTTGGCCACATCCCATGCTACGTTATCCAGATACCGGTACAAAACCCCGGCCGGGGCAATGTAATTTAGGTGAAATTCATCGTTAGTTACAATCCTGGCCTGCAATTTAGGATCGGCCAAAGCCGAATCGATAGATTTCAAAACCTTTTGGTCATAGGCATACTGCTCAATGGTAAACTGCTTATTCTTAACCAGCTCGACCCTGATGTTGCTTACCAGTTCTCTTGTCTCGCTCTTTTCATGCCGGCTGTTGATAAACTCGGTAAAAACTAATCCCAAAAACACACTGAACACAATCAGCAACGATTCGCCTACGTATTCTTTCCAATCCCTTAGGGTATAGATCTCCAGCTTTTCGCCGTCGTGCCGGGGAGCGATTTTGTTTTTAGGGTGCTGAGGCATAAGGTTTTATTTAGTGGATACAAGATAAGAAAAAAATAAAAGCCGCAAGCTCGACTTTACGGTTTATCAAAGCCTCACAACTCAACTATTTACATTATATTAGGCCTAGAAGATATACGACGCTTACTTGTATTGGCATCGAACTTCATACAACTGTAATATACAATAAACACAGTCTATTATCATACCCCCAGAAAGGTCATGCAACACCCCACGTGCAGTAAAGAAATAGCAGAAGCAGCCAACCGTCGTTTCGAGTGGGAAGTGTATCATTTTTTGCATACGTGGGTCCAGAACCATGAGGATAAAACGCTGCTCCAATTTGATCAGCCGTTGGATGAGTATTTGGCAAATGACGCGTTGCGGGATTTCTTTTTGAATACGCGTCACCCAATTCAGCAATTGTTAAAAAATCGTTCCATCGCCTGCCATTTAGGTCGACGCGCGAGGGGCGTTTACTTTGATCCAATTAGCGGAGATCCCTTATTGGCTTTCACTGAGCAGCGGATCTATAACCTTGCCCGCAGAATGGATAGTGAACGGATGCATGTTCCATTCCGCTCGGTCCATCCTAACAAGCAGACCGAAGCAGGCGATACCGCGGAGATCAGCACCTACCCCACCGGATCAGAAGAAATTCGCTATAATAGCGGCAATCATTTCACCAGCCGACCGGCAAACGGGAACGTATTTGATGAACACAGTAAGCATTGTACGGCAAAATCAGCAGGCAATCTACATGTGCTCTTCAAACGTGGATTTTTGGAAGACCGCTTACAGGATGTAAAAGTGCTTACAGCCGAGATGCATGAGGCAGGTGAAACACAGCCACAATTCTTTGTAATCTTCAGCAGACATTCGCTGATAGAGGGTCATTTTGGCACATCCATGGTGATCATGGATCCTGCAAATCCCGACTTCCCCCGGCGCGTGATGGTTTGTGATACCTTACTCAAAGAACTGCCGCATCACCCACGCTGGTGGCATCATTTTATTGCAGAATATTCGAATGTATTTGGAGATGCCATAGCAGAAATAGTGGAAGATCTTTCGCACCCGCTACAGAAGGTAAATATCAAAGGTGATAACCCGTATCGTCATGATTGGGACTGCCCTTATTACGCCACCAGCATGGCAGCCGCCTTGGCCGACCTGGTTAAAAACAACCCGGACCTCCTGTTAAATGGAAGTGTTCATGACATCCATAACGCCATGAAGGCTATCATGCAGGATTACTACCACCCGGATCACGAAATTAAAACAAGGCCGGAAATTCAACAGGCTAACCGGTTAAAGCGATGGAAAAGCGGACGGGAAGTGATTAAGGAATTGGTGGTGGAGATTAGTAGAAAGTCGTCTTATGAGTTGTAGGTAGTTTATCATAACATATTAGCCTGTAGTCTGTGTTTTCACCATTGCGTTTTCAGAAGAAAATAAAAAGCGTGGGAATGTGCGATTCCTTCCCCGGGGGAAGGGGGAGGTAGGGGTCAAATCAGGCGTTCAAGTTCCGCTGCAGATGGCATGTCGGCGAAACCCCTCCCTGCCTTTGTGCGCATTCCAGCCACACCCCTCCCGTTGGGAGGGAATTAAGAAAACGTCAACAAATTTTTCGAGCACCTATTCAGCCTGTGGCCGGTGTTTTCACCCCACGTTTTCAGAAGAAAATAAAAAGCGTGGCAATGTGCGATTCCTTCCTCGGGGAAGGGGAGGTAGGGGTTAGATCAGGAGTTCAAGTACCGCTGCAGAGGGCATGTCGGCGAAACCCCTCCCTGCCAGTGCGCGCATTTCAGTCGCACCCCTCCCGTTGGGAGGGAATTAAGAAAATGTCAACAAATTTTTCGAACACCTATAGTGAAAACACAGGCCACAGGCCTATAGAGCAACAACACTCCACAAAAAAGCCCCCAACTTACGCTGGGGGCTTCAATATTATTGTCCGCCTTTTCTGGCTTCCTGCATCGGGTTGGTGCCCGATGTGGCGCCGCGTGGCAGGGTTTGTTGTTTAAACAGTTCAAACCTTGATGGGGCGTATTCTCTTGGCCAGCTGTTGTTGGCTTCGTCAATATCGGCCGTTTGGCGGTATGGGTCAAGCTTGATGGATTTTACTTCTTTGGTTTTGGCAAATACCTTGCTCACCTTAAATTCGTTTTTACGCCAGATGTAAGCCGGGATATTGTCTATCTCCGTGGTGCCATCGGCATAAGTCCACTCAATGATGATCGGGCTCACCAGGCCGCCTTTATTGCTGAAAGTAAGCTCGTAAAAATAGCTTTTGCTATCGTATAACTTCTTTTCGTCGGGAGTTAAGGCGCTATACATATCCTGGTAGCTTTTGGTGGTCATTGGCGTTGCCGCGAAACGATCCCATTTGCTGTAAAAATCCTGCAATGAAGTATCAGCCTCAACCGCAAAGCGGGTTCCTGCTGCTTTATTGCGGGTGGTGCTGATGTTTTCCAGGTTACGATCAAACTGGGCACGGTCAACCGAGCCTTCAACAGCCGGATTTTTGGTATTTAAACGGTAGTATTTTACGCTATCCAATGATACATCTACCGGCTCGGTTCCAAAGAACCATCCACGCCAGAACCAGTCCAGGTCAACCGCCGAAGCATCTTCCATAGTGCGGAACAAGTCCTCAGGGGTTGGGTGTTTAAAGGCCCAGCGTTTGGCGTAAGTCTTAAAGGCATAATCAAACAGCTCGCGCCCCATTACGGTTTCGCGCAATACGTTTAGCGCGGTTGCCGGTTTGGCATAAGCGTTGGGACCAAACATGATAATGTTTTCTGAGTTGGTCATGATAGGCTCCAGCTGATTCTTCGGCATTTTCATGTAATCCACAATCTTGTAAGCTGGTCCGCGCGATGATGGAAATTTAGGGTCCCACTCCTGCTCGGTCAAGTACTGTACAAAGGTGTTCAGGCCTTCATCCATCCAGGTCCACTGGCGCTCGTCAGAGTTAACAATCATCGGGAAAAAATTGTGACCAACCTCGTGGATAATTACGCCAATCATCCCGTTCTTGGTAGCTTCGCTATAAGTACCATCTTTTTCGGCCCTGCCAAAGTTAAAGCAGATCATCGGGTACTCCATACCGTTTGCAGCCTCTACCGAAATTGCAACCGGGTAAGGATAAGGAATGGTATGTTTTGAATATGTACGTATAGTATGCGCAACAACCTTGCTTGAATATTTGCGGTAAAGCGGGTAAGCTTCCGGACCGTAGTATGACATCGCCATTACCTTTCTACCACCCTCAATTTGGGTGCTCATGGCATCCCATACTATCCGGCGTGATGATACCCAGGCAAAATCGCGCACGTTTTCGGCATGGAAAGCCCATGTTTTACGGGCGGTTGCATGGCCTTTCATGGTGTTTTTTACTTCATCCAAATTTACAACTTCCACCGGTGAAGTTGCAGACTGTGCAGCGTTCCAGCGTTTAAACTGGGCGGCAGTTAAGGTTTGCGCGTAGTTGGAGCATTGGCCGGTACCACCTACCACGTGATCGGCAGGAACGTTAATGTTCACTTTAAAATCGCCAAAGTTTAAAGCAAACTCACCGCTGCCCATAAACTGTTTATTTTGCCATCCCTGGAAATCGCTATAAACAGCCATCCTTGGGTACCATTGCGTCATGGTATACAGGTAATTATTATCTTCTGGGAAATATTCATAACCACCACGACCACCTATGGTCATCCTGTCAGATATATTGTACCACCAGTTAACCTTAAACTTAAATTTTGCGCCAGGTGCCAACGTTGCAGGCAGCTCAATGCGCATCATGGTTTCGTTAATGGTATAAGTAAGCGTACCGCCATTTGCATCTTTTACACTTTCAATATGGTTACCCAAATCAAGGTTATGGCCCATTACGCCCTGTAACTGGCGCAGACTCATTTTGCCCTGCATTTTGCTCTCGCTGGTGGTAGTGCCTTCAGCATCTTTTTTATGTTGATTTTCATCAAGCTGCAACCACAGGTAAGTTAGTGCATCGGGCGAGTTGTTGGTATAAGTGATGGTTTCTGATCCATCCAAACGCTGTTTGTCATCGTTAAGGGTAGCGTTGATCTCATAATCGGCTTTTTGCTGCCAATAATGCGGACCAGGGGCACCTGATGCCGACCGATAGCCGTTAGGCGTGTTAAGCATAGTACCCAATTGCTCAAAACGGTTACCGTGGTTTGAGCCGGGGTTGTTGTCATGTTGCGCCCAGGAAGCCGAGGCTAATAAGAGGCAGGAAAATAAAGCCGGGTAAAATTTATTCATCTGTATTTAATTAGAAAAAAACGTTCAACGCACATTATAAAAGCGATTCCAAATATAGCCGACGACAGGAACATCGTCCAGTCGCGCTGTGGTGTTTTGGCAATTTTGATTAACAAATAAGAGATAAGTAACGCAGATATTACAATTAAAACCTGTCCAAACTCCAACCCAAGGTTAAAAGCGAACAGCTGTGCGGTAATATTACTGCTGCTACCCAGTAAACTTTTAAGGTAGTTAGAGAAGCCCATACCGTGGATGAGCCCAAAAAAAAGTGCCAGCGAGTAGTTAAGCCGCATGGTATTTGCCGTGCGCTTTTTATTGAGCACATTAACCAAACTGGTAAAAACTATGGTAACGGGAATTAAAAATTCAATAAGCGAAGTATTGATATGGATAATATTTAACACACTTAAAGCCAGCGTGATAGAATGCCCAATGGTGAAGGCGGTAACCAGTACCAGCACCTTGCGCCAGTCGGCCAGCAGGTAGGTACCGCAAAGCACGGTTACAAATAAAATATGGTCGTACCCCTCCCAGTTACAGATGTGTTGCCATCCTAACTGGAAGTATAATGAAAAGTCAGTCATTGAGTTAATTCGCAATTGCCAATAAAAATAACGTTTTTTGCTGAAAATAAAACACCCGGGCGATACCATGTTGCAGTTGATCATTATAAGCTGGCTCAGCTTTTTCCACCCATTTTTTGTAAGTGTTACCGAAATTAACCACAACGCCAAAAACCAAAGCGTTGAAGTAAGCTGTCGCATTTTTTATGACGACCTGGAACGCACCCTCGAAAAACAATACAAAAGCCCGATTGATATAGTGCACCCGAAGGACAAAGCCAAAATGAACCAGATGCTTAATGATTACATTAAAAAGCACCTGGCCATTAAAACCGATGGCAAGGCACTCAACTTAAGCTATGTTGGCTACGAGATACAGGAAGATGCCGCCTGGATATATTTTGAAGTAAAAGGCATCAGCAAGGTAAAAAAAGTGGAAATCCATGATGATATCCTTTTTGCCGAACATCCCGAACAAATCAATATGCTGCACGTAACCGTTGGCGGCCAGCGCAAAAGCACCAAGCTGGATAACCCGGAAAGTGATGCGGGATTTGAATTCTGAAGCTGCAGATGCGCAGATTTCAGATTTCAGATTTCAGATGTGCAGATGATGGGCTGCGGATGTGCAGATTTCGGATTTCAAATGTGCAGATGATGTTTAGATAAAAAAGACGCATCAAAACCCACAGTCGTGCCGAATTTATTTCGGCATCCCACAGGACAGGCAGCAGACCGTGCATATGGAGTGTATGCGGAGATTAACCGGCTTAAACTCCGCATAATTTGCGTAGATATTTTAGCGAAGGTCTTGTGTGTTGGTTTTGAGCGATGGAGGGCCTGGGTTTCTTAATAAATTCTTCAATAAATCACAAGGCCATCTATTCTGCAAGCAGCCGCATAAGGCTTGTGCTAGGAGAGAAGCTCCCTAAAGACCCCCCCTGTCGAGATGGAAATTTTTTCAGGAAATGCGCCTTGTTAATTTAATAAAATTGAGTCTATATTTTTTTTTATGAATTTACCATTGCTTTCAATTTTAAAAAACTTTAACCCCTCAGTCGCTTCCTCGAAATCTTTTTGTGAATTTTGGAAAGATGCGAATACAATACTTTGTGCATCTGAATGTATACTTAAAGACTTTAAGAATGCATGAAAGTCAGTTGTAGATGCAGATTGCTGCTGCGGTTCGTCAAAAATTAAAATATTAGGGTGATTGCCCCCTAATGTTTTTGAGGTATCCAATAAAGAAACATAATAAGCCCACATCGCTCTAATATGATCACTTCCTGAACTGTCAAATCTAATATCATAGCTTTTAGCTTTTTCATTTGGCAGCTTAACTTCTATAACTGGGAGGTACTTTTCGGTTGAAATCTTAATCGCAGACTTGTCCTTGCTTTGGTAATTAAATTCTTCGAGATATTTTAAAAATGCATCTTGTAAAGCCTGAAGTTTTTGTCGATCAAGTGAACTAAAGAAATCACCGGAAAGTTCCGCTTCTATTCTTTTTATATTTTCCCATTCTTTTGAAAGAGCAACTATTCTCTTTTTTAAAGTTTCAATTTTCTCTAAAAAATCAACATAAAAACTCGCCAATCGTTTTGTGTTTAATTTCCTTTCGATTAACTCTTCGGAAGGAAGTCTCTCATCGGAAACTAAATCTCTTTTTATATTTCTAATATCTTGCCTAATTTGATTGAGTCTATTAGTATATTCAGCTAAAATATTGTCCTTTTCCCGAATCTTATTCCGTTGACTATTATTAAAGGTTTCAAGCATTTTTAACTGAGAAGTTAGAAAACTAATATTTTCAGCTATTTGCATTGGAATCTGATCAACTCCAGAAGGCAGCAATGAATCATGAATTCCTTGCCCGCAAGTTGGACAAATGTTTGCAGCTATTTTTGCCTGAACGTCACCGCCTAGCCTTAGCATTTTTTCCGCCGACTTATTTTTTTCCAAGTCTTCATGGATGGTTTTTATTTGATGTGCATATTGCCTGAATTTTTCTCTTTCATGTTGCAATTCATCGGATAATTGTTGATATCTAAAACCTATTTTTAAAAGATTGTCGTTTAGACTGGCTAATCGGGATTGATTTATTTCCAAATTTTCACCAACGGTATATTCAGATTGTTGATCTAATTGATCAAATTCATCTGTCAATTCCTCGATTAAATCCGGCACTAATATATACCTATCATTCCTGAAAATTCTAAAATAGATTTCGCCAGGATTATTTATTATAATTGGATATGCCTCCAATCCGGCTACTTCGGCATTTCCTTTCTGCGCAAGATTTTGAAAGTCATCAAATAATATCCCCCATTTTTCCTGAAGCAATCTTTTACTGATGTTTAACCCGATCTTTGCTTGTTCATTTTGAAAAACGTCAAGATTTAGAAGAAATTCGATAACACGCTCTTCCGCATTCTTAACTCCATACCAGGGGATAGTTGCAAAAAATGACGCCCAACCGGATTTTTGTTCAATAATAAATGCTGGAGCAATCAAAGGAAAATAAAGCTTAGTGCCATTACCATTAGTATCTATTACATTAGGTAACTCCCAGCGTAAAAACTCTTCTAAAAATGCGTGAAACCCATATTCACCGTCCGAAGCGGCGCCTTTGTCATGCACATACATTTGTTTTAAATCAAATGTTCCCTCGGGTTTCGTGATAAAAGGACCAAAAGTTACATCAACCAATTGCGGCTTCCTTTTTTCGTTAACAACACTTCGCTTAACAGTAACTGTCTCTTCTCCATTAAATATTTCTAATGATACTGACGATTGTAAAACTTGATAACTATTGTCGCCATCTATTACAGTATCTTTTAGAACAGATTGCATCGTTTTTTCGTTTTTTAAACCAATAAGCTCCTCGAAACCTAGGGCGTAGATAATAGATTGAAAAATGGTACTCTTTCCACTCGTGTTATCAGCGCGAACGATATTTAAGCCATTATCAAATAGCATGGTTGTCCCATACAAGCCATTTGTCGTATTGATTTCAAGTCTTAGAGCGTTGATATGAAGCATTTATGTTTTATAAAAATTTACTTGATAAGTCTTTTATTTTTTGTTCAGAAATTCCATTCTTTCCAATAGCCTCCAAAAATCCTTTCTCCTTTACATATAAATCTTTGTCCTTTTTCATCAATTTATAAAGATTTACTCCCGCATCCGTTAACGTATAACTACCTTCATTTAAGGTGATGTATCCTTCGGCAACAGCATACATCAAAGCCCTATTGACTGTAGGTTCAACACCCCAGATATGAAAATCGTTTCTAAAATTGTTACTTATCCATTGCTGAACCAGTATTAAATTTGCATCACTTTTAATTGACCAACACAAAAAATGCAATTTCATTAGAGTTGCTTTATTAGATCTACATCCTAAAAAGAGAATTAAAACAATATGACCTATTTTATAAAGTGGCCTATAGTCAGCTGGGATAGATATGTCCCGCTTATTGAAACTCAAATGTTTTATGAAACTTGTAACCATTATTCAAAGTCTAAAGGGCACCTTAATAACCAATCTGCAATTGCTCCATTAGTCAAATTATCAATTGTAATTTCGTTCAAATAACCAAAATTACCAGTTAACTTTTCTTTTACTAAGGTTCTCAATTGTCGATATAGTAAATTATTATCGTCCGTGGGAAACATGCATAATTCTTCTATTTCCTTTTCAATTTGGGAAAACAAGATTAAGAATTTTTCGTAATCATCTGGATGCAATTGCCTCCAACGTGAAAGTATAGTGGTTTGATCTAAAAAGCTTTCAATTGTAGCATCTGTTAATTTATTAACCTTGTCTTCGACGCCCGATGCATTAACAGGAAATCGTTTTGTATGCTTTCTAATTGCATTCGAAACAAGATCAATTTCTTGATCTTTCCATTTTATTAAACTTCCTCCATCAATTTGTTCCTTGTCAATCAATAACTTTTGCCCGTCCGCATTTAAGGCAATAGGAATTTCCCTCGCAAAATTATCTATATCGTGAATAATCACTTTAAAATTGGGATCAATGATGGTAAGATTCAATTTTAAAACTTCATCAGTTTTGCTGTTACAATGAATTATTAACTCATTCATACGGCTTTCTGGTGTTACAAAAATCCACTCCTTTATAAGTGTACCATTCAAAAATCGGGAAAGTTTTTTTTGATAAAGACTAAGTTTTTTTATGTCAGCAGTGATTTTATCCCGCTGCTTTTCATATAAATCTCTTGAAGGCAGGTTATTATCCGGGCAATAACATTGGAACACCTTGCCATTTTTAGTAAAGCCTTCAATGCCGCAGTCGCCCGAAGATGCTGGTACTGACTGATAATGCTCTGCCTCATATTTTAATCTGAAACATATTTGCATCATAGCCTCCCAGGAATCACCATCATACGGGCCAAATTTCGTATTATACACGTTTAAGATTTAGGATAATATAATTATTATTAACAAAAGTTAAATATAGATATAGTTTATCAATCAATATTGATAAACTATATCTATCTGAAATTAAAACACATTTTACTAAATTATATATAAGACTATCTGTGTTTTACAAATTATTTTAAGATAAAACTTATATGAATAAGCACTAATCTAACCAGTCTCTAAAAACAGGCAAAACAAAAAGTCTCCGATCTTTAAACTTGAGGCATTGACTTTTTGTATCTCCCCTCCCCCCCTCACGTAAGGGATAGCAACGAATACCAGCCTCGCGCCTAATGCCTGTAGCCGTATAAGTGAATAGCCCGACCCGACCCAAGGAGGGTTACGCCATAATCATTCCGCTTTCAAATTCCTCACCGGATTAGCAATTGCGGCCTTAACGGATTGGAAACTGATGGTAACCAACGCGATAAACATAGCCGCCAGGCCCGAGGAGATAAAGATCCATGCGGGGATATTGATGCGGTAGGCAAAATTTTGCAGCCAGTTGTGCATGAGCCACCATGATGCCGGCGACGTAATGAGCAGGGCAATAAGGATGAGTTTGATAAAATCTTTAGATAATAGCAGGCTGATATTAATTACCGATGCACCCAGAATCTTGCGTACGCTGATCTCCTTTTTGCGCTGGGCAATGTTATAAGCCGACAGACCCAATAAACCAAGGCATGAGATCACGATAGCCACAATGGCGAAGCAGATAAACAGTTTGCCAAAGCGTTCCTGGGCTATGTATTGCTGATTGTAGGCTTCATCGGCAAAAAAATACACTAATGGAACGTCCGGGAGTATTTTTCGCCAGGTGGATTCCAGTTTAGCTACGGTCGACCTTACATCAGCCGATGTGATATCAATAGTAATATTGGTTAAATGGCTGGAATCAACCCTCACCGTTAAGGGTTGAACGGTTTCTAAAAAAGAATGGTTATGAAAATCCCTGATCACACCTA
Source organism: Mucilaginibacter sp. P2_A4 (assembly GCF_056405015.1). NCBI lineage: Bacteria > Pseudomonadati > Bacteroidota > Sphingobacteriia > Sphingobacteriales > Sphingobacteriaceae > Mucilaginibacter > Mucilaginibacter sp. P2_A4. The sequence goes on along the minus strand of NZ_JBFUCX010000002.1, from coordinate 318,274 downwards.
CAATCTCGCCCGTGTGATTGAGCTGTTTAAAGTGTTTGCCAATAGCATCTTCGGGCCTTTTAAAGCCCAGGCTTTTTAACATGGCCTGGTTAATGAGCATGGATTTCATGGAGTCGAGCGCTGTGTTTTTCTGAAAATTACGCCCTGCAATAAGGTCGATATGGTACTGCTTCAGAAACACATCGTCGATGAAATAAACGTCGGGTCGTTGCTGTTGCTTTTCGCCTTTGCTGTTCTCGATCATGGTATTAAACTGGTTGTTTGTTGTACCCGGAATAGACGACGACAGGCTAACCATACCAACTCCAGGAATGCCCATGAGCTGCTGCTTTATCCTATCGGTATGCTGATTGATGCTGTTGCTGAATTGATAGTCGACCACCAGTTTATGATCTTTTTGAAAACCAAGCTGCTGGTTTTGCATAAAGTTGAGCTGCATGTGCACAATGGTAGTGGCCAAAATCAAAAATATGGAAATAGAAAACTGCGCCACCACCAACGACCGCCGTAATATAAGCCCCGTACCCGATGAACCCGTTTTGCCTTTAAGACTACTGATTGGTTTAAAGCCGGATAAAAACAAGGCAGGGTACGCGCCGGATAAAATGCCTACCACAACAGCCAGCGCTAAAAGCCACAAAATATGCTGCACATTGTGAAAAATACCATCTGCCACTATGGTACCTGCCAGTTGGTTAAACAAAGGCAGCAACAGCGTTGCAAACAGCAAGGCTATGATGAAAGCCACCAGGCAAAGTACCACAGCATCCATAAAAAATTGCAGCATCAGCTGGTATTTTGATGCGCCAAGCACTTTACGCACGCCTATTTCTTTGGCCCTCTGCAGCGAGAACGCGGTGGTGAGGTTAATGAAATTAAAGCAAGCGATAAACAATACCAGTACTGCTATGATAGAAATAATATAAACATTAGTGATGCTGCCGCTGGCCGACGCGCCGGTACGGTGGCCGCGTGGTTTGCCATATAAATAAACTTTTTTTAATGGCTCAATAGACAATTTATATTTAAAGTCGGTTTGATTTATATTATCATTTATCAAAGCCGGAAACTTGGCCTGCAAGGCTGCCGCAGACACGCCGGGCTTCAATAACAGATAGGTATAAAAGCCAAAGCGGGTCCAGTGGCCCTCCCAATCCTGATCTATTAAAGTAGCTACCGAGAAAATAACATCGACCCGCAGGTGCGAGTTGTAAGGGATATCTTTCATGATACCGGTTACCCTGCATTTGGCCTTCCCGTTGATCAGCATGGTTTGCCCCATTGGGTCGGCATTGCCAAAGTATTTTTTTGCCGCGGTTTCGGAAAGTACCACATCGCAGGGGGCGTTAAATAAGTGTTTGATATCGCCCCGTAATAGCGGCCATGAAAATATTTTAAAGGCGGATGAATCTGCATAGGCTACCTCTTCCTTTATGGCATTGTTGGGATTGCTCTGCAAAATCATATCATCCATCATAATCCTGGCCATATCTTTTACTTCGGGGAAAACCGCCTTTATTTCGGGCCCCATGGGGGTTGATGTGCTTTCGTACTTGATGTCCGTTGATGTTTTTATGTCGGTTACCAGGCGGTAAATATTGTCGGCTTTTTGATTATAGGTATCGTGGTTTAATTCGAAATGAACATATAGCAGCGCAAAAAAGCAAACGCAGATCCCGGTAGCCAGGCCAATGATATTGATCAAAGAAAAGATTTTGTTCTTCCACAGGTATCTTAACGTAGTTTTAAAGTAGTTTTTGATCATGGTTGATGTGTTTAGGTCGGGATGTTTATTAATAAGCCCTAAAATAGGGTTACAGATTGATATTTTGAAGTTTATAATGAACTTTCAATCTCAATCAACTATCGTTGTTGCGGGGAACGAAGCAATCTCCGAACTATTTACGGCTATTTGGTTAATGGTATTGTTTAGTTGTAACGGACAACATTGGCCCGCTCTTGGCCGCGGGAGGGCCAAGTCCTTTTTGTCTTGAAACAAAAAGGACCAAAAGACCGAGCATAGCGAGATAATGAGCACCTATAAAAACAAACAACCGCGAATAATTCAAGTCAGCAGAAATGCTTCTTTGCGCTCGGTGCCTCTGCACTGCAAAACGAACAAAACCGGGGCTGGAATTATTTTGCCCCCGGCGCGCTTAGTCCCACGCACGTGCAAAAACTTCCTATGCCCTGCAGCCGCACAGCCCCGCATTGTTTTGTCCGTTTTCGCCCGAAGCTGTTCTGCTGACGTTTTTTGGGACAATGAGGGCTTTGGGGTGTTAGCTGAAATGAGTTGAGGGCATATGTTGAGTACCTGCCGCAATCGAACAGCAATTGGAGCACCGATCTGTGAAGACACAGATCGCGGGGTTAGGTTTGTCTTGATTCTTGATTCTTGACTCTTGATTCTTAACTCTCGATTCTTGACTCTTAATTCTTATTCCTTGACGTTATTCAATATTTTTTGTAACATCGCATAGTATCTCTGCATCTAAATAAAAAAGTTAAAACACAAAAGTTGGCCGGCGCAAACAATGACCAATAAAACTGCCATGCCGGCAAATCATCAAAAAATATCATGAAAAAAGTATTTATAGCGCTTACAAGTTTGGTATTGCTGGTTTCTGCATGTAACCAAAACCCGCCACAGCAAAACAATGTAACTATTGAAAACAACACCACTGCCGGTTTTGATGTAAATAAGCTGGCGCAGTTTGTAAAAACCAGTACCGACCCACAAACACTGGAGAAAGCCATTAACAACCCCGCCAACCAGATCAACAACCTCGATCTGGATAAAGACGGCAATATTGATTACCTGAAAGTGCAGGAAGCCGACAACAACAAGCTTAATGTAATTGACGATGTGAGCAACTCGCAGGCGGTAACGGTGGCCAGCATAAATGTGCAACCTACCGGCAATAATAACTCGGCCAACCTTGATATACAGGGAAATCCAAGCTATGCGGGGTATAATAACTATTACCACTCCTCATTTGGCTTAACCGACTTTTTAATATTGAGTTACTTTTTGCGCCCGCATAGCTATTATGTGCCGATGTATCATTACGGGTATTATCCATCATACTATACCCGCACCCGTACTTATACCACTTTCAGGCCAACTACTTCGTCGCACATGTCGTCAAGAACAAGCAGCAGCAGGAGCAGTTTAAGTCAGCCGGTAAGGTCGCAAAGATCATTCGGCACACGCAGCAATTCGGGTACAGTAAGGAGCGGCGGCTTTGGTAGCAGGAGTTCGGGCAGTAGCTTTGGTAGCGGCAGAAGTTCAGGCAGCAGGTCGGGCTTTGGCCGTAGTCGTGGTGGCTTTGGCCGCAGGCGATAAGATATCAAACGCGAAATTTTCATAAATTTTAAAAGTCACGGATTTCCTGAAATCCGTTCTAAACAATAGTTATGGCTATTCAATTAAGAAAAAACACAGTTTTATCAAACGATAATAGAAAAACATTTAAGGCAATCGTTATTTTAAACGAAATGATAAATGGCAACCACCAGTTTAGCAACGGTGCTTATGGTGATGATACTGTACTGCAACCTTTATTTGCCGATCTGGTTGCCAATGGTTATATCATTAGCTCGGGTTCAAACTACAAAGTTAGCTCAAAAGGCCGTGGAGTGTTTGATACCTTTATGAAACGTTATACCGAATACTTAAAGGTTTATGACGTTTTTTCCTTTGTAGATCTTGAAAAGGGCGAGTTCGCTTTCGACAGTTATTTCGATTTTGATACCGATGATGCCTGGTTTGATTTTACAAACGACGACCGCTTTGACGACCTGCGCATTGCCGTGGCCATGTTTAAAAAGGCCGATCCGGCAGAAATTGTTTTTATGTCGTTCATTAATGAAAACAGGTTTGATACTACCGTAGCCGGCTGGCAAAATGCCCTTGTTGCTGATGACGCCTGGAACGAGATAGAAGAAATCTGTAACACCGCCATAAAACCCGATGATATTGGCAAAGACGCCATGGTAGATATGATAAACCAGGGATCGGAGCTGATGATCAGGCTGATGGAGGAAGAACAAAAACAAAACAATAATTCAAATAACGGCGGCGGCGGCACTACCACTACTACAATCGTTGTTGAAGAAGAAACAATAGAATATTACCAACCCTATTACGACCCTTATTACATATCGCCAATATGGTTGGTGCCTTTGTTTATCTGGTAATTAGCGGCAAACTACAAACATTTGCTGTTCGAGGACTCTGACTTCGAACAGCAGATGTTCTAAAGGTATAAATGGCTCTATCCGCTTGGCTAAACATATTACCTGAGTTTATAAAACCATATTCCAACCATGGTGATTACGGCATACGTACATACCCAGGGGGCTAAGGATGGCCAATAATTCGAATGGATAATTGCACGGTAATTCATTATAAAAAATGGCAGTAATGATAAAGGTAGACAAACGAAACTCAGATACACTTTCAACATGATTATACTGCTCACCGACTTACCTAAGCATGTTGTTAACCACCATAATAAGAGCCATGATGGTAAGTAAAGCACAAACCCTACGGGAATAGCTACGACTGTATACATCGCATCTGTATCGTTGTACTTTAAAGGATCAGACAATGCAAGTAATACAAAAACAATAACCGGCCCAGAGAGAACTGTTGTTACAAAGATATTACCGGTATATGTTAGTGCTTGCTTCATAATTTATTTAATCCCTCCTACAATGAACATGGCAACAAAAAGCAGTACTACTACCTGGGCATAATTCTTGAATGATGGTTTCCGCACAAACAAAATACCTACAATCGTCCCGCCTACAATACCTATCAAACCTTTAATATATAAGATATGCAAACACATTGCTATGCCCCCTAAAACTAAATACAGGCCAATTACACCAGCTATAATCTTATAAATTAGATGTTTGCTTTGTTCAAGTTCATTGAGTGTTAAGGTTTAGCGATGGCTAATATAAAGTATGCTGCTACCAACTACAACAGCAAAAATGCGTTTTTCCCCGCTGCCCAAACCTACCCGGCTTGTGGCCCCGCACGCTGCATAACAAATAGACAAATCCAACATCCTTCTTAATTACTGATTCCATTATCCCGACTCCCCTCTTTATCAACCCAATGTCATCTCTGCGCTACAAATTGATATATCGGGAAAAGTCGATATATCTTTGTGCCATGAATCAGTTAGAGATTTTTAAAGCACTATCAAACAAAACCCGGCTGCAGATTTTACAGTGGCTTAAGGAACCTGAAAAGAATTTCCCAAAACAGGAATCTGGTTTCGGGAACGGGGTTTGCGTGGGTCTAATTCAACAAAAGGCCGGGCTTACCCAATCTACCGTTTCGGAATATCTTTCGCTTATGCAGCGTACCGGGCTGGTTACCGCTACCCGTGTTGGCCAGTGGACCTATTACAAGCGTAATGAAGAAGCATTTGCCGCACTGAGTAAACTGATTGAGTCTGAACTATAAAACAAACACTTAATAATAAACATATACCATGAGCATTAATAACACCTTGTTCAGGCCGTTTAGCCTGAAATCATTAAATATCAAAAACCGTATCGTGATGGCGCCCATGACCCGTTCATTTTCGCCAAACGGAGTGCCTACTGCCGATGTTGCCGCTTATTACCGCAAACGTGCCGAAGGTGAAGTTGGTTTAATTTTGTCTGAGGGCACCGTTATCGATCGTGTATCATCATCAAACGACGCCAACATTCCGCATTTTTATGGCGATAAGGCTTTGGCCGGCTGGCAAAATGTGATTAACGATGTACACACAGCCGGTGGTGCTATGGGTCCGCAGATCTGGCATATGGGTATCATGGATAACCACCGTTCGGGCTGGGTTCCATCACAGCCTTTTGAAGGGCCATCGGGCTTAAACCGGCCAGGGTTTAACAATGGTAATACCATGACCGATGCTGATATTGCCGATACCATTGCCGCGTTTGGCCGTGCAGCTGCCGACGCCAAAAGGTTAGGTTTTGATTGCGTGGAGATACATGGAGCCCATGGCTATCTTATCGACCAGTTTTTTTGGGATGCCACCAACCAGCGCACAGATATTTATGGCGGTAAAACATTAGCAGAACGCAGCCGCTTTGCAATTGAAGTTATTAAAGAGGTAAGAAAACAGGTTGGTGACGATTTTGCGGTGATTATCCGTTTATCGCAATGGAAACCTGCTGACTATGATAACGTGCTGGCTAAAACACCGCAGGAACTGGAAAGCTGGTTAAACCCAATGGCCGATGCTGGAGTGGATATTTTTCATTGCTCGCAACGCCGTTTCTGGGAAACCCAATACGAGGGCTCAGATCTGAACTTTGCCGGCTGGGCAAAAAAGGTAACCGGTAAGGCTACTGTCACAGTTGGTTCGGTTGGGTTGGATGGTGAGTTTTTAGCCGCCTTTGCAGGCGCCAGCTCAAACCCAAGCTCATTAGATGAATTATTGCGCCGTATGGACCGTGGCGATTTTGACCTGGTAGCAGTTGGTCGCCCCTTATTGGCCGATCCTCATTGGACACAAAAAATCCGCGAAGAACGTACAGATGAATTGAAAGGCTTTAGTAAAGAGGCTTTGATGGAGTTGGTGTAATATATATTAAAAGCTTTGTCATTGCGGAACATCTCAGGGGATAATGAAGGGGAAATGACGTTTTGAAAAGTTTGTCATCCTGAAGAACGAAGGATCTATTCGCAGACTGTGCAGGGCGAAGAAGCATGGTGGAGAATAGATCCTTCGTTCCTCAGGATGACAAAAGTTTTTTTTGCTAACACGTCATAGGAACGAGGCAATGCCTTTTTTTAATACATCCTACCCTTTATACTTCCCAAACATCTCCTCAATAGCCTTTTCCCTAAACGCAAAAATTTTGTTCACCTCTTTACCTACAAAAACCTTGTTGGTGATGGTACCTATAAAGCCATAGGGTATGGCGTAGTGTAATATATCATTCATTTGCACACCACCTTTTATCTCTTTAAAATGATGCTGGTGATGCCATAACGCGTAGGGCCCAAAGCGTTGTTCATCTACAAAGTATTGCTTATCGGCAACATGCGTAATCTCTGTCATCCAGTTCATTTTGATGCCCAGCAAAGGCGATATTTTGTAGGTAATGATCATGCCTGGGTACATTTTTGTATCCGCGGTATAATCAGATGTTACCACAAAGCTCATTTCGGGCGGAGTGATCTTAGCCAGGTTAAGTGGGGATGAAAAAAAATCCCAGGCCTCCTCCAGGGAGATAGGGATTTTTTGTTCGGTTTTTAAAACGTATGTTTTCACAAGCCAATATTAGTTAATACAATATTGTTGTAAATATACATTTTTATCTTGTAGTTGTACCAATTGGCAAATCACGCCTTGACCACTCACTCCAGGAGCCAACATATAATTGGGGGCCGGTAATGCCGGCGTACTCCATACCCAAAAGGGTGTGGCATGCCGTAACGCCCGAGCCGCAGTGAACAATGATATCTTCATGGGCTACATCGCCAATGGTTTCATCATAAATTTTACGCAGCGCTTCGGCCGGCAGGTATTTACCGTCAACATCCAGGTTGGTAATATAAGGCAGGTTATACGCACCGGGGATATGGCCGGCTATCAAATCAAGCGGCTCGGTTTGGCCTAAGTATCTTGGGGTTTCCCGCACATCTATCACAATCCTCTCCGGGTTATGCGCAGCGGTACCTACTTCCTCAATAACAACAGTGCCTGTATAACCGGCAGGTACCGGGTAAGGCGCAACCGGGTTTGGCGTGTACTCTTCGGTGCTTAACTCAATACCCGCATCTGTAGCAGCCTGCAATCCGCCGTTTAATACCTGTACATTTTGATGCCCAATGGCTTTCAGCATCCACCAGAAACGGGCACCGCCAAAGGCCGCAGCTTTATCATCATAAACAATCACATGACTATCGGGTCTTATTCCCAATTTACCCAGGAGGGCTGCAAAATCATTAATATTGGGTAGTGGATGCCTTCCCCCTATTGCGGCATTGGTGACAGGGGCTGCCAAATCCCTGTCCAGATCAACATAGGCAGCATTTTTGAGGTGACCGGCAAGGTAGCGGTCATGGGTATCTTTACCGGCGCGGGCGTCGATAAGTATGGTATTCGGGCCGGCCATAGCCGGATCGTTAATTTCAATTAGTGGCGACATAGTTATTTCGATCTGTAGTAAAGATCAAATATAAATACACCGCTTTTACTTTTGCGCTTTTTACTGCACTATTTTATTGGCGCAGTATGAGCTGGCAAAAGCCTCCGGTTTAGCCTTAAATACAAAGCCCATACTTAAAATGTACCCCATAGCCTCGTGCAAAGCCTGGTTTGATTTAAACATTGGGTTGGTATTAATGTCGGCGTGTACTTCCAGTTCCACATCGTACAGGTCAAGCAAATCGCAAAGCTTGTAGGCAATGTCAATTGATTTTTGCACCTCGCTAAGCATACGCTCCTTGATGCTCATTTTTTGTGATGTACGCTCCTGGTGAATAAACATAAATGCACCACGCTGCTCCCGTACAAAAACAATAACTGTAGCAAAATCAGTTACGGTGCCTTTAACCTGCGAATCGGTTCCGATACATACTTTAAGTTTGTTGCCGAGGTTGGCTTCGCGTTCAATCGCCCTTTCTACCTCTTCCATAATGGGCGATTGGATTACCTCACCGCTGAATTTTCTCCAGGTCATAAAAATTGATTTTAGTTAATTTTAGCTGACCCATTTTATAGGTCTATAAAAATAAGCGATAAGGTTTCATATAAACGTAAACTACATATGATTTATTTGTTAACATTTAGCTGAATATCAACAAGATCGCGTTTTTTCATGACAATTTGAAGATTGAGCGGAATTTTTCCGAGGTGCAGAACAAAGATGTGCAGATATGCAGATTACAGATGTGCAGATGGAGAACTAATATGCAGATTACAGGTGTGCAGACGGAGGATGATTGTGTAGATATACCTGCGGAAGAAAAGGCAGGGGCAATGTGCGATTCCTTCCTCGGGGAAGGGAAGGTAGGGGTTAAATCAGGCGTTCAAGTATATCGCAGATGAATATCGGCAAAACCCCTCCCTGCCATTGCGCGCATTTTAGCCGCACCCCTCCCGTTGGGAGGGAATTAAAAAACCGGCTTACAAATCAGGCGCAAACATCTGGGATGAAAACGGTAAGCTCTTTAACAACCGCATATTATATGCACTTTTGAAACACACCCATCAAAAAAATCCTGTAAATGCTGCCCAATCCTTAATTCGTGTTTAATTCAACGCTGCCCTGATAGCGTTTTCGGCTTCCAGCACCAGGTCTTCCATGGGCCGGCCCGCGGGTTCAATTGGTGAAAGCACCTCCCAGGTCATCGGAGTAAAAGTATTGAGCGGATACTGGCCGTATTGGATCATTTTCCAGGAATCTTTTATGGCGATAGGTACCAGCAAAGCCTCGGGGCATTTTTTAAGTATGGTAGCAATGCCGCCAACCTGGAAGGTTTTTACTGTACCATCTGTTGAACGGGTGCCCTCTGGGAATATCACCGCCGACCATTTATTCTCTTTCATTCGCTGAGCAAGCTTTACAATTTCGCTGATTGATTGCCTGCCATCTTTACGATCAATATTGGCGCCGCCACCATGTTTCAGGTTAAAGGAGATAGACGGAATGCCTTTGGTAAGCTCAATTTTTGAAATAAATTTAGCGTGATATTTACGCAGATACCAGATGAGTGGTGGTATATCAAGCAGCCCCTGATGATTGGCAAGGAAAATAATTGGTCGCCCAACCGGCAGGTTTTGTTTGTTGATGAAGGTAACCGTGTTACCTAACACGTATACCGAGCGTAAAAGGAACAGGTTTAAAATATCCACCGACCTTTTATGTGCCGAATAACCGAAAAAACGAAGGCACACCCACTGGATGGGTTGAAATATAATAAGTATCAATAAAAACACTCCTGTTGCTATCGGAGTAAGGAAATAGCCTAAAAATTTTTTCATTCGACTGGCAAATTTAGGTTTATTTTGTAGAAACCGATGGTCTATATCCGGTTTTCTATAATCAGCAATTGCACTTTTAACACTGCGGCAACCGTCATCGCATCAGTGATTTCACCATCGCAAACCATTTGGTATACGCTGGCAAACGGTAGTTTTTTTACTATCAGCTGTTCGGTATCTTCCGGCTCGGCTTCAAACTGGGCCAGGTCGCGGGCTACATATATAATGCTCAACTCATCACTTACCGAGTTACTGAGATGCAGGCGTTGAATTTCGGTCCACCGGTTGGCTTTCAGGCCTGTTTCTTCCAGCAGTTCGCGCTTTGCAGCATCCAGCGGATCGGTATGATCAAGGCCACCGCCTTCGGGCATTTCCCAACTATATTGGTTCAGCGCAAAACGATACTGCCCTACCAGGTAGGTATTTAGCTCATCATCAAGCGGTAAAACACCTATGGCCAGGTTTTTATAATGCACCTTGCCGTAAATACCGGGATTGCCGGATGGGTTTATTACCTGGTACTCGGTTAAATTTATCCAGGGGTTGTCATACATTACTTTTTCGGAGGTTATTTTCCAGGGGTTATCTTCGGGATGCAACATGGGGTTAAAATAGTAATATTTGCACAAAGGATGAAGGATAAAAAACAGGGAAATGGCTTAAAATTTTATACTCAAATAAACCGATTGATTTTAAACAAGTAACCGCGGTTTAGAAAAAACTGCCGTAAAGTGAATATAAAATATAGCGATGAGCTTTAAACCTTGAGTGTTCGAAAGGTTAAAAGGAGCAGGAGGATGTGCGATTCCTTCCTCGGGGAAGGAGGAGGTAGGGGTTTGACCAGCCATTCACTGCCGCATTTCTCGTCGCTTTTAGAAACCCCTCCCTGCTTTTGCGCGTATTCCCAACCGCACCCCTCCCGTGGGGAGGGAATAAAAAAGCTTTCGAACACTTCTGGGTTAAAATCCATCGCTATATTTTTACAAGTTTCAAAGAGATCAAGCCAATACTACTTTATATAAACAAAAGCAACGCTTTTATTCACTACCAGGCCGCTCATGTTTTGGCCTACATAAGTGATGGTATATTTGCCCGGTTTATCAATAGCGAACCCTTTCAACACATCAACCATCGATAAAATGCTGCCTTTCTGATCAACTTTTATATAGCTACTTGCCGGTGGCGGCATTATTCTTTTGGCCATTGCGCCCCTGTAATCAACCTCGTTCCCATTCTCGTCTTTAACTTCCAGGTACTTGCTCATCAAAGGCTCAAAAGGAGTATGCCATTTACAAAAATGCTGTGCACTATCGGCATGGTTAAAAACCGTAAATTTCAACAATACCGAATCGCCAACTTTAATGGTATCCCTGATCTGCATTTCGGCAACGAGGCCTTTTTCTACAGATTTATCAGCATTTTGTTGTGTTGCGGAATCTGGCTTATGACTGGTGTTTTTGGTTGTATTAACGCTGCAGGCAGAAATCATCATCATTGCTGCAGATAATATTAACATATAGTTTTTCATTCTGCAAAAGTATCCCTTTTATCAGCTTGAAACCGTCTTTGACCTGTAAAATAGAATTAAAATTTGTGTTAAATTAACCCCTGTAAATACACCAGTCTATCTGCGTTATAAAACAGGTAAATTAATTTAGCACGATTTTTTTTGGATTATAAAACGCTTTTATAATTTTACACTCTACCATTTAAACTACTTATGATTACCAGAAGACATTTCATTAAAATTAACAGCGTAGCAACTGCCGGTTTAGGCCTTAGCGCTGTGCCTGTACCCGCCTGGCTTGGCAATACTGCACCTGTATTTGAAAGCCGCCGCCCCAAACTTGCCGACCGCAAATTCACCAGCAAAGCGGTTGAAAGTATCATACAAAAAGTTAAAGCCGACATCAAAGATCCAGAAGTAGCCTGGCTTTTTGAAAACTGCTATCCAAACACGCTGGATACCACCGTTAATTACTCCGAAAAGGACGGCAAACCTGATACATTTGTAATCACCGGCGATATTTTTGCCATGTGGATGCGCGATTCGTCGGCACAGGTTTGGCCATACTTACCCCTTATAAAAACAGACCCCGAACTTAAAAAAGTTATACAAGGGGTATTGAGCCGACAAGCAAAATGTGTATTGATAGACCCCTATGCCAATGCCTTTAACGAAGGCCCAACTGGCAGCGAATGGGATACCGACGTTACCGACATGAAGCCCGAGCTGCATGAACGCAAATGGGAAATTGACTCACTTTGTTACCCGGTGCGTTTAGCTTATAACTATTGGAAAATTAGTGGCGACAGCAGCTTTTTCGACGATAACTGGCAAAAAGCAGGCAAAACCATATTAGATACTTTTAAAGTACAGCAACGTAAAAACGGCAAAGGCCCTTACCATTTTCAGCGTAAAACCGAAACCGCCAGCGATACCGCGCCAAACCGTGGCTATGGCAACCCGGTAAAACCTGTTGGTTTAATCTGCTCTATCTTCCGCCCGTCGGATGATGCTACTATTTACCCTTTCCTTATTCCGTCAAACTATTTCGCGGTTACCAGCTTAAGGCAAATGGCCGAAATGTTTAGTGTGATAGGTAAAGACGCCAAAACAGCGGCCGAATGCAAAGCCCTTGCCGCCGAGGTGGAAGCCGCTATTAAAAAATACGCGGTAGTTAATCACCCTGTATACGGCAAAATTTTAGCTTTTGAGGTTGATGGTTATGGTAATCAATTATTGATGGATGACAGCAATGTTCCCAGCCTGCTGGCCCTGCCCTACCTTGACTCATTGCCCGTTACCGACCCATTATACCAAAACACCCGCCGCTTTGTACTAAGTTTAGATAACCCATACTTTTTTAAAGGCAAGGTTGCCGAAGGCATTGGCGGCCCGCACGTAGGGATAGATTTTATATGGCCAATGGCAATTACCATGCGCGCCTTAACATCAACTAATAAGCTCGAAATAACCCGCTGTTTGCACATGTTAAAAAACACCCATGCAGGTACGGGCTTTATGCACGAAGGTTTCCATAAAGATAATGCCAGCAATTTTACCCGTAAATGGTTTGCCTGGGCAAATACCTTATTTGGCGAGCTCATCATTAAGGTGCATACGCATCACCCGGATATTTTGCAGAAGATGTTATAGTTATAATTACTGTTTTAAAACAGCGGCCTACCTAACATGGCATTATAAAATAACAAGGACACAATTACAAAATACAGGCCGGCAAAAACAATTGCCGGCTTTGCTTTTTTAATTTTGACGAGTACAACAAAAAACGGTACAATTTGCAGCGCATGCAACCCCATAAAATGTGCTATCCGCAAATCGCCGGCACTGCGGCTCCAGTTAAAAAGCGGCAAACCGGGGCCACCATCAGCAGCGCCAACCGTATGTGCCAATTGTGAGGCCATTACGCCACCCTCAAGGGCAAATACACCTGCCATGATAATACCGAGCCTAATTGCCCATAATAAAGCCGGGCTTATTTGCACCGCGCTTACTTTAAAAAACATATACCCCATATAAAGGGCAAACAGCGTTTGCAAAACAATAACTACCCCCATTAAACTAAACAAAGTGGCGTTGTAAAGGCTGGATGTGTTGTAGTGCGATAGCTGCCCCCTGGCAGCCTGGCTGGCAATGGCCAGCATTTCAAACGTCAAAGCAAATACGCTGAAGTTTACAAAGCGTTTTTTGATATGCTCAAACGGCAGATACTGCAACAGCAAAGGCCACGTTAAACAGTAAATGGCTATGGAGATAGCAAACTTGATAGGTTTTATCCATAGGTTGATGCCCATAAGTTGCCGATGATCAAACTGCGCTACGATAACCATCAGTATAAACAAGGCCAGGTGCCCCAACCCACAATAGTAAAATACCGGGCTTTTGGTTTTAATAAAGTTGAATAACGTTTTCATTTACTTGTTTTTACTTTTTGTATAATTTGATAAAGCAGGAAACCGCATGGGCCAAACATAAAGGTAAGTGCCAGGCATGGGATCAACAGCCAATGCGAAATTGATTTTGCCTGCGCCGATTTGAGGATAGAGAACCCTATCAACAAATCAAAAGCCAGGTAATGTACCCAACCGGCAAGCAACAGGTTATCATTATTAAAAAGCACATGTACCTGCTGCAGCGAGTTAAAGCCACCACCCGACGTATTAAAAAAGCCCATAATGTAAATGCAATAGATAACAGATAATAGCAAGGGAACAACTGCATGATCAATTAGCCACGTTGTAACCTTCCATTTGGGGAGTACGATGAGCAGCAGCCATTGCAAAGCTGCAATTGCCCCTGCCGCCGAAAATACCTGATCTGGATTCATATTATTTTTAATTTAAGTTGATGTGTACAGCATAAATAAATGCACACTACAAAACTGGCACTAATGGCTTAGTTTAAAAATGACATGGGGTTAAAAAGAGCAACAAATTTATTAACCTAAGTTAATTTTTAGGATTAGATAGCTTAGCCCTGATGCGGCTAAGGCTTTGAGGTTGAATGCCCAGGTACGAGGCAATCAAGTGCTGAGGCAACCGCTCAAAAATGCGGGGTTGGGTATTTAGCAATTCCAGATAGCGGTTTTCGGCCGATTGCATTTTTAAATTGCGATTGTTTCTTGCCGTATCGATAAATAATCTTTCGGCTATGATGCGGCCAAATCTTTCAAAACGCTGGCTATGATTGTAAAGTGCCTGCATATCGGCATAACTCAGTATAAAAAGCTCAGTATCTTCAATGGCTTCAATAAAATCGGGTGACGGGGCTTGCAATAAAAAGCTTTCATAATCACCAATCCATTCACCTTCAAAAGCAAAACCTATGGTATGATCGCCTTTTTCGTCCCGCGAAAAATAGCGCAAACAACCTTTTTGTACAATGACCATACCTTTGCAAATCTGGCCTTCCTTTAAGTAAAAGCCATACTTTTTTAAGGCTACCACCTTAAGCTTTTGCATAAACATAAAAAGCTCTTCGTCGGTAAAGTCAACGAGTTTACGTAAGGATTGGGTAATAACTTCGTACATAGTAAAGTTGCTGTAAAGGGCAATCTGCCTTAAAAGCATTGTATCAAATATACATTGAATATTCATAATGAGGTGCAAAGCGGGCTGGTAACGCGAATCAAAAGATCAGTTAGAGGCTCAAAAAAAAATATAACAACAGATGATCAGGAAGTTTTTGTTTCGCCTATTCCTATACAACCTAAACCCCTGCGAGCGACAAGCTCGCGGGGGTTAAAAAGATCAAAAAATCAGCCGTGTCGACAAACTTATTATCTGCGAATTAAATACACCAATCAAATAAGGTTTATTTAGGCTAAAAATCATTAAATACTATTTAATATCACCATATTTTAATTATTATCCATATCATTTAAATATGAATAAAATATACTATAGCATATTGCCATATTCATAGTATTCAATAAAAACATAAATACCCTCCTATTGTTAAAAATGTTGAAAAAAACCACTTTAAAGGCATTATTTTTCGTCTTCAAAAATTTTAAATTAAAAAAAAACCTTATAGATTAGCTTTAATTAAAAACAATAGACCTCATAATTTAAAAGGAGTAATTAAATGAAAAAATTTACTGAAGTAAAAGAGCTTGTAGCATCTTTAGAGGCTGACGCCGACAAATTCTACAACAAAGGAAACAGCGCTGCCGGAACTCGTGTTCGCAAAGGTATGCAAGATCTTAAAAACCTGGCACAGGCTATTCGCCTTGAGGTTCAGGAAGCCAAAAACAAAGAAAGCTAAGGAAGATTTTTAATTATCTTATTCCAGATAAAAACCCGGTTACAATCAATAACCGGGTTTTTTATTGAATTAAATCCCGCACCGGATAATTGAGCACCAATACAAACGCAAAAAGGCCACATCAATTAAGATGAGGCCTCTTTTTAAATCTATCCGGCTTACCGTTATTAAATAAACTTTTGTGTTTCCTTAATAATGGCCTCTGCAGTAGTATTACCCACTTGTACCAGTGGTAACCGCACGGTATCGCCACAAACGCCCAAATGCTTTAAAGCGGTTTTAACACCAGCCGGACTGCCATCGGCAAACATCAGGCGGGTAAATTCTATTAAACTATAGTGCGCAGCATGAGCGCCCTTGTAATCATTATTTAACAATAAACGCACCATATCTGATAGCTGCCGTGGCAATGCATTACCAATTACTGATATTACTCCTACTGCCCCCAATGCCATCATAGGCAACGTAACCGGATCATCGCCCGATATGAATAAAAATCCTTCGGGCTTGTCACGCATCAAGTGGTTAAATAAATCGAAATTACCCGAGGCTTCTTTTATACCGATGATGTTTTTAAAATCATTGGCCAGGCGCACAGTGGTTTCGGCACTGATAGTGCTACCAGTACGGCTGGGTACGTTGTATAAAATAACAGGGAGCTTAGCAACGCCGGCAATAGCCTTGTAATGCTGATAAATACCCTCCTGCGTTGGTTTATTATAATGCGGACTTGCTGACAGTATAGCATCATAACCCGTAGTATCAAATGCTTTTACCTGCTCAACAACCTCATGAGTATTATTACCACCTATACCGGCAACCAAGCCAACGCGCTTATTCACTACTTCCGCAGTAAAGGCCCAAACCTGTTTTCGTTCAGCCTCGCTCAATGTGGCGCTCTCGCCGGTTGTGCCTAATGATACCAGGTATTCCACCCCGCCATCAATCAAATGTTCAATAAGGTTTTTCAACCCTTCGTAGTCGATCTGACCATCCGCATGAAAAGGGGTCACCATAGCTACCCCCGTTCCGTAAAATATATTCATGTGTAATTTTAAAGGATGCTAATATAGTGAGATAGTATCAAGTAGTTAGTATCAAGTATCAAGATTTTGTGTGTTTAGTAGCATGAGGCTGTATCGAACAGCAAGATTTTGGTCAGCTCTCACCGGCAGTAAACCACTGATATCGCAACAGAAAACTACTGATAGTATCAAGTAGTTAGTATCAAATATCAAGATTTTGTGAGATCAGCAGCGAGTGCTCTATCAAACTAACAGAAAAGTACTTGATACTTGATACTAACTACTTGATACTAAAACTTGGTACTAAAGAGCTATCCCTATCACTACATTGTTTCTCATATTACTCCCACTGTTATAACTCACACCGTACAATACCCTTATAGCGCGGTATTGCAGGCCGAAACCCAGCTCGGTATAATTTTTAAGGGTTGGCGTATACAGGTAATTTACATCAATGATTTCCTGCAATTTTAAATTGCGGATAAAGGGTATCTTATTGGTGATAAATCCCGAGAAGTTGTGCTCCAGGTGCCCCTCTATGTATTTATCCGGTGTGCTAAAATTATAGTAATCCAAAAGCAGGAAGCGATTAAAAGCTGGTTTATAAATTACCAGCTGGTTACCGTCAAAATGTTTGTAATCGGGGTAATATACCTTGCTTGCATTAAGGAATTTACCTGCTCCAATAAAAAAAGACGTTTGCCCATAAAAACCCAGGTCGATATTTGATTTGGCAATATCAGCGCTCAACTGGTCGTAATCCACATCGCTTCCAAATATTCCTTTTATTCCTTTGGTATAATTTATACCGATAGTTGGGTAGCTGGATGGCAGGTACCTGCGACCGAACGGATAGGTTTCATACCGGTTGCTAAAATCATAGCTGGTGCGCGCGCTTATTTTAAACGACTGATTTTCGGGAAACAAAGGAACATCCTGTGCAGGCACCAAAGGATTGTTTGAAGTAAACTGCCTGTCATCACGATGGAAAAAGCTATAGTTTGTGCTGTTTGGCAGCCATTTACGGTTAGCCCACTCTACATAGGCACTGGCCTGCCATCCGCCACTGATCCGCCCGGAAAAGGATGCCGACGCAAATTGTTTTTGATACAGCTTTTGATAATTCTGCCTATAGAACAGGCTATACACCGAATTTAAAAGTTGAGATTCGGGCTGATTATTGTTCATATCAGTAATATCAGACCCGGCGTTGAAACTCAACGTCATCCTTTTTACCGGGATAGCAATCCCTGCCACACCATTAAATAAATGATTACTGAAACCATAGCGCACCCTTGCGTTTACTGTTATAGAGCTATTATTAATTGTATCTGTAAGCTTGCTATAGGTCATCCCGTAGTTTATAGCAAGCCCTTCAACCGTATTGTACAAAACCGAGCTCAACACACTCCCGTAGTGAAAATATGCCTTTTTGTATCGGTTGCGGGTATCAATGCCAGTAAGCAGCAAATTGCTTAGTTTAAAAGTGTTATTGGCTTTATCAAGCGAATCGAGGTAGGGTTTTGATTCGCGTTTAATGGCCAGCTTCCCCTTAACCTCGTAATCAGTCTTTTCTTCCTCAGTGAGCGGTATGGGGCGTTCCTGCGCCCAGTAGACAGAATCCTTATCATGACCTTTACTGATATTGATCCGCTCCACAAAATCCTTTTTATTAAGTACCGGGTTTAAATCATAATTTTTATAAACGCTGATGAAATAGCCACCCAGCTTAAAGCCGAAAACACCTCCGGTAAACTCAAACTTAATAGAGGCCGGCATCCATACCTTGTCATTTACCGGATAAAACTGCTGGTTTATTTTCAGTGTATCTACGAAATTAATATTCGCCTTTTTGGTGATAAAAAGCTGCAATGCCGAAAGCCGCCAACTATCATCCAGTATATATACATATCCCTCAAAACAAGGGTCATAACCGCGTTTTGGGCTTACCTGTATCTTGTTGATGGTTTCGCCATTTTCAACGGTTATCCCTATGAGTTTATAGTTGTAGTAAAATAAGGCATTATCGGCAATGGGCGATACCAGCGGCCGGTTGCTGAGGCTTTTCAAATTCTGGAAATTCTGGTAAAAGTTCACCAGCATATCTGATGATCTGTTAAAGCTAAAGGCCCGGTTGTAGCCCGATACCTTTGATGATACCTGTACTTCATGTACCAGGTTGGGCCGCATAAAACTGTATTTTGATTCGGACTCTGAAAGGTAAACAATCCCCTTACGATTGGAGTCGAGGCCGGCCTCGCTGGTAGCTTTCTGCACATCAAAACCCATGAATGATTTTGGGGCAGCTAATAGTTTTTGCAACCCTTTTATATAAATATCGCAGGTGTAGGCATTTACTTCATTTAAATAAGATTTTCGCTTTTTTATAGCCTTGCGGATAATTGCATAAGCGGGATCTTCGCCCCCGGCATGTATAGCTATATCTTTTAATTGATAGGCTTCTGTCTTCAGGCTGATGTTTATCACCTGGTTTTGCGCGAGTGATACCTGTTTGCTTTGTTGCCCAAACCCTACCGCCTTAAACTGCAGTTCATAAATACCTGGCTTTAGCAGCAACTGGTAGGCTCCTTCGCTATTGGCAGATACGCCTTTGGTTGTGTTTTTTATATAAACCGATGCAAAAGGGACGGGCTTGTTATTTTCGTCGGTAATTTTGCCGCTGATACTCAACTGCTGCGAAAACACGCGGATACTTAAACCCCAAAACAGCAGGAACAGCGCGGTTAATTTCATTTAGCATAGTTTATGCTAATATGTAGCTTATTTACTGAATGTTAAGCCAGAAAATTGTTAAATTATGTGAAATGTCGTTTGGTAATTGATCAGGAAGCTTCTTTTGAGGGATGAGCGCTTTTTGCGCCCAAAGAAGGATGCACTTTATTTTTCAGATTCCAGTCGTTAATATCCACTAATCCGGGTTTGGTTTGATAGTGAGTTTTAGATGTGGGGCATCTCACCATAAACTTGTCTTTGCTTTGCTCAATTACAGGCCTTGCGCCACAATCTTTACAGGGTTCACAAAATATGTTCTCCTGAATTTGTACAAAATTTTTCATGTTCAGATCAAATTGGAAGTAAACCCGGTTTAGAAAATATGTGATTGAATTACCTATTACAATCTACGTAAATATTACTATCGGAATTTTTAATTTATTTCAAAAAAGACTTATTGGTATTTATTATTACTCAATAGGCAATAAGTTATCGAATATAAAAAAAAGATCCTGATTTTAGCTTATCTTATCTATTAATTCCTGATCACTTATGATTGGGATATTTAATTTTTGTGCTTTTTCAAGCTTGGCAGGCCCCATGTTATCACCCGCCACAAGATAACTCAATTTAGCCGAAATACTACTCAATATTTTACCACCATTTTGCTCAATAATATCTTTCAATTCGTCGCGGGAAAACTTTTCAAAAACACCCGATATAATAAAACTTTGCCCGGTTAACTTCTCGCTGGCCAGTTTCACTTCATTTTCAACAACAACAAACTGCAAGCCCTGTGCCTTTAATTTTTCTATTTCCTGCTGATGTGTTTCGTTCCCAAAATATTCAATAATGCTTTGTGCAATACGTTCGCCAATTTCTTCTGCAGTTACCAGTTCTTCTAAACTTGCAGCCATCAGCTTATCTATTGTTTTAAAATGAAAAGCTAGTTTTTTGGCAACTGTTTCGCCAATATAACGAATACCCAGACCAAACAATACTTTTTCAAACGGCATCTGTTTTGATTTTTCGATCCCTTCCAGCATATTGTTGATGGATTTTTCGCCAAAACGGCCCAGTTTCTTTAACTCAGCGCTATGCTCATGCAGGTTATACAGATCGCTGATCCGTTTAATAAATCCTTGCTTAAATAAGGTTTCAATTGTTTCATCACCCAGGCCATCAATATCCATCGCCTTTCGACCAGTAAAGTGTTGCATTTTACCAACTATCTGTGGCGGGCAGCCTTCATCATTAGGGCAGTACCAGGCAGCTTCACCTTCGGTACGTAACAAAGCCGTGTTGCACGCCGGGCAATGGGTTATATAAGCTATAGCTTTTGCATCGGGCTTGCGCTTATCTAAATTTACACTGATGATCTTCGGGATAATCTCTCCCCCTTTTTCAACAAAAACGGTATCGTGCTCGTGTAGTTTCAGGCGCTCAGTAATTTCATCCGCATTGTGCAGTGTGGCTCTTTTTACCGTAGTGCCGGCCAATAGCACCGGCTTTAAGTTGGCTACCGGCGTAACCGCACCAGTACGGCCAACCTGGTAAGTTACCTGCACCAGTTCGGTCTCCACACGCTCGGCTTTAAATTTATAGGATATGGCCCAGCGGGGCGATTTGGAGGTAAAGCCCAGCTCCTGCTGCTGCGAGTAATTATTTATTTTAATAACGATGCCGTCGATATCATAACTCAAACCAAAACGGTCTTTATCCCATTTGTTTATAAATTCCAGTACGCCATTAATGTCGCTGCATAAAGCACTGTGGTTATCTACATGAAAACCCCAGCTTTTTACGGCTTCCAGGCTTTCCCAATGGGTTTTAAACAAAGTTTTTTCGGTGTATAATCCGTACAGAATACAATCCAGCGGGCGCCTGGCCACTTCGGCCGAATCCTGCAGTTTCATAGTGCCCGATGCAAAATTACGTGGATTGGCATAGGCCACTTCACCATTGTCTGTACGCTCTTTGTTTAACCGCTCAAATGCTTTCAGGTGCATAAATACCTCGCCGCGTATCTCAAAAAGATCGGGGTAATCACCCTTATCTAACTTTTTGGGGATGCTGTGAATAGTGCGTACATTGGTTGTTACCTCATCGCCCTGTGTACCATCGCCGCGGGTTACGGCACGTACCAGTTTACCAGCCTCGTAAGTTAGGCTCATACTAAGGCCATCAAACTTAAGCTCGCAAACGTATTCAAAACTATCCCCAATAGCCTTACGGATACGCTGATCAAACTCCACAAGCTCCTGCGCATTATACGTGTTGCCTAATGATAGCATTGGCCAGCGGTGTTTTACCGTTACAAACTCTTTGGTGACATCACCGCCTACCCTTTGCGTAGGCGAATCGGGATCAGCAAACTCCGGAAATTCCTTCTCCAACTTGTTGAGTTGCTCTAACTTTTTATCGAAATCAAAATCGGCAATAGTAGGCATAGCCAACACATAGTAGTTGTAATTGTGCTGCTTTAACTCGGTGGTTAATGCCTGGATCTGGGTTTTAGCTTCGGCGGGTGACATGGGACGAAGTTAAGAAATTAGTCAATTGGTTGATGGTTCATAAATCATAGTTCATTCCTTTTTTGATGAACAAACTATGATCCACCAACTACAAATTTTTACTTATCGGTAATAACCGTTTCGCCAATCATGCTCATGGGGAAGGTGATACCGCCGGGGGTATCCGGGTTATCTTTTATGGATACGGTACCGCTGATACTTTGTTTAATTTTTGATTCGGTAATCCAGCCGGTTACTTTATCAGCCTTAACATCTGATACCATGGTACCCTTCATGTCATATTTCATCGGCATACCTTCCACCGGATCTACGATGGTTACTATGGCCCCCTCGCCATGTATCACGTAACTTGAGGGGGTAACATCAGTTAGCTGATAAACTGTTGTTACGTTGGCCTTCATGGTACTTTGCAGCCTGGTGTGTATAGTCCATTTATCATTTTTCGCCACCGCTATTTCCGGGAAAACAGCTGTTGACATCTCAATACTTCCTTTAATAGCACCACCGCCAAATGATTGTATGAACTTTGCCTTCAGCTGATCTTTTTGCGCCCCCTGCAGCTGCGGAAAACCATCCAAAACCGAGGATATCATGCTTTCCACATTTTCAACCGAATGAATTTTACCGCTTTTGGTAAAAGTGGCTGTAAAGGGTTTATCTATAAGGCCGCCCAAAATAGACGACATAATATCGGCAGGGTCTTTTTTTTGTGAATCGAAACTAACCGGTCCATTAGGCAGCTGCATTTTCATAGTCAGGCCTTTGTAGGTAACCTCCATATAATAGAGGGAATCATCAGAATTAAGCACTTTAAATGATGTAGTTCCGGATATGGTAACATCAATATTATTCACCTGCCCGTTTATGGTTTGCTTTATGGCAGATGTTGTAGTGGTAATCATATTGTAAGTATTACCTTTTGTTAAATGCAAAACGAGTTTTAACTTTTGCCCCTGGCTGGCCACGGTTGTAATTAACAGTAAAAACAGGCTGAATAGAAATTTCATATAGATACCAGCTTATAAGGCTAAGATATTACATTATTTTATCAAAAAAAATGTAATAATTTTAACGAATAATTAAAACTAATTTTATTAACTTTATTTAAGTATTGGCTCTTTACAGTTTTAAGTGTTTTATTAACCGAAAGGAGGGTTTTTATGTTACAGCAAATAGCATTTATGCCGCAGCATCAGTTCCACGTGTTAATCAATTTTAAAAATGATGAACGCGTAGTAGCTATTTTACCCAACGAAGCAGGAAAGTTCCGCGTGGTTGACCAGGGTAAAATTATCGCTGAAGTTAATTTTGATAAAAACCGTAGTGTTGTTTGCTGTCAGGGGAAACTGGAAGATAACATCATGGCCCAGCTTGCATTCCATATAAAAAGTCACTACGCTTCTTAATAAACCAGGTAACAAAGAATTTGATAGTTCATGGGTAATGGCTCATGGTTCATAGTCCATGGGAATTTATTATTCATGGGCTATCTTTTTTTGTACTGATCAGACATGTTACTGTTGTTTATAAAATCTTTATCGCGAGGTATCTGCCTATGACGTTTTTGCAAAAAAAACATTTTGTCATCCTGAACGATAGTGAAGGATCTATTGTTCGCTATGCTTATTCGCCCTGTACAGTCTGCTAATAGATCCTTCACTACGTTCAGGATGACAAAAACTTCTAAAACTTTTTTTCCTTAGATTAAAGCTCCGCTACTTTTTCACCACTGGTTTTGCCAGCATAGCTTCTTTAATAAATTTAACCGGTGCGCTGCCATAGCTCAGGAATTTTTCGTTAAAATCCTTAAGTTTATATTTATCACCCATTTTATCTTTCCAGGCATCGCGCAGATCCATGATCTCTTTAAAACCGGTATAATAGCTGGTTAGCTGAACACTGCTAACACTCACCCTTTTCCATTTACCGTCAGCTTCTGCCTGTTGTTGAAAAGCCTCGGTAGTAAGCATTTTAATAGCCTGCTCTTTGGTCATGTTGTTACTGTGTACACTGTAATCCAATATAGCATTACATACCGAACGCAAGTTCCATTTGTACCACATCAGCAACATTTCGGGTTCATTATTGCCATAGCCGGCATCCAGCATCATCTGCTCACTATATACAGCCCAGCCTTCGGCCATGGCGCCATTACCAAATACTGCTTTAATGATACTCGGCGCTTTGTTGGCATAAACACCTTGTACATAATGGCCGGGAACAGCCTCATGGATGCTCAAAATCTGGATGATGTATTGGTTGTATTCGCGCAGGTAACTTTCTGCCTTCTCTTTTGGCCAACCTGATAAACTACCTACATTATAATAGGAATTTCCGTTTTTATCATAAGGGCCGGGGCCGCTCATAGATGCACCGGCAACACCTGCCATATAACCTGGCTCTTTACGAACGATGAGCGGTTTGGTAGGATCAAGCGTTACCAGATCCTTGGTTCGTACAAAATTGTTAAGCTTAGGGATCAACTGCACAATGGCCGACTGAAACTCATCAGGCTTTACGTGATTTGCCGACAGGGTATCAATCATCTGGGCAATCATTTGCAATGAATCAACAGGCATCGCTTTGTTGGCAAAATATTTTGGCCACAATTGCCTGCTAATTTTAGCCATTTGCTGATGAACATATTTTTTGCGCAGCACAGCGGCATTATAAACTTGCTGAGCAGTATTTTCTGCTACCACTTCGTATTTAAATTTATCTTCATACAGATCCTTACCCAGTCTGAAACTGCGTGGATGATCGTTCTTTAAATTCTTTAACCATGCGGCATACTCTTTTATAGCTTTAACAGTAATGGCGGCCCTATCGGTCATTAACTTTTGTTCGGCCTTGGGGATATTGGTTTTCTGCAACGAATCGGCAAAGTCTTTTTCAATTACATCCACACCACCCAGATTTTGCTCAATAGCAAGGCTGGTCAATTCTGCAACCGGATTTTTTATCTGTTTTTGGGCTTCTTTATAAAAAAGCGGCACATTAACCATGCGTTGATAAAAATTGCGCAAACGTTTAGGCAGCGGAGCGTAATGCTCATTTAATATATAGGCAAAAGTGCCAACTACATTGTATGATGACGGATCCCACTCATAACTTTTCAACTGTTTTATCTGCCATTGGGCATAATCCAATTGATTTTCCATCATTTTATAATCTACCTTATTGCTTTCATTAAGCGTGTTTACATCAAATCTGCTTAATGAATCTTTCTGCACTTTGGCAAAATCCAGCATTTTATCGCGGCTTTGCTGATTAGGGATAAATAGCAAACTATCATATTTATGGTAACCAACAGAGGTAGCCCAGTCAGGGTTCTGTTTCCATAAACCCTCCAGGAAAGAGTTTTCATAAATGGTGAAAGCTTCATCATCTTTACCAAAGTTGGGATAGCTGCTTGCGCCTTCCTTTTTGCAGCCGGTTAAAGCTATCATGAAAAGCACAACAGCCAGCGTTATTTTAAATAGAATATTTTTTATCACGGGGTAATTGAATTATAATGCCGCATAAACTTAAAACATTTAAGGCATATAAATCAAACCGGTGCTTAATTTGTTACTTTGAACATGACGAATAGCCAACATGAAATTTTAATTGAAGAAGTAGTGCATCTGCTGCAGGGTGGTAATGCTCATGCTGATATCAAAAAAGCTTTAGACGGATTACCTAAAAACCAGCGTGGCGCAAAGCCCGATAAATTACCTTACAGCATTTGGCAATTAGTTGAGCATATCCGCATTGCACAGTGGGATATGCTGGAGTTTTGTAAGGATGGCAACCATCAATCGCCTAAATGGCCCGATGATTACTGGCCAAAAGAAACTGGCCCCGGGAGCGATGAAGCCTGGGATCAATCGGTTAAACAAATCAATAAAGACCTTGATGAACTCATAAACCTGGTGAAAACTGCCGATATATTTACCAGGATACCTCACGGAGAAGGCCAGAATATTTTGCGTGAAGCATTGCAGGTGGCAGATCATATGGCCTACCATGTTGCAGAGATCATCGTAATCAGGAGATTATTCGAGGTTTGGGAATAGGCCCCCTAACCCCCTAAAGGGGGGATTTTAAATAAACGCTTTCTAAAAAAGCCTGTCACCCTGAGCCTGTCGAAGGGGCGCGCGCAGAGGCCTTTGCCCACATGCTTCAACAAGCTACCCATGACAACCCTTCTTTAACGTTATTTCATTATTCAGAGTGCCCGGTTTTTATTCCTTGCCTCGATAGTAAAACAAACTACCTTACCTTCTTTACAAAACTAATAACTGCCTTTACAAATTCGGGTTTGAGGGGCAGATCGGGTTGATTATAGGTGGCTATATTTTTATCCTTATCTGCGGGCGCTTCTTTTAAAACGTGGTTCATTTCCGGGATAATATCAAGTATAGCATCCGATTTGGCCTTTTTTAATTTTTCGGCATCGGTAACTTTTACCTGCAGATCGGTAGTGCCCTGAACAATCAGGATAGGGATTTTCAATTTCCTTATCTCACGGGCAGGATTATACCTAAACCAGGACATCAGGTATTTTTGAATACCGGGTCTTGCTACGAAATATAACGAAGGATCGATATTATCGGTTGTTTTTCCTTTTTTCAAGCTGTCAAGCATCCGTTTAAATCCTTCAGAAATATGTGTTGGCTGCGATTTCATTTGTTCTGTAAGGATAATATCTGCCGAATCGCCGGCGCCTGCTACGGAAACGAACCCTTTTACCGGCTCATCAATAGATGAAAGCATACCTACCAATGATCCTTCGCTATGGCCCAATACAATCACCCTCGAAAAACGCTCATCATCATTCAGGAAATTTATCAGGTTAACGGCATCTTCCACATAATCCTCAAACCTTATTTGATTTTCCGTAGTCGAGCTTACACTTTGGCCAACCAAACGCTTATCATAACGTAACGATGCAATACCGCTTTTACCCAGTTCGTTGGCAAGCATTTTATAAATATTGGCCGACAAACCTAACTTGGGGCTGTTACCATCCCTGTCAGTCGGGCCAGATCCGGCAATGATCAATACTACCGGTACTTTACCTGTTACATTTTTAGGCATTGCCAGTGTGCCGGATATTGAGCCTGCAAGGTTTTTTACAGATACAGGCGTTTCGGTAATGGATGGATCCATTGTAAATGTTGGCGCTGCGGGTTTGGTAGCAGTTGCAGCATCGTCCTCATATGGTTTTAAAAACAAACCGGTGTATTGGTCTTTAGCGTTTAAGGCAATATTTAACAGAAATGTTCCTTTTTTAAATGTTGCCTTGTAAGAAGCTACCGAGCTTGCAAGTTTCACAAAATCGGCATCCACCAGGTCGCCCATCTGCGTTTTTAGTTGAAGGGTGGTGGTTTTAAAGCTCTCCAATGGCAGGGCCGCCTTCATTTCGGGGCTAAAATAATTGAAAATACTATCGGGCTTGCTGTTGTTGTAAAACTGTTTAAACCTGCTCAATGCAGCCTTATAATTAACCGGCTCTGTTTGTGCAAAAAGCTTAGTTGCAAAACATATGATAAGTACTAAAAAACTAACTTTCTTCATGGTTATAATCTTCCAACCGGCATATGCCTGTTTGATGCGAAATTAATAAAAAACGTATGGGTTTCATTTTAATTGATTTACATATTTAATTATAGACGCGGGGTTTGTTTATAAAATGCATTATTCGTAAAAAAACAACAAATAGCGGCAAAACTTTAGTATTAATATATTGTAAAAAACAAACTGTTAAAATATTATCAATTTAATATTTTGTGTTATATTGCGTTACATTTTCTAAACTGAAAAATATCGGGAATTTCTACATCTACTGTTAATGAGGGTTTTATTCGGAAGCATTTTTTTTGCATTCCTAATTGGAGTGTGCTCTATTTCTCTTGCGCAAACAAAATCTTCTGCCATTCAAGGTAAAGTTTTGATGGATACTAATAGCCCCGCCGAGGCGGCGACGGTTGTACTTATGCAATACGCCGATTCAACCATTATCAGCTCCGGACTGGTTGACAAACTTGGAAAATACCAGTTAAGTAACTTAAAATCAGGAAATTATTTACTTTTAGTAACCCAGGTAGGCAGCAACAAAGTTTATTCGGGGCCCTACACATTATCAGCAGGCCAAACTTTTGTTGCTCCTAACATTATCCTTAAACAGGTAAGCACCCAGCTAAAAGATGTTACAATTGTGGCCCGCAAACCTTATATTGAAGTAAAGCCCGGTAAAATTATATTAAACGTTCAAAATAGTGTTTTGGCCGATGGTAATTCGGCCTATGATATATTACGCCAATCGCCGGGGGTACATCTCGGCAACGATAAGGAATCACTGAGTGTTATTGGCAGGCAGCCGGCTTTGATCACCATTGATGGCAGACCAACCAACCTTACCGGCGACGACCTTAATAACATGTTGCGCGGCATGCAAAGCAGCACCGTTGATCAGATTGAAGTCATCAGCAGCACATCAGCCAGATATGATGCATCGGGTGGTGGCATTATTAATATCGTGCTTAAAAAAGGTAAAAACGTAGGTACAAACGGTACCTTTACTGCCGGTGCCGGCATGGGTAAATATGCCAAAGGCAGGGCCGGGATAGTTTTCAATAACCGCACAGCAAACCTTAATATTTTTGGCAGCTATACATATGATGACGGTAAAACCCACCGTAGTATTAACACCAATCGTAACATTAAATATAATGATACGTTAAGCAATTATAATGTTGCCTATAATAATATCCAAAAAACACAAAATCATAACTTCAGGTTTGGTGCCGATTATGCCCTTTCGTCAAAGCAAACCATCGGTTTTTTGGTTAGTGGCATTGTAAAAAGGGACGCCTTTGTAAAAAATAATGATTTAAAAATATCTAACCAAAACAAGCTCGATTCTTTAATTACAGCGCAATCAGATCTTGTCAGGAGCAGCAGTTTTTTAAATTATAATATTAATTATAATGGTGTACTGGATAAAAGCGGCAGGAGCATTGCGGCAGATGTAAATTACTCTACCTACGTGCGCCACTCCGATGAATTTATTACCAACACGTTTTATTTGCCCAATGGTGATACTTATCGTGATGATATGATGCTGGAAAACATTTCGCCATCAAGCATCCACATTTGGACATCGAAGATAGATTTCATTAACCCGCTATCAAAAACCGCGAGATTTGAGGTTGGCGCAAAATATAACCATGCCAAGAGTGATAACACCCTCCTGTTTGGCCCCAAACTACCCGGAATCAATATCTACCAGGCCGACCCCAATTTCAGTAACCGCTTTTTGTATACCGAGGTTGTAAGCTCGGGCTATGTTAATTACATCAATAAAATTGGCAAATGGGATATCACCGCTGGTCTTCGTGCCGAAAATACTGCTTCAAGAGGCAGCTCGCTCGCGTTGAACCAAAACAATGGGGTTACCAACAGTAATAACTATTTTAACCTTTTTCCGCAAGCACAGGCGTCATATACCTATAATGATAAAAATGTTTACACAGTAAGCTATAACAGTGGTATCCACCGGCCCGATTACCAGGATATTAATCCGTTTTTATACTATACCGATCCTTATGATTACCGCTCTGGTAATCCAAATTTAAAGCCTGAGTTTACTACTACCATCCAGCTATCACACACTTATAACAGTGAGTTTATAACCTCATTATATTACAGTCAAACTGATGACGCCTATGATTTTCCGGTGTATCGGCAAAATGATACCACCAAGGTTAACATAACAGAGCGTAAAAACTTTGGCCGCATATTCTCCTACGGAATTTCGTTTTATGCACCTGTACAATTTACCAGCTGGTGGTCTGCTAATTTCAATTTGGATGCATCATACCTGCGTTATAAAGCATACGCTGCTAATGGCAATTTCAACAAAGCATCGCAGGATATTATTTTTAACAGCACTCAAACTTTTGTGCTCAGCAGCACTATCTCTGCCGAAATTTCGGGCAGGTATGAATCGCCAACTTTATATGGTGTTAATCAGCTTAAACAAAGCTATACTGTTAATGCCGGCATCAGTAAGCAGCTATTTAATAAACGCGGAAGTATAAAAATAAATCTGAACGATGTTTTCAATACCGACCGTGACCTCAACCATGCCGCTTACCAAAACGTCGATTTATCAGAAATCAATAAAAAAGAAACCCGCGTGTGGAGAATAGGCTTTTCATACCGTTTTGGAAAAGCTACCGTTAAATCGGCTACCAAACACAACACCGGGAGCGATGATGAACAAAGGCGCACAGGCAACTAATATGCTTATTTGATCCTTAACTCTGGGTATTTGCCTTTTATGCGGGTTACAAAAAAATTACCTAATGATTCGGCGTGTATGAATTTCTTAAATGATGCCTTCGAAAAGCCAAAATACTGCCAAACACCTCCACTATCCCTAAACTCCAGTTCCAATATCCTGGAGGCAGGATCATAGCCTGCGCTATTTAGTGCCGATGACTGTACAGGTTGCCTTTGCATAGTCCCAATTTTAATATTATTATATATAATATTTATATGGATAAAAAGGTTTTAAAAAATATTTAACCGGCGTGGCCGCTCAGCATGCTTGCCAAAATGATAAGTAAAACCAACAAGGTAATGCACAGGTACAGGTAATCTTTCTCCAATACAAAACCGATAGCCGAGAATACAACCCTTACTATGGGTGTGGCAATTAACAATATAACGCCGGCTTGTATAATGGCCCGGCCACGTAATGTAAAAATACCGTTAATGATACCGCTTGCACTATGTACAAAATCTGGCACCCCCTTAAAGGTGCTATAATCAACATGGCTTTGCCCATGCCTGTACAGGTACAGCAAACCACCAATAAACACCACACTCATGGATATAATAACCCCTGCGCGCAGTATCCATCCTATTATGGATTGCATGTCGGCATCTTTGAATCGCTTATTTGCCATTAGTATTAACTATATTTTCCCTGTAAATCCGTTATATATCATTTGCGAAGCCAAAAAGGTTACTACTACGGCAAAAACCCAGCGCAACCAGCCCGATGAACTGGTATGTACCAGTATTTTTGAGCCGCTAAGTGCGCCCAGCAAAACTCCAATAGCAACAGGCATGGATAATCCCGGGTCAATGTATCCACGTTGCAGGTATACAACCGCGCTTGCAGCCGCCGTAACTCCTATCATAAAGTTACTTGTTGTGGTGGATACTTTAAAGGGGATACGCATAATGGTATCCATCGCCAACACCTTTAAGGCGCCAGATCCTATCCCCAGCAAACCCGATATGGCGCCTGCAAACAGCATCATAAAAAAGCCGCCGCTTACATTTTTAACCTTATAAGCCACAGGACCATTGCCCGATGGGTATGTACTGTTCAACTTTAATTTTTCGGCCAGTTTGCTTGGCTCCTGATTAATAATCTCGGCCTTTTTCTTTAAAGACATGATGGCCGACAGGATTAATATCAACCCAAATAAAACCGCGATATAGTGAGTGGGAATATAAATGGCTATCAACGCACCTACCATAGCCCCGGCAGTAGTGGCTATTTCCAAAAACATACCCAGCCTGATATTGGTGATGCCCTCTTTAACGTAAGCCGCCGCCGAACCTGAAGAGGTTGCAATTACTGATACCAGCGATGCGCCAATGGCATAATGAATATCAACCTTTAACAATAGCGTAAGCAGGGGGATAATAACCACCCCACCACCCAAACCGGTTAGCGAACCCAGTAATCCCGCAAAATACGAGCCGATAAGAATAATAAGCGTTAGTACAATTACCGACATAATTTGCAGCAATATTTATCTGCGAAAATAGTAATAACTTTTTTAGATAGCCACCCGGGTTTCGGCAAGTATTTTAATATATAACAATTAGTCATTAAGTTAACTCGAAATTATGAGTAATCATTTAGAATGATTTGGAAATTGAGGAGGATACTTATCACCTGCTAATAAAAAAATTAAAGCTAATCCACCTAAAACTTAATGCTTACTTAAAATTTATCGGCAAAAAAAATAACTTCGATGACCAATGACAACCATTGAATTCATCGGCAAAAAAATAATTCCGATGACTAATCACTAACCAGTAATGAGTAATTTTGCGCATGGGTTATAAAAGTTTACAGGCTTGTATTGCCGACCTGGAAAAGCATGGTCACCTGGTACGTATTAAAGAAGAAGTTGACCCTTATCTGCAAATGGCAGCCATTCACCTCCGGGTGTTTGAAAACCAGGGTCCGGCCATACTTTTCGAAAATGTAAAAGGAAGCAAATTCCCGGCGGTATCTAATTTGTTTGGTACGCTGGAGCGCTCTAAGTTTATTTTTAGAGATACACTCGATAAGATCAAAACCCTTGTCGAGCTAAAAAACGATCCGCTAAAGGCCATAAAGCACCCCTTTAAATATGCCAACGTAGCACTTACCGCCCTATCTGCCCTTCCGATGAAAGGCAGCAGCAACGCCCCGGTAAATTGGGGTAAATGTAAAATAAGTGATATTCCGCAGATAGTGAATTGGCCCATGGATGGCGGCCCCTTTGTTACCATGCCACAGGTATATACAGAGGATGCCGATAAACCGGGCATCATGAATGCCAATTTGGGCATGTACAGGATTCAGCTGGCGGGTAATGATTATATTTTGAATGAAGAGATTGGCTTGCATTACCAGCTGCACCGCGGCATTGGCGTGCACCAAACCAAAGCAAACGCAAAAGGGCAGCCTTTAAAAGTGAGCATATTTGTTGGCGGACCGCCCTCCCACCCCGTTGCCGCAGTAATGCCCCTGCCCGAAGGCTTATCAGAAATGACCTTTGCCGGAGCTTTGGGTAACCGCCGGTTCCGGTATTTTTATGATGACGAGGGGTTCTGTATTTCTTCGGATGCGGATTTTGTGATCACCGGAACGGTTATGCCGCTGGAGAATAAACCCGAGGGGCCATTTGGCGATCATTTGGGTTATTATAGTTTAAAACATCCTTTCCCGCTGCTTAAGGTTCATAACGTGTATCACCGTAAAGATGCCATCTGGTCGTTCACGGTGGTTGGTCGCCCGCCACAGGAGGATACCAGCTTTGGGGCGCTTATCCATGAGATCAGCGGCGCCGCCATCCCGAAGGAAATCCCCGGCCTGCACGCCGTTAACGCGGTAGATGCAGCAGGTGTACACCCGTTGTTATTTGCTATCGGCAGCGAGCGTTATACACCCTACATCAAAGAGCGCAAACCACAGGAGATACTAACCATTGCCAATCATATTTTAGGCAAAAGCCAGCTGAGTTTGGCCAAATACCTGCTGATTGCCGCGCAGGAAGATGATACCGCATTAGATGTAAATAACATCGAAGCGTTTCTGCACCACATGCTGCAACGCGTGGACCTTACCCGCGACCTTCACTTTTATACCCGGACAACCATTGATACCCTTGACTATAGCGGAGACGGGCTCAATACAGGCAGTAAAGTTGCCATTACCGTAGCCGGAGAAATTAAACGTGAACTATGGACCGAACTGCCATCGTGGTTTGATCTGCCCAAGCCGGTCAGCAATTTTAAAATGGCTATGCCGGGCGTGCTTATGGTTGAAGTGCCGAAGCACGTAAACCACAAGGATATAGATAACATCATCAGCATTATTGAATATCGCCTTAAAGAAGAGGAGGAAGAACTAAACGGGTTACCGTTGATAGTACTGTGTGATGATGCCGCTTTTGCTGCTCAAAACATCAATAACTTTGTTTGGGTAACCTTTACCCGGAGCAATCCCTCGCACGATATTTACGGTATAGGCAGCTTTAC
The DNA here is from genome assembly GCF_056405015.1 of Mucilaginibacter sp. P2_A4. Classification (NCBI taxonomy): domain Bacteria; kingdom Pseudomonadati; phylum Bacteroidota; class Sphingobacteriia; order Sphingobacteriales; family Sphingobacteriaceae; genus Mucilaginibacter; species Mucilaginibacter sp. P2_A4. Next base: position 284,343 of record NZ_JBFUCX010000002.1, on the reverse strand, counting down.
CGATCACAAACACTGGGGCTGTACCGGTCCGCTTATTATTGATGCCCGCATTAAACCGCACCATGCACCCGTACTGGAACGGGTGCCCGAAGTGGAAAAACTTGTTGATAAAATGGGCGAAAAAGGCGGAGCACTGTATGGGATTATTTAGGGTCTTTTGGAGCAAGGAGTAAGGATTTTTGGACAAAGGACTTTTGGACGTTCGGACTTTCAGATAAAGGATTTTCGGACAAAGGAGCAGGGATAAATTATCCCCAAAGTCATGCTGTCCGCTGGCCAGCGGATCAGCACCCCACATGCAAGGGCAATATTATGCGGGCTCCTGTGCTGTGGGATCATAAAACACGTTCAGGACTACTTGAGGCTATCAACCTAATCATACAGAAATCAGCGGTCAAAAATCCTGTCCATCCCACCAAATCCTTAAATCGTGTTATCTTTGTACGCTATGAAAAACACAACATACATCCTGCTTTGTTTAATTATCCTTTCAGCATTTAGCTGCACTAAAAAAGATGTACCCCATTACACCATATCAAGAGTTATAAAATCAGATACCGCCAGTAAGGTAATTGTTAATATCAATGGCCGTTTAACCGAGAGCCAGTTGCTTAGCATCGCCGGCAAAATAAAAGCTGATAGCGCTGCATTACCCAACCTGCAACTTTGTTATTTGCTGCCCGGCCATAGTGATAAAAACACGGGTGTGAGTAATTTTTATGCCATTGCTAAATACCCCAATGCCCAAATAGCAACCATGCAGGATACTTTAAAAGATGCTGATGGCAATATTGTAAGGTTAAAAATCATAGGCGTATCTGCCCAAACTGCTAAAAAGCTCATCGGTTTTCATCCTAAAGAATTAAAGGACCAGAATTTTTTCGGGCACTTTATTGATGATAATAACCATACGGTTATCATCCCATTCAGAGATTTAACCGATCCGAAGAAAGAATATTATATACTGGAACTGGATACCACGGGCAAGGTAGTTTCGGCAACTATCCCAACAGTAATCCATAAAGATGGCGTTGAAAAATGGATGGTGACTGATCGAGGCGACTACATTACTATAAAAGATAGTGTACTTACCCAATACTCCATTGATGATATGGGTCTGCCTTATAATAGTATTAAATCGAACATGTAATATGCAACTCCCGGTGGTATCTATTACATATAACTAACAATTAAGTTAAAAAGGGCTAAAATTTTCCTTTTCATAATTTATACCAATATATTTATAGTGTTTAAAACATTATTAATATATGACCCAAAATCTTATTAAAAAATTAACACTTAGTGTTATTGGGGTATTCAGCTTTTGCATAGCGATTGCCCAACCCCGCCTGCCCGAAGGCTATTTCTGGAAAAAGCTTCCAAACGGACTGGAAGTGGTTGTTATTGAAAACAGCAAGGTGCCTTTGGCTACCATAGAAATTGCCGTAAAAAATGGTGCCTATACCGAGGGCCCGGAATTTAGCGGCTTAAGTCACCTTTTTGAACACATGTTTTTTAAGGCTAATAAGGATTACCCAAACCAGGAAGCCTTTTTAAAACGCATACAGGAACTTGGCGCTATTTTTAATGGCACTACTGATGTTGAGCGTGTAAACTACTTCTTTACTTTTGACAGGGACAGCCTTAACGCAGGTTTAAAGTTCATGAACGCCGCTATCCGTTTCCCTATTTACCGCGAGGAGGATATGAAAAAGGAGCGCCCTGTTGTTGACGGCGAATTTCAACGTGCCGAAAGTGACCCGGGTTTCCAGCTGTGGTTTGGGATTCAGCAAAAACTGTGGGGCGATCTTATCACCCGCAAAAACGCCATAGGAATACATGAAGTGATCAACACTGCCACTCCCGAAAAGATGATGGTCATCAAAAACAAATACTATTTCCCCAACAATAGCTTGCTTACCATTTGCGGCGATGTAAAACATGATGCAGCCTTTGCCATGGCCGAAAAGATATTTGGCGACTGGGCCAGCAGTGGTTTCAATCCACACGAAAAATACCCTATCCCGCCGTTTAAGCCATTAACCAAAAGCGAGTATTTTATAAAAGAAACTACCATAGCGCAAACCCCGTCTATGCAGATCTCATGGCAGGGCCCATCCTATTTAACTGATTCGGCATCAACTGTTGCTGCTGATGTATTTAGTACTATTTTAGGATTAAATTCCTCGAAATTACAGCAGGCTTTGGTTGACAAGGGACTGGCAAGCAGTGTGTATTTAAATTATACTACCAGCAAGTATGTTGGCCCGGTAGATATGGGGATTGAACCTAACCCTACCAAACTTAAAGAATGCTATGATGAGGTCATAAACCAGATAAGCCAATGGGGCAAAGCAGATTATTATACCGATGAGCAGTTAAAAGATGCCAAAGCTATTCTTTTAAGAAACAGCGTTCACCGTAAAGAAAAACCTTCATCATTAGCCAGCCAGCTTAGCTACCAGTGGTGCAGCACCTCGCTTGATTTTGCAACCGATTTGGATAGCAATTACCAAAAAGTAACCCGTGCCGATATACAAAAGTTTGTAAGCACTTACATAACAGGTAAACCATACGCTGCAGGCCTGATCATAGCGCCTGAGTTAAGTAAACAATTAAATGCAGCTTCATTTTTTGTAGCTAAGTAATTTTAAATCTTATCATGATGAAGAAATATATAATCACCCTGTTAATTGCAACGGCGATAGGAAGTATAAAAACAGCGCAGGCGCAAAAGGCTGCTTATGAAACCACTGTTGATGGCGTAAAAGTAATAGTACAGCCCAGCGGTAACGATATTGTGGAGATACAAACCATTATTAAAGGCGGTGTACAAAACTACCGGGCCGATAAAATGGGGATTGAATCAATGGCGATGAGCGCCCTTACCGAATGCGGAACTGTTAACCACGATAAAAATGCCTTTAAAAACATATTGGATAAAGTAAGCGCCACCGTTTACGGTTACAGTAACAAAAACTACTCGGTAGTGCGCATGAACTGTATTAAAAGCGACCTGGATGTAGTTTGGCCGCTGTATGTGGAGGCCATGACTCAGCCCCGTTTTGATGCCAAGGAATTTACCCGTATTAAACAGGATGCTATCAACCAAATAAAAAGCACCGACTCTCAGCCTGATGCGGCTATTGATAAACTTGCTGATAAGATAGCTTTTGTAAACCGCGACTATGCTAAAGATCCGGCCGGAACAGTTGATATCATATCTAAATTAACCCCGGAAGAAACAAAAGCTTTTTACTCATCCATATTCACCAAATCGCGTTTGCTGATTGTGGTAGTGGCCGATCTTGACCAGGCTACAATTGAAGCCAAAGTTAAGGCTATGCTTGATGGTGTAAAAAAAGGCGGTGCATTTGAGTTTAAAAAAGCATCGTTCAGGGTTTATAAAAACAGCATCAATGTAGAGTCGCGCGATCTGGCTACCAACTATGTAGAAGGTGTTACCAGTGGCCCTATCCCCGGCAGTGAGGATTTTGACGCCTTTAACGTAGCCATGAGGATATTTGCCAACCGTCATTTTTTAGATGTACGTACCAACAATGGCTTATCCTATTCGCCACAAGCGTGGTTTAGCGTTGGGCAAACATCTACAGCCAGGTTTGCGGTAGCAACCACCCAGCCCGATAAATATATAGCTGTGTTTGATAAACTGGTTGATAAGGTAAAAACCGATGGTTTTAAACCAGAAGAGGTAGCCAACATGAAGGTAACATACCTTACCGGTTTCTATTATAAAAATGAAACCAACAGCGCGCAGGCATCATCAATTGCATCAAACGAAGTACTGTTCAACAATTGGAAACGCTCATTAACTCTGGTTGATGATGTTAAAAAACTAACAACCGATCAGGTTAATAATGCCTTTAAAACCTATATCAACAATATTGTTTGGGTATACCAGGGCGACCCTAAAAAAGTAAACCAGGTATTATATATCAACGGAACTTTAAACAAAGGCGAAAACGGCGTCAGCCATTAATTGAAGTCAAAATTAAAAAGTCAAAAGTCAAAATTGCATAGCGGTTTTGACTTTTGGCTTTTATAGGAAAAGATAAGCAAATTGCCCATTGCCCGGTTTCAAGTTTGAATTTGAGTTACTCCGCAGGAAGCACAGCCTTTTTCCTTCTGCCCCATATTTGCCCTTTGTGGCGGGTGGGTACGGTATCGCCAAGTAATTTGCCCCATGGTTTGAGGCCATCTATACGGTCGAAAATAATTTTGAGTACCGCTATAAACGGTATGGAAAGAAACATGCCCGACAATCCCCAAAGCATATTGCCCAACAATACCACGATAATAGATATCAGCGCATTGATTTGCACTTTGGACGACACTATTCGTGGCACCAGGATGTTATTATCAATAAACTGGATTACCAGGTAAGCAATAACCACACCCAACTGCGTAGAATACCCATCCTTGGTTACTGTAGCCATTAGTACAGGCAAAGCTATAGCAATAATACCACCTATATAGGGCAACAGGTTTAAGATAGCGCCGATAACCCCTATCAGGATTCCGTATTTAACACCCAGCAACATCAACGCTGTAGAATTTAGTACAGCTACAATAGCCATTTCGATAAGTAAACCGATGATGTAACTCTGGATAGCCAGCTTCGTTTCTTTAAGCACATCTGCCACACGTTTGGAGTTCTCTTCTGAAAATACTTCGAAAAAGAAATTAAGTAACAGCGTTTTATAGTACAGCATTAAAAAAACATACACCGGCACCACAAATACCAATCCCAGGGTATCCAAAACCGACCCCAGGGTTTTACCAACCATCGACTGGCTGTTATCCAAAGCATCTTTGATCATCTGGTTTTGCTTCTGCACCGCCAGGCCAAAGGTAGTAGCTACCCATTCCTTTGCCGATACAGTTAAAGAGGCAAATTTCTGCTTCAGCATCGGCAACGAATCGCCAAACTGAATAATCTGGGTGGATAAGAAATAAAACAACCCTGCTATTACAATAGCTGCAATTAACATGGTAATCATAATGGAAAATAGTTTGGGAATCTTTTTACCCTCAAACCGGTTACAAAGCGGGTTAAGCAAAATGGCAATAAAGGCCGAGAATGCTAACGGGACCATTACATCGGAAAGCTGAGCGAAAACATAAACCAATAAAATGAGACCAAACAATATAACGGTACTCTTGAGATAAAAAGGGTATTCTTTTACAGGCATACAGGCAGGAAATAAGATATACCCAAATCAAGGAGTAAATGACACAATTGTTTTATTTTGATTTAGATAAATAATTCCGTCCCCGCAGGGTCCTCTGCGAGAGACCCTGCGGTTGTACTAAGCCTGTATCATTTACGAAGGCCGCGTTTATGCGTAGTGATCGTGTCCCCTCAGGGTCCTCTGCGAGAGACCCCGAGGGGACATAAGGCTACTAAAACTTCGCCTCAGGCAGCAAAACCTACCCGTCACTTCAGCACTGCCAGCACCTGCGAAACCGGAGCATAAGCTGCCACCAGTTTCCTGAAAAAGTTGCTAAAGAAAATCATCGTTTTTTTTTAAAGCGTTAAGTACCTCATCGGTGTTTAGTACGGTGGCAAACTCGTTATTTAGTTGGGCCAAGGCGGTTAGGTGGATGGTTTCGGCATTGTAATGTTCGCCTTTAATACCAGTTTTGGCAAAGGCGGCGGTGGCATCGGCAACTACGTAGGTATGATAACCAAAATTACCGGCCATGCGGGCGGTAGTTGATACACAATGTTCGGTGGTAAGGCCAACAATAACTATGGTATCAATACCCGCGGCATCCAGCTGCTGCTGCAGGTTAGTACCGATAAAAGAGCTGTTTACCGATTTTTTGATCACCGGTTCGCCAGACAAAGGCTGTACAATTTGTTTATGCGCGTTGCCGGGATTACCTTCGGCCAGCGGGGAGTTGGGGTTGGCCGAGCAATGCTGAATATGAAAAAGCGGCAGGTTGCTTGCCCGCCAATGATCAAGCAGTTTACGGGCATTTGCTTCGGCACCGGGGTTATTGCGTTCGCCGCCCCAGTAGGGTATGTTATCAAAACCCTGCTGTATATCAATTAGTATTAAGGCGGGCTTGCTGTTGCTGAGTGTTTTCATACCTCAAAATTGCGGCTTTTGAGAGGGCGCAATTTTGTTGTGAGGCCATATTTGTTTGTTTTTATAACACCGGTTCGTTCCGCGCGCTTTTGGGCGAGGCGCCAAACCTTTGCTTATACACTTTTGAAAAATGCGAGATGTTTTCGAACCCGCTGCTATAAGCCACCAGCGAAACCGGGTCGTGCGAGTGCTTTAACTGGTACTCGGCATACTCCAACCTTCGGTTTAACTGCCATTTCACGGGCGTGGTGTTAAAACTATCGGTAAATTCCTTTTTAAACGCGCTCACGCTGCGGCCGGTAAGCTTGGCCATGTCCTGTATAGATAACTGGCGGTTAAAGTTGGTTTCCATAAAGTAAGCCAGGTCAACCTTTTTGTTGCTTACCAGGTCTTTTAAAAACGATACAAAAGTTTTCGACCGGTCGCCCGACAAGATCTGCAGCAGTACCTGGTGGGCCGCGAATTTAACGATGCAGCGCGAGTAATCTTGCGGGTGTAAAATATGCTGCATCACCTGGGTGATATTGGCCTGTATAAATTCGGATGTTTTGAAGGTGAAGGGCGGCAAATCGGCACCCTGTTTTTCGTGCCTGAACTCGGGCACATGGCTATCTAAAAAGTAATCAACAAACTCATTCTCCATAAAAATAAGCAGACTGGTATAATCATCAGACGGAAACAGCTGATAATTGCCCCGCCGCCTGAATTGTACATCGCCGGCCGCCAGGTGCTGCACATGGCTGCCATACCGTACATCAATAGCGCCTGTTAAAATTACCTCCAGGCAATGCGCGGTTTGCAGGGTATCGTCGCAACGGAATGGTTGCTTTTTATCAATGATAATAGCATACATGTCCGACAGACGTAACCTGATATGGACATGATGATCGAGCAGGTCTTTAGGGATTTGTATCATTGCAAAACATTAATTATACTAATCTACATTTTGTCGTTTATCTTTTTTTACTTTTTAATCAATTGTAACAAAGGGATGATAAACAGCAATGTTGTGCGATACAAGGCGTTAAGCTTTTGTGGCCTAAGGCTCTCTTAAAAAAATGACCCTGACGGTGCAGGATCATTTCGACTAAAAAAACGATGCTTTGGTAATTGCGACGGAGATTTAAAACCTCAGGGCCCTATTGAGCGACCCTGAGGAGAAAGAACGGTTTACTTGCTTGTTAAAACAAGTGATGCGTTTTGCAAGCCTTTGGAAGTTGCAGTAAATGTAATGCTCCCTGCTTTTTCCTTTGTTTGTACTATAGCCAATGCCAGGCCATGAAACGCTTTACGGTACGATACCTTAAATGAATCGTGACTAACCGGGTCGCCGTTGTCAACGCTGGCTATAAAGGCTTCGCCGTTGATCTTGAAGTTAACCAGGTTATCAGCATCAGGCACCACATTGCCATCCTTATCCAAAATCCTCACGGTAATAAATGACATATCTTTGCCACCAGCTTTAATCAGTTTACGATCTGCCGATAGCTCAATTTTGGCTGGTTCGCCGGCGGTATGGATAAGGCGGGTTAAAACCACTTTGCCATTTTTACGCGATACCGCTTTTAATGTGCCCGGCTCATATTTTACACGCCACATAATGTGCAGGTCATCGCCGGTTTTCTTTTTAATGCCTAATGATTTATCATTCAGGAAAAGTTCAACCTCATCAGCATTGTTGTAATAGGCCCAGATATCAATCATTTTGCCTGGTGTCCAGTTCCAATGCGGAAAAATGTGCAGTACATCTTTATTTGTCCACTCGCTTTGGTACATATAGTACACATCCTTAGGAAAACCAGCCAGGTCAACAATACCAAAGTATGAGCTGCGCGATGGCCAGCTGTATGGGGTTGGTTCGCCTAAATAGTCAAATCCAGTCCAGATGAACATGCCCGATAAAAAATCGTATTTCTTCATCACCTTCCAGGTCATCTCGTGGGTTGATCCCCATGGTGGTCGCACATTATCATAGGCCGATACGTTGTTGCCTTCCCTTACAAAAGGTTTATCCCAGCTCTCGGGCCATACGCGGATGCTATCCGATGGCATTTCATAATAACCGCGGGTTTCTAAGCCCGAAGTAGTTTCTGTAGCGATGAATTTTTTACCGGGGTATCTGTCATGAAAACCGGCATATTCCCCCTCGTGATAATTGTAACCAACCAAATCTATAGCACCTGATGCTATGATCTTGTTGTTTTTATCGGGGTTATTATTGGCACTGGTAATAGGGCGGGTTTTATCAAGGCTATGTACAATTGCTGTAAGTTGCGGCGCTATCCTTAAAGCAGAAGTATCGCTTTGCTGCCCTATTTCGTTACCGATACTCCAGATCATTACACTGGGATGGTTACGATCGCGAAGGATCTGGTCTTCCAGATCGCGTTTATGCCACTCTTTAAAAAACAGGTGATAATCGTATTTAGCTTTTGCCCATTCCCAGGTATCAAAAGCCTCATCCATCACAATAAAACCCATTTTATCGCACAGATCAAGCAACTCAGGAGCCGGAGGGTTGTGCGAGGTACGGATACCATTACAGCCCATCGCTTTTAAAATTTGCAGCTGACGCTCCAACGCGCGGGTATTAATAGTAGCGCCAAGGCTACCCAGATCGTGGTGATCACATACGCCTAAAATCTTCATCGCTTTGCCGTTCAGGCTAAAACCTTTATCAACATCGAAGTTGAAATAGCGGATACCTACAGGAGTATTATATGTATCAATAACGGTTTTGCCTGATAACACTTGCGTAACTGCTTTGTATAAATAAGGCTTATCAACGCTCCACAATTGTGGATTTTTAACTGTCAGTGTTGCTTCTGTTTCAAATACAGTATCCTTTAATTGCTCTTTTGATGAAATAGCCCCACCTGCAGCAATCACTTTACCCGCAGCATCATAAAGCGTAGTTTTCACTGTTACTGATGACGATGCGGAAGCATTTTTAACCTGCACCTTCAAATTTACTTTTGCTGATGCATCACTTACATCTGTTGTGGTAACATAAGTTCCCCAATGGTTAATAGCAACCTTATTGGTAGTAACCAACCACACATTCCTGTAAATACCAGAGCCTGAATACCAGCGCGAATTTGGCTGAACAGAGTTATCAACCTTAACGGCTATCACGTTATTACCGCCAAAGTTTAAATAAGGGGTAAGCTCATACCTGAACGAGATATAGCCATTAGGCCTGAAACCAAGGTGGTGTCCGTTTACCCAAACATCACTCTTCTGATAAACGCCATCAAAATCAATATAAACCAGTTTCCCTTTTGATGAAGTGGGAACTGTAAATGTTTTGCGGTACCAGCCTATGCCACCCGGTAATGCACCACCTTCGGGCGTTGCAGGGTTATCCTTGCTAAATTTACCTTCAACGCTCCAATCATGCGGCAGACTAAGCGAGCGCCATTTGCTATCACTCGTCGCCGGATTTTCGGCATGGGGCACGTCCCCCAAATTAAAGCGCCAGCCCTTATCAAAATCAATAGTTTGGCGACCTTGCTGGGCAAAACTACCGGCACAAAAAAACAGCGTAATAAGCAATAGACCGTATGATTTTACAGCCTTTGCATTGAGTTTTAGAGAAATCATAAATGAATTTAGGATTAATTGTATTTACGACACTAAATTATAAATAATATAGTACGAACCCAATGTGATGCCGAATTTATTTAAGGATGATACATGTAAGGATTAACCCCATGTCATTGCGAGCGCAGCGTGGCAATCGCGAACTGTACAAAGTAAACTTTCAAAAAGGATTAACCTTATGTCAATTGCGAGCGCAGCGTGGCAGCCGCGAACTGTACAACGTGAACTTTCAAAAAGGGCAATCCTATGTCATTGCGAGCGCAGCGTGGCAATCGCGAACTGTACAGGGTGAGTCTTTGCAAATCCACCATACCTATTGTGTCTATTTCGTTATAACCTCAAAATACCATAAGATCACACACCAACATTTTAATCGTACCAGCCATTACTCAAATCACTCCATGACAGATTGTTAACGGTTATTATATCAATTTTCTTCTGTCTTGAGCCTGCTTTCAATTGCTTTTCTCTTGCAATAGCATCGTCTATCCACTGAAACTCCTCGTAATGAACCAATTTATTGCAGTTGTATGTAGCTGAAAAGCCTTTGAATAATTTTTGTTTATGCTGAGATACCCGGCTCACCAAATCATTTGTAACACCAACGTATAACACTGAATTTGCCTTATTGGTTAAAATGTAAACATAGTATTGATGTATTTTCATGCGCGTTAATGCTCAGGTTATTTTATACTAAAAATATAAAAAGAAACCATTACATAGGAAATCTGCACAGTTCGCGATTGCTTCGTGCCTCGCAATGACATGATTATTGACAATGGTAGAATTACTATGATGACATGATTATTGAACAATAGGGAAATTGACCTTTCTTTTACTTCTTCACCGTATTAATCATACTAAAGCCAACCAACTCATCCCAGCGGGCAGCGGGCGGCCGGTAATATACCAATAGCTGATAATCATTCTCGGTTTCAAAATGGCTGCCTTCCAAAGGCACATCGTCGGCGTTATTATTTTTATCAACCCAAACATATTCGTAATCGTAAACTCCCTGTTTTAACAGCAGATTGATGTAATACCTGCCGTTTTCATCGCGGGTAAGTCGGCTATGTTCGTCCAGTTTATAATCGTTAAACATGCCTACAATGTATGGCATACCCTCACCTGCCAGTTTATTGGCAGCAAGACTGAAATACACATGCGCGTAATCTGCATCGGTGCGCGGGTCCCGGCCATCCTGGTTCAGGATAAAGAATTTGCCGTTGTTATCATAATATAAAACATAATCGGGACTATCGCGAATGGGGTCGCCCAATAATACTACGATGTTTGCCGTATCCTTATATATTTTGGCTACACGCTGCGAATTAAGCTTTAACGTACGCATATCAAACAACCTGAACTCATTACGGCCGGGAAAATCATTAATGGCTACATCATTATAGATCAATGAGGAGCCCTGGATATTGGTTGGCTGGATATTTAAAATACCGGTAGAGGTACGCGCATTCTGCATAACCAGTGTACGAATCTCGCGGGTTGGGTTTTGAATTTGCAAACTTCCGTAATCAACCGTAAAATTTAACTTTTGGTTGGTTTGCCGCGTTTGTGTATTGGGGGATGCTATAGTGTTGGCAGCGATAGAAACTTTTTTGCCAACAACATATAAGCGGCGGGTAAGCACCATTTTTGATTGGTCGCCATCCTCATAAACTTTCAATATATAATTACCGCTTATTTTGGGGGCGATGTTATCATTAGGGATCAGCTGTTCGTAATGGGTATATTTTTGAAAGGTACCGGTCGAGTAGCTGTAGTTATACAAGCGATCGTCCTGGAAACTTTGCAGGTATTCGGCAGGTGATAGGTTGGATGAGTTCCATTTAGCATCGCAATGCTCAATAGTATAGTAATAATTACGACTGCCACCACGCAGATCATCAAAAGCCAGCAACACCTTTTCATCTGAGCCCAGGTTAATTACCGGGAATGGCTGCTTACCTGTACCGTTAAACTCCACGCTTTTAATGGCGGGGTTGTAAATATTGTTATCGTAGGGAGCTTGGGCGAAGGATTTGAAGGAGACAAGGACAAGCAGGAATAGGATTATTGATTTAGAAAACAATGCGTCATTGCGAGTTGTAAAATTTCGCGAAACGTTAAAGTGGAAGTGATGTTGGCATGATACACAGCCCCAAAAAGGCCTGTCAGTCTGAGCCTGTCGAAGACTCGCGCGGAGAGGCCTTTGCCCGCTATGGTTCGACGGGCTCACCATGACATCCCACCGCCCGTCATTGCGAGGCACGAAGCAATCCCCAATATGCAAAGCGGCCTTATAAGGTTGCCCTGTAAAATTGGGGATTGCTTCGTGCCTCGCAATGACGGGTTTCATAGATATGTTTTACTTTAAAACTATGTCATTGCGAGCGCAGCGTGGCAATCGCGAACTTTACAAATCGACTATGCACCGTTCGCGATTGCTTCGTGCCTCGCAATGACATGTTTTTTTTAATATGGAGTTTTTACGCTTCCAATTCCAAAATCTGCTCGGCTAAGGTTTCCCATTTTTGTTGGATCTGCTTCAACTCAGCTTGCTTTTGGTTATAGGCGGCATTGGTTTCCTTCAGCTTTTGGCTGTCGTTATAAATTTTTGTGTCAGCCAATTTGGCTTCCAGTTCCTTTACTGTTTTATCAAGCCCGGCAATTTGCTCTTCCATTTTAGCCAGGTCCTGGTTTAGTTTTTTTAACTGCTGGTGCTTGTTTTCGCCTTGTGGCTGCTTAACCGGCTCCGGCTTTTTCTCTTCCTTTTTAGGTTGAGGGGCAGGGGCTGCGGCTTTAGGCTCTAATTTGCGTTTAGCATTCCACTCATCATACTCGGCGTAAGTGCCAGGGTATTGTTTAATTTTCTGGTCTTCAATGAACCAAATCTTATTAGCCACATTATCCAGGAAATACCTATCGTGAGATACTACAATAACAGTACCTTCATACTGTTGCAATGCCTGTATCAATATGTTAACAGATGCCATATCCAAGTGGTTGGTGGGCTCATCCAGTACTAAAAAGTTAGCATCGGCGGTAAGGGCCTTTGCCAGCGCCACGCGAGATTTTTCACCACCTGATAGTACTTTGATCTTTTTAAACACATCATCCCCGGTAAACAAAAAGGAACCTAATATTGAGCGCAGCTCAGTATCCGTATGTTTTGGGGCGAATGATTGTAGTTCCTGTAATATCTGGTGTTCCAGGTGCAGGCTCTCTAACTGATGCTGTGCAAAAAAGGTTTGGGTAACGTTATGGCCTGTTACAGCTGTACCTTCAAACTCTTTATCAGCACCTGCCACAATACGCAGCAAGGTAGATTTACCTTTACCGTTGGCTCCTATCAGCGCAATTTTATCACCTTTTTCAATAATAGCTTCGGCATCATTTAAAATATCAATAGCCGGGTATTTTTTGGTGATATGCTCCAAAGTAGTTACGTGGCGACCAGATTGCCTGCTAAATTTGAAGCTGAAGTTAACCTCTGGGTTATCATCATCCACATCATCAACGCGCTCCATTTTATCAAGCATTTTGATACGTGACTGCGCCATTTTTGCTTTAGATGCCTTAGCACGGAAACGTTCAATTAAACGCTCCTCCTGTTTTATTTTTGACTGCTGGTTTTTAAACTCGCCACGCTGAATTTCGGCACGTAATGCTTTTTCTTCCAGGTAGAAGGTATAGTTACCCGCATACACGTTCAGTTTACCTTTACGGGATTCAACTGTACGGTTAATTACTTTATCCAAAAACCACCTATCGTGCGATACAATGATGATAGCTCCGTTAAATGCCTTCAAATAATCTTCCAGCCATTGGATGGAAGGTAAGTCAAGGTGATTGGTAGGCTCATCCAGTAACAGGATATCAGGCGCCTGTAATAAGATCTTGGCCAGCATCACACGCATACGCCACCCTCCGGAGAAAGTGCTTAGTTTGCGCTGACAATCTGCCTCGCTAAAACCTAAACCCGCTAAAATTTCGTGTGCCTTGTATTCAATATTGTAACCATCAAGCAGTTCAAACTCATGCTGCTTATCGCTAAGCTTGTGCAAAAGATCTTCTGTGTAGTCGGTTTCCAGTTTTTGAAGCAGTACTTCTATTTCATCATGCAGTTGGTTTTGGCGCTCAAAAGCCTCCATAGCCACATGCACAATACTTTTATCAGATGAGTATGACAGCAAATCCTGGTTAAGGTAACCCATAGTAAGGTCCTTAGCCATTGATATGGTGCCCGATGTAGGTTTATAGTCGCCTACAATAATTTTCAAGAGGGTAGTTTTACCAGTTCCATTGGCACCTATTAAGCCAATTTTTTCACCGGGTTTTATATGCCAGTTGGCTTCATCGTAAAGGGCCCGCGCACCAATCTCAAACGTAAGGTTATTTATCGCAATCATTTGGGCGCAAAGATACGCTTTTACGTGCAAAGCTGAAAGGACAAAGGAGCAAGGACAAAGGACAAAAGATTAAGGATGAATGGAGCAACGAACAAAGACCAAATAAAGGTCTTTTCTATCCTTGCTCCTTGCTCTTTACATCCTTAATCCAAATTATGCTCCCACCGCTTTAAGCCATGTTTGCGCCATTAGGGCTTCGCCGGCTACGCTGGGGTGTACGCCGTCGCGGTTCCAGTAGGTGGCTGGCGCAATTTTCTCCGCTTTATCAAATGCCGATTGATAGGGCACAAAAACCGCATCGTATTGCTCGGCAATGTCTTTGGCTGCTTTCCGGAACAGGTCAAACGTTGGATACCATTTATCGTCAACCGCCTTTACTCCTTTTTGTGCAAAGGGTTCGCAGATCACCAGTTTAATATCCGGCAGGGCCGCTTTAGTACGATCAATCAGTTTTTTATAGTCGGCAATATAATTATCAATAGTACCTGTATAACCATTGGTAAGTGTATGCCAAAAATCATTTACACCAATGTGAATACTCAACACGTTGGGTTTAAGCGCCAGGCAATCGGCATCCCAGCGTTCGGCCAGCTGGTATACTTTGTTACCACTGATGCCTTTGTTATAAATTTTCAGGTTTTTATCAGCGTGGTTAAGCAATAGCTGCGATGCGGTGATCAGCGCGTAACCCGAACCTAAGGCGCTGGTGGTATTAAATTCGGTGCTATTATGATCGCGCCCCCAGTCGGTAATAGAATCACCCTGAAAAAGGATCACATCACCAGCATTGAAGCTTATTTTCTTCGATGGTTTCTCTGTAGCCAGTGCGGCCGAAACTATCTGAGGTAGGCCCATAGCAGCAATAGTACCCACTGATGCCGTTTTTAAAAAATCACGTCGGTTACGTTTAAATATATTATTCATAAATGGTTTTAACAGATCGATATTGATTTCCGAATTTACAGATTTATACGGCTTTTTTTAACTTTCTTAAAATTTTTACAAGTTTTTGGATGATTAATATCATCCATAGATTAATTTTCATAAAATTCTGGTTTACACAGCATGAGTAAAGTGCTAACTTCGCACCATGTATTTTTTATTAAAACCCATCCTTTTCCAGTTCGATCCAGAAAAAGTACATTATTTTGTAACCCGCAACTTAAAGCGCTTTAACCGTTTTCCGGGTGGCGCCGCTTTAAGCAGGGCTATATGGGATGTAAATAACCCGCGACTGGAAAAAGAAGTCTTCGGCCTGAAATTTAAAAATCCGGTTGGCCTTGCTGCCGGCTTTGATAAAAATGCCGAACTCATGGGCGAAATGACCAACCTCGGTTTCGGATTTGTAGAAATAGGGACGGTTACCCCCCTGCCCCAGCCCGGCAATCCACAACCACGGATGTTCCGCCTGCCGGCAGATGGCGCCCTTATTAACCGGATGGGCTTCAACAACTTTGGTGTTGATGTAGCTGCCGAAAGAATAGCCACTTTTCGCAAAAATGCCAAAGGAGCACAAAAAAACCTGATCATTGGTGGCAACATTGGCAAAAACAAGGTAACTCCAAACGAAGAAGCGGTAAGCGATTATATCAAATGCTTTGACCGGCTGTTTGATGTGGTTGATTATTTTGTGGTAAACGTGAGCTCGCCAAATACACCTGGCCTGCGCGAACTACAGGAAAAAGAACCGCTGATGCAATTGCTGAACACGCTGCAAAAACGCAATTCAAAAAATGGTATCAGCCGCCCCATCCTATTAAAAATAGCACCAGACCTAACCGATTCCCAACTAGATGACATTGTTGACATTGTACAGCAAACCGGCATAGCGGGCATTATAGCCACCAATACCACCATCAGCCGTGAAAACCTAACTTCTGCCGATAATTTAAAATCAGAAATGGGTGGATTGAGCGGCAAACCGCTTACCAAACGCTCAACCGAAGTAATCAGCTACATCCATAAAAAATCAAACGGCTCATTCCCAATAATAGGAGTAGGTGGTATTCACTCTGCAGACGACGCTATTGAGAAACTAAACGCCGGCGCATCACTGGTGCAGCTGTATACCGGGTTTATTTATGAAGGCCCTGGATTGATTGGGAGGATAAATAAGAAGCTTCTGAATCAGAATTTTCAGAATTTATGAATTAACAGAATCTTAGAATTTTAAAAATTGCTACTTGATAAACTGGTGATAAATCGGTCTGAAGCAAATATTTAATGGGAAATAAGAGGATCAAAACAAAACCTAAGGAACGCTATTGGACTGGTGATTCTTGCTTAGCACTAAGCAAAATATTTGATCTACCATATAATAATCTAATGCAAGATTGGCCATATGAAGTTGCCGACTCAAAATCCATTCAAAAGTATTTAGATTATTATCCGGCAGTAGACGATGAAGATATTAAGTTCACCTTGATGACAATGATCATACAGGCAATTAATGATCAACAATCGTCAGAAAAATTAAAGTTTTATTGGGAAAAAGTCATGCCTCTTTTGACGAGAAACTTCAACATACATGAGTGGACTATTTATTATTGGAGTTCAATTGGCGTCAGCCTTGAAGATGCCTGGCAGATTGCGTCGTACATGCGCAAAGTATGGCGTATTAGAGATACTTTCAAGTAACAGAAATATAGGATTCTGCTAATTCTAAAATTCTGAAAATTCTGATTCAGACAATTTTCGGGCACAAAAAAATCCCGCCGGTTTCTGAAACCAGCAGGATTTATAAGATTTTTCTGAAGCGATTTAACGCTCTAAAACAAATTACTTACCTAAGGCAATAGCTAAAACTGCATTGTTTTTTGCTATCTGGCTGTGTTTTGACTCAGCAGAACGGCTTCCGTACTCAAGGTTAGTAGCCAACTTCAAAAACTGTACTTCTAAACGTGAAGTAGTTTTATTTTTTCTATCTTTTCTTTTTAAACGTGTAACGCCCATGGTGTTGTTATTTTAAATGTTTTTAATACCCTTGAGGTCGGGAGCGGATTCGAACCGCTGTAAAAGGTTTTGCAGACCTCTGCCTAGCCACTCGGCCACCCGACCTTCTTTTTAAGGATTGCAAAAATAGTAATTAATTTAATGCCAGCCAATATTTATTTCATTGAATTTCTTTTTATTTCAGAACAGAGTATGGCTGTCGCTATTGCCACGTTCAATGATTCGGCCTTTCCAGCCCGTGGGATGGTTATTTTAGTAGTAATCAACCGTTCAATAGCAGGGCTTATTCCATTACCTTCGTTACCCATAATTAACAATCCTTCGGTGCCAAAATTACTGTTATAAATATTTTCACCATCAAGCATTGCCCCAAATATAGGCAAACCTGCTTGCGGTAAAACCTCTTCCAGGTTGGCGTAATGCACATTCACGCGCGCCAATGAGCCCATGGTAGCCTGTACCACCTTAGGGTTGTACACATCCACTGTATCCTCGCTGCATATAATATCAGTAATGCCAAACCAATCGGCAGTACGTATAATGGTACCCATATTACCCGGATCCTGGATGCTATCAAGCACCAGGGAAAACTTTTGCTTCAGTCTGTTATAATTTAATGTTGCCCATATTGGTATTTTAATCAAACCAATTACATCTTGCGGGGTTTTCAATGTGCTGATTTTTTCGATATCCTTCATTGAAATCTCCTGAAAGTTTATTTTTCGGGATAAATTCAGCATTTTTGGAGCAATTGCGGGGGTATGGTATATGCTATCCACCTGGTAGCCTGAGCTTATAAATTCAATTACTGATTTATAACCCTCAACCAGGAAAAAGCCATGTTCCCTTCTAAATTTTTTATGTTGTAAGGATGTTAATAAACTGATTTGTGATTTTGAAAGCATATATAAAACCTGCTGGTTACCGCCTTACAATATTAAGTATTTTGCTGCTCATTATTTGGTCGGGCTGCAGTGTTACCCGCGGAATAAAAAAAGATCAGGCACTGGTGCGTAAAATCACCATAAAAGGCATCGATGAAGAATTTGAAGAAGTAGCTTTAAATTACGTTGATAAAGAGCAACAACCCAACAACAAACTCAATCTTCAATTTTATTACTGGTTTAGCAACAACGGCAAACGCAATATTGGCGAAGCTCCTGCCATACTTGATAGTAACTTAGTTGAATATTCGCGCTTCCAGATAGAAAAATATATCCAGAATCGCGGCTATTTGAAAGCAAGGGTAACTGACACTATTGTGATTAAAAAACGGCGCGCCGAGCTGATTTTTACCGCGCACGAAGGCCCAATGTTTCATATCCGTAAGATTGAAGACAGCATTCCTGATAAAAATATCAAAAATATTTACTTTGCAAACCGCAATAAAATATCACACATACAACCTGGTGCCCGGTTTGATACCGATAGCTTAGCACATGACCGTGATGAGCTTTACCTGCTCATGAAACGCAATGGTTATTTTGATTTTTACAGGCAATACATCAATTTTAATTACGACTCCACTTTTAACAGCAGCGTAGTTGATATTAAAATGATGATAGATAACCCCGCAGGTAAAACAGAGCACCCTGTTTATAAAATTAATAATACGCTTGTAACCATATCAGCAAGTAATGGCAGAACAGTTGGTAAGGCCGATACTATACAGGTTGATTCTCAATTCAGGTTTGTTGATTATTCACATCGTTTTAAGCCACGTGTAGTTGTTGATTACACTTATCAAAAAAAGGGGCAGCTATTCGATATTGATAAACAAACCCTAACAACCACCCGCCTATCGGAGTTAAATGTTTTCAGAAATGTACCCAATCCTACTTATGAAAAACTTCCCGATAGTACCCACCGCTTAAATACAAAAATTGATATTATACCACTTAAACACTACTCAGACCGGGTAGAAGGCGAGTTTCTGTTTGCAAACGGCCGCTATGGATACAATATAGGCAATACGTTTACAAACCGTAACCTGTTTATGCAGGCCGCTATATTACAGCTAAAACTTAACTGGAGTATTTTGTTTGATAATGGCACAAATACAGCCAGCAGCGCCAATATCCAGAACCAGGAATTTAGGGCAGGTGCAAATTTGATATTTCCACGCATCATATCCCCTTTCAATTTTGCATTACTGGGTAAATATGGTGTACCACATACCACGTTTTCTACCAACTACTCCCTGTTTTACCAAAAGGGATTGGTAACCCGCCAAAGTTTTGTTAACTCCATTAGTTACGATTTTTACGAAACCGGCCGCAAACTGCATACGGTTACGCCTATAAATATCGAATTTTCAAAAGGGGTAATTGACCCGGCCGCGCGTGATACCTTGTTGGCGCATGATAGGTTTGCCTATGTAAAACTAATTGGCCGCACTGTGTTTACAACCGGTAGCCAGTACACATTTCAATATAATGCCATTGAATTAAACTCCTACAGTAATTTTAATTATTTCCGTGGAAGCCTGGATATTGGAGGTAACTTCCTGAGTCTGTTGGGTAACACCTTTAACACCCCGAGAGATACACTTGGGCAGCGTAAAATTTTAGGATATACATTTTCTCAATACACCAAAACAGAAATCGACTTTCGCATTTACCGAACACTGGGCGGCGAACGGCAGTTTGTGTTTCGCATTAATCCGGGTATTGGCGTGCCCTATGGTAATAGCAATGAGTTAATATTTGAAAAAAACTTTTACACTGGTGGCGCTAATGATATGCGCGCGTGGCTGCCGCGCACGCTTGGCCCCGGGCAGTTTAACAGGGCCACTGCTTACAAGGATGACCCAACATCATTTGCCCGCTTAAAATACCTTGATCAGTTTGGCGAAATAAAGATAGTAGCCAATGCCGAATATCGTTATAAGCTGGCAGATAACTTTTTTGGTGCAAAACTCAAAGGTGCTGTTTTTGTGGATGCCGGCAACGTTTGGAGACTGGGCAAAAAAGCCGAAAGCCCGAATGGCGAATTCAGGCTTGATAACGTTTTACAATCAACCGCGGTTGGTATTGGTACAGGTTTACGGTTCGACCTTGGATTCTTTATTTTCAGGCTTGATGCAGCATTTAAATTTAAAGACCCTCAGTTTAACGGAACCGACCAATGGGTACTGCTCAAGCACCCGAACGAACTTTTCCATACAGGGGCATTTAAAACGGCTTATTCAAACAATAATGCAGGTGATACCTATAATTTTATGCAGCTAAATTTTGGCATAGGATTGCCTTTTTAATTAGCGATTTTGATAGTTAGGGATTTTGAGCCCTTTGCATTAAGCTCTCCCCGCTAAAATAACCCCTTTAAGCCATCAACAGCGCTTTCAAAAAAGGTGTGCATGCTTAAGCCATTATGGTAATTAAAATACAGGAATATGCAGAATATGATAACCGCTATAATGATGAACCGCTTAAACATATAAGCCAGCAATATCAAGATTAGCGGGATAGCGATCAGGAACATAATACTGATATGAATAGGGCTTAATTTACTATCGTGCTTGTAAATATAATACAGTATGCCATGGGTGCCACTTTCGTTAACATGCTTGGCATATAAAAAGGTGGAGCGATCTATCTTTTGCCTGTAAAAGGCAACCCCCTTTTCAAACTTTAACTGGTACTCAAAGCCGTTCATAATAAAGGTGAACCGGCCGTTTACGTTCTCCTGTGTTACCCCGGCCGTGTCTGTAGCTATAATAGCCACCTGGTCTGTCCCGAAAGGGTTTTCTTTAACTACAAAATGATTTATGGCTATCGCATCCGCAAAAACAAAGCTGTGTGAAGCAGCAACAAGGCACAATAAAAGCAATATTTTTTTCATCTGTTAATAAACCAAGTGTTAAAATGTTCGCAATAAAAATAGTGTTTTTTTGTACTATCTGTTTAGTAAATAAATACTCGCGTTAAGTACACCGGCAAAACTTACCCACAGCAAATAGGGCCAAAGCAGCTTCCCTGCAACCTTATTGTATTTATTAAACCAGTTAATATTTAAAACAATACTTATCCACAGCAATACAATGATGATCAGGGCTCCAAATACCTGGTGCAAGCCAAAAAACACTATCGACCATAAAAAGTTAAGGCTCAACTGTGCAAAGTAAATAGTACGGGTTATTTTAAAGGCAGGTTTGCGGCTACGGTGTTTCCAAACCAGGTAAGCGGCTGTGGCTATCATAAAATAAATCACTATCCATACCGGGGCAAAAAGCCAGGGTGGCGGGTTAAATGATGGCTTTTTAAGCACACTGTACCAGCCGGCAATTTGGGGCCGGGTAAACAATGCAGCAACTATACCTATTGCCAGTGTAATTAATAAACTGACCAGGAATGGAAAAAACTGGAATTTTCTGGTTACAGGCGGGGTCATAGTTTTATGAAACCAATAAAATAGCAATAAGTTTTAGCTTAAATTATTACAAACGCATTATGCAAACACCAAAGTTAAAAATCATAAATATATTAGCTTAGCAACCATTGCAATAAGTAAATAAAAATGATAAAAGCTTATAAACTATATACCGGTGATGACGGGCACTCCCATGTGCAAGCAGGAACAGTAACCGAAATGATTTTTAACCAGGCTTCAACCATCAGGTTCCAGGAATCGCCGCCGCATTCGTTTTATGACTGGCACAACGCTCCTGCCAACCAATATGTGATTAATCTATCGGGCACATTGCAATTTGAAACCCGCCACGGCGAAACTTTCATTTTACGGCCGGGTGAAATACTGATAGCCACCGATACAACCGGTACAGCCCATCAATGGAAGCTGATAGACGATGAACCCTGGCGACGGGCATATGTAGTGTTTGATGCCGGGCAGGAAGTAAACTTTGTGCCGGATGGGGATAAAAAATAAAGTCATGCAGGGTTGGCATTTCTGCCAACCCTGCATCCCGCTTGCAAGGCAATCTTTCACCTTGCCTGCGGGACCCGAACTAAGCTAAAGGCCTTACGGGATGACTTTTAAAACGGCTTATTAAATTTTATTTAACCCTCACGTATACGGAGCTAAAACCATCGCTTATAAACAACATATTTGATGCATATAGTGTATCATTCCTGACGGTAAAATCCGCCCTGTTTGATTCATCATCACCAATCTTCAAAAGATCAATGGTTTGCGTTTGATATTTAAAATTCCTGATGATTGAATACTTGCTTTGCAATTCAAGCGAGTCATTTTTGTACAATTTAAAAGTGCTATTTGCATCGTAAACCTGGGTTAAGTTATAACCATTACTTGCCGGTGTTGCAGTCATTCCGGCTATGCCACCAACAGATTTTACCCAACGCCACCTGCCAACTATTGATGTAGATGCAGGGCCCGGCGAGCCATTTTTATGACAGGAACTCACACCGCACAATAAAAGCGCGGCAATTACAAGGGTAAAGTATTTCATCATATCAGGTTACATAGAACATTACGGAGGCACTTATCACTATGATACAAGGGGTTATAAATATTTGAAATATTTACTTAATCATTAATTTCAACAAAATTCTTTGTATCATTAAAGCATGATTATTGTTATCCAGTGTAAAGACCAGGTGGGCCTTGTTGCTTCCATATCGGCCATATTAGCAAAATACCAATTGAACATCGTTTCGATGCGTGAACATGTTGATAAAAGCGAGGACATATTTTTTATGCGCCTGGAAGTTGAAGATGGGAACAATGAAAATCTTGAACAAAAACTTAAAGAAATTTTACCAGCCGGCGCTATTATTTCGGTTAACCCTATCCCCTATAAAAAAGTGGTTGTGCTGGTAACCAAAGAGTACCATTGCCTTGCCGATATACTTATTCGTAATTATTTTAAAACGCTTGGGGCAACCGTTCAATGCGTAATTGGCAACCATGCCACCCTGCAAAACATTTGCGAACGTTTCGATATGCCTTTTTACCATATCTCGCATGAGCAAACAAGCAAGGAAGAGTTTGAACAAAAAATAAGCGATACCATTGAACAACATGCGCCGGATTATGTGATACTGGCCAAATACATGCGCATTTTATCGCCGGCCTTTGTGGCAAAATTCCCTATGCGGATAATCAATATTCACCACTCCTTTTTACCTGCCTTTATTGGCGCTAATCCCTACCGAAAGGCTTTTGAACGCGGCGTTAAGCTGATAGGCGCTACAGCCCATTTTGTATCAAACGAGCTGGATGAAGGTCCCATCATTGCCCAGCAAATCATCCCGGTAAATCATTCCTTTACTGCAGCAACCATGGTAAAGGCCGGCCAGGAAATTGAAACATCGGTATTAGCTAAAGCCTTAAAATTGATATTTGAAGATCGGGTGTTTGTTTCTAAAAACAAGACTGTGGTGTTTGAGTAATTCAGAGAGACGAATCTGCACCTCCGGACAAAAGGTATGGGATATTGACAGATACAACTAAAAAGTACGAGGCCAAATTACCATCAGACCATTACCCGGTAATGATAATGGTGGACCATAAATGATCCACCATACATCTGAGATTTAGTTGATTTATAAAAAGGTCTTTATTCTACTATGAGGGTAGCAATGGAGTGTGGCATGCTGGTTGTTTTAGCAGCTTTGCCTTTTATCCATAAACTGTATTCAATTTTCTCGTCGGTTTTATTCATTACTATTACGGCTAATTTGCCATTAGGGTTTAGGTAAGCTGTAGTTAAAAGCTTATCTCTACTGGCTACAGCTGCTACACGCCTGGCACCAGATTGAATATACTTGCTGAAATGGCCCAGGTAATAGTATGAGCTGGTGTAAATCAGGCTGCCATTACGTAAATCGGCATGTACAGGTGCAAAGCAAAAGTTGCCTACGTGGTTTGGTCCGCCCTTTTCATCCAGCAGGATGTTCCAATCTGTCCAGGCTACTGTACCGCCATTAAAATCATTGATCATGGCCAGGCCATATGTTTCACCAAGCGACCAATCGTTAATTTTATTAAAATCAAATTTTTCGATGCAGCCTTCAGTAAAAATTAGGTTTTTGGCAGGAAAAGCTTCGTGTGTGCGCCTTACAGCATCAAACTGCTGCCCTGCTCCTGTCCATGTTTCGTACCAGTGAAAACCTATGCCCCAGATGTATTTTGCAGCGGCTGGGTCTTCCAGGATAGTGCTTGCCCGCTGGTAAAGTAAATCGCGGTTATGATCCCAAACAATTAACTTTTTGTTGGCCAGCCCTTGCTTTTGTAATGTTGGGCCTAAAAAATTCTTCACAAAATCACGTTCCTCTTCGGCGGTATATTTACATGATTCCCAGGTTTGTGAAGCCATAGGCTCGTTTTGTACCGAGAGCCCCCATACCGGGATACCTTCATTTTCATAAGCCCTTATAAATTTGCCATAAAAATTAGCCCAGCTTTGATAGTACTTTGGCAAAAGCTTACCGCCGTGTAAAAGACTGTTATTATCTTTCATAAACGCGGGCGGGCTCCATGGCGATACAAATAAAGTAAGTTTACCGCCTGCAGCGACCATCGCGGCTTTTATAAAAGGAATTCGGTAAGCCCTGTCATGCCCGATGTTAAAGGTTTTCAGCGCGGCATCGCCCTCCTTTATATAGCTATAGCTTTCGCTCGAAAAATCGCAGCTCTGGATATTGGTACGGGCCAAGGTATAGCCAATACCTTTTTGTTTGTCGTAATAGGCCGTTAAAAGCTCTTTTTGTTTGTCTTTAGGTAGCTTGTAAAAAGTTTCGGCAGATGCATCAGTTAACGCGCCACCAATACCAAGCATGGTTTGAAATGATTTTGCCGGATCAACAAACACAGAAACCTCTGTTTCGCCGGGTTGAGGGCTATCTGTAAACTTTAATGTTTCGGTATTTTTAAATTTAACACCAGCTTCATTATCAGAAACAATAACTTTTACATTCTTATTTTTAGTAGAGAATGGCGCTTTTACCTGGGCATTTACCAGCTGAGCAGGCAGTAAACCACCGGCTATAAAACAGGTAAATATTGCTTTTTTATTCATGGTGTATTTTAATTGGTTCACCGGTGCAACGTCGCCAATCAGGAGGGCGGTTCCGATATCCCAAATTAAGAAAGTTAATTTGAATAAAGCAATAAAAAAAGATATAAATAATTGATTTATAATTACTTGTTAGTTAAATAATACGGTTTAATACCAAGTAAATTGCACAAAAAACACACTCATAATCAGTTAGTTGTACAATTATAAATCACATCGAAATATTGTTCTGATACGGTAAGCTACAGAAGTGTATTAAATACACCTACATAGGCTGATTTATATCAGTTGTAATAGAATCTATTACTTTCTAATCTCCCCCTGGTTGCAACGAAGGGTGGTTGTTTTGGCCTTGAAAACACCCGATTGCAGGGTTTTCAAATAACCATTAATTTAAGAAGCTGTCCAAATTTGACTCATTAACACATATTTGCATGCCATCGCGAGTGGCAAAATCCGTGAACTCTGAAAAAGAATTGACGTTTAAAAGACTTGTCATCCTGAACGCAGTGAAGGATCTATTCGCAGATTTACAGGGCGAAAAAGCATGGCGAATAATAGATCCTTCACTGCGTTCAGGATGACAAAAAGTTTTTTTGTAAAAAAACGTCATGGGTAGGCAATGACGATCTATTTTCATCAATCACTGGCTTTTTATTGGGATCCAGGGACCAATTCAATTGAGCGTTACCTCCCATCGGTATTATGCCCCCTTTTAATCATTTCCTTAACAGCCCTGGCTAAAAAAGCCTTATCATCATCATCAAGGTGAGTTTTTTTACCGCCACCGTTTATTTCATAAATGATCCGGCCGTTATCGTTTTCTGCTACCAAATCGTCACTATTATGACTAAATTTTACCGATCCATGTGGCGAAATACTTTTGATACCCTTTCCATCTTCGGTAAAATAGGTTTGCCCACGGTATTCAATTTTCACGCTTGTGCCATTGCTGTTCTCTACAATGGTGGTATGTCTTCCGCCAAAGCGGCAGGCTGTTGCCAGGGTTATTAAGCCCGCCAAAGCAATTAAAAGGTGTATTTTTTTCATGATGCTAATTGTTGGTAATCAATGTCATCACAAAGCTAATACAAAACACAGTACTATACAATACATAGTACCATATTTATTATTAATAATTTTATTGCCTGTAACTTTTTAGCATATCATCAACCAAAATACCATTAATGGTCATGCCTTCAGTATTGCAATCAGTTATGGCCACATTTTTAAGGTTGCAATTGGTTATTGTGCTGGCTTCCAGGTCGCAATCCTCAAAGCGCAGGGGGCGCTGTTTTGCATTTTCATCATAAGCGGGATGCCCTTTAGGTGGCATACCAATATTGTGTAAATAAGCCCCGCCCAATTGTGCTCCTTCAATTTCAAGATCGCTTAAATTGGCATTTACAATTTTTAAATTACTCAAATCAACGTCGTTAAAACTTGACTTACTCATTTTTAACATTACAAATTTTGAACCCTCAAGGTGCGCATGTCTGGCATAAATCATTTTTGTGGTTTCAATAATATTGATGCGTTC
The DNA here is from genome assembly GCF_056405015.1 of Mucilaginibacter sp. P2_A4. Classification (NCBI taxonomy): domain Bacteria; kingdom Pseudomonadati; phylum Bacteroidota; class Sphingobacteriia; order Sphingobacteriales; family Sphingobacteriaceae; genus Mucilaginibacter; species Mucilaginibacter sp. P2_A4. Next base: position 257,724 of record NZ_JBFUCX010000002.1, on the reverse strand, counting down.
GGCATTGGTATCATCCTGATTACTTGAACTTTCCATATTTAATTTCTTTTTTGTAACCGAATTTAGGAATGATTACCTCAAACTACAATGGTAATACCAGACATTTTGAGGGTGCAATTGCGACAGTTGCCCTATTAATCACGCAACACTAAAATAAAAGTCGATATAGATCAGGCTATTAGAAAATAAATTGTTAACTTTCATTATCCAATTATGAAACCGCTCTTCTTTACGCTGAAAAGCCACCGTCATTTAATGGCTATTCCTGATACCGAAGCACACCTGAATGGACACCCGGTAATAAGCTATACCTATAGTTTATTTATTGACCGGGCTAAAGGCGACGTGAAACAAAGCTTCAGCAAGGAGGATATTTTGCACATGGATAAAATTACCGATCCTGATTACTTAGGCTTCGTTGCTTTTGAACAGCCTGCCAACGTATTTTCATATACAGCAGGCGAAAATACCCTAAGTGTAACCGAAATTGAGGAAGTTATTGAGTACCTAACCTTCATAAGAGGCAATCCCAATATGTGGAATCCCTTAGGTAACCTGTAGGCCTACGGATTGCAAATTACCTTACAAGTCTTTACCGTTAGTTTTTTTAAACTTAACCCCAGAAACCCTGTACCTTAATTTGGCCCGAAGGATAGCCCTGACTTTTGAGCATTTTGCGCAACTGGGCTACCATGGTATTGTTACCCGCCAAATAAAAAACGGTATTATCAAGACTGTAACGCTGATCAAGCACCCACTCTATAAGGCTGTGGTGGCCGTAAACATCACGGCGGGGCACAGGCTCAATAGGTGTCCAAAAATATTCATTAAACAATTTGCGGTGATGCTCGTTGCCGATCACTACCCCGCCCGAAAAACGCGTATGGGGCAGTACCATTTTTTGTAGGGCCAATAAATGCCCCATACTGCTTTCGTCGCCTAAGGCAACGATGGCCGCCGATGTGCCAACCGGGCTCTGATTTGTTGTTCCCGCTTTAAGATAGCTTACCGTATCATCCTTTTTTAATTGCCTGGCCCAGTTGCTGCCCGGCCCATTATGCGCAGCATCAACATAAATGGTGCAGGTATGGGTTTCTGCATCCCAGCCAGATGGCGTGTAGTCTCTAAAGGTGAGCATATCCACTTTAAATTTTATATAGGGAATCTCGCTCCATTCGGCCATATCTATTTGTGGCAGGTGCAGGTCTATTTCTATCATAGTACAGGGTTCCCAATACCTAACCTCAAGCACGTTTCCGGTTTGCAATTTGCTTTCAAACAGTTTACCGGCTCGTTGTTTAATTTTGTTAAGAGTAGATGTTTCCATGGTGTGTTAATTTTATTAACACAAAGAAAGGGGCTATTTATACTAAATAAAATGGCATACCTCCGGTAATGATTGGACTATTTACGGTAATCGGCCCTGAAAGCCAAAGGCGTGATGCCTTCCGCTTTTTTAAAAAACCTCGAAAAATAGGCATGGTCTTCATACCCCAGCACATGGGCAATTTCTTTAACATTCAACTGGCTATAGTACAGCAAACGTTTGGCCTCCAATATAATTTCCTGCCGGATCCAATAGCTTACAGAAAAGCCCGTCGCTTTTTTTAACGCTTCGTTCAGGTAGCTTTCTGATACATGCAGTTTTACGGCATAAGCCGATGGACTTTTCAACTCGCGCACATGCTCAACCAAGAGCTTTTTAAATTGCTGGGCCAATTGTGCCGGGCGCGAAAGTGCTAAGCGTTCATTACCAGTTTGGCTATAACATACGGCAGCAATCCCCAAAAAAGATTGCAGTAACGAGTGGACTACAGACAGATAAAATGTACCCTGATCATCCTCCCGATACTTTTCATAAAGAAGGCTTAACAGGCTTTTGCAATGACGCGCCTGTGTATCGTTTAAGCTAAATGGTTGCTGTAACAACAACTGGTTCTCGAAAATAGTTCGGTAATCGGTTGATATCAGCATGGTATCTATGGCTATAAACCAACCAAAAGCACCATCATTTTTGATCCGGTGATGCACCTGCCCCGGCAACACATAATAAAGATTAGCGGACTGAAATTCAATTTCATGAAAATCGATCATCAATGATGCTGAACCACCCTCTAAAACAAAAAATATATAGTGATCGTCCCTGTGCGCACCAATCGGCTCATCATCCTTAGGCATATCCCCTTCCAGGAAACGAGCAATCTCCAGGCCAGATGTGGCACGTTCTTTTAGCAGATGTACAGGAATATCTTTCATTGAGTTAAACTACGTCAGGACAAGTCATCTTCCATCCTATACTCCGCCTCATGCAAAATCTCAAACTTTACCGAGTTGGCAATAAAGCACAATTTATTAGCCTCATGATGCAGCTCATCCGCTTTGGTTTGCATAGCAGCATCCTTCAGCGTAATCAAGGGTTTTAGTATTACCCGGGTAAAATAACCGCCGCCATCGTTGGTTTCTGCCATGGTGCCTTCTGCCCTATCTTCATAAGCTGTAACTACTATACCGGCTGTAGTGCAAAGATGCAGGTACCACAACATGTGGCAGGCAGATACGGATGAAAGCAACAGATCCTCGGGACTATAGCGGGATTTATCTCCCCTGAAAGCCGGGTCTGATGAACCTAAAATATCCTGCTTACCCGTGCTGCTAATGATATGACTACGCTCGTAAGAGCGATAATCTTTTGTTCCTTCACCCGTGTTACCCGTCCAGTTGATAGTAGCTTTATAGTGGTGATGTTTCATGGGTTAATATTTCAGTAAAACCGGTAAACTAAAAGGTTGGTCATTTTAAAAGATGCCTCGGCGTAATGCTGACCGGTATCAGGGCATTTTCAACAGCTCACCGCTGATAAATTACTACTTATTACGCCTTGCTAATATATTTTGATGAGCCAGCTTTGCCAGGCTGGTATTACCACTTTGCCTGTCATGGTTTATTTGGTGATAAACAATTAACCATTTACCGTTTTGTTTCTCCAGTTTGGTATTGTAGGTGCCAATGGTTGTCCAAACTTCATCACCAATAAAATGATCGGCTTTACCAACATAAAACACATCGGCCTCCTTGTCATGAAGCTGCACTTTAAATTCCGAAAGTTGGTGTTCGGTTTTGTCAAATCCAGTTAAAAAGGATTCCCAGGCATGAATTACCTGTTCGTGATTATATACAGATGGCTCTGTATTGTTCATCGACGAATAATCCAGAAAAACATCTTTTGCCAATACGCTTAACCCCAACGGCCAATCACGGTCATCAATCCCTTTAAATAAAGTTGCTATTGCCTGAGTTATTTTTTGACCTTCCATGGTATTTAGATGTAAAGCTATTGAATTTGTTTCAAACCCATGCCCACAATTAGCATCTATATCGATTATCATGTTTAAAACTATTCCATTCCCCTAGTGGTCACCAACTGATCATTAATAGCCTGTAATTTTTCTATAGCCGCATTCATTTCGGCTTGTTGCCTTCTAAATTCCTTTGGGCTTATATAAAAATAAACAAATACTAATGCTGCAAGCGGACATATGTAAGCCACACTTCCCCATAAAACACCTATCTTTTTAACAAATTCAATCATATACAATAACAGCCCTGCCCCCAAAAACAAAAAGTATAGGTTCAGCACCTTGGTTTGAATAAAACGTTGCTTCTTTTGTATAGCAACCAATTCGGCCAAATAAGTGAATGTATCAGCATCCGGGTGACTTTTAAACATATTGAGGTACAAACCACTATTTATTAAAGCAAAAGAAATGATGGGAAAAATGATCAGGATTATACCTGCTTTAGTGGTAAGTACATGGGTATTTAAATTAATGCCAACCATAATTACGATAATACTGATTACCGCCAACGTAAGGTTACTCCATATTAATTTACTCCTGGTTTTGCGCTTCAAATCCATCGCTTTGCTGATCACCGTATTTATATCGGGCTTTGCGGCATCGGGCTGCTGCTGCCAAAGGGCTTTAAAATCAATATTGCTGCTCATATCTTTTGAATTTTTGAGATAGTTTTTCCTTAATCCTGTAAACTTTTACCCTGATATTGGTTTCTGAGAGGCCGGTAATACTGGCTATTTCGGCTTGCTTAATATCTTCCAGCTCCAGCGAAATAATAATGCGGTCGATCTCTGGCAGTTCGGCTATGCATTTGTACAGCAGCTGCACCTGGCTTTCGATGTCTGGTGGTGGTTTATCTTCCAGGTCAACAGGCATTTCGCCAAAGGGCATCCGGTTTTGTTTTTCCAGCTGGCGGAGGCAATAGTTTGATGCGATCCGGAAGATCCAGGTACCAATAGCCGATTCGTTACGAAACTGCCCCAGCTTTTGCCATACCACAATAAAAGTTTCCTGCGTAACATCCCGGGCCCGCTCATGATCATTCATGTACCCCATACATACGCGGAATATTTTATTATAATAAGTATCGTAGATTTCCTCGAACGACATACACTGTTGCTTATGCCCGTTTAGATACAGGCTTTTTTAAAATGCTACATTTAAATCAAAAGATTTATCAATTACAAATTTGATGTATCTTGAACAGGGAATTGCCTGTTTTAATATTTTTTTACAGGCATTGTCCTATTCGGCAAAAACCAATCGTCTTATGGTTTTAATCACTAAATTTAACACATCATGAACGAGTTCTTATTGATTTTCAGACAAGTTGAAACACCAGGTGCAGAAGCGCCTTCGCCAGAGCAAATGCAAAATACCATGAAACAATGGATGGACTGGCTGGGCGGCATTGCAGCGCAAAACAAACTGGTTAGCAATGGAAACCGCCTGTATGGTGGTACCGGTTCTGTTGTAAGGCCGGGCGAAGTAGTTACCAATGGCCCTTATGTTGAAATTAAAGAATTGATAGGTGGTTATTCCATCATCAGGGCCGATTCCTTGGAAGAGGCTACAGAAATATCAAAAGGCTGCCCAATTCTGCGTGTTGGCGGCAATGTAGAAGTGCGCCAGATTGTACCGATGAATATGTAAAATAATTGAGCCACCTTCTGTTGCAGGAGGTGGCATTTTTATTGTGATGAACAAAACAGAGCTGCTGCCCCATCTATTCCGCACCGAATACCGAAAAATAGTATCGGTGCTGTACAAGCATTTTGGCTTTGAATACCCGGAGATAGCCGAGGATATTGCCAGCGAAACTTTTTTGAGTGCCGCCGAAACCTGGGGACTCAAAGGCTTACCCGATAACCCGGTAGCCTGGCTTTATGCGGTAGCCCGCAACAGGGCCAAGGACCATTTACGGCGAAACAAGATCTTTAACCAAAAAATCACCCCTATACTTCAATCCACGCAGCAGGATTATATAGATTTTGAAATTGATCTTTCTGATAAGCATATCAGGGACAGCCAGCTGCAGTTGATGTTTGCCATTTGCCAGCCGGTATTGCCTCCCGAAGCACAGATTGGCCTGGCCTTGCGCATCCTTTGCGGGTTTGGGATAGATGAAATTGCCGATGCCTTTTTATCAAACAGGGCAACTATTAACAAGCGTTTATTCAGAGCGAAGGAAAAACTGCGGGAACAAAAGGTTAAAATTGAGTTTCCGGCATTGGCGGGGATAGGTGCAAGAATACAAAGTGTTTTAACAACCTTGTATTTATTGTTTAACGAAGGGTACTATTCCACCAGCCAGGATACCACGCTACGCAAGGATCTTTGCCTGGAAGCTATGCGCCTTACCTATTTGCTTATAGAAAACGAGGCCACCAACCTGCCCGAAGCAAACGCTTTGATGGCGCTCATGTGTTTCCACTCATCGCGCTTTGACGCCCGCACAGATGAGCAGGGCGAAATGATTCGCTATGATGACCAGGATACCAATCTTTGGAATGAAGAGCTGATTGAAAAAGGCAAACACTACCTCAACCTTGCATCAAAGGGAAACCAAATAAACAAATACCATTTAGAAGCCGCAATAGCCTACTGGCATACGGTTAAGGATGATACCGCCCAAAAATGGGAGGGCATTTTACAACTTTATAACCGCCTGCTACAAATTACCTACTCACCTGCTGCAGCCTTAAACCGTACCTATGCCTTATATAAGGCCCGCGGCAAACAGGAGGCTATCATTGAAGCCGAGAAGCTAAAGCTCACCGATAATCATTTATATCATGTTTTACTGGGACACCTTTATACAGATGTGAATAAACAAATAGCTCTAAACCATTTGCAAACCGCACTAAAACTTACCAAAACCGCCAGCGAAAAAAATAGGATCGCTAAAGACATTGAACAATTGGGGTAAAAAAGATAAAGCCGTATCGAATTCTTCCCATTTCCAGGCTCTAATCCTTTACCCTTATACCTTTGTCAATCTCCACCTTCGCGATATCTGCCCGTTTCAACAGCTCTATCAGCTCATCAATCCGCATAGGTTTTGATATATAATCGTTCATGCCTACACTCAGGCAGGCTTCTTTATCTTCAGATAAGGCATTGGCTGTCATAGCAGCTATGTAGGGTTGTTTTATAGCAGCCTGGTTACGGATAAATTTAGTTGCTTCAAGGCCATCCAGTTCGGGCATCTGTACATCCATTAAAACCACATCGTACTGCTTTTCGGTTATTTTTTCAAGTACCTCGTAGCCATTGTTCACCATATCTATGGTGTAGCCCAATTTATTCAGTACGCGCTCAACTAATTTTTGGTTAATAAGGTTATCTTCGGCCACCAATATTTGCAAGGGGTGCTCCAAAGCGAAACCATTTTGCAGTAAAACCTTTTGCTCATCTTTTACCGGCGATTCGTCCTTCTGATTTGTTAGGGCGGCGTTTATGCTCTTCCACAAATTATTTTGCTTAACGGGCTTAGTAAGGATAGCAGAAAAAAGTTTCGGGAACTTTTTCCTGGTTTCATCCCCAATGGAGCTTAGCATAATTACCGGCAATGGTTTTGCACTTTTATTAATGGCTTTAGCCATGCTCACACCATCATCATTTGGCATTTGCATATCGGTTATAACAAGTGATATACTTTTATCCTGTTTTAAAATTCCAAGCGCCTGTTTTACAGATGTGGCAAGTATTGGTTCCAGTTTCCATTGCTGCAACTGGTTTTTGAGGATGAGTAAATTAGTATCATTATCATCAACCAGCAGTACTTTTTTGCCTTCAACCTGGGCCAGATTTGAGGGATATAAGTGGTATGTTGATGGTATTTTACTCCGGTTTGCTTTAATGCTGAACTTGAAAACCGAGCCTTGTCCGTAGATGCTTTCTACCCCAATTTCGCCCCCCATTAGCTTTACAAGGCGCTCGCTTATGATGAGCCCCAAACCGGTACCACCATATTTGCGCGTTGTTGATGAATCAACCTGCGAAAATGCCTGGAAAAGATTCTGAATCTTATTTTCGGGAATGCCAATACCTGTGTCCCTAACACTAAACCCGATCTCAATCTCGTCATGGCCAAAATCCTTCACCAGGAAAATATCAACAAACACCTCACCCTGTTGGGTAAACTTTATGGCGTTATTAACCAGGTTGATCAATACCTGTTTAACACGCAGGCTATCACCTACAATTTGCACAGGCAGCGCATAATCTATCTGGTATATCAAGTCAAGATTCCGCTCGGAACTTCGTTTGGAGAAAAGATCCATTACCTCTTCAACACTCTGCCTCAGATCAAAATCATCATGCTCCAGATCCATACTGCCCGATTCTATTTTGGAGAAATCCAGGATATCATTGATCACATTAACAAGGTTATCGCCACAGGTTACAATAGTTTCTGCAAACTCTTTTTGCTCTTCGTTCAATTCGGTTTCCATCAGCAGCGAAGCCATACCTATAACCCCGTTCATAGGGGTACGGATCTCATGGCTCATGGTGGCCAGGAAAACACTTTTGGCCTGGTTGGCCCGGTCGGCCTCCTGCCGGGCTTGCTGCTCCTGCTCCCGCTGATCCATCAGTTCTTCTGATTGGGCCTGCAATTCCTCATTCAAAGTCTGCAGATTTTCTGATTGCGATTTTAACTCTTCTGATTGTTGCAGCACTTCGTGAGTACGCTCTTCTACTTCCTTCTCCAGCTTTCGCTTTTGTTTAATGATGCTGCTTATCCTGTAGCGATATATTCCCCAGGCTAGTCCTGCAATAGCTAACCCGGCTATTGTTTTAAACCACCAGGTATCCCAAAATGGCGGAACGATTATTAATTCAAGGCTTAGCTGTTTAGCCGACCAATTACCAGAATTATCTTTGCACTTAACTTTAAACACATAATTACCGGGTGGCACGTTGGTGTAAACAGCCGTGTTTTTGCTACCCACATAGTTCCAGGTTTTATCAAAGTTTTCTAATATGTAAGCATAATCCTGCTTGTTGGCCGATATAAAACTTAAGGATACAAACTCAAATGATATAATGGACTGGTTATATTTGAGTGTGATGGACTTTGTTTCTGAAATTTCCTGCTTTAATGGCGAAGGATCATTGCCCCCTTTGCTTACCGGTACCGATTTGTTAAATAATTCAAAATCGGTCAATCTTAATATGGGTTCATTGGTTCCCCCCTTTATCATATCGGGGTTAAACCTGTTAAAGCCATTCAATCCGCCAAAATAGATGTTACCCAAATGATCTTTTAATGCTGCATGAGGTTTAAATACATCGCCCTGCAGGCCATCTTCAATAGTAAAGTTTTTAAAAGTTTTATGATAAGGGTCATAAAGCACCAGCCCCTTGCTGGTACTAATCCATAAGTCATTTTTACTATCCTCCTGGGTGGCGGAAGTAAAATTTGTTGACATGCCATCCTTTGTGGTAAAGGCTTTAAACCGCCTGGTTTTAGGATTGAGCATGTTTAACCCACCAAAAGTACACAGCCATAAATTACCGGCATGATCCTCATAAATATCAACTACCGTATTATTGCTGATGCTATTCCCGCTTTTTTGGTGCATGAAGCGGATAAAGGAATTTGTTTTTTTATCATACAGGTTTAACCCTGCATCATTGGTACCTATCCAGATATTCCCGGCTTTATCACAAAAAATAGAATTGATGATGTTACTGCTTAAACTCGTTGTATCTTTTGGGTTATTTTTATAGGTAATGAAATTATTGGTGGCTGGCTGATACACACTTACTCCACCGCCAAAAGTACCGGCCCATACTTTTTTTTCTTTATCAATAGCAACCTCATAAACATCATTTGCACCTATACTTGAAGCATCGGCCGGGTTATGTTTGTAGGATTTAAATTTCCTGGTTTTTAAGTCCATATAGTTCAACCCATCTCCCCAGGTGGCAACCCAAAGATTTTGCCTGTCATCCTGTTTCACATCAAGCACATAGTTGCCGGATATGCTTGCTTTATCGGCATTTTTGTGTTGATATGATGTAAATAACCCTGTTTTACGATCAAGGATATTTAATCCCCCGCCATCGGTACCTATCCAGATGTCCTGGTTTTTATCTTCAAGTAAACACAACACAAAATCATTTGACAGGCTTCTGCCTGAAGAGGTATGTTTAAAATGAGCAAAGCTGGCCGTACTTCTTTTTAAAAAATTTACTCCACCACCAAACATCCCAATCCACATATTGCCCATGTTATCCTTAGTAATTACATCTACAGAGTTGTTGGTTATACTGCTGTTGTCAACATCATCATGCCTGTAAGTTGCAAAATGCTGCTTGTTGTAATTAAAAATGCTGATACCTCCGTTTTCGGTTCCTATCCAAATGCTTTGACTAATACCTTCGGCAATACTTTGAATACTATTATTTGCCAGCGAGTTATCATTTGCAGGATCATTAACAAAATGGCGAAAGGTGCTGGTGGTATCATTAAATAAATTTAGGCCATGCTCAAAAGTGCCTACCCAAAGGTGGTTATCACGATCGCGCAAAATACTGGTTACCCGGTTTGCCGATATAGAAGTGGCATCCCTGTCATTATGTTTAAAACTTATAAAATCGTTGCTTTTAGGCCGGTAAAGATTAAGGCCCTGGTCAAAAGTGCCAATCCATAAATTATTTTGGCGATCTTTATATAGGGTGGTTACCCGGTTGCTGCTTAAGCTGTTGGGGTTGCCTTTTTTATTTTTGAAATGTATTGATTCTCCGGTTTTGATATCAAATAAATTTAGGCCCTGAGTTGAGGTGCCGAGCCATAATTTATTATTGCCTGCATAAATTATCCTGCTTACGTTGTCTTCAGATATGCTTTTGTTGTTCTTACCATTGTGCGCATAACGTTTAAAACGATCTGTTTTACGATCTAATTTATTTAAGCCCTCGGATGTTGCTATCCAAAGATTACCGTTATCATCCTCGGCAATATCAGCAATATAATTATTGGTAATAGTTGTTGGGTCGGTTGGATCATTACGGTAGATCTTAAATTTATAGCCATCGTAACGGTTAAGTCCATCGCCTGTACCTAACCAGATAAAGCCCCGGCTATCCTGAAAAATGCAGTTAGGGTTAATTTCAGAAAGACCGTTTGCAGATTCCAGGTGCTCAAAATGAAGCTGCCTGTTTTGAGAAAATAACGATGCAGATATGGCAGTAAAAAAAATTATTAGTAAATATTTTAAGCCATTCATTTTTTGAAGATATAGATCAACAATAGTTAAAAGCAGTTACAGTGCTCAGCAGCATGAGCTACATTTTATACGTTTCTTTTTATTAAAGGTTAATATTTTATGGAGGGCTAACAAGCTGGCATTCATAAAACAAAATCATAATTTTACTGAAGTTCAAAATATAACACTGCGGTATGAGCAATATACCATTTACTACAATTGATTGGACAACAATTGATAAAATAGCGCATGACGGAGAAACGGGCATGGCTTTTTGGCAAACAATGCAATTTCCCGGTTTAAGGATCAGGATAGTGGAATATTCAGACATATACCTTGCCGACCATTGGTGCCGGAAAGGGCATATTGTACACTGCCTGGAGGGAGAGTTTACCACAGAACAGGAAAACGGTGAAAAAATAATACTTACAAAAGGAATGACCTACGTAGTATCCGACGAGTTGAGCTCGCACCGCTCTTTATCAAGCAAGGGTGTAAAGCTATTGATTATTGATGGTGATTTTCTGGAGTTGACCTAAGCACTTATTATAAAAAAAAATAAGCCCCCAATATTTTTGGAGGCTCAGCATTTTGTTGATGGTTTAAAAAGCTTAATCGCGTAAAGTATTATTACTCCTGTCCACATCAGGCAGCAGGTTATCAGGATCTACAATAACCTTTGCTATTTTTGAAGTAGTATTGCATTTAAAGCTCCATTTAGGGCCGCGTTGCCAAACTTCAACAGGCAGTTTAATTACCTGCGTTTGCCCGTTTTGTTCAATGATCTTTACCGTAACAGGCATAGCCATTTCCCTGAGGTTTTCAATAGTGATGATTGCTCCTGATGCCGCCCCGTTTTTATCGTACTTAATATCGGTAACGGCCTGGTCAAGGTTCCAGGTGGTATAAAACCATTCTTTCCAAAACCATCCAAGATCTTCGCCGGCCGCGTCATTCATCGTTCTGAAAAAGTCATCTGGCTGAGGGTGTTTATAGGCCCATCTTTTAATGTAGGTATTAAAGGCATAGTCAAATCTATCGGCGCCCAAAACCACATTGCGTAATAAATTTAAGGCAAACGCGGTTTTGTAGTAGTACATCCCTCCTTCATTATTTACTTCGGGAGCTACCATTAAGGGATCTTTTCCCTTCAACATTTGCGGAGTAATGCCTAATGCCGGGTTGCTTTTATCGGCATATTCGCCATTATTAAAGTGCGACCAGGCATAACCATTGATAAAAGTATCAAAGCCTTCATCCATCCAGGCAAAGCGCCTTTCGTTGCTACCTACTATCATCGGGAACCAATTGTGGCCCATCTCGTGCGTAACATCCCTAAACAGGTCATCATCTTTGATACTATAGCTGCAAAATACAATACCGGGATACTCCATCCCCAATGCCACACCAGCAACCACTACTGCCGAATGCCATGGATATTCAAAATAAGTTTGCGAGTAAAACTCCATGCTATGTTTTAAATACTGGGCTGCCCGGTTGTATTTATTAGCACCCGCACTTTCGGCAGGATAAACAGCCATGGCTAAGCCCTTTTTGCCGGATGGATAATTAACCCTTGCGGCATCCCATATAAACGCCCTTGATACAGACCAGGCTACATCGCGGGTGTTTTGCATTTTGTAATGCCATGTTAATGTGCCGGTTTGCTTTGGTCTTATACCCGGTGTAAGCAGCTCCTGTTGTTTGATGATACTTATGGTACTATCGCTCTTTGCAGCATCGGCCAAACGTTTGATTTGAACGGCGGTTAAAACCTGTTGCGGGTTTTGCAAATCTCCGGATGCGGCAACAATCATATCGGCCGGCGTGGTAATAAAATAATCAACGTTGCCATACTCGCAATAAAACTCGCCGGTGCCCATATAAGGCAGGGTGTTCCATCCCATCACATCATCGTAAACACACATCCGGGGAAACCATTGCGCCAATTGATAAATAATGCCATTTTTGGTAGGCTGCCTGCCCATTCTATCGGCGCCATGCTCTGGTATGGCAAAGGAATAATTTATTTTTATGCCTATTTTATCGCCATGGGGTTTTACTACAAAAGGCAAACGCAATTGCATGCGGGTATCAGTAATAGATGGCTTTATAGTATAACTTTTACCCATATAGGTAACTGTGGTGGTTGTTATCTGGTACCCTCCCTTAAAACCATTTGAATCAAACCTATCGCCCTTAACAGGTGTGGTTGCTACTCCCCTGGAGTCTGATCTGAACAAATTCTGATCAAGCTGCAGCCATAAATAATTCAGTGTATCTGTACTGTTATTGGTATAGGTGATGTTTACATCGCCCGATATGGTTGTATCTTTTTCTATCAACGCCGCGTGAATAACATAATCTGCACGGTTTTGCCAATATTTAGGTCCGGGAGCGCCATTAGCGTTACGGATATCGTTACCGTTGTGGGTAAAAAATCCGTGATCAAAAACCTGCAGAGGATCGTAAAGCGATTTGATTTGTCCAAAGGCAGTAATGGGGAGCAATAAAACTCCCAGCAGCCATAGTTTTTTATTTTTTTTTATCATGTTCATCTAATTCCCTTATGCACTTCCAGGTTTATGCGGAGCCTGGTAAGTACCGGTTTCTGAAATTAGATATTCGGCTTTAATATTCCCCGGTTGGGGATAGCACAAACGTTTGATTAATTTTCATTAAACCAGGCTAAAGCGGAAAGTTTAAAGGTAAAAAAGCCTTGATTGCAATGATGATGAGGTCAATCTTACGTTGTTAACAGCGCTCTTCTTTACATCATTAATATAAATGATTAAAAAATGACAGCTATCAAACGTTTGCGTGATGCTTTTAAATTGAGGGAAAGTATAAAAATGCAAAAAGGAGGCCCGGCATGAAAATCCGGGCCCCTCCATATTACATTATTCAATTGGGGGTATTATTCAATTTGGGGTATTGTTAAAAACGCTGATTATCAAAATTCGGGGCAGATGGAACCGTGATAACATTGAATTCATATTTGGTTGCCTGGTGACAAGTATTACAGGTATTGGTAAGCAAGGCAAAATGATTTTTAAAAGCCGCCGCATCTTTCTGCTTTATCGCTTTTTCCAGGGCATCCATTTCCGGGTAGATCATAGCCAGCGCGGCAGCTTCCGGCGTATTCTTGTGGTATTTCCGGATTCTTTTAAAACCGCCCGCTAATTGGTGTCTTTCATATTCTGCCAGTTTCCAGTTTTGTTGCTGCCCCGCAAGCCAAAGCTTATAATGGTGCGGCTGCACAATGCCATTCATAATTTCACCGGTACCCGGTACATAGGCAGAATCCAGCTTGCTTTGAAGACTATCTACCCGGGCCTGCAATGCCTTATTACCACCGGCCGGTTGTTCACAGCTTGCCAAAAAGGCAACGGGCAAAATAAACAGGATAACTATTATTGATAAACGTTTCATGTTCTGATTATTAAAAATGGTTTTATTTTACAATTAGCTTTACTTCAATATTGCCGCGCGTAGCATTCGAATACGGGCAGATCTGGTGCGCCTTATTTACAATTCCCTCAACTAACTGATGTTCTATACCGGGTATCTCCACATACAATTCAACAGCCAACCCAAGGAAGCCTGATTCAAGCTGCAACAGGTCAACTTTGGCCGTTACGACCGGTGTGGCTGACATTACTTTTTCCAGCCTGAGAATATGCATTACGGCATTATCAAAACAGGCAGCATAACCTGCCGCAAAAAATAATTCGGGCGTTAAATGTTCATCGTCGCTGCCACCGAGCGCTTTGGGTAAACGCACATCCGCATCAATTAAATTATAATCTGAGTGTACATGTCCGTTTCTCCCACCCGTGGATGAAGCTTTGATTGAATAGATTGATTTCATTTCGGTAGTTTTATTCTGGCTTTTTAATATTTACAATTTTCGAATCAGGAATTAATTCTTAGCGTTTGTAGCTGCGGCTATAATCAGTTTTGCAACTTCTTTAGGGTGCGATTCATAAACTGAATGGCTGGCGCCCGCTATTTCTACCTTGTGGCTGTTTGCCCGTTTTGCATACATGCGTTCCAAATCGGGATTAATGATACGATCTGATTGTGCTACCATATACCAGCTTGGTTTAGTTTTCCAGGCAGGATTTTGAATAATGGCGTGGAATACTATATCTGCTGTCGGCATTTGTGCATTACCTTCAAAATTTGCAATAGCTGCAGGAAGATCAGCTGCAAAGTCTGCATGAAATTTGGAAGGATCTATATAATCAAACCCATCTGTGCCTTTCTGTAGTGATTTATAGGCAGAAGGAAAGAGTTTGCCGTTTCCGCCTTCGCTTTCTCCTTTATCCGGCGCGTGTGCGGCTATATACACCAGGCCGGCAACATGTTTATCATTGCCTGCTTCGGTAATGATGGCACCGCCATAACTGTGGCCTACCAAAATAGCCGGACCATTTTGCATATCCAATACCCGTTTTACTGCCGCCACATCTCCTTCAAAAGAAGTTAAAGGCTGCTGAACAACACTAACATGATATCCCTTTTTTACCAGGATATCGTAAACAGGTTTCCACCCAGATCCATCTACAAATGCACCATGCACCAGTACAATGTTTTTTATAGTTGTAGTTTGAGCCTGTACACTTAATGTTGCGAAAGTACAGATGGCTATGACAGCCCATTTAAGTTTGATTAATGTTTTCATGATTTAGCGTTTTGATTTTGTGCCTAATTCACATGCTCTTGCATGCCGGTTGTTTTTTTATGATATAAAATTAGCTCCGTTTAAAGCCGTACCCATGTTCAATTCGATGAACAGGCAAATCCAGTCGTTAAAGTGCTTGATGAAGTATTTGAAAGCTTTTTGCTACGATAATGCGGCTAATTGAATCAGCAAAATCTGGCAGATAAGTAATTACAGGGGGCGAAACAAAATAAGAAAGCAGCCTGAGATTGGGCTGCTTTAGAGTGGAAAATCATACATTTTATTAGCCCGGCTGAGTTAAAAAGCCGCCTAATTTTCCGTGCCTTTACACTTTTAACTGACTGATAAAAGATGATCAGCAGCCTCACTGAGTGCTGGTTTACAAACCTCAGTTAACTCATCAATAAGCGAAACAATATTGGGGGTTTCGGCATTCGCGGCTTCCAAACTATCCAGCAGATTTTCTAACCGGGGCAAAAGCCCCATTATAGCAACGCTGGTTTTCATGTTATGTGCAATATGGTTAATACGCGAATAATCAAGTTGATTCAACGCATCCTTTAAGCCAGACAGGTCACCCGGGATAGTTTCAATAAATTGCGAGGTAACTATTTTTTCATACACTAAATTACCTTTGCTTATTGATCGCATATAAGTAAGATCAATAAACTTATATTCCGCCAGGCCTGTTTGCGCACTATGATCTTCATTTGAAATTTTGGAAGGTAAAAGCTTCGCTATAAGCTTAAAAAGATCCTCTTCGTGAATGGGTTTTGGAATATACTCGTTCATGCCATTGCTAATGCATTTTTCACGCTCGCCGGCCATAGCATGTGCCGTCATCGCAATGATAGGAACAGTTAACTTCAAATCGGAGCGAATGTGGCGAGTTGCCGTATAGCCATCCATTTGAGGCATCTGTATATCCATCAGTACCAGATCATAAGTATCCACTTTTAAGCGGTTGATTGCTTCAATACCGTTACCAACAATATCAAAAGATGTTTTCCATTCGGTCAACAAATGCTTCATCAGGCTTTGATTCATGGCGTTATCATCAACCACCAGTATCTTTAATGGCTGATTGGTTTTCGCTATTAAATTGTCTGCATGGTGATTTATATCGGTTAGCTGTTCATCAGCAATAGTGTAAGGAATATAAAAATCAAATGTAGTTCCGTGGCCTGGTATACTGCTTACACTGATATTTCCATGCTGCAATAGCACCAGCGTTTTTACAATGGAAAGCCCTAACCCTGTACCGCCATAATTCCTTGTAATGGAATCTTCGGCCTGGTTGAAACGTTCAAAGATGGTGACTAATTTTTCTTTGTCTATACCAATTCCGTTATCAGAAACCTGGAAGCCTAACTTCAGGTTTTTGCCATCAATTTCTTTACAGTAAACATACACCTTGATTTTTCCTTTGTCACTAAATTTAAGCGCGTTCCCGATCAGGTTGACCAGGATCTGGGTCAATCTTGTTGCATCACCAACAAGCGTATCAGGAACCTTGCTGTCAATTTCGCTATTAAAAACCAATCCCTTTTGTTTTATCTTTTCCTGGAATAAGGTTTCCAAAGATTGCAAAAGACCGCTGACACTAAAGGGCGCGTTGACAATACGCATCATTCCCGCTTCAATTTTCGATAAATCGAGAATATCATTAATGATGGTGAGCAAATTTTCACCTGCACTTTGAATTGACCCTACAAATTCGCCGGAGTCTGCATCCAGGTTACGCCTTTTTAATAAATTGGTAAAACCAAGTATCGAATTTAAAGGTGTACGGATCTCGTGACTCATATTAGCCAGGAAGTTTTCCTTTATCTGAAGTGCCTCCAGCGCTGTTTTTTCGGATTTATTCAGTTTAAAAATCAGCCGGGCTTGTAAACGAAATTGTGCTATAATAAACCAGGTTAACAAGCCTCCGCTTACTAACATAAAAGCCATCAGCAGGTTACCATAAATACGGGCCTTGCGCGATTCGCTGGCAATTTTATTGCTCAGGTTTACCATCAGTGTTTGCCGGTCATCGTAAACTTTACCTACAATGGTGGTAATCTCGTCAGATATTCGCCTGGCGCGTGGGTTAGCAATAAAGCTGGTATCCTGCATATTCCCCGTTTTAAAATACCGGCTCAGCAACCGGTCTTTTATTTTTATCTTTTCCTGCGCCAGCGTGTTAAGCCTGTTAAAACGTTTTTGTGCCGCGGCGTCACGATCATTTAACTTGAGGGAATCGAGAAATACTTTTACGGCATTAATTTTGGCATCTATTCCTTGCAGGTGCGAGGTATCGCCGGTGGCGATGGCTGCTCTTATCCTGCTCTCCACACCTAAAATATCGCGGTCAACTTCACGCAGGTGGTTACTTAACCGCAATTCTTTAAGCAAATGCCGGTTGCCATCGCGCATGGATCTCATGCTCTGGAGAAAATTAAAATGGAGTACAATTAATAAAACTGTACCTATTAAAAAAGAGCCAAGAATAAGATATATAAAATTTTTGTTAGCCATTACAAAAGATGCTGAACGTTATTGATGGACAAATATCAATGCATGAAATCAATTTTAACCATACCATTCGTTTAACAAGGTTATTGCATCGTTAAATTGGCCAAATTCATCGTTGTTAAAATATGTTCATCCGGTTTGTTAATGCCTTGCGGTAGGCATCGGCAATCGGCAAAAATTTACCGTCTATTACCAATCCGCCATCCTGCAATGTATCAATTTTCCCTATGGCAACAATATATGACCGATGTACCCTGACAAATTTGGAAGGAGGCAATTTCTCTTCGGCCGATTTCATGGTGCCATGGATGGCGTACATTTTTTGCGGGGTATAAAATTTCACATAGTCGCCCATGGCCTCTGCATATAAGATGTCCTCCAGCTTTAACCTGCGAATTGTTGTAGAATCCCGCACAAAAATAAATTCATCTACAGATACCCTAACCTCTTCTTTTTTACTTTCCAGTATTTCCCTGGCTTTATCCACGGCTTGCAAAAACCTGCCCGGGGTAACTGGTTTAATAAGATAATCAGCTACATTCAATTCAAAAGCCTCTACAGCGTAGTCTTTTTTTGAGGTTGTAAAAATGATCAGCAAATCTTTGTTTTTAAGGTTTCTTGTTAACTCGATGCCGGTCATTTCGGGCATTTCAATATCCAGGAATAAAAAATCAACATCATCTTCCTGTAAATGATTATAGGCTTCTATAGCATTACTATACTCAGCAATTACGTCAAGATCGGCAATCTGGCTTGCCAGCTGGCTAAGTGTGGCACGCGCTATCGGGTTATCATCGATGATTAAACAAGTCATGGGCAGGAGCTATTTTATAGCTAAGATAATTCAATTTTTTAATGTTACAGGGATTGAATCCTGGTAATTCAATCTATAAAAATATGCTGATTGGTTATTTGCAAGCGTGTGCAAAATGTAAATTGTTTGCTAACTGGGTGTATCCGGATAATTAACTTTTAAATTTACGCATTGATTTAAATGTTTAATTGTACCGGTACCATGCTAAACTTAACAAATGCAATTGTAGAGGTAGAACTGCCGGATGCTTTTGCAATTAATTATTTACAGGGCAAAATTGATGCACAATTACCCGCATCCCGATTGATCTATAACCGTATAATCCTGGTTGAGGATGGTGAGGGTGAGTTGCAGATTGATGAAATGACTTATCCTGTTTTGGGCAATGAATTGTTTTTATTATCAAAAGGCCAGGTTATTTATTTAAAACCGGATTGTAAAATAACCGGATACGAAATTTGCTTTGGCGATTATTTCTGGGAAAGATCTCCTGCCAGCGCCAACAACTGTAAATCTGTTCTGTTTAATAATACTGCAGTAAACCAGGTATTACCGCTTAACCGGCCGGATAAAAAAGAAATCTGCGCTTTGTTTAAAACCTTGCGTCATGAATACTTAAAAAGCAATTATATCAACAAAACGGATGCACTGGCGGCTTATCTCAAGATCATCATGATTAAAATTGCCAACATCAACGCTTCCCTCATCAAAGGCTACGATAACCAGGAAAAGATGCTCTACCGTAAGTTTATTGAGCTCATCAGTACGCAATACCAGAAAACTCATGAGGTAAGTGAATATGCCAGCCAGCTGGGGATCCCGGCAAGAAAATTATCTGAACTTTCCAGGCGTTGCAGTGGCAGCGGAGCCAAGGACCTGATAAATGGGCAGATACTGGCGGAGGCAAAACGATCTCTCCAATTTTCATCAAGCCCCATCAAAGAAATCGCATTTCAGCTTAATTTTTCAACACCCGAGCAATTCAGCCATTTCTTCAAAAAATATGTTTCAGCATCGCCCGCTGATTACCGGAAAAGGCACATAAATATTGGCATGTGATTAACCGGTTCTGACATTCCACAGGTGCATCCCAGGAAATACATTTGTTGAAACAAATACAACAAATTATGTCTGTCAATAAATTTACATCGATAGCCGGCATTAATATCCCTGATAGTGCCCTGGCTACACAAGCCACTGAGTTACTGCGGGAGCATGGCACATCGTTCATCTATAATCATTCCATGCGGGTATTTCTTTTTTCATCCCTTAACGGAAAGCGCCGCAATTTAAAGTATGATGCAGAGTTGCTTTATATCAGCTCGGTATTTCATGACCTGGGATTAACGCCTCATTACAGCAGCCCCGATAAACGTTTTGAAGTAGATGGCGCGAACGCAGCCCGCGATTTCCTGAAAAGTCATAACGTACCTAAAGAAGCATTACAGCTGGTATGGGATACTATAGCGCTCCATACCACTATCGGCATTGCCGAATACAAAGAGCCCGAAGTAGCGCTGATGTATTCGGGAGTAGGTTTGGATGTTATGGGCGAAGGTTATGAAAACCTGAGCAAAGAAAACCGTGAAGAAATTATAAGCATTTTCCCGCGTGATGATTTTAAAAATAGGATCATCCCCACCTTTTTTGGTGGTTTTGAACACAAAACGGATACTACCTTCGGAAACATTAAAGCGGACGTTTGCGCTTACATGATCCCTAATTTTCATCGTAAAAATTTCTGCGATTGTATCCTGCACTCTCCCTGGAGCGAGTAATCATGCTATGAACGGCATTGCCCGGCACAGGTGGAAAGAGTTTTTCCATCCGCGCCGGGCGCCGTTTTAATAAAACTGATCTGTAACTTACTCAATCAAATTAAACAGGATCAGTATGGTTGTGACAAAAACAACCAGGATACCAACCAAAAACAAAACATCTGCCATTTTTTCCCATTTGCCTCCCTCCCTAATATTGCCCCTGATGGAAAGAAATGAAAGTACGCAACTGAGCATAAACGAAATGATAGCAACCATCACTATTTCGTCAATAACGGTTCTTTGTGCAGCTTTCAGGTATTTCAACGAGGTCAATACCACAAAACACAAACCTAAAAGATTGGACGATGCGTTTAAAATATGGGGCGACTTGCTGTTTTGACGTTCATTCATGGGACCACATTATAATATTGTTGTTTAACCGCGATTTGCTTTATTATCCTTACCTGTTGTTATCTGCGTTAACTACCTGTCCGCTCCTTATTTCGTCTGTGGCATCATGAATAAGTATATCGCCAATTTTTAAATTACCGTAAACTTCCAGGCTATCGGTAGTTTCTCTCCCCTTTTGCACATTCACCCATTGGGCCTTGTGGTTAACCACCTTAATTACAAATACACGCTGGGAATTTTCGGCCACTGCGCTTTGCGGAACAATGAAGGTTTTTTGTGCATTGCTTAGCTGCAGGCTTACCTGGGCAAACATGCCGGGCAACAACAGTTTATCTTTATTGATGATATCCATCTGCATTTGCTCAGACCTCAGCTCGTCGCTCATGCTTCCTGCCATACGGTTTACAACGGCTGCAAATTGCTTACCCGGTAAAGTTTTAACAGTGAAATGAACGGTATCCTTATCAGAGAAATAGCTGGTAGCAGCCTCGGGCACATCAACAACCAGCCGCAGTTTTGTTTGCTGCTGTAAAGTAAGCATAGGCTTGTTGGAGCTTTTATCTGATGGGGAAACATAGGCGCCGGGATAAACATTTCGTGAACTGATCACACCATCAAAGGGTGCTCTTACTTCGAGGTAGCCTCTCAAATCTCCCGACAGTTGATATGCCGATTTTGCAGCAAGCAGTGATGAACTATCGGCACTCATTTTAGCATGAGCCATATCCAGGTCGTTTGGTGATATAGTTCCCGGAGTTCTGCTGGTTTTTAGCAAACGGTCATAATTGGCCTTGCTTCCACGGTAAATTGCTTCTTTTGTGTGCAGATCCTCTTGTGTTTGTTTCAGGGCGGCGGTCATTTCCGGGGCATCAAGCACCATCAGTAACTGGCCCTGGTGTACCTCGCTGCCAACATCTACAGTCATGGTTTTTATAAAGCCATTTACCTTGGCATAAAGATCTACGGTTTGATAAGGCTGGAGCACTCCAGGTATGCTCATGGTGGTATGAAGTGTTCCCTTTTGCAAACTGAAAACGGGTACCTTATTTGCTGGAGGTGTAACAGGAGCTTGTTTGCTTTGGCAGGCGGCCAACATACTGGCGGCCAATACACATATGATAACATTATATGGTTTCATGAGTTTTGTTTGTTTAATTATTTGACAATTCTTTTTTAGGATCATAGTAAATGCTTTCCTGATCATCAGGATCCAATGACACCGGGTGAACCGGAGCGTTACGCCTGATTAAATAGAAGATTACCGGCAAAATGAATAAGGATACAAAGGTGGAAGCGATAAGGCCTCCTATAACAGCCCGGCCAAGCGGTGCGGTTTGCCCTCCGGCCTCGCCCAGGCCCGAAGCCATTGGAATCATTCCGGCAATCATGGCGATGGTAGTCATCAGTATCGGCCTCAGGCGTAACTCCATGGCTTCGATAGCAGATTCCATCGCATCCTTGCCTGATTTCCTGATTTGCTCGGCATTGGTGATCAATAAAATGGCATTTGAAACTGACACCCCTACAGACATGATAATGCCCATATAGGATTGCAGGTTAAGGCTTGAACCCGTAGCCAGCAACATAAGCAAGGCACCTACCAAAACGCCGGGGATGGTAGTTATTACAGTGAAACCCAATGGGAAGGATTGGTAATTGGCCGATAGCATCAGCATTAAAATAATGATGGTGATAAGCAAGCCAGATTGCAGGCTACTAAGTGTTTGATCAAGAAGGATAGTCAATCCCCTTACTTCTACAGATATCCCGCGTGGCGGTGCACCAGCGTTCTTTAGTATTTTATTTACTGCTGCAGAAGCGGAACCAAGATCTTTATTATAAATATTGGCCACAATTGATAAGAACCTCGTAGCGCCCTTGCGATCATATTCGCCAACAATTGGAGCCAAATTCAGGGTGCATACATCGCCAAGCACCGGTCTGGCCCTGCCCTTAAATATGGGAATCGCGGCCAGTTGATCCATGCTGCCTATATCTGCCTGGGGTATTTCTACCTGCACCTCGTAAGAGTTAGCATTTTTTTGATCTAGCCACAAATTCTTATCGGTAAACCGGCTTGATGAAGTGGCCTCTGTGATACAATTGCTAACGTCTGTCATCGCGAGGCCCATCTGCTTAACTTTATCGCGATCAATATTGATTTGGATGGAAGGACTGTTCAGTTGTTGTTTGAGCTGAACATCCCTTAAAAAAGGAACCTGTTTCAATTGAGCAATCAGCGAATCGGCAAATTGCTGACCCTGGGCAATGTCCTTGCCCATTACAGCAATTTCTACGGGTGTAGATGAACCCTGGCTCATGATTTTACTCGTAAGGTCAATTGGCTCAAATGACAATGTTACTTGGGGCATTGCCTTGTGGAGTGCATTGCGCAGGTTTTCTTTTACATCTTTTATATTAACCTTGTAATTATCGCTGAGGTTAACCTGCATCACAATCTCGTTGGAGGCGCTCATAAAAAGGATAACCGGCAGTGTAGGAAAAGATGACGGGTGTTGCCCTGCAAAAGCGGATATAATGGCTACATTGTTGCGGCCTACCGTTTGATATAATACCTGCTGGGCTTCCAGCATTGTTTTCTCTGTTTCTTCCAGCCTGGCACCCTGCGGTGCACGTATGCGGATCTGGAACTGGCCGCTATCCAGCTTAGGCAAAATATCTTTACCAATTATTGATACGCTTAAGCCAATAATGAAAACAGAAATAACTACATATAGCGCAACGCTTAACTTGTTTCGCTTCATCATCCACTGCACAATGCGTACACAAGCTGATTTGAAGCGGTCAAATTTGGTTGGCTTTTGCTCCCTGGCAGGTAACTCTATTTTATGATCTGGTGTTTTTAATATCCAGTTAGATAACACCGGAACAAGCGTCTGCGATAGCAGGAACGCGGCAATCATAGAAAAACCGACAGCCATTGATAGCGGCAGAAACATTCCCTGGGGTACACCGGTCATGAACAAAGCGGGCACAAATACCGCCAGGATGCTTAGCAGGATCAGCAGTTTTGGCAAAGCGATCTCTTCACAGGCATCGGCAATGGCGCGGGCCTTGTTTTTGCCCATTTCCATGTGCCGGTGTATATTTTCAATAGTAACGGTAGATTCATCTACCAAAATCCCTATAGCCAGGGCCAGGCCGCTCAGTGTCATTATATTAAGCGTCTGCCCAAATAATTTCAGCGCAAGTGTCCCGATGATAACCGAAAGCGGGATATTGACGATCACGATAAAGGCGCTTCTGCGGTCGCCCAAAAAGATAAGCACCATTAAACCGGCCAGGATAGCCCCGGTTACTCCCTCGCTGACAAGACTTTTTACCGCGTTGATCACATAGACAGATTCATCAAACTCAAATTTTAAATTCACATCTGCCGGTAAAAGGCTTTGCATATTTGGGATAGCCT
Organism: Mucilaginibacter sp. P2_A4; assembly: GCF_056405015.1. Taxonomy (NCBI): domain Bacteria; kingdom Pseudomonadati; phylum Bacteroidota; class Sphingobacteriia; order Sphingobacteriales; family Sphingobacteriaceae; genus Mucilaginibacter; species Mucilaginibacter sp. P2_A4. Next base: position 233,535 of record NZ_JBFUCX010000002.1, on the reverse strand, counting down.
TTTTCAAATCCTGTACAACCGTCCAGGTAGAGGCGCTGGAAGCTTTGATTACCGGGATATAAATAGCCCGCTTGCCATTTATGTAGGCAAATCCGCTGGTAATATCCGCGCCATCCACTACTTTGGCTACATCTTTTAAATAAATTGTAGCGCCATTTTGGTAAAGCAGCGGAATGTTTTCAAAGTCTTTAATATTTTTAAGTACTGTATTGGAGGGTGTGAGATAGGCAGTGCGGCCAATATTAACAGTTCCGGCCGGAGAGATATGGTTATTATCCTTTACTGCTGCAGTTATCTGATCGGCAGTTACGTTGTGGCTGCGCATCAGATCGGGATCTACCTTAATAACCACTGTTCTGGCGTTACCACCAATAGGAGGAGGTGACGTTAAGCCCGGAATCTTTGAGAAATTTGGCCTCACGTATAAGCTTGCCAAATCCTGCAATGCGTTGTTGCTGCGTTTAGAGCTGCTAATGGTTAGCTGCCCAACAGGCAATGTGGACGCATCAAAACGGATAATGATTGGTGGCGGCGTTCCCGGTGGCATTTCTGCAAAGGCCCGGTTGGTTAATGAGGTTACTTCTGCTGCCGCCTGCGCCATATTGGTGCCATCGTAAAAACTTAGCTTCAAAAGGCTTAGTCCCTCGATGTTATTGGTTTCAATAGATTTTATCCCACTAACGTATAAAAACAAGTTTTGGTAATTGGTTGATACAAACCCCTCCATTTGCTGGGGCGACATACCGCCATAGGGCTGCGAAACATAAATTGTTGGTAAATTGATATTAGGAAAAATATCAATATTAATTTCTGTAGCGGCAACAATGCCAGCCAACACCACACCAATGATTAAGACAATAACCGTTATAGGTTTTCTTAATGAAAGTTGAATCATGTTCATAACTGTTGCTTTAAAATTGGTTGGTGAATAGATTTAAATCGCCCGATGAGCCTGAGATGTAGAGCAGCGACTGCCAAACGGCGTTGCTTGCAATATCTTTATCTGTCTCTGCCCTGTTTAAATCGTAAAGTGTTTGGGTAACATCTACTATAGTTGCCAGTCCGTTGCTATAAAGTGTTTTTTTCTGTTCATAAGCATCGCTGGCTGCCTTAAGCTGGATAGGAGCTTCATGATATTTTTGTAAGGCATTGATCAATTGCTTATTCCCTTCTTCCAATTGATTGGCAAGGTTATTTTCCTGGTAGTGATATTCGTTAAGCAGCCCGTTTGATTGGAAGTGCTGACTTTTTACTCTTGAAGATACCCTGCCCAGGTTGCTCAGATTCCAGGTAACACCTACGCCTATAAGGTAATTCCCTCTTATAGGCTCAACGCCGTTAAAATAATTTTGACTGTAGCTACCCGGTTCGGCAGGATTATAACCCGTGCCAAAGCCAGATCCCCTGCCCTGTAAAGCGCCGAATAAAGATACTTTTGGCAAACTCGTTTTAGAAAGGTAAGTGGCTGCAAGGTCGCTGCTTTTTACTCTTGCTGCTAAAAAAAGCAGTTCGGGATGATTGGCTATGTCATCAAGCGGATGTTGTGGTAAGCGGGCGGGCAGCTGATTGATATATACACTATCTAAAGTAAAATCCTGCCGGCTTATCCCCAATTGCATGGCCAGGTTAGCGGCTTGTTTTTGTTCATAGCTAACGGCATCGGTTACCGCTATTTTTGCTTTGGCAAGCTCGGCATTGGCTATTGAGCTGTCAACGCCAGCGTTCAATCCATTTACAGTTCTAAGCAGGATAACATTCCTTAGCTGTTGAACACGTGAAAGATTAACATCCATTGAATAGTGCAGCCGCTGTGCCGCAAGCAGGTTAAGGTAAGCCCCCGCGGCTTTAACCTGCTGTTGAAACTTTTCCTGTTCCAGATCGGCAGCGTCGCGGTCATAAATTCCGCGGGCTTCTGCAACATGTGCCTTTTGAAGACCAAAGGAAAAAATGTTCCAGTTAATTTCTGAGGAATAGAGAGACGCAAAAGCAGAATTCCAGTTTTGGGTTGCGGAAACAGGTCCCGATGTGGTGGAAATTAATCCGTTGAGGCCGGAGGGTAAACCGCTTAAGCCGTTAACCGTTCCGTAAGCCTGCTGTGCCGATAAAATGAAATCGGGTAAACCGTCACGCTTTGCAGCGGTTATGCCTTCGGCAGATGCTTTGGCATAATTATCTTTAGCCTTTAATAATTGTTGTTGATTTATTGCAATATTCAGCGCATCTTTCATGGTTAAGATACCGCTGGTGTCCTGTGCCCTGGCCGACCGGGCTATTAAATTGAGGCAAAAGGCCGCCAAAAGGCTGAGCAGGAGCAGCTTTTTATTCGCTTTCATAATAAAAAATATTAAAATGTCTGTGTTATGAGCCATCACCGGCTCACCTATAAGTTTTTAAGTGTTATCCGGAAAAACCCGGCAGGAGATAGAAAACACGATAGCAGACGCCTGCAATGCCGGCGGTTGCTTAAACTAAAACAGAGACACCGGTGGGGCCCGGAGCGGAAGTAAAGGAACAGGATTAACAAGTACAAGATGTTCCCGGAATGGAACATAAACCCTGATAATAACAATAAAGATCAGGACGAAAGAAAGAAGAGCTACCGCCGGGGGAACGGCAATTGGCTGGAATTTCTGCGTATAACATTGTAACTTACAATGAATAATGGCAGCCCTAATATGGATTCCTTTAGTAGAGCTGATTTCGCTTTTGAGGTTTTTATTCAGACACTCGGCATAGCGTATAATAACCCTCCCCTGTAATCCTGTAAAAATCAGGAAGACAAGCAACAGCTTTAATACGTTATGCAGTTTCTTTTTCACTTTAATTTTATTTACTATTCATTTAAATAAATTGCGCTGTTTAGGCTTTTAAACCGCCAAACAGGCTCAGCAGCATCACACTTAAAACAATAAAAGTGATTACGATATACAGTTTATCTTTTTCGACAAAGAATGCAACCAGCGAGAAGGCGATGCGCAAAATGGGGGTCGCAATTAAAGCAATTACTCCTAACTGAATGATGCCTTTGGTATTTAAGCTCAATACGCTTTTTAAAATCCCTCCAAAAGTGGTGTATTTAACGCTTTCTCCACCAAATACATGGTATTGCGGCAGACCAGCTTCACTATGATGATACAGGTAGCCAAGACCACCGATAAATACAATAGCACTTGAAATGATGACACCATATCTTAATAATTTACCTATCATCTTTTCAACGTCCTGATCGGCCCAATAGCTTTTTGATAATACCTTTTTCATGTTAAATATTTTAATACGTTTTTAAAATCTATGTTGATAACCGTTATAAATCATTTCCAGGGCAACGAAGGTGATGGCAACACAAAAGATCAATCTTAACACCTTGGGATCCATGCGACTAAGCAGCTTGGAGCCGGTAAACGCCCCACCCAACACTCCCAGCATCACCGGGAAAGCAATACCTGGGTCCATATAGCCCCGCTGCAGGTAAATAACCGCACTTGCAGCAGCAGTAACCCCAATCATAAAATTACTGGTGGTGGTGCTTACCTTGAAAGGGACGTGCATAACCGTATCCATTGCCAATACCTTTAATGCGCCGGAGCCTATCCCCAGCAGGCCGGATAAAACGCCAGCCGCGGCCATGATCGAAAAACCACCACCCACATTGTTCAGCTCATAAGTTACATCACCATCTTTGGTGGGATAGCTCCCGTTAAGCTTAAGCAGGTGAGAAAATTTACTGCCTACCGGCAATGCCAGCTGGTTCTTTTTTCTTAAGGACATTGCTGCCGAGAAGATCAGGACAATACCGAAAATAACGGCAATGGCATTTGTGGGCATATAAACGGCGATAAATGCACCGATTACAGCCCCAATCGTGGTGGCAATCTCTAAAAACATACCTAAACGGATGTTAGTTATCCCCTCCTTTACGTAGGCGCTGGCTGCTCCCGAAGAAGTAGCAATGGAGGCCAGTAAAGCTGCACCTATAGCGTAGCGGATATCTACATGAAACACGAGGGTTAACAAGGGAATAATAACTACCCCGCCGCCAAGCCCCGTCAGCGAACCAACCAGCCCGGCCAGGTAGGCACCTGCCAATAAAATTAATGTGAATGTTAATATGGTCATGATTTATTATTGTTTAAAAGAGATGCAAACAAGTTGTTAGATTTATTCGAAATGCGATGGATGAATGTAATTGCTGAATAGTGCTTTAATGGGGCAGTACATGGTAAAGGCAGTTACTTCAAGGTAAAATATAACCGGCGCGATAAAGAACATGGTATGAGTTCCATAATCCCAGTCAATAGCAGATAACATTGGCATCGTTATAATAAATGCACCCCGGATAATAGCCTCGGTGTTTGTTAGGTTTTCTGGGCTATCCTTTAAAAACCATCCGCTTTTTGTTTTGACTGGTGCAACATCATTTTCTTTTGTTAAAGGAGCAGCAATTGACGTTTGTTCCGTAGTTCTAAACTGAGCCGATTTCCGTTTTTTAGCAATTTCTGGTGCGGGCGCTAATTGTAATGTTTTCATGATATTTTACATTTATTGTTTAGCAATTGTGTTTGTTGGCATAAAATTATGGGGCACCTGATATAGCTACGCAGGATATTCGGTGAACAGGCAAAAACTATCGTTGAACCCTGGCAGGACCAGCTTTGGCAAATGTTTACAACGCGAAATAGGAATATTACTGACAACCGGGGATCGTCGTATTTATAAGCAAGATACCTTTGGTTTTTGAGTGACGCCGCCGCTAAATGGGATTTTCAAAACACATTACGGGTTACCTGGAATAAAAAAAGGCCTCACGAAATTCGTAAAGCCTTGTTATCAATGTGGAGAATATCGGAGTCGAACCGATGACCTCTTGCATGCCATGCAAGCGCTCTAGCCAGCTGAGCTAATCCCCCATTGCGGGAGTGCAAATATATATCTTTCGGTGAAAATTCCCAAAGTATTTCAAATTCGTTTAAAAGTAACTTTTTAAGCTGCATTTTACCTATAAAGTCGCGGATAACGCGAGTGTCCCGCATAAAAAAATTATAGCGTTTGAGGGTGCTGCCTCGTTTTTTTCACACTCCTATCAAGGGGTTATCGCTTGTGAAATTGCTTTTTAACATAGTAACAAGTTTACCTGGCTATCAGAAAAGTATACCGACCTGTCTGTATATAAAAAACATTTTTACCTTTGAGGTATGAAAACAAGTTTTGTCCGCAATCAAATAATTGAAACCGCTTCGAGGTTGTTTTATAAGCAGGGTTATAATGCAACAGGCATCAACCAGATAATTCAGGAGGCTGGCGTGGCAAAGGCTTCACTCTATCAGCATTTTCATTCCAAAGAGGATCTGTTGGCGGAGTATTTAACGGCGAGAAGTATTGAAACAAATAATGCTTTAAAAAACGAAGTGGAAAAATTCACCACTCCTAAAGAGAAAGCGCTGGCATTATTTGATTTCCTGGTAGAATTATCATCTAAACCTGATTATTACGGATGTAATTTTTTAAACATAGTTTCTGAATTACCAGTAGATAACGCCAGGATCAGGGAAATAATCAAAAAACAAAAAAACGATGTAAGAGCAATTTTTGCCGACATTTTAAAACCTGTTAAAAAAGAGAGATTGGCAGATGAACTTTATATGCTTTTTGATGGTGCCTTAATAACCAATAAAGTACACGGTAATGCCTGGCCTATAAAAACTGCCAGGGATATTGCAGAAAAAATAATCTGACTCATTAGGAATTTAGTTGTTGGCTACAAGCCATTCCTGTCGAATTTTAATAGGAAGCAATAAATATACGTGCTGGAAAGGCGTATGCGATTATTATAATTAAGCCATTAAAACAATTGGGGGGCTTCTTGTTTGCCGTCTAAATACCAAACCCTTTAAAACAAGTAAAGCCCCTGATGGGCAGGGGCCTTTACTAACCAATTATAAACCTAAATTATGAGAAGACTTTTTTGTGTTTGTATTACTGTGTAAAAGTAACACTAAGTTTTTATATTATTTTAAAATACTTTGTAATTTTATTGTAACATTTATCACAACCACTCTATTACCCTGTTTGATTCTCAAAAATACAAATAAATCATTATTAAAGTGTTAATTTTTTATCTTTTTAATATCGATTCATTTAAAGAACAAAATAAGCGTCAAATTATTTCACTTTATTGAATTATTTTCAATAAAAATTTAAAATAGATCATTTTACAAGACACAAATGATGAAAAAATCGTTAAAAAAATATTTTCAATGATTTAAAATCAAATTTTATTCCAAAATCAAACAACATTGATAAAAAATAGAGATAAAATACTTTTTTTAAGAAATATCTGCCAAAAAAAAATCTCTTTTTATCAATATTTAAAACTCATAACGTTTTAAGATATTGTATCATCGCGTATAAAAATTACTTTAAATAAGCATAGTTTAAAAAACGCTTGCGCATTTTTGCAGCGAATTTTATATCTTTTTATACAATGACAGCTACCCAGCAGCTCAAAACGCATCCTCATTTAACGCCGTTCACTTTATGGATCATGACCATCGCTACGGGGTTGGTGGTGGCTAATATTTACTACAATCAGCCACTACTGGCCGATATAGCACACACTTTTAACATCACCGATAAAAAAGCGCAGCAGGTATCCTTCTTTACGCAAATAGGTTATGCAACCGGTTTACTATTCATAATCCCACTTGCAGATATGCTTAAGCGGAAGCGATTAATATTGATTGATTTTATATTGGTAATAATATCATTATTAATAAGCGCGCTGGCGCCTACTGTAACCATATTAACTATAGCCGGGTTCCTGGTTGGTGTATCATCTGTAATACCACAATTATTGATACCCATGGCAGCCCATCTCGCGCAACCACATGAGCGCGGTAAAAAATTAGGGGTTATAATGGGTGGCCTGTTGATAGGCATCTTACTCTCGCGTACGTTAAGCGGTTTTGTAGGCGAACATTTTGGATGGAGAGCCATGTACTATATTGCTACAGGACTTATGCTGGCTATGTGGCTCATGATATTTTTCTTTTTACCCGAGGTTGAGCCCGATTATAAAGGAAATTATAAAAACCTGATGAAATCGCTTGTTCATTTAGTTAAAACTCAGCCAAAGTTAAGGATGGCAGCCTTCCGCGGTGCCTTGTGCTTTGCAGGCTTCAGCGCTTTTTGGACCACGCTTGTTTTTTTACTAAAACAACCACAGTTTAACGAAGGCAGCTCAGTAGCTGGTGCTTTTGGCCTTGTTGGAGCCTTTGGTGCATTAGCCGCGGGCTTAATGGGCAGATTGAGCGACAAAATGAATTCCTATAAACTATCCGGCTATACTTTGTCACTGGTATTGATTTCCTTTATCATCTTTTATTTTTCCAGCCATAGCATAATTGGTTTAATTATCGGGGTTATTGTGTTGGATATGGGTGTGCAGGCAACGCATATATCCAACCAATCAATAATTTTTTCTTTGATACCAGAGGCACGCAACAGATTGAACACGGTGTACATGGTGTCTTATTTTATAGGCGGAGCGTCGGGTACATTTTTGGCCAGCCAGGTATGGAAAAGCTACCAATGGAGTGGCGTATGTGCAATTGGCGCAGCTTTGGCCATTGTTGCCCTGGCAGCACACCTGTTCAGCTATCAAAAAAACGTACGAAATTAAAACAAGTGTTCGGTTATTGAATACCAGGTAAACACATTTAGCCGCCCACAAATATCATTTCACCAAAAAAATTAAATTTTTTTTTGTGATAAAAACCGCTTAAAAACAACCATTTACACGGTATTGTAAAAAAATACTGAGGCTACAATGACTTTTTTTGATCCAGGTTATTTTTTTGGCACAGGATTGGAATACAACCTATCAAATGCAACTGTTATGGAAACTACTAAGAAAACGGTTAAGGAAGAAGAGAAAGAATGGGAAAACCCGGTAGAGCCCGCAAAAACAACAGACCCACGCGATGAGGAGCAAATTTTGAGGCAATACAACGAAGCAAAGCGCCGCAAAAACAACCTTACCGAGAACCAGGAAACTGAAAAGAAAGATTTAGATAAAAGAAATTAAAAGCATAAAAAACTAAACTATGAAAACTAATATAAAACCATCAACCAGCAAATTAGTAGCACGTTTTGATAACGAATTGAAAATAATACTAATGAATGATTTGAAAGCTATTAAAGCTAAATCACCACAGTTGATACCAAGCGCAGCTTAATAAAACCCAACTTACTTACCTATAAAACATCTACCTATGAAAGCCTTTAAAATTACACCATCAACAAGTAAATTAGTTGCCAGATTTGACGATGAATTATTAAACATTTTATTAGAGGATCTGAGAAACTTCAAATTGAGACATCAATTTATAAACAATAACAACAAGCAGGTTGCCGCGCAACAAACACGCAAAGCTGCCTGATCATCATATATACCTACATCTACCTATCTAAAAATAGTACAACACCTATAAAAACGATAAAACCCTGCCAAAAACAGGGTTTTATTTTTTTGAAGCATATTTAAGAATCAAGGCCGCGGTTTTGGCCGAAGCTCCTGGCTGGCCCATTCTGTCATCAAGCTCATCATAATTGAGCAGCATGTTTTCACGGTATGCGCTATCGCCCGTGATTGCTTCAAGCTCGGCAGCTATTTTTAATTCGTTGCAGTCTTCCTGGATAAGTTCTTTTACTATCCCCTTATTTACAATAAGATTAACCAACGATATAAATTTGATTTTCACCAGCATGCGAGCTATGGCTATGGTTAAGGCATTTCCCTTATAAACCACCACCTGCGGTACATTAAACAAAGCGGTTTCCAACGTTGCGGTACCTGATGCTACAATAGCAGCATAAGCGTGGCTTAACAGATCATAAGTAGCATTAAATATTACGGGGATATTTTTATCCTTTACAAACTCACTATAAAAATCAAGCTTAAAGGATGGCGCGCCGGCTATAACAAATTGATAACCCGGAAACTGTTCTGCTACCGCTATCATTTCGGGCAGTAAATAGGTAATCTCCTGCTTGCGGCTGCCTGGCAATAATGCGATGATCTTTTTCCCGGTTAAATGATATTTCTGCAGAAACTCTGGTTCGGGCTTAAATGCTGTTTTAGCATCCAGCAGGGGGTTACCCACATAGTCAACATCCATACCCCATGTTTTGTAAAAGTCAACCTCAAAAGGGAGGATACAAAACAGGTGGTCAACAATTTTCTTGATCTTTAAAACCCGCTTCTGGTTCCAGGCCCATACTTTAGGGGATATGTAATAGTAAACAGGTAGTCCAATAGATTTTGCAAAACCGGCTATCTTCAAATTGAAACCAGGGAAATCTATCAGCACCAATACATCCGGCCCGTAAGCATCGATGTCTTGTTTACATGCTTTTAAATTTTTCATAATGGCGCGCAGGTTAGCTACCACCTCCACAAAACCCATAAAAGCCATATCGGCATAATGCTTTACCAGCGTGCCGCCTTCGGCTTGCATGAGGTCGCCGCCAAAAAACCGAAATTCCGCCAAGGGATCTAACTCTTTTAGCGCCTTCATCAAATTAGCGCCATGTAAATCGCCCGAAGCTTCGCCGGCTACCAGGTAATACTTCATCTGATGGGTTGTAATTTAAGTAAAAAAACTGCCGCCGTGAATATAAACGTCACCAGTATCATACCTGTTCCGGTGTTATCCTGCCCCTGTTTAAAACAATACCTGATCATAAACAAATTCAACGCAATAGCTACCAGGTATGGAATCCCCGGCTTATTAAATATTAAAAAGTTACCTTTTAACAAATACAAAAAAATGAACAGGCTAATGCCCGGCAGTGTTAAACCACCAATTATACCTGCCGCTATACTGTCGGTTTTAAGTATTTTTTTGAACTCCATTTTATACATTAAACTTCCAGTTGTTTAAAAATGGTATAGCATGATGAGCCGTCATATCAAACTGTACAGGCACAACCGACACATAATTATGATCAAGGGCCCAAACATCGGTATCCTCGCCACCATCATTAAGTTGAAAAACGCCGGTAAGCCAGTAATATGGCCGTTTATGCGGATCAACTCTCTCATCAAACTCCTCGGCCCATTTTGCGTTGGCCTGCCTGCAGATCCTAATGCCTTTAATATCGGATGTATTGGGGAAATTTACATTAAGCAGGGTATTGGCCGGCAGGCTATTGGCTAAAACCTGCAGCGCAAGTTCTTTAATGTATTTAACGCAGTGGCTAAAGTCTGCATCAAGGTTATAATCATCCAAAGAAAAACCTATTGACGGAATACTTTCAATTGCACCTTCCACTGCGGCCGACATGGTGCCTGAATACAAAACGTTGATGGAATTATTTAAACCATGATTAATGCCAGATACGCACAGATCGGGCTTCTGCCCCTTAAATATCTTATTAACTGCCAGCTTCACACAATCAACAGGCGTGCCCGAGCAACGGTACATTTCAATGCCCTCATAAATGTCAACCTTATCCAGGCGCAGTGGTTTGCCAATAGTAATAGCATGCCCCATGCCCGATTGCGGACTATCCGGCGCTACCACTACTACCCTGCCAATCTCGCTCATCGCTTCTATCAATACCTTAATACCAGGAGCAGTTATGCCGTCGTCATTTACAACAAGAATATTGGGTTTCGCTGTTTTCATTGTGCGAAATTAGTTATATTTGATTTATGCTGACTGCTGATAAGGAAAAGAAATACACCGTTGATGATTATTTGCTGCTGGAAGAAGGTGCACCTTTTCAGCTGATAAACTATGATTTAATTATGTCGCCATCACCATCCGCCTTTCACCAATTAATATCCGGTAAAATATATTTATCAATCCTGCTTTTTTTAGAAAAATCAGCCAACAACGGAATACTTATGTATTCGCCAATAGATGTACATTTTGATGATGGAAATGTACTACAACCTGATCTTATTTACATTTCAGAAGAACGAAAGGATATCATTAAAACATTTGTTGAAGCTGCACCAGATTTAGTGATTGAAATACTTTCACCATCAAATGCCTATTACGATTTGAGGCAAAAAAAAGATGTTTATGAAAAATACGGCGTTAAAGAATATATTATTATTGACCCGGTACAGGAAAATGCAGATTTGTATGCTTTAAAAGATGGAGCCTATTATTTACATCAAAAAGCGCAGAAGACCGAAATACTAAATTCTTTATTGTTACCGGGATTCGGCCTTGAACTTTCAAAGCTTTTCAAATAAAAAAGGCCCCGTTGCAGGAGCCTTTTCTAAATGTTATAAACTGTTAATCCACTTCACCAGTTCATCCCGGGTTTTACCCGTTTTTTGCTGAAGTTTCCCTAATGTTTCATCGTCTTTACCCTCTTCGTAGGTAAGGTCATCATCGGTAAGGTCGCCGTAAGCTTGTTTAATCTTGCCTTTTAACTCATTCCAGCCGCCTTTTATTTGTAGCTTATCCATAATGTTTTTTATTTAGATGTATTGTTATAACATCCCGGAAATGATATGGTTTGTTGAAAGAGTCAAGAGATTAGAATCAAGAGTTAAGACTTATTAATTGGAACTGGGCAATAAATAGAATCCGGCCTTGATTCTCCTGAATTAGTCCTTCACAAACTGCTTCAATACCTTACGCTCAAAATTACTTGACGGCCAAAGCTCTATTTTATAGTGATCTGTCCCTTCATCTGCTTCGGAATTAATGTTTTTGAGATCATAGGAATAGACCCTTACACGATAATATCCTGGCGTAACGATGGCCTTTAACTGAATTTTATGATCTGGAAAATCAAGCACCTCCAATATTCCTGAACTAATTCTAACTCCGGCCTCCACCACATGATCGTATTTTTTAAAATCTTTTTCCCCGCTTGCAGCATCTAATATGTTAAGCTCAGCCTTTACGTGGCCAAAGCTTTCAATACTAATTCCAACAATATCTTTATCCTTTGCTGTTGCCAATCTATCGGCATAAGCTGCGGGAGTCCAAAAACTGGCATCGCCCGTTTCGCCGGTAAAGTCAGAATCGCAGAGGTAAAATTGATTTTCTGAAGTAAAAAAGTCGAGCTTGTATCTCGCAGATGGCCGATTTTTAAAGGAAAAAAGAAAGCTGGAGCAAAGAACAAGGATAAAAAAAACAGAGAAAAAAGACAAGGAACCTATTTTTACTATGTCCTTGCTCCTCATTTTCTGCATCTGTTTTATTATTCAATAATTGATCTTTGCTCCTTTATCCAAATATCTTTATTCCTACAAAGCTCCTGCCTTGATCTCTTCAACAACAGCCGGGTCAAGCAGTGTACTGGTATCACCAAGGTTACTGGTTTCGCCCTCGGCTATCTTACGTAAAATGCGGCGCATAATTTTGCCCGATCGCGTTTTGGGCAGTCCGCTTACAAACTGAATCTTATCCGGCTTGGCAATTGCACCTATTATCCTGGCCACTGTCATGATAATATCTTTACGTGCAAGCTCTGCATCACCGTGCTGATTTGGACATACCACAAAGGCATAAACGCCCTGCCCCTTTATATCATGCGGGTAACCAACAACTGCCGATTCAACCACACTGCTGTGCATATTGATAGCGTTCTCTACCTCTGCAGTTCCAATACGGTGACCAGATACATTGAGCACATCATCAACACGACCGGTGATGCGGTAATAACCATCTTCATCGCGCAGGCAGCCGTCGCCAGTGAAATATAAATTTTCATAAGTGGCAAAATAGGTAGTGCGGCAGCGTTCATGATCACCATAAGTGGTACGCAGCATACCCGGCCACGGAAACTTGATACAAAGATTTCCGCTTACGCCATTACCCTCAATTACTTTTCCATTTTCATCAACCAATACAGGCTGTACACCCGGTAAAGGCAAAGTTGCATAACCGGGTTTAGTAGGTGTAACGTTACAAATAGGCGATATCATTAAACCGCCATTTTCCGTTTGCCACCAGGTATCAGCAATAGGGCATTTGCCATGGCCTATTTTTTCATCGTACCAATGCCAGGCCTCTTCATTAATAGGCTCCCCTACAGAACCCAGCTTGGTAAGCGAACTCAAGTCCTTACCTTTTAATGGCTCATCGCCAAAGCTCATCAATGAGCGAATAGCTGTTGGCGCCGTATATAATATATTTACCTTGTACTTATCTACAATATCCCAAAATCTGCCAGCATCCGGATAGGTGGGTACTCCTTCAAACATTAATGTAGTTGCTCCCTGCGATAGCGGACCATATACAATATATGAGTGCCCTGTGATCCATCCAATATCGGCGGTACAAAAATATACCTCGCCCTGGTTATATTGAAACACGTTAGCAAAAGTATAGCCGGTATAAACCATGTAGCCACCGGTGGTATGCACTACGCCTTTAGGCTTACCTGTTGAGCCTGATGTATATAATATGAACAACATATCCTCGGCATCCATTTGCTCGGCAGGGCATTCGGGATTACCTTGTGTTTCAACTTTTTTAACTTCATCTTCCCACCAAACATCGCGCCCCTTTATCATAGAAACCGGTGTACGGCTCCTGGTTAAAACAATTACCCGCTTAACAGATTTACACTGAACCAGCGCATCATCTATCACCGTTTTTAAAGGAATAGGTTTATTAGCCCTAAAGCCGCCATCGGCAGTTATTACAATATTACATTCTGCATCATTTATTCTATCGGCAATTGACTGCGCCGAAAAGCCACCAAATACAACCGAATGAATTGCGCCTATACGGGCACACGCTAAAACAGCTATGGCCAGTTCAGGTATCATCGGCATATATATACAAATACGATCGCCCTTTTTTGCCCCGTTATTTTTTAACACAGTGGCAAACTGACAAACCTTATCATGCAGCTGGCGATAAGTTAATATGCGGTGATCTTCCTGCGGATCATTTGGCTCCCATATAATGGCAGGTTTATCTCCAATAGTTTCCAGGTGACGATCCAGGCAATTTTCGGTAATATTGAGTTTTGCCCCCTGGAACCATTTAATCTTTGGGTCTTTAAAGTTCCAGTCAAGCACCTTATCCCATTTCTTTTGCCATAAAAAATTTTCGGCAATACCGGCCCAGAACTGTTCAGGCTGTTCAACACTTTGTTGGTAAACCTGCTTATACTCTTCAAATGATGTAATCTTCATAGCATTTATAATGGTGGGCGTAAATTAGCAATTTCTGTGTTATGTACATATTAAAAACACCACTTATTAAATAATTTTAAAAAGAAACAATATCCAATAACAAACAGCCTGAAATAAAGGCAAATGTTGGCTTTTAAAAATTATTTAACAATTTTTGAAAACGCTATTGAATATTCGATTAAAAAGTCTGATATTTGCAAACTCTTTTGAATAAAGGGTTGATAATTAAAAATATTTGTCATGTCAAGAATTTGTGATCTAACAGGAAAAGGATCTATTGTAGGTAATAACGTTTCAAACTCAAACGTTAAAACAAAACGTAGATTTCATCCAAACTTAAAACTTAAGAAGTTTTATATCCCTGAAGAAGATAAATGGATTACCTTAAAGGTATCTACATCTGCTGTTAAAACTATCAGCAAAAACGGCATTACTGCCTGTATCAATAAATTTGTTAAAAAGGGATACATTTAGTAGGTATTACGTTAACGCCTCATGTTTAACATAGGTATTAAACGCAATATATAATTTAAAAAATTACGTAAGCCGGGATGGTGATGCGTACAACATAAAAAGAAAATGGCAAAAAAAGGCAACAGGGTTCAGGTAATTTTAGAGTGTACTGAACACAAAACAAGCGGTATGCCAGGCATGTCTCGCTATATTACCACTAAGAACAAGAAAAATACAACTGAAAGACTGGAAATGAAAAAATTCAACCCGGTTTTAAGGAAAGTAACAGTTCATAAAGAAATTAAGTAATTGGTTGATTAAGTTAATGGTTGAATAGGTTTAGATCTCCCCCAACGGTTAACTCACTAATTCAATGATTCACTAATTCAATAATTAAAAGAAATGGCAAAGAAAGTAGTTGCAACGCTAAAAGTAGCAGGTAAAGGCAAAGAATATTCAAAAGTTATTACAATGAACAAATCACCAAAAACTGGTGCTTATTCATTCAGAACCCAAATTGTCCCTAACGATTTTGTTAAGGATGCAATTGCAGGTAAAACTATATAATACCTTTTGATTAAAATATTGAAGCCGTCTTGTTTTTACGAGAGGGCTTTTTTTGTTGATGTGTATGCATCAGATACGCAGATTAAAGTAATTATATTGATCTGACATCTGTTAACTATCATTTAGGCATATTTGCATTGCTAAATTTAACATCAAAAAATACGCACATTATAAATCTGCACTTCTGCACATCTAAAATCTGCACATCTAACTATGGGATTATTTGATTTTTTTAAGAAAAAGGAAAATACACAGCAGGAGCAACAAGCCCTTGATACCAGTTTAGAAAAAACCAAGGATAACTTTTTTTCAAAGATCACCAAGGTTATTGCCGGTAAATCAACCGTTGATGATGATGTGCTGGACGAGCTGGAAGAAGTACTGGTTACCTCTGATGTTGGTGTTAGCACCACCCTCAAGATCATCGGCCGTATCCAGGAACGTGTTGCCCGCGATAAATACGTTGGCACCAGCGAACTTAATGTGCTGTTGAAAGATGAGATCCAAAAATTACTGGCCGAAAATAACAGCAACGATTTTCGCAATTTTGAGTATGGCGATCATAAGCCCTATGTAATCATGGTTGTGGGCGTTAATGGCGTGGGTAAAACTACCACTATTGGTAAACTGGCCCATAAGCTTAAACAAGCCGGTAACAAGGTAGTACTCGGCGCTGCCGATACCTTCCGTGCAGCAGCGGTTGATCAGTTGCAGCTTTGGGGTAAACGTGTTGATGTAAAAGTTGTAGCCCAGCCAATGGGATCAGATCCTGCTTCGGTTGCCTATGATACCTTACGCTCGGCAGTTGCCAATGGCGATGACGTAGCTATTATTGATACTGCCGGCAGATTACATAATAAAGTAGGCCTGATGAATGAGCTTACTAAAATAAAAAATGTGATGCAAAAGGTGATCCCTGGTGCACCCCATGAAATATTATTGGTACTGGATGCATCAACCGGGCAAAATGCCATTGAACAATGCAAACAGTTTACCGAAGCTACCAAGGTTAACGCCCTGGCCCTAACCAAGCTTGATGGTACAGCAAAAGGTGGTGTAGTAATAGGGATCTCGGATCAGTTTAAGATCCCTGTAAAATATATCGGCGTTGGCGAAGGTGTTGAACACTTGCAGTTATTTGACAGGCAAGCTTTCGTAGATAGCTTATTTAAGCAATAAAATTATCTCATTGCGGGGAGGAACGACGAAGCAATCTCCTCTCTTGCAATTCAATCCTGTATAGTTCGCGATTGCTTCGTTCCTCGCAATGACAATTTTCTCATTGCAATGATTAGTGTGTTATGAAGACAAAAGAAATTTCCCGCCCGATAGCAAAACCAGTTAAACAACGCGTTAACGTGGTTACTTTGGGCTGCTCAAAAAATATATATGATTCCGAGATCCTGATGGGTCAGTTAAAAGGCAATCAATTTGATGTGGTGCATGAGGCCGAGAAAGTGGGCAAAAATGATATCATCGTTATTAATACCTGCGGCTTTATTGATAACGCCAAGCAGGAATCAATAGATACCATATTACAATACAGCGAACTAAAACAACAAGGCAAGGTTGGCAAAGTGATAGTTACCGGCTGTCTTAGCGAACGTTACAAACCTGAGCTGGAAGCCGAGATCACCAACGTTGATGCCTACTTTGGTACCAATGACCTGCAGAATTTATTAGCATCTGTAGGCGCCGACTATAAACATGAGCTTATTGGCGAGCGCCTGCTTACCACACCATCTCACTTTGCCTATTTTAAAATTGCCGAGGGCTGTAACCGTCCATGCTCTTTTTGCGCTATCCCGTTGATGCGTGGAAAACACCTGAGCACTCCTATTGACCAATTGGTTAAGGATGCGCAGAACCTGGTTAAAAACGGCACAAAAGAACTGATATTAATTGCACAGGACTTAACCTATTATGGGCTTGACCTGTATGGCAAACGTAACCTGGATGAGTTACTTCGCCGCCTGAGTGATGTTAATGGTGTTGAATGGATCAGGTTGCAATACGCCTACCCTTCCGGTTTCCCGATGGAAGTGCTGGATGTGATGAATGAGCGTGATAACATTTGCAAGTACATGGATATGCCTTTACAGCACATCAGTGATGATATGCTGAAATCAATGCGCCGTGGTATCACCAAACAAAAAACTATTGATCTGGTGAACCAGATTCGCGATAAGGTACCGGGCATTGCTATGCGTACCACCTTAATCACCGGTTACCCCGGCGAAACTCAAGAGCATTTTGAAGAAATGGCTCAATGGGTTGAAGATACCAAGTTTGATCGTTTAGGTTGTTTCACTTACTCGCACGAAGAAAAAACACATGCCCACTCTTTGGTTGACGATGTGCCTGATGAAGTAAAACAGGAGCGTGCAGATGCCATCATGGAAATTCAGCAGGGAATTTCATTTGATAAGAACCAGGAAAAAATTGGCCAAACATTTAAAGTATTGATCGATAAAAAAGACGGGGATTATTTTGTTGGCCGTACAGAATTTGATTCGCCAGAAGTTGATAACGAGGTTTTAATTGATGCCAGCATTGACTATGCTACAGTAGGTGGCTTTGTTAACGTGAAGATTGACAGCGCCGAAGACTTTGACCTTTATGGACAAATTGTAAAATAATGTTAATTTGCGGCGCATTACCAGTAATGATTTTACATTTGGATTAATGGAAGCCTCCTGTATAAGTTATAAAGAAACCGGATTTTTTTCGCCCACAGTTATTGATTATATCGGGAACCGGGCCGATCTTCAACCGTTTTATGGCTACCGGCCCGATATGGCCGGCTTTGCCGAACTGTTGAAAAACAAAAAAGCAATTGCCGATCGTGAGATATTGTTTCGCGTGCTATCAAAACAGTACGCGCATAATGAACCGTATCCATCGGTAGTAAAACATAACCTTGATCTGCTTAAAGAAGATAGTACTTATACTATCACCACCGGGCACCAGCTTAATATTTTTGCAGGTCCGCTATATTTCCTTTACAAAATTGCTACCGCTATTAAACTGGCACAGCAGTTAAAAGCCGCCCATCCCGATAAAAATTTTGTACCCGTTTACTGGATGGCCAGTGAAGACCATGACTTTGCCGAGATCAACTATACCAACATTGGCGGCAAAAAAGTGCATTGGTGGTACGAGGCCTCGGGCGCTACAGGGCGCATAAACCCCGATACCATGCGCCAGGCTCTTAACCAGTACAAAGGAGTATTGGGCATGGAGGGCCATGCCACAGAAGTCGCAGAAATTGTAGAAACCGCATATACAAAATTTGATAAGCTGGCCGATGCCACCCGTTATTTGGTAAATGCCCTATTTGGCCAATATGGCTTGGTCATTATTGATGCCGACGATCACGAGTTTAAGAAGCAGTTTGCCCCTATTATGGAGCAGGATATCATTAACCAAAACAGCTTTAAAAATATATCCTCCACCAATGAGCAATTGCAAAAGCTGGGGGTACATATCCAGGTTAATCCGCGCGAGATCAACTTTTTTTACCTTAAAGATAACCTGCGCGAACGTGTAGTGTTTGAACAGGAAAGCTACCAGGTAATGAATACCGAAATTAGCTTTACCGAAGCGCAGCTGAAAGAAGAAATTGCCAATTACCCGGAGCGCTTTAGCCCAAATGTAGTGATGCGCCCTCTTTACCAGGAATGCATTTTACCAAACATTGCTTACATAGGTGGCGGTGCCGAAGTGGTTTACTGGCTGGAATTAAAATCAAACTTTGATTTTTATAAGGTAGATTTCCCAATACTGATCCTGCGTAATTCTGCATTAGTGGTTCGTAAAGAGCAAGCTGCCAAAATTGAGCGCATGGATCTGGATACAGCAGCCCTGTTTAAACAAGATGATGAGCTTAAAACCGATTGGATAAAAAAACACAGCAACCATAACCTGAGTTTGGAAGGTGAATGGCGTGAAATGGCTTCAATTTTTGAGAAAATCAAGCTTAGGTCATATAAAATAGACCCTACCCTATCGCCATCTGCATCGGCTGTACAGGCAAGGCTCAAGCACGCTGTTGATAACCTGGAAAAGAAATTAATAAAAGCCGAGAAACGTAATTACGAGGTTAGGCTGGAGCAATTATCAGCCGTAAAAGCCGAGCTATTCCCCAAAGACAGCCTACAGGAACGTACAGAAAATTTTGGATTGATGTATGTAAAATGGGGACGATCGTTTATCGACGAACTCATCCGCCACTTTGAGCCACTTGATTTTGAGTTTACCGTGCTGACGGAGGAATAAAACAGTGCAGTAATGTTATTTACTTTTATTATTATTGTGTCAATAATAATAAAACTGATTTGAAAAACCTTATCGCATTTAAGACATTTAAAGCATTTGCAATTCTTTTTGCCGTGGTTGGCATATTTTTGGCATGTTCTAAAAGTAAAACAGAACCAACTCCACCGACGCCCAAACCCTCGCTTGCAATAACTTCAATTAATGTAGCAGAGGGGCCTTATAACACCGTTGTAGAGATTACCGGAACTGCATTCAGCTCCACAATCAGCGAAAATAAAGTAACTTTTAATGATAAAGAAGCCACTGTTAGCATGGCAACTGCTACCAAATTAACTGTGAAGGTGCCGCTTGGTGCAGGCACGGGTATAATTAAAATAGTTGTAAACGGAAATACAGTTACCGGCCCATTATTTACCTACCAGTTATCTATAGTTACAAGCATTTTTGCCGGCAGTGGCACATCGGGATCAAAAGACGACAGCGGCTCAAATGCAAGTTTTAATCATCCCACCGGTGTTACTACCGATGCTGACGGCAATGTATACGTAGCTGATCAGGGCAATAATAAGATCAGAAAAATAGATGTAAATGGGTTGGTTACCACCTTTGCCGGAACCGGTGCAGCCGGTTTTGTTAACGGGAATAATGCATGTTTTAATACCCCTACCGGGCTCACAGCCGATAAAGTTGGCAATATATATGTAGCAGATGAAATCAATCATGTTATCCGCAAAATAACGACTTCGCGTGAAGTAAGCACATTCTCTGGAGATGGCGTTTATGGCTTGGACAACGGGCCGTCCATTAGCGCGCATTTCAAAAACCCAACGGGTATAACGATAGACGGAAGTGGCAACTTTTACGTGGCCGATCCTCAAAACAACATCATCAGAAAAATTGACAATACCGGTGAGGTAAGCACTTTTGCAGGTAACGCAGCATACGATTTAAAAGATGGATTAGGCAATGCCGCCAGCTTTAACTTACCGGTGAGTGTTACTGTTGATAAAAATGGCAACATCTACGTAGCTGATGTATTAAACTACCGGGTAAGAAAAATTACGTCTGGCGGAGTGGTTTCAACAATAACTACCACAGGTGCATTCACTACCCAATTTGACGGTATTGATGCGGTTGCTGCCGATTTTAATGGGAATGTTTATATAAGCGCTAAAACTCAACTTATAAAACTAAGCAGCTCAAATGTAACATCAATTGTAGCTACCAATTTAAAGGATGCGCAGGGAATAGCCGTTGATAAAAATGGCAATATTTATATTGCAGATACAGGCAATAATATTATCCGAAAAATATCAATGCAGTAAATACAAATAAAGAGGCCGTACCATTGATAAGGCAGGACGGTCTTTATTTCAATTTCACATCGTTATTGCCCTTCCGGGAAATCAGCACATGTAGTTGTTTCCTCCCAGGCATCAAAATCTCTTTTAAGCAATTCCAATTTGTTACGGGCGCCTTTTAAAGCAGCCTTACCCAAGAGCAAACGCAGTGGAGGGTTGTCGCTTTCTACAGCCTTGATAATAGCTTTAGCCGCGCGTTGTGGGTCGCCGGGTTGTTTACCGCTATAGCCGCGGATGGTATCCCTATTCGCCCCGGCAGATTCTTTGTAATCATCAATCACAATTTTACTGTTATTAGCAGACCGGCCAGCCCAGTCGGTACGGAAGCCACTCGGGACAATTACGGTGACCTTAATACCTAAATGGGCGGTTTCTTTAGATAATGACTCGGAATAACCATCCACCGCAAACTTAGTAGCGTTATAAAAGCCAACCGCCGGGAAGCCAACCAGTCCTCCAATAGATGCCACATTTAAGATATGCCCACTATGCTGTGCACGCATCAATGGTAAAACGGCCCTGATCATAGCCGCCAATCCCCCAAAATTAATCTCGAACATGCGGCGTACTTCATCCTCTTCGCTTTCTTCAATTGCGCCAAAATAACCGATGCCGGCATTGTTAACCAACACATCTATTTTACCAAACTTATCTTTAATTTCTTTTACAGCCGATGATACTTCGTCTGTTTTGGTAACATCCAGTTTCAAGGCAATAGCTGTATCCGGATAATTGTCAACAATATCTTTTACGTCAGCGGTACTGCGCGAGGCACGCCGACCTTATACCCCGATTTTAAAACAAGCTGCGCCAGTTCGCGGCCAAAACCGGTAGAGCAACCTGTTATTAACCATACTTTATCTTTCATAAATAGAAGTTTTATTATTTAAAAAAAACGGTTTAGCGTTAAATTGTTTGTCAACGTAAACTCATTTCAACAAAAAACCCGGCGTTCACCGGGTTTTTGTATTTCATTATTTCTTTGTCCAAACGTTATTGTCCGGGTTGTAATCCGGTAATACTTTGTCCGGGTCATAGGTAACAGATTCAATTTCTTCTGTTGATGGATATTTGAATGTCCAGGTAGCATTACGTTCCCAAACTTCAACAGGTAATTTCATCCTGTCTGTTTTACCGCTTTTGGTTTTTATTTCCAATATAACCGGCATAGCCATTTTTCCAAGGTTATCAATAGTGATCATAGCGCCTTTTGAAGCGTCGTTATCAACATATTTAACATCACTTACGGCAACATCCAAACGCCAGTCATTCTGGAACCATCCCCTCCAAAACCATTGTAAACTTTCGCCAGAGGCATTTTCAATAGTACGGAAGAAATCATCTGGTGTTGGATGTTTAAATGCCCAACGGTTGATGTAAGTTTTAAAAGCAAAATCAAAACGCTCAGCGCCTAAGATCTGCTCGCGAAGCAAAACAAGACCAGCACTTGGTTTTGAATATAACAAAGTACCTGTATTTTTTTCTTTAAGATTGGCTGGCTGGCTCATCATTGGCTCAAGATCAGGTCTTGTAAAATTAGCGCCAATTTTGTGCATATCACCAGGTTTACGGTTGTACTCGCCGTTATTAAAATCAGCTGTTGAAAGTGTATTGATAAAAGTGTTAAAACCTTCATCCATCCAGCCATATAAACGCTCATTTGATCCCACGATCATCGGGAACCAGGTATGACCAAACTCATGGTCGTTAACACCCCACAAACCACCTTTTTTTGCTTTGTATCCGCAAAAAACAATACCAGGGTATTCCATACCACCAACTATACCGGCAACGGCTGTAGCAGCAGGGTAAGGAAACTCAAACCATTTTGATGAATTGTACTCAATTGATTTTTTAACATACTCGGTTGAACGTGCCCAGGCATCGGTACCATCACTTTCAATAGGGTAAGCAGAAATAGCGATTGATTTTTTACCGCTTGGCAAATCCATCTTGGCTGCATCAACAATAAATGCTGCAGATGAAGCCCAGGAAGCGTCCCTTGCATTTTTAATTTTAAAGTGCCAGGTAAGGGTAGATTTACCTGCCGGGCGCGATGAAGCTTCCGTAACCTCAGCTGCAGAGCGGATCACTACTGTTTTTTCGCTTTGCGCGGCCTGTGCCCAACGTTTTTGCTGTTGTGGAGTATATACTTCTGTTGGATTCAGTAACTCGCCAGATGCCACTACAATATGATTTGACGGTGCAGTGATGCTTAAGTCAAAATCACCATACTCCAGGTAAAATTCACCCGGACCGGTATATGGCTGCGTGTTCCATCCTAATATCTCGTCATACACACACATGCGTGGGTACCATTGTGCAACGGTATAGATCTTTCCATTTTTAGAAGCTTTATCATCAAGGTAACCCATACGGTCTGATCCGTAATTTGGAGATACAAATGAGTACTCAATTTTTAGTTTTGCAACGCCTCCGTTAGCAGTTACCTGTTTAGGCAAAAAAACCTGCATACGGGTATCGCTAATCAAAAATTTAATATCGGTCGAAATGCCTTTGGCATCTACGTATTTTACAGATTTAATTTTATAACCTGCCTCAAACGCTTCGCCACGGCCCCAATTACGGCTACCTGTAGGTGGTACTATCGCGGTACCGCGTGAATCTAACTTAAACAGATTTTGATCAAGCTGCATCCACAAAAAGCCCAGGTTTTGCGGACTGTTATTGGTATACGTTAAAACTTCCGATCCGGTAATTTCATTACTTTGATCATTCAAGGTAGCGGCTAAAGTATAATCAGCACGGTTTTGCCAGTATTTAGGGCCCGGCTGGCCATCGGCCGCCCGGAACTCTGTACCATTTTTAGTGTAGAAAGGGGGGCCGAAAGTTTCGTGATAATTGTAATCAGAAGCCGGGGAGGTTGTTGGTGCTGGAGTTGCGGTTTGCTGCGCGTTACCTGCCGTAAATGCAAGCACACAGGCCATGCTTAAACCGGCCATCAGTTTTAAATTCATTTCAGTCAATTTTTTAGAATACAAAGCAAGTATACTAAAAAAACCGTTTTTACTACCCTAGTAAAATGATTGTTACGCGAATATTAAGGATCGAGTTAATGATTTATTGAATTATTGATTTACTTTATAATAACCTACTAATCAGATAGATTTAATTGATTGATAAATTGGCAGCCATGTTGGCCATACCTAAAAAGAGAGAATTTACCTTGCTTTTTTACCCGTACCGATGATGTACCTTTCATACATCTTTTACTATCCTTTGGCTACCTTTAGCAATACCTTTGAAACACTTTTCATGCACCTTTGATGTCCGGTAAAAATATTACAAATGACCTATTGATCAGGCAGATTTGATTACTTCCCATACCATTAAATAAAAACCCATCCATATATTTGAGCGTCCGTTAAATTTTATCTAAATGTGCGATGGAAAATGAGCAAAATGCAATCCGACAGTAATTTTGAAAAAGTCAGCTTTCGGATAACCCCAATCTATACTTTGTTCGGTCGCAAAAACATATATTCTCTGGAAGATATGACATATGGGGAATTTGTCGTTTTCGAAAACAACCACCCTAAATATTATTTAAATTGTTTTGATAAACAATACGAACCATTTATCGAGCGAATCCCTAAACAGAAAGGAGGCATTTCTAATTTCCTAAACAAAAAATGCAGAAAGCTGAAAAATGGATTGAATATGCCGCCACATTTTTGGGGAATACGTTTTGACAGCAGGTCCTATGCTCAAACTTTAAATTTAGAAAAATTGCCAGTTGTATTCTTTGAGGATCTGTAATCGTCAGCCTAGCATTCTACATCTTCAAAAAGTGTTCTTCATACACCTTTTCATCAAAGCCAAAAAACAGGAAGCCATTGTCTTCAATAACCGGTCTTTTAATCATGCTGGTTTTTTGTTGCAGTAATTTTAAAGCATCCGTATTGGTTTTCACGCTTTCTTTTACTTCAGGATCAAGCTGTTTCCAGGTGAGGCCCTGTTTGTTCATAAATTTTTCGTAGCCTGCTTTGCTATCCCATTCCTGCAATTTTTCTGTGCTTAAGCCCAACTTTTTAAAATCCTGGAAATCGTAATCAACATGATTAGCCTTCAGCCAGTCGAGCGCCTTTTTTACTGTATTGCAATTGGTAATTCCGTAAACTTTCATGCCGCAAATCTACTGATTTGTGGAACTACTTTTACCCCCACCTTTGGTGTCATCGTTATTTATACCGCGCTGGTTCTTTTTAATATCGCTGCTAAGCTTACCAAATTTGTAGTTAACCCTGATAGCAAAATTGCGGTAAGGGTTTTGGTAAACCGATGATTGTGAAAAAGCGGGCGTGTTAGTGTATGATTTATATATGCGGTATTTACTGTAGGGATTGTTTGCTACCAATGATATGGTAAGTGTTTTTTTAAGAAACTCTTTGCCTACTACATATGATGAAAATATGCCATGCCCGTTTTTACCCTGCAGCGTTACATCGCCGCTAAAATACCCGGCATCAATACCAAAACGGTAGCCGCTATCAAACTTATAAGCAAGGTTGGCAAAGGCATTACCCGTATATCCATCATTTTTGTAAAATTGCCCATTGTAAGTTCCCTTTAACCAAACATGTGTTAAACGGGCATTTAAATTGATAGTGAACCTTTTTGTGATAGAATAATTAGTGTTGATATTTAAACCCAGGCTGCGGTTACTGCCTAAGTTTTGATAAGTAGTAGTAGTAACCGTGTCGCGCTTGCCATTTGCCGTACTATCAATACTTATGCTGGTTACATTTTGTATGGCATTGTTTGAAAACGCATAGCTTAAGCTCGCATTAATGGAACCTTTTGAAAAATTACTATACGTAAGCTCAAACGTATTGTTAAGCTCCGGACTCAGATCGGGATTACCGGTATTAAGAAATTTAGGGTTCGATCTATCTATAAACGGATTCAGCTGGTATATGCCAGGGCGTTGAATACGTTGTGTAAAGCCCAAACTTATGCTACTGCTTTTTAAGCTTCTTTGAATTGAAACTGAAGGGATCAGGTTATTATATCCTTTATCAAGGGGTGTTCCCGAAAAATCGGCGCTCACCTGTGTATGCTCCAATCTTAAGCCGCCTTTACCAGTCCACTTGCTGAATTTTAATTGGTACGAATTATATACGCTGTAAACATTTTGCTGATAATCAAATACGTTAGTCTGGCCGGTATTAACTAAATAATCATTAGTAACCGAGTCGCGGTCTTCGCGCCTGAAATCGCTGAAGTTTTTGCGGAGAATGGCTTTTGCACCGGTTTCAATGCTGATAGTTTTAAGCGGGTAAGCATAATCCAACTGAAGTGTATGCTCTTTATTACCAGCCTTGTTATACTGCTTGAAATCGGGCTGTATCTGCTGGCCATAATTAACCCTGTCTGTAAAAAGATTATCAGCAAACTGGGTACCGGGCGAATAACTATATTTATAAGAGAGCGTAAGCAGCTCGTCTTTATGCTTTTTAAAACCTATCTGGTAATTAAGGGCAGCATCAAATCCCCGGTCATGGTTATAGCCATCGGTTAACTGGTGGTAGCCTTGTGTTAAAGCCGCGTTCCGGTTAGTTTGGGCCGATATGAGGTCATTGTCCTGTACAAACTCTCCCTGGAAAATTTCAACAGAGCCGGTGAGCAGGTTAAGGGAATCTATCTCGTAGCTTAGCTCAAAATCGCCGTAACGATAATTGCCCCCAAATGTACCTGTACCTTTTTGTAATATGGTGGTATTTTGAGCAAACTGATTCTGTGTGTTGGTAAAGTAATTATTATTTAAGTTTTGATGGCCAAAACCGGCATAGCCTGCCAGGCCAAATTTACCCTGTTTTACTGTTCCGTTTAGATTAAAACCGGGTCCCCAGATGCTGTTATAGCGCGAATTGATGCTGCCGTTATAACCCTGGTCGGCATTTTTTTTGGTGATGATATTGATGATACCTGATAAACCCTCCGCATCATATTTAGCCGGTGGTGTGGTGATTACCTCAATCTTTTCGATATTGGTGGCCGGCATAGATTTTAACACATCCGATGGATTTTTGGCCATCAAAGCCGATTCTTTGCCGTTGATCAATATCTTATAGTTCCCGCTTCCCTTTAGTTTGATCTTATCATCACCATCAACAGAGAGCAAAGGAACCTTACGCATCATATCCAAAGCAGATATCGCCTTACTCTCAGGGTCGGCCTGTACATCATAGCTCAGGCGGTCAACCTCCTGTTTCATCACGGGCCTTACGGCAGTAATGCTTACCTCGTTCAGTTGTTTGCTGGAAGCCGACATGTAAATTTTACCTGCATCAAATACGGTTCCTCCATGTTTTACAGGTAAGACTTTAGAAGCAAGACCTATGGAAGCAACAGCTAACTGGTAGGTTTTGCCATCAGGCGCATTCAGCTCAAAGCTGCCATCATTTTTGGTAAGTGTGCTTTTTACTGATGCCTTTGTACCGGCATCCTGCAACATAACGGTAACATAACCTAATGGCTTATTAACGGCAGAGTCGATAACTACGCCTTTAATAGTTACGTTGGCTGTATTTGGTGCTTGTGCTATTGCCAGTATAGAGATATAACAGCAAATTAAGGTTAGTAAAAAATGTTTCATTCATAAGGCATTTAGGTAATAAGACGCTACAAGATACGCCGTCGTTGCAAAAACCGGAAAGTATTTAACATTTTTTAACTAATCACTTAGTTTACAGCGGAAAAGAATTATTTATTGAACCTGGTCATGGTTAATTCGGTACCAATAGTTGCGAAACTTTTGATCATTTCTATAGACCGGTCTATTAAAGCGGGCAGTTCTGGCTTTTCATCATCATCAAAGCCACTCAGCACATAATCAACCTGGCGGCCTTTGGGGTAATTATCGCCAACGCCAAAGCGTAAGCGAGCATAATTATTGTGCCCAACGGTAGCTTCAATATGCTTCAACCCGTTGTGACCGGCGGCGCTGCCCTTGGGTTTTAAACGCAAAGTACCTAATGGTAAAGCAATATCATCCACGATCACCAAAACATTCTCCAACGGAATCTTCAAATCCTGCATCCAGTGGTTCATTGCCTTGCCACTCAGGTTCATATAGGTTGTTGGTTTTATTAAATGCAGCGTACGGCCTTTGAATGATACCTCGCTGTAATACGCCAGACGCATATGATAAAATTTAGCCCCTTCCTGTTTAGCTAATTCATCCAACACCATAAACCCTATGTTATGCCGGGTATCAGCATACTCCGGCCCTATATTTCCTAAACCAACAATTAGATATTTCATTTTTTGCGGAGCAAAGATTTTGGGAGCAAAGATAAAGGATTTATGGATTTAGGACTTTTTAGATTAAGGATAAAAGATTTATAGATCAAAGTAACTGCATTACAGTGTAAGAAGACAATTATGAAGCAATAGTATTTGAAAATGCTTTGATTTGCTTTTGCAGGGATTGAACCCGATTAATCAAATTTTGATACTCGGCATCTGTAGTTAAGTTACATTGTTCGGCAATGATTAATTGGGTTTCCAATTCAAATGCCGAACCAAGGCTCATTGATAAAAAATGACTAAAATCCTTCGTTGACTTTCTTGCCGAACCCTCTGCGATATTTGATGGAATAGAAACAGCCACCCTATATAATTGACTCGAAATACCAAATCTATGCTCACTTGAAAATTTCTGCGTTAGCAGATAAATATCCTTTGTCAATTCAACAGAATCAATCCAAATCCTTAACTGCCTAAAGTTATGCATCTACGTACCTGATTAATAAATTTCATAGGTTATCTCTTGTTAACCAATCAAAAATCCTTGCTCCTTGATCCAAAAATCTTTTGTCAAAAAAAAACGCGATGGGCGTAAGCCTATCGCGTTTTTTTTAATCAGGGTAAATTATTTTTTACCTGAAGCAGCTTCCTGCTCAGCCTGACGTAATGCACGTGAAGTAGTAACTGATACGATAGTATCTTCTACAGCATTGGTAATAATCAATGTTTCCAGTTTCAAATCTGAAACCTTAACTGATTTACCAACTTCAAGGCTTTCGATGCTTACTTCAATAGCATCTAAATGATCTTTAGGTAATGCTTTGATGCGCAGTTTCCTTAGTTTTTGAACTAATTTACCACCCACTTTAACACCTGGAGAAGTTCCGGTTAATTTAACAGGGATCTCGATAGTGATAGGCTTTTTCTCGTCAAGCAATAAAAAGTCTATGTGGATAAGTTGTTCAGTTAAAGGGTGAAACTGCATATCTTTAATAATAGCCTGTGATTTAACACCAGCAACATCAAGATCGATGAAATGAACAACCGGAGTGTAAACTACGGCTCTCAAATCAGCTGCGGACACTGAAAAGTGGGTTTGAGTTGGCCCACCGTAAAGTACTGCAGGCACTAAGCCCTGGTAACGCAGTTCTTTAGCGTCTCTTTTCCCTACGTTCTCTCTTGGAGAACCGCTAATAGCAATTGATTTCATTGTTTTTTATTTTATTATTTATTGTTAGTTCATGGTTCATAGATCATTGTTCATGGCCTTTTCCCCATAAGTTCTTTTTCGTTTTTAAATGTTCAGCGTAGATGGCGCTTCTATGAACCATCAACAATGAACCATAAGCCTATCTCAATCTACCTTAAACAACTGGCTTATTGAGCCATGTTCGTTTACGTTGATTATTGCCTTCGCAAAAAGCTCGGCAGTTGATAATACCCTTATTTTAGGGCTTTGGTGTTTCAATGGTATAGTATCGGTCACTATCAATTCGGTTAAAGCCGAATTTTCAATAGTTTCATATGCTTTACCTGATAATACCGGGTGTGTACAAACCGCGCGTACACTGCGTGCACCACGCTCCATGATCAGGCCTGCTGCTTTAGCCAATGTACCGGCAGTATCGCAAATATCATCTATAAGCACAATATCCTGATCGGTTACATCACCTATCAGTGTCATGGACTCAATTTCATTAGCACGTTTACGGCGTTTATCGCAAATAACCACTTCGGCATTAAAAAACTTTGCGAAACTGCGCGCCCTGTATGAGCCACCCATATCCGGCGAAGCAATGGTTAAATTACCTAAGCCCAGGCTTTTTATATACGGTACAAAAATGATTGATGCATCAAGGTGATCAACAGGGATATCAAAAAAGCCCTGTATCTGTGCCGCGTGCAAATCCATCGTCATAATGCGGTCAATCCCTGCGGCAACCAATAAATTGGCAACCAGCTTTGCACTTATGGCAACGCGGGGTTTATCTTTCCTATCCTGCCTTGCCAAACCAAAATAAGGGATAACCGCGTTTACATAATGAGCCGATGCACGACGGGCGGCATCAATCATCATCAGTAATTCCATCAGGTTATCAGTAGGTTGGTGGGTTGATTGGATAAGGAACACATCGCATCCCCTAACAGATTCATTAAAATGTGGTTGAAATTCACCATCACTAAAACGCGAGAGCACTACATCGCCAAGATCGCGGCCGTAAGCTTCAGCAATTTTTTGCGCCAACTCTTTTGAGCCTGAACCTGCAAATAATTTAACCGGATTAAATTGTAAGGGCATTTCTTCTTGATTTTGAATTTCGGATGTTTGATTTCGGATTAAGTTAATTTCAATTCCTTACCATTATGATAAGCTTTAACTACTTCGTTAGTAACCTCCTAAAACACAATTCGGATTTCAATTTTCTAAACCGGAGTAAATCCGAAATTAAAAAATCGAAATCCGAAATCTTAATGTTGCCCGACCAGGATTCGAACCTAGACAAACGGTACCAAAAACCGTCGTACTACCATTATACTATCAGGCAATCTCCTTTGGTTTGTTTTTACTCTCCGAAAAGGAATGCAAATATAAGACGATTTTTTAACTCTCAAAATAGAATTTTAAAAAAGTATGTATATCGCTGTTTTACAGCGCAAAATGCGTTAAAAAGTGTTAATAAGGCGGTTTTGGTTTCAGCATCGTGATAGTTTTTCTTACTTTCGGCTATATAAAACCTTTTTCTATCGAAAATATCCTGACATGAACTACAATAAGATCAACAATATTTTTGGCTGGATAGCCTTTGTTATCGCTACTTTAACCTACATTTTAACGCTTGAACCATCATCCAGCTTTTGGGATTGCGGCGAATTTATTGCATGTATCTTTCGTTTGCAGGTAGCCCACCAGCCCGGAGCGCCATTGTTCACCATGATAGGCAAAGTGTTTACGCTGCTATCTATGGGCGATAATACCAAAGTGGCCTACTGGGCTAATATGGCATCGGCAATTGCCAGCGGGGCAACTATTATGTTCTTGTTTTGGACGGTAACCTCCCTTGCCAAAAAGATGCTGGTTAAAAAAGCCGAAGATATTAACCCCACCCATTTGATCATTATAATAGGCTCGGGACTGGTTGGCGCTTTAGCTTATGCCTGGTCTGATACCTTCTGGTTTTCGGCAGTTGAGTCTGAAGTTTATGCACAGTCATCCTTGTGTACAGCCATTGTTTTTTGGGCCATATTAAAATGGGAAGCCCACGCCGATGAACCTCATGCTAACAGATGGATTGTATTTATTGCTTATATCATGGGCTTATCAATAGGTATTCACCTTTTAAACCTGTTGGTAATACCGGCTATAGCATTGGTAATTTATTTCCGTAAGGCAAAGAACATCACTACACAAGGCACTTTACTATCGTTTTTTGCAGGTATTGTATCGGTAGCTTTTGTGTTATGGGGAGTTATACAGTTTACTGTAAAGGGAGCGGCCTTCTCCGATCTATTTTTTGTAAACACCCTGGGAATGAGCTTCGGCAGCGGTGCTGTTCTGTTTTTTGTTTTGCTTGTAGCAACCATCGTATCGGGAATATATTATACCATTAAGCAATCAAATACAGCAATCATCGCTTGTGCCATTTGCTTTATCCTGGCACTTGGAATTAGCGCCAGTTATTTGGGCGCTATAGTGGGCATCTTAGTTTTACTCCTGCTGGAGTATGTGGTTAAAATACGCGAAAAACGTTTCGCCCTTAATAGCTTTTTTGTTTGCCTGCTCTTTATCTTGTTTGGTTATAGTTCATTTGTAATGATTGTGGTAAGGGCAAAAGCCGATCCCAATTTAAATAACAGCGACCCACAGGATGCCTTCGCCCTTAACGGGTATTTAAACCGCGATCAGTATGGCGATACGCCATTGCTTTACGGCCAGTTTTTTGACTCAACACCAACAGACCAAACCGAGGGCGCAACAATTTACCGCAGGGGTAAAACCAAATATGAAATTGCCGGTAAAAAGCTAACCACCATTTATGATCGCAACACCATATTTCCGCGGATGTTTAGCGATAAGGCTGGTCATCCACAGTTTTACCGTGCCTGGAGTAAATTAGCCGATGGCGAAAAGCCCACTTTTGCAACCAACCTGGGCTTTTTTGGCACCTGGCAGGTTAACCAAATGTATACCCGTTATTTTCTTTGGAACTTTGTTGGTCGTACCAATGACCTGGATGGCCAAACCAGCAACAGCGCTGCCGACGGCAACTGGATAAGCGGCTGGAATTTTAACAAACAACTGCCCGATGCGGTTACCAAAAGCAAAAGTTATAACCGCTTATTCTTTCTGCCCCTTATCATAGGCCTGGCAGGTTTGTTCTTTCATTTTAAACGCGACCAGAAGAATGCGGGCGTTGTAG
Organism: Mucilaginibacter sp. P2_A4; assembly: GCF_056405015.1. NCBI lineage: Bacteria > Pseudomonadati > Bacteroidota > Sphingobacteriia > Sphingobacteriales > Sphingobacteriaceae > Mucilaginibacter > Mucilaginibacter sp. P2_A4. Next base: position 201,010 of record NZ_JBFUCX010000002.1, on the reverse strand, counting down.
GTGTACTATTCTTTTTTACCGGCTTAGCTATTGTTTTATACCTAAACCAGGATCCGTTGCAGCCACGCGAGCGTGACTATGCCTATGCGGGCTCGTTTTACGCGTTTGCCATTTGGATTGGGCTGGGTGTTATGGGAATTGCCGACTTGCTTAGTAAAAAATTGAATGCGAAAACCAGCGGCATTATTGCCACCGTGGTATGTTTATTGGGAGCCCCTGTGTTAATGGCCAACCAGGAATGGGATGATCATAACCGCTCAACCAAGCTTACGCCGCATGATATGGCTTACAATTACCTTAACTCATGCGCGCCCAATGCCATTTTGTTTACTTATGCCGATAATGATACCTATCCCCTATGGTACATCCAGGAGGTTGAAAATGTAAGGCCCGATGTACGTATTGTAAACTTAAGCCTGCTGGGTACCGATTGGTACATCCGCGGGATGAAAAACAAAATGAACCAATCTGAGCCATTGCCTATCAGCATGCCTTATGATAAATTTAAACCGGGTGTACGTGATGTAATTTATTTTAACGACCAAAAATTACCCGGCTCTGTAGAACTGAAAGAAGTATTTGATTTCATCACATCGGATAATAAAGCTGCGATGACAGAGTATGGCAATGGCGATATGGGTAATTACCTGCCAACCAAGAACTTTAAGTTAACGGTTAATGCTGATGACGTGGTAAAAACTCAAACCGTATCTGCCAGCCAAAAGGACAAAATTACGCCAGAAATGGACTGGACTTTTAATGGTAAATATGTTACTAAGGATGTTTTAGCTATGATGGATATCCTGGCTCACAATAACTGGAAAAGACCAATTTATTTTGCCACAACCGTACCCGATGAAAACCTGATTGGACTTGGTAAATATTTATACAGTGAAGGCTTTGCTAATCGTTTGCTTCCATTAAAGCCCGATACCACCGCGGGCCAGGCCGAAGTTACCAATACACCGGTAATGTATCACAACATGATGACGCAATATAAATGGGGTAACATGAAAAATGCCAGCTATCTTGATCATGAGTCAAACACCATGTTTTACCCTTTAATTTCAAGGCTTTATTCAACCCTTGCCGATAACCTGCTTAAAGAGGGACATCCTGATATGGCAAGAAATGTCTTCAAAAAATATGACGAGGTTATGCCTGATAACATTCCTAATACTGAGATAGCAATACGTAAGTATTATTTGATAGAGACAGCTTATCGCGTTGGCGAAGTACAGCTGGGAAATAAACTGGCAAACCTGGTTGATGATTACGTAACCAACCTGTTAGCTTATAATTACACGCTTTTGCAAAGTGGCGAAGTAAGTATTGACAGCCGCGATATTCAATACTCCATGTCTATGTTAAATGGATTAACTGAGTATACCAAAAACTATAAACAAACAGATCTTAACACCAAATTCAGCGCACAGCTTAAGGATTACGAGAAAAAGCTGGGAATGGGCTCGAGATAGTAACGGCCGTTGAGAATCAAGAGGCAAGAGTCAGGAATTAAGACTCTTGCCTTTTTTTATGACAAATCGGCGAAAAACTTACGAAGTTTTAAAAACTTCGTAAGTCTGGGGTTCTGCAACTTGTCAATGGCGGAAACAAAAGGGATGAAAACAAAAAAAGCGGCAAATGCCGCTTTTTGTTGATTATAAAATCCTTGTCCTTCGTCTGAAAATCCTTTGTCTGAAAGTCCTTGCTCCTTACTCCAAAGATTATCCTTCATTAACCACACCCATCGAACAGAATTTTTCGATGCGTTCGTTAACAAGTTCAGTAACATCTTTTTCTTTGAGCATCTTAAGATCCTTAAGCAATTGTTTTTTTAGGGTGGCTGCCATAGCAACCGGATCCTGGTGAGCGCCACCAAGTGGTTCTTTAATCACCCCATCTATCAACCTGTTCTTTAACATTTCTGTCGAAGTCAATTTTAATACTTCGGCAGCACGTTCTTTATTTTCCCAGGTTTTCCAAAGAATGGTTGAACAGTTTTCAGGAGATATTACCGAATACCATGAATTATCAAGCATCAAAACCCTATCGCCTATACCTATACCTAAGGCGCCTCCTGATGCACCTTCGCCAATAATAACGCAGATGATAGGAACTTTAAGTATCGACATTTCGAGCAGGTTACGGGCTATAGCTTCGCCTTGTCCGCGTTCTTCTGCTTCTAAACCAGGGAATGCACCCGGAGTATCAATCAAAGTAACAACCGGTTTATTGAATTTCTCGGCCATTTTCATTAACCGTAGTGCCTTACGATAGCCCTCTGGATTAGCCATACCAAAATTACGGTACTGACGCTCTTTTGTATTACGTCCTTTTTGCTGACCAATAAACATTACAGTTTGACCATTTAAGGTCCCGAAACCGCCTATGATAGCTTTATCATCGCCAACTGTACGGTCGCCGTGCAACTCAATAAAATCATCGCACATCAGCTCAATATATTGCAGGGTGTACGGCCGCTCGGGGTGCCGGGAGATCTGCACTTTTTGCCAGCCGTTAAGGTTAGCATATATTTCTTTTTTGGTAGTTTCAAGCTTAGCCTCAAGTTCTGCCACTGTTGCAGACATGTCGAGCTTATTTTTATCCTCAACCTGCTTCACCTTTTCAATCTGCTGCATCAGCTCAGCCAGTGGTTTTTCAAAATCAAAAGTTATTTTCATACACTTTATTTGGGGCCGCTAAATTAAGCAAATCAAACGGCAAATTTATCAATTATGATTTTGCAAAGTTTCCAGCTTTTTAATTTGAGCCGGCGCCAGTAATTTCCAGGTATTATAACAGGCCAATAATATGGCATTTCTGAGCTCACCGTAGTATAATCCCGATCGGTTACCATAAAAAATAATACTCCCTTCATCGGTCCCTCTCCGCAATAAATTATCCAATGCCTGTTCATTGGTGATGATGAACTTACCCATCTCCATCTTTTTACGCTTCAGCTCGTTGGCAATTACTGTAATTTGGGTTATTTGTACCGGACTAAGCCCCACCTCTTTTTTAAACGCAATGGCCTTATCGGGCATCGGGTAATGATTTACAACAGCAACAGGAGGCATGTTAAAAATATCATCGCCCTTTAATAATGCGTTATACTGCGCATCACTTAAGGTTTTAACCGGCGATTTTTTTAAAGTGCTATCAATAGTTTGTGCTTTAGTTTCACCATAAAAAAACAGAAGCATCATAAATAAGGGTATTGTTTTCAGCATAGATTGCAGTTTACAAAAAAACCGCAACTATTGGGCCATTTGCATTAATAAATACTGCCCCCGGTACATCAGTCAACCTTAATTATTTTTGTGCGTTGCGAAATCCCATTTTCATTAAAGGCCTCTATCTGGAAATAATAAGGCAAGTCCCTGTCCATTCCACTAAAATAAAATTCATTTTTCCCATACACCATCATGTTATTGTACAGTTTATCGGGTGCTATGCCAAAGTAAATAGTGTAACCGGTAGCCTGATCATTTGGTTTCCATTTAAGCCAGGAATTACGGCGCTCACTATCACCACGTAACGCAATCAGATTTTGCACAGTATCAGGCCGTGCGCCTGCACCTTTACCAAACACCCTGAAGCCAGATAACGCGAACTTACCGGTTGGCATATGCAGGTTAACCATCTTAAGATAACGAGCTTTTGCAGGACTTTTTAGTTCGATATAATCATGCGGAACATCAGTTTTGTTTTTGCTTTTGTCAATCAAAGGCTTCCACGCTTTTCCATCCAACGATGAATAAACCATGTACTGATGAAAAACCCCCAATGATTTACCCAGGAACTCTGCATCCTGATCGGCATAGTTGATCTGAATTGCGTTTATAGTGCTTACCTCGCCCAGATCTGTTTTAAACCACTCTCCTTTGTTGGCCGTTTTAGCGCTCCAATAGGTTTTGATATCCTCATCAACGGCATTGTTTGCGCCATAGGCCCCCAGGGTTGATGATACCTCAACCGGTTTGTTATAATTCAGGATCATCCAGCCTGTAAAATTACTCTTCAGGTGATCTTCAGGCCCGGCGGCTAAATATTGCGGATAGTCGCCATATGCAGTATTACAATACAACGTACCGTCCTGATCAAAGCCGGCAGGCCAGAAGCCGATACGACGCTCAAAATTATTTTTTACCGCGATGCCCATGGTGCTGATATGCCAAAAATTGCCATACTTATCTGCCCAGGTAGCGCCATGCCCTGCCCCTTTTGCAAAGCCTCCGGGTTTGTAGGAGAATGGATTATGCTTTTGATAAGTAAATGGACCCAATGGCTTATCACCTACAAAAACGCCATCGCCATAACCGCTTTGTTCGGTGCCGGGTGCGCCAAATTGCAGGTAGTATTTCCCGTTATGTTTATTCATCCATGAGCCTTCAATAAATGGCAGCAGGAACACATTATCATTATGCTCGCCAAAACGCTCCCATCCGTGCTTTTCAGGGTCGAGTTTTACCATTTCTTTCTTGGGGCCTATGGGTTCAAATGTTTTCCGGTCTATCTCCTGCCCATAAAGTGGCAGCGTATTGCTGGAACCATGGTAGATGTATACCCTCCCGTCATCATCAGCAAACATACCCGGATCCCAGGCACCTACCTTAAAATAATCTTTGGCGGCCTTCCATTCATCTTTGGTGGGATTGGTGCTCATCCACAGTGTAAAGTCTTTATTATAGGTTGAACCTATTACCAACAGCGTATCGCCCAAAACCAGGGTAGCAGGGGCGCAAAGTTCATCGCCGAGATTTTGGTTGTAAGGCCGTACAAATTTGCGGTAAACAAAGTTCCAGTTAAGCATATCATTGCTCCACCAGTAGCCAAACTGGTTGGTGCTGAAAAGGTAATATTTCCCCTTAAAAAGAGTCATGGTAGGGTCGGCGGTGGCACGGTGCCTGCCCCAGCTGGAAAAATCGGCAAAGGGCGTGTAACCATAATCAAGGTTAAGCGGGTTACAGTAAGTAAGCTTTTTGGTTTGTGCGCTTAACTCTTGTAAACAAAAACAAAACAGCAGTATTGGTAAAATACGGGCAGTTAATTTCATAAATTATATAGGCTTATGTAGTAAATAACAGAAAGCTAATATCTGTTTTAAAACATTAACAAAAACCACATATACTACTACATTTACTGCTCAAAAGCATTCAACTGAGCTTTGTGCATACCAGAAACCGGTTGCCTCATTCAATTTTACTTTCCAATATTTTATTAATGTGTGTTAAAGACACAATTAATTTGTACTTTCATCCTCATAACCCAATCATCCTAAATTTCATTTTTATGAAGAAGAAATACCTGCTGCTTTTAGCCCTGCAATTGTTGTTGAGTTTATCTGTTTTTGCACAATATCCTAAAATGGATAAACTGCTTTACGGTGTTGCTTATTACGATGAATACATGCCTTATGAAAGGCTGGATAAGGATGTGCAGATGATGAAAGATTGTGGCATTAACGTGGTACGCATTGCCGAATCAACCTGGAGCACCGTTGAGCCGCAAGATGGCGTATTTGATTTTACCCATATCGACCGGGTATTAGCCGCCATGCAAAAAGGTGGAATAAAAGTGATTGTTGGCACCCCTACTTATGCTATACCTACCTGGATGGCTAAAAAACATCCCGAAATATTAGCTATAACTTCATCGGGCCAAAACCAATATGGAGCAAGGCAAAATATGGATATTACCAATACGTATTTCAGGACTTATGCCGAGCGGGTGATCAGGAAAATAATGGAACACGTGAAGGATAATCCTGCTGTAATTGGCTACCAGGTAGATAATGAGACCAAAGCTTACGGCACTTCCGGACCAAATGTACAGGCTTTGTTTGTAAAATATATGCAGGCAAAATACCACACGCTTGATAATATTAACCACATTTTTGGCCTTGATTACTGGAGCAACCGCATCAATAACTGGGATGATTTCCCTTCAATGAATGGCACCATCAACGCCAGTTTAGCTTCTGAATTTGCAAAATTTCAAAGGCAGCAGGTTACCCAGTATTTAGGCTGGCAGGCCGCTATCGTGCGCGAATACAAACGACCAGATCAGTTCATCACTCAAAATTTCGATTTGGAATGGAGGGGCTATTCATTCGGGATCCAACCGGATGTTGACCACTTTGCGGCAGCCAAATCAATGGATATTGCAGGCATTGATATTTACCACCCCAGCCAGGATAACCTCACAGGCTCCGAAATTTCTTTTGGCGGCGATGTAACCCGATCAATGAAGGGTGGTAAAAATTATTTAACAATAGAAACCGAAGCTCAGGGTTTCGCTCAATGGACACCTTATCCGGGACAGTTAAGGTTACAAGCGTTTAGTCACCTGGCATCGGGCGCCAACATGGTGGGTTATTGGCCATGGCATTCTATCCATAACTCTGCAGAAACTTATTGGAAAGGCTTGTTAAGTCATGATTTTGAGCCAAACCCGGTTTATAACGAAGCAAAAAACATAGGTAAAGATTTTGACCGGTTGAGCCCTAACCTCATCAACCTGAAAAAGAAAAATGATGTTGCCATATTGTTCAGCAATGAGGCGCTTACCGGATTTAAGGCTTTTGGATTTGGGTGGGGTGTACGAACCAGCTACAATGATATATTACGCCAGCTGTACGATGGTTTATACCACATGAATGTAGGTTGCGATTTTGTTGACCCTACCAGCCAGAACATTGAAAATTATAAACTACTGATAGTCCCCGTCTTGTATGCAGCACCTGATAGTTTATTGCAGCGTTTAAACCGTTACGTAAAAAATGGCGGCCATATCATTTACACAGTTAAAAGTGGATTTAGTGATGAAAATGTAAAAGTGAGAACAACACATCAGCCAGGGATCATTAATGAGGCTTGTGGAATTTACTACAGCCAATTTACAGTACCCGAAAATGTTGGTTTAAAAGGCGATGATTTCAACCTGAAGCCCGAAGATAAAAAACTCAATACCTGGATGGAGCTTATCACTCCAACAACAGCTAAAGTGCTGGCCTATTATGATCACCCGGTTTGGGGTAAATATGCAGCCATTACCGAAAACGCTTACGGCAAAGGCCTGGCAACCTATATCGGTTGCCTAACCAGTAATGCAGTAACCGATAAAATACTGGCCGATGCGGTGAAAAAAGTTGGCTTATGGGGTACCGATCAACAGTTGACCTTCCCGATAATTACCAAATATGGCACTAATCAAAAAGGTAAAACAGTGCATTATTATTTCAATTATTCTGACAAGGAAAGCAATTTTACTTATCCTTACGGCAATGGAAAAGAGTTGTTATCGGGTGCAGGCGTAAGCGCCAATTCAGCTATGCAGCTGGAACCGTGGGGGATTAAGATTGTGGAGGTGAATTGACGTTTTAAAAAGGGCTGTCCTGCTGAGCCTGTCGAAGCATGTGGGCAAAGGCCTCTGCGCGCGACCCTTCGACAAGCTCAGGGTGACAGGCCTTTTTAGGATGTAGATACGTTAATAAATACCAAACACGTCATAAGAAAGCGTAGTGAAGGATCTATTCGCAGACTTACAGGGCGAAAAAGCATGGCGAATAATAGATCCTTAGCTACGCTTAAGAATGACAAAAAGATTTTTTTTGGATGGCCGCCGTAAAATTTTATTGCGATAAAACAATTCGATCAAAAAAGATCAACAGCAACCGTCAGAAACATTCACCGTAACAAAAAAGGCGTTCAGCTTTTCAGCATATTGTTTCCATTTCACCTGGTCAATACAATAGTTCATGGATGTGCCTTCGATGGTGCCTTTAATTATACCGGCGTCTTTAAGTTCGCGCAGGTGCTGCGAGGTGGTGGGCTGGGCCAAGCCCAATATATCAACCAAATCGTTCCCGATGCAGGCATTGGCCTTTATCAAATGCTCAATAATAGCAATGCGCGCGGGATGCGCCAATGCCTTAAGCATTTTGGCCAGCTCGTTTTGAGCCTCGGTAAAGTTTTCTGTTTTAGTTAAACCCATTACAAGCAATATTACAATAAAGTGATTAATAATCAAACTTCGGTTTTAAACGTGCTGCTGTATAAAACTGGCCGAGAATACTTTGATCATTTCCCTTACCCGTCTAAATTCATTCATCACCTCATCTTCTGTTCCGGTGGCTTTAGCCGGGTCGGGAAAGTTTTGGTGAAAACGCTCAGCTTTGGATGGAAAGTATGGGCAGTTCTCTTTGGCATTATCACAAACTGTAATAATGTAATCAAAAGGGATCTCCATATACTCATCAACGTTATTTGATGTATGATGCGAGATATCGATATGATCTTCGGCCATTATTTTAATCGCCTTAGGGTTTACGCCATGAATCTCGACGCCGGCACTATAAATTTCGGCTTTATCGCCGGCAAAATGTTGTAAATAACCGTGGGCTATCTGGCTGCGGCAACTATTGCCGGTACATAACACTAATATTTTTTTCATTATTAATTCAGTTCTTTTTTCATTACAACGGCCGACGCAGGGCATACATAACTAAACTCCGAAGAAACCTTTATTTCATCAGGTACCTCAATACGTGCAACAGTCATATATCCCTTTTGGCCAAAATACACCGATGCTGTTTCTGTGATAAGGTAAATTGCCTTTACGCTTTTTAACAATGCAGATCCCTCGGCAATGCCAAGCAATTTGTTTGCTACCCCCTGGCCTTGATACCCGGGCTCAACGGCCAATGAACGGAGCAAAGCATAATCGCCATAAATTTCCAGCCCAACTACGCCTATTACATCGTTGTTATCATTTAATGCAATAGAAAATTCATCCAACGATAATGGCAGATCTTCAACCGGCAGCTTTGCTGCACTCAGCAGTTGAACAATGCTATCCCTGTAGTTTTCAGCTTTTTCTATTAACATACTTTTTTATTTTAACAGCATCCCCCACCCGGGGTACAGCATTCAGTAGCAACAGCAAGATTCTTTAATTCAATTTTGGGCTTTACTGTAGCCGGTGCGCAGCACTCTTCGCCAGTATCAGTAGTACCACAACTGCCGCCACGTTCAATGGCTTTGCATTGTACGGTATCTGGCCTGAGATCAACAATCAGATTATTCCCCTCGGTTATTACCTGGTTAGGATACATTTGGCGGGTATCAAAGTCCGAGTTACCAAACTCAATTTTAACCGTTGCCAATGGATTTAAAGGTAATGTTTTTTCAACAAGCCCGATGATAGATAAAGCCTTGTCAACCTGCATTGCCCTATCCTGTTGTTGCCCAACAGGCTCCCACAGTTGAACGATAATCTCAGTCCAGCTGTTCATTTTGCCTCCACAATCAACGGATGTGATGGGTGCCTGTTTAATTTCGGTGATGTGGTATGAAGCATCTACCCATTTATTTTCTGCATACTGAAATTGCAGATCCAGTTGCGGATGAGCAAGCAATTGCTCCTTAAATTCCATCCAATTTATAGCTTCCTGATTTTTCATAATACAAGCATTGAATTATATATTGCAATATTACAATTAATAGTTTAAAAGACGAATCAATTAAAAAAAATTTAATTGTAAATTGGAAAATTCGGGGGATCCTGGGGAGGGGAAATTACGTTACAAAGGGTTGTCATGCTGATAACACGGTTTTAAGCCATTGATTATCAGTGTGGTTTTTTACACATAGCCCTATAAATCGTCAATTGCGAGGTACGAAGCAATCCCCGACCTAGAGAGTAGCTATACAAATACGCGCTGTATGGTTTGGGATTGCTTCGTACCTCGCAATGACGCGGTTTACAAAAAAATGTCATCCTGAGGCACGAAGGATCTACTCTCCACTATGCTTTTTCGCCCTGTATAGTCTGCGAATAGATCCTTCGTGTCTCAGGATGACAAACTTTTTAAAACATTATTGAAAGAGAAATGACAAGCGGCGAAAGACTTACGAAGTTTTAAAAACTTCGTAAGTCTGGGATTCAACAACTTGTCATAGGTACGAAGCAATGACACTTACAGAGTGCCTCTTCTAAATTTCTTATACTGCCCTTTTCAACGTAAACGCGAACCTGCTGCCTGCTCCTATCTCGCTATCAACCCCTATGTGGCCAGATTGTGCTTCTATAAAATCCTTGGCAATGGCAAGCCCGAGGCCGGTTCCGGTTTGATCCGCGGTGGCATTTGGAACCTTAAAATAGCGTTCAAAAAGGCGCGATAAATATTGAGCCTCTATGCCTTTACCATGATCCGTTACAGAAAACTCTATCTCATCGTTCTTATGCTTTTTAACAACCAGCTCTACTACCGATTTTTCATGGCTGTATTTTATAGCGTTTGATAACAGGTTGATAAGTACCCAGGTAGTTTTATCCAAATCGGCATGTACTTCGGGGAGGGAGTCATCGCATTTAACTTTTATGGTTACCTGCCTTTGATCGGCTGTGAATTTGATAGCCTTGACTGCATAATCCACAATATTTTTAGGATGGGTACTACCAAAATTAAGCTGCAGTTTACCTGTTTCTACCTGCGCCATATCCAACAGTTCGCCGGTTATTTGCAGGAGGCGGCGGGCGTCATCGTCAATGTTTTCCAACAGCTGCCTTTGCTCGGTATTCACGTTACCAATACGATCATCCTCCAGCAATTTTAAGCTCATTTTTATGGATGATATCGGCGTTTTTAACTCATGCGATATGGTAGCTATAAAGTTAGTTTTAGCTTCATCCAGTTGCTGGTACTCAGTAATATTTTTAAGGATAATCACCTTACCAATTACCTTGCCTTTACTACTTACTGATAGTGATTCGCGCGAGTAAAAGCTTTCACGGTTATCGGCAAATATTTTTAGTTTGGGCTGCTCGTTAACCAAAAGATTTCTTAACAGGTCATTTTCCAATGCTACATCGGGAGCATAGCGCCCGGTAAGTTGTTCCGCACTCATGCCTATTAATGAGCACGCTATCTCATTGGCAAATATGATGATCATCTTTTCATCCAAACCCACAATGGCATCCTGCATGGTATTGATGATGGTCTCAATCCGTTTTTTCTCGAACAAAATACTGGCCAGGTTACTATTCTCATACTCATCCAGCTTTTTAGTCATATTGTTAAAGGCCTGCCCCAGTTCGCCAAATTCATCATCCGACCGAAAATCTATCTGCTGATGATAATTTCGATTTGATATTTCTTTTATCTTCTCCGTTAACTCTTTTAATGGGTTAGCTATATACCCGGGGAAATTGACCGCAAAAGTAAATGCGATGGTGAATAAAAGCACCGCGCAAAAGGCAACCAGGATATTTGCTCTTTTAGCAGTATTGGCCGCCACATCATTTTTATGGGCGATGGCATCCATATTTAAATGCATGATACCATATATGAGTCGCCGAACCTGCGCGCGCACCTGGGCTTGTGCAGCTGTATTTTGGTGCAGTTTAACATCCTGGTAAGCTGCGCTTAAAGAATCAGTTAATTCACGTTCGCCTTTCTCAGTAACGTTATGCATTTGATTGTTAAGGTTATCATCCATTACTGCAATTTGCTTAGCCGAAAGCGGGCCATCATTGGCATCTATCTCATCCAGTATATTTTGAGTGTATTGCAGCGTTTTATAATTATCCTTCAGGATCACCCCGGCATCGGCCGAGAGCCGGTTTAGAAAATATACAGATAATCCGCAGCAGATAAGTGCCAGTATAAACAAAAAGCCAATGCCGGTACGGAGTTTATTTTTAATAGTCATGTTATGAAAGTATTACAAGGTCAATATCAGTTTTTGACATTTTATTCAATAGCTGGGTAAATACCGCTGTTTTCATGATCAGCTGGTAAAACTTAAACCGTGGTTTACCTATACAAATGGTAGTAATGTCATATTTTTCGGCTGTTTCCCAAATGGTTTGGGCTATGCGGTCGCTTTTTACTTTAAGCACTTCGGCACCCAACTGGGTAGCCAGCTTCATATTATTAATAAGATGCCTTTGCGAGGCCAGGTTTATCTTATCACTACTTTCTTTTGAAGTCTGCACATACAAAACAAACCATTTGGAACGATAGTAAGATGATAGCCTTGCGGTTTTACGTATTATTATTTTTGCAGATGCGTCATTTGTACTGATGCAGGCCAAAAAAAGCTCGGACCGTAATTTTATGGTTTTGGGTATTTCAATATCAATTTTACGCTCAACCTGGTGAGCTACCTCACGCAGCGCCAGTTCACGCAGTTGAAGGATCCTATCGGCCTGGAAAAAGTTATTAAGCGCTGTGGGCACCTTTTTTTCATCGTATATTTTACCGTCTTTTAATCTATCTATGAGTTCGTCGGCTGTAAGATCAATGTTCACCACTTCATCGGCCATCTGCAAAACCTTGTCAGGGATGCGTTCATTAATGGCCGTACCGGTTATTCGCTCTACCTCCTCATTAAGGCTTTCCATATGCTGGATATTTACCGCGCTGATAACGTTGATACCGGCGTTCAATATCTCCATCACATCCTGCCAGCGTTTTTCGTTGCTGCTGCCTTCAATATTGGTATGCGCCAGTTCATCAACCAAAACCACTTCTGGCCTAAGACTAATAATGGCCTTCAAGTCCATCTCTTCCAATTCCTTGCCTTTGTAAAAAAGCTTACGACGCGGAATTACCGGCAAGCCTTCCAACAGGGCTACCGTTTCTTTCCGGTTATGGGTTTCAACATAACCTATTTTAACATCAATACCGTTGCGTAACAAGGCCTGGGCTTCCTGTAGCATGCGGTAGGTTTTACCCACGCCCGCACTCATGCCTATATAAACCTTGAACTTGCCACGACGGGATCGTTTAATAAGCTCCAGGAAATGCTCAACCGATTGTTCTTTACTTTCTTCCATTGTTATTCTTAACTAACTCATCTTGCTGTTTACAAACTATACATGAAGTAGTTTTTCCATTTCTTTTAATCTAATAAAAGGAGATTCCGAAGAATCCCCTTTTAGCGTATGAATGCTCATCAAACCAAACTTATAATTAACAACCAAAATTAATTATAAAACAATCCATACTATTTCTTCAGCTCATCAAGAGCAACATTTAGTTTAAGCACATTTACTTTAGACGGACCAAACACACCCCACATTGGTTTTTCTGTATGGGCATCAACCAATTTGGTTAATGCATCGACAGATAAACCGCGTATTTTTGCTATACGTGCTACCTGTACCTGTGCACCTGCCGGTGAAAGATCAGGATCTAACCCACTACCTGATGCGGTAACCAGTTCGGCAGGAATCTGGGCGCGGGTTACGCCCGGGTTATGTTTCAGGAAATCGGCAATCCGGCCTTCGACCTGTTTCAAATAATCAGGGTTTGACGGACCTTTGTTTGAACCACCGGAACCGGCTGCATTATAATCAACTGCCGATGGGCGACTCCAGAAATATTCGTCCTTAGTAAATTTTTGGCCGATGCCAGCATAACCAACTACTCGGCCCTTATATCTTATGGTCTCCCCATCACCATGACCGGGAGTAAATTTGCCTATGCCTGCTATCGCTAATGGATAAATTCCGGCTGTAATTACTATCAGTATGATAGTTAACTTGATGGATGGCAACAAATATGTTTTCATTTTATTTTCTTTTTTTGATATGAGATTTTAGATATGAGATTGTTAATTGGAGATATGAAATTGCCAACCTTCTTTTTGTCTCAAATCTCATATCTCAAATCTCACATCTATATAAAAATTCCTACTGCAAGGTCAATCAGTTTTATACCGATAAAAGGTATCAATACACCACCAAGCCCATAGATCAATAAGTTACGGCGCAATAAAGCGCTGGCGCCTATCGGTTTATACTCCACACCTCTTAAAGCCAATGGTATCAGCAAGGGGATGATGATAGCGTTAAAGATCACTGCCGATAATATGGCTGATTCCGGGCTATGCAAATCCATGATGTTCAATGCTTTTAATGCCGGTATAGATACCATAAACAAAGCAGGAACAATAGCAAAGTACTTAGCCACATCATTAGCTATAGAGAAGGTGGTAAGCGTACCGCGGGTCATCAGCAATTGCTTGCCTATCTCCACAATTTCAATCAGCTTGGTTGGGTCGTTATCTAAATCAACCATATTACCGGCTTCTTTAGCTGCCTGGGTACCGCTGTTCATGGCCACACCAACATCGGCCTGAGCCAATGCAGGGGCATCATTTGTACCATCGCCCATCATGGCTACCAGCTTACCGCCTTGCTGCTCTTTCTTAATGTAGTTCATTTTATCTTCAGGCTTAGCCTCAGCAATAAAATCATCTACACCGGCTTTTTCGGCAATAAATTTAGCTGTAAGCGGGTTATCACCTGTAACCATCACCGTTTTAACACCCATCTTACGCAAGCGGTCAAAACGTTCGGCAATGCCTGGTTTTATAATGTCCTGCAATTCAATTACACCCATAATCTGCTCGTTTTGCGATACAACCAGCGGGGTACCACCATTTGAGGAGATCTTTTTAACATTATCCTCCACCTCAACCGGGAATTGATGACCGGCTTTAAGCGCGATGTTACGGATAGAGTCAAAAGCACCTTTACGGATGCGTAAGCCATCCGGCGTATCCAATCCACTTGAGCGGGTTTCGGCAGTAAATTTGATGAACACCGAGTTTTTAGGCGCATTTATAGATGGCACTGTTTTATCCTGGCTGGCCAGTTCAACAATTGATTTACCTTCGGGAGTTTCATCCGCGAGCGAACTAAGCACGCAGGCTGTAATAAAATCTGCAGGTTTTATGCCATTTGCCGGGTAAAAATTGGTGGCCTTACGGTTACCAATGGTGATAGTACCTGTTTTATCTAACAGTAAGGTATCCAAATCGCCGGCAGTTTCAACGGCCTTACCCGATTTGGTGATCACATTGGCACGCAGGGCCCTGTCCATCCCGGCAATACCGATGGCCGATAACAGCCCCCCGATAGTAGTAGGGATTAAACAAACAAACAGCGAAATAAAAGCAGCAATAGTTATAGGGGTATTTGAATAATCGCCAAAAGGTTTCAGTGTAACGCATACTATAACGAAAATGAGCGTGAAACCAGCCAATAGTATGGTTAAGGCTATCTCGTTTGGTGTTTTCTGGCGCGATGCACCTTCAACCAAAGCAATCATCTTATCCAAAAAGCTTTCTCCGGGCTGAGTGGTTACCATTACCTTAATCCTGTCGGATAATACTTTGGTACCACCTGTTACAGAGGATTTATCACCGCCCGATTCGCGGATCACCGGGGCAGATTCACCGGTAATAGCCGATTCATCAATGGTAGCAATACCTTCAATGATCTCACCATCGGTAGGGATGTTATCGCCTGTTTCGCAGATAAACACATCGCCTTTTTTTAACTGGCTCGACATTACCCTTTCTTCCTTGCCGTTAACCAGCAGGCGGGCAGGTGTTTCTTCGCGGGTTTTACGCAGGCTTTCGGCCTGGGCCTTGCCGCGTGCTTCGGCAATAGCCTCGGCAAAGTTGGCAAACAATACAGTTAACAACAGTACAATAAATACAGTAAAGTTATAGGCAAAACTACCCTGACCTTTATTAGCAAAGGAAAATATAGTTACAACGAGCATCACCATTGTACCTATCTCCACGGTGAACATCACCGGGTTGCGGAACAGGATGCGTGGATCCAGTTTGATGAAAGATTGCTTGAAAGCTTCTTTCATTTGATCGCCCTGGAATAATGTATTTGAGGTTTTCATGATTATTTAAATTGTAGCCCCCTCTAAATCTCCCCCTAAAGGGTGAGGCTTTTGATTTGCATCTTTTTTTAAAGCCCTCCCCTTCAGGGGAGGATTTAGGTGGGGTTGTTGTTGTTTCTATTTTAGTGAAAAGTGTTCGGCAATTGGGCCTAAAGCAAGTGAAGGGAAGAATGATAGTGCAGCAATAATTATAATTACCGCGAAGATCATCACACCAAAAGTTGAAGTATCACTCTTAAGCGTTCCGGCAGATTCCGGGATGAATTTCTTGTTGGCTAACAACCCTGCAATGGCCAGCGGACCGATGATTGGCAAAAACCTACCCAACACCATTACTATACCAGTAGTAACGTTCCAAAAAATGTTACCATCGCCCAAACCTTCAAAGCCAGAACCATTGTTGGCTGCTGATGAAGTATACTCATACAACATTTCAGAAAAACCATGGTTACCGGGGTTGTTTAACCAGGCGGATGGTTTTACAGCCCAATCTGCGCCGGGCATGTGAACAATTACGTAGGATGATATGGCCAGGCCAACAAGAATAATGAAGGGGTGTAATAATGCGATTAATGAAGCAATCTTCATTTCGCGGGCCTCTATCTTACGGCCCAAAAACTCCGGTGTTCGCCCCACCATCAAGCCCGAAATAAATACGGCTATGATGATGAAGATGTAAAAGTTTAAAATTCCTACACCACAACCACCATAAAAACAGTTCACCATCATACCCATCATCATCATAACACCTGATACCGGCATGGCGCTATCGTGCATGGAATTTACAGAACCTGTTGATATAATGGTGGTCATGATGCTCCAGTAAGCAGAGTTAGCCGGGCCAAACCTTACTTCTTTACCCTCCATGGCACCGGTTGGCTGACTAACGCCCATATGTGCGATAGCCGGGTTACCATTCAGTTCTGCATTCATGGTTGGGATAAGCAGTAATAGCATCCCGAGGGTCATCACACCCAAAATTACGTAAGAGAATTTTTTCTTATTGAGATAAAACCCTAAGGCAAATACCAGGGCGATTGGGATTATACATTGAGCTACCAGCTCGACAGTATTGGTTAAATAGTTAGGATTTTCAATAGGATGGGCCGAGTTGGCGCCAAACCAACCGCCACCATTTGTACCCAGGTGTTTTATAGCTACCAGTGCAGCAACTGGTCCGCGCGATACGTGTACGGTATCGCCTTGCATACTTATAAAGGTATCCTTACCGGCATAGCTGGTGGTCATGCCGTTAAAAGCAAAAATAACAGCTATAACAAATGATATAGGTAATAATATACGGGTAATGGATTTTACAAAATAATCCCAAAAGTTACCCAGCTTATCTGTCACTTTATCTTTTAAAGCCCTGAACAATACAATCAACGCGGCAATACCTGTTGCGGCTGATACAAAGTGCAGAAACATAAACACAAAATGTTGTGTAAAGTAGGTAGCGCCGCTTTCGCCAGAATAATGCTGCAGGTTACAGTTCACTAAAAAGCTGATGGCTGTATTAAAAGCAGTATCCGGCGACTGACCGGTGTTACCGTCGGGGTTAAGTGGAAGATGCCCCTGGGCCATTAAACAAACAAATGCATAAATAAGCCAAACGCTGTTGATAGTAAGCAGGGCAAATAAATGCTGTTTCCAGTTCATTTCCCTTTTGGTATCGATACCGCTGAACCGGAAAATGAAGCGTTCAACAGGGGCCATAAAATCAAGCCATGTTTTTTCGCCTTTAAAAATACGGGCGATGTAACGGCCCAGTGGAATGGCGATGGCAAGCGTGAGCAGGTAGGTAAATACTACACCTGAAATTTCAGTGTTCATGGTTTTAAATAATTAAAATTTTTCGGGTTTAAGCAGCACGTACACCATGTATATAAACACGGCAATGGCCACAATGAATAATGCGATCATGGTGATTAAATTTTTTCGAAGTAATTAACTGATTTGAAGAAGATCCAGAAGATGGCTATGAAAGTCACCACGTAAATAACAATCTGTAAAACATCCATATTATTAGTTTTTGCAGAAGGCTTTACCAAGTGGATGCCAATAAATGCCAAAGCATAACAAACAGCTGAATTACAGTACCTTATTAGATTACGATGTTTTTATGATAGGTTGATAGCTTAAAAAATGGCTATCATTTTGATAGGTGATTATCAATGTGGGAGAAGGGGAAAGCATGACGAAAACAAGGCGCAGACCACTCACCCCGACGATCCGCCAGCCGGCGGACGTCTGCCCCTCTCTCCGACTGCGTCACATAGAGGGGCAAGAAGCTTCTTGTTTTTTCAATCCCTCTTTGCGACGCAGTCGGAGAGAGGGTGGTCCAGCGAAGCGTAGACCGGGTGAGTCGTAGCCAGCGTTCATGCGACTGTTTGCGTAAACCAAACACTTCATGGATAGTTATAAAGCATCCGCCATAAAAACCCATGATATTACAAAAGCGCTCCAAACCTTTCGTTCGGGAGCGCCTTTGCCATTACCGGCTTTTTTATTTGTCGAAATCAAGCCCTGCCGTAAATCCAATTGCATAAGTCATGCAGTCGGCTTGTGACACATGGCTGTCATCGTCTTTATGATATTCCGTCCAGCTATTGGATGATGATGGAAAGCTTTGCTGCACAAGATTACCAGCATCACTGGCGTTTGCTACTGATACACCACCGCAGGCAATAGATATGCCATCGCCCAGTGTTGCGGTTTGGCTGCCATATTCAGATTCGGATTCGGGTGTACTAACCAAAGATGGCGTAATAGTAAGCGAAGCGTGGTTGCTTTTGATGCCAATTGCAGAAGCCGTAAGCACAACCCCGGATGCAGAATGCTCATAATCATGGTTGGTGGCAGTCCATGTATTATCACTTGACGGGTAGCTGCCCAAAAGGTATTTAACCGTATTGTCAGTGGTAAAAGACTGAATACCGCCACCTGAAAGTAAGTAATCAGCATCTACACTACTTGAAGCGGCATCGCCGCCGGCATCCGGATTACTGCCCGATGCTGTTTTTAATTGAACCTGCAGCAGACTATCTGCACTGTCAACGGTATAACTGGGGTCATATATGGCCATAGCAAAGGCAGTTATATATTCATTGGCAGTTGCAGGAACCTCAATATCATGCGATGCCGCCGTCCATCCATTGATATGGCCACGACTATCTGTTTGAGGATAAGAGTTTACCAGGAAGCTGCTGTTATTTTTTTCTACAAGCGCCCCTCCCCCAATAATCCGGAAGCGTGCATCGGTTGCTACTGCATTAACACTAACTACAATGTATGGCTGCAAGGCTGCTTCTGCTGCAAATATGGTGGGGTTATTGATACTTTGCTTCAATATTACCAGGTTGACATATTGTTGCAAGGTTTTTTTTGCAGTATCATTTGCAGCCAGCTGCCATATCTCGGTAGAACTTGTTATACCATAAGAAGTATCGCTGGTACAGCTGTTAGCCCAGGCGGTAACTGTTTTCGGGTCTTTTGGGTCGATCTCGGCCGCAAGGCTGCTCTGCCCTCCGGACGTATCAACAGTTTGCTCAAGGCTGGAAGAAAAACTTTCCTGCGATAATTTTTGAGTTGCACTTGCAGCTGCGCTAATGCTGCCGGCACCTTCATAGGCTGCTGTTACCGCAAGCGACATGTCTTGTTTGTTTTTGTAATTACTTGTTTGCGATTTTGATTTTAACTGAATGAAGCCACCCAGGTTTAAACCAAGCACAAGGTGTGTGCCGTAAGTGTTTACAAAAGCGCAGGCGGCTTTAAGTGTGGTAATGCTGTCAAGGCTATCGCAAAATTCGGTTGTTAGGCATGCCCTTATAGCATCGTTATCGCTTTGCCTTTTAAAAGTTACCGTACCGCAATTAATAACGGCATTAAAACTGCTACTGAAAGCTGTGGAAGCCTGGTAGGTTTCAGAACTGTAACTTGCTTTTACTGAGCCGCTGTAAAATCCATAACTGCCCTCGATACCCACAGAGGCGGCGAACTCTGTATCGGAAGATTGAGAAGATTGAAATTCTTTGAAGGTAGATGAAAAGGTTTGCTTAACGGTTTGGGTGTTTACATCATCGTCAGTTAGTGGTGTTTTTAGATAACTGTTGAGCTGGCTCAGCAATAAATCGGGATTCTGGGCAATGATGGGATTAAAAACATTGAATGATTGCAGTACGAAATCCTGGGGTTTTGATTGTCCAATCTGCTCCCTGAGCATTTCTGTGTTTGATGTTGTCATAAGTTGTGATGGTTTATTTGGTTTAGATGATAACTATGCACAATATTACCCAAAGGGTTTACCAAAAGCGAATAAAATGACAGGGTAAAACTACCCTTTTTACCAGGGGGGGGCCAGTCAATAATATTCGATAACAGAGTTATCCATCAACCCACAAGTTAGCGCAGTTCTTGTGTAAAGGACAGAGTAGGGAGGACTTGTTATTCTCTTTCTTACTAAAAACAGTCCCTTCCCGTCAGCAGAACAGCTTCGGGCGAAAACGGGCAAAACAATGCGGGGATTGTGCGGCTGCAGGGCATAGGAAGTTTTTGCACGTGGAGTGGGCTAAGCGCGCCGGGGCAAAATAATTCCAGCCCAGGTTTTGACGGTTTTGCAGGGCGGAGGGCTTGAGCGCAAAGAAGCATTTCTTCCCCAGCTCCCGCAAGGGTCCACACTGCTGCCGCAAAGCGCCACCCATGTGGTCGCTTGCTGAGTATGTGCCATGTTCCGATGACAATCGGCTACAATTTAATAACATGTACCAATAGCCTCTAAAAGTAAAAAATCCGGATCAAATAAACATCCGGGATTTCGTATATTCAACAACTTGCATGCGGGCACATAAGCCTGGAAGCGAACAGCTGGGGTGACTTCGGAAAGCACGGAATGCTGAACTTAGTAAAGATTAAAAATAATGAAGTTATCTGTAATTTATCTCGTGGTTTTTGTTGCATGTTTTAACATGGGGTGCATCCAATCAAGACAAACCAAACAAGTGAAGGCAGGGATAACTACAACTTTAGTATTGAAGAATTTAAAACGCAACTTAGTAGATAGCTCTTCACTGATAAATATATCATTGTTACAAATATTTCCAACATACCATGAGTGTAACGGTGATCATAGATTCGTGAATCTTTATATCTGTAAAAACGATAATTCAAAGGATACTTTGTTGGTTTTTGAACCTTGTCAGCAGGTTCCTGACTATTTATCAAATAATTCAGCAGAAAAAAGGCCTTTATGTATAGCAACAGATGATATTCAAAAAAAATATCCAGATTCAGTTTTAGTGGATTTACCACATGGTACTAAAATACCACCAAGATATAAATTTGTTTTTGCGAAGATTTTGCCTTTAGAAGAATAGTTCGGACTCAGCCCGTCCTCCTGCAAGGGTCCACCCTTGCAGGAGGACGGGCTGAGCTGAGTATGCGCTGTGCCTCTCCGCCCTGTATAGCCCGGAGATTGCTTCGTTCCTCGCAATGACGTGGTGGAGATAAGTAACCCTTGTGGTTCGTATACTAAGGCTTGTTATTCTCGTTTTACGAAAGATATTCCCTTTCTCGTCAGCAGAACAGCTTCGGGCGAAAACGGGCAAAACAATGCGGGGATTGTGCGGCTGCAGGGCATAGGAAGTTTTTGCACGTGGGGTGGGGCTAAGTGCGCCGGGGCAAAATAATTCCAGCCCAGGTTTTGCGCGTTTTGCGGGGCAGAGGGCTTGAGCGCAAAGAAGCATTTCTGCTGACTTGAATTTTTTGGTCCTTTTTGTTTCAAAAAGGACTTGGCCCTCCCGCGGCCAAGAGCGGGCCAATGTTGTCGGTTACAACTATATAATTCCTTTACCCAAACAAACGTAAAGCATAGTTCGCGATTGCTTCGTTCCTCGCAATGACATGGTGTGAACGGAATTATCCTGCCGTACACTTAGCATGTGGGGTGCTGAAACAAGTTCAGCATGACGTTGGGGTTCCGAAATCAAATCATTCCAACCCGTATTCCTTCAACTTCCTATATAATGTCGCTACCCCGATATTCAAAAGATTAGCAGCTTCGGCACGGTTACCGTGCGTGTGGTTAAGTACCCGCTGTATGTGAAGTTTCTCTACAGAAGACAGATCAAACGCTGATATGGGACTACCTGCCTTTACCTGGTTTTGCTGAATTTCATAAGGAAGCAGGCTTTCATCAAGGGTATTGTTATCGGTAAGTATTACCGCCCTTTCAATTATGTTTTTCAGCTCGCGGATGTTACCGGGCCAGTTGTAGGCTTCCAGTTTGCTTACAAACTCATCGCTTAACACGTTAATCTGTTTTTTTACTTTAAGGCCAAAGTACTGCATAAAGTATTCTGCCAGCAACTTGATATCCTTTTTACGCTCGCGCAAGGGAGGTAAAGTGATCTGGAAAACAGATAAACGGTAAAACAAATCCGACCGGAAATTGCCTTCGGTAATTTCGGTTTGCAGGTTACGATTGGTGGCTGCTAATATGCGTACGTTAACTTGTGTGGGTTTGGTATCACCTATTTTTAAAAACTGCTGCGATTCCAGCACCCGGAGCAGTTTGGCCTGCAGGTCGTGGTCCAGCTCGCCTATCTCATCTAAAAATATGGTGCCGCCGTTGGCCTCTTCAAAAAGACCTTTTTTATCTTTTAATGCACCTGTAAATGAGCCGGCTTTATGGCCAAAAAGTTCACTCTCTAATAATTCCTTTGTAAAAGCGCTGCAATTTACCGCCACAAATGATTTTGTATTGCGGTTACTTGCCTGGTGAATGGCTTCGGCAAATATTTCTTTACCGGTACCTGTTTCACCTAGTAAAAGAACTGTGGTATCCGTTAGTGCTACCTTTTGGGCTAATTTAATTACATCGCCAATAGCGGTGGATCTGCCTATCAGCCTGTCGAAACCAAATTTATCATTCAGCTTACTTTGCAGCTCTATAACTGTTTGCTGCAACAGGGCCTTATCCATGGCCTTGCTTACAAGGGGAATGATTTTTTCGTTATCATCACCTTTGGTTATGTAATCAAAAGCGCCCGCCTTGATGGCCTTAACACCATCGTTAATAGTGCCATAGGCGGTAAGCACAATAATTTCTGTTGCGGGATATGTTTTTTTTATGGTTTCGGTGAGGGTAATGCCATCAATATCGGGCAGCTTAACATCGCTTAGTACAACGTGTATCAGTTCCTGTTGCAGTTTACGCAAACCTTCTTTAGCAGTTGCCGCGGTAATTACCTCGTGTCCTTCCAATTGTAGAATGCGGGCCATGAGGTTACGCAGGCGTTCTTCGTCGTCGATAATTAAAAGCTTACCTTTTTGCATCGAGGCAAATATGAGGATTTTGGTTGGAATTTGTCTGAACCGCGATTTTACGATTAAAGGATTTTCAGAATGTCTGTCGCTCCGAAAAACCAAAATCAAAAAAATCTGATAAATCTGCTTAATCGGAGTTCAGATATATTACCACCTTGCCCGGCGCGTTGCACGCATCAGTTGCCTGTGCCTCCTGGCCTCATAATAATCGCTGGTTACCAGTATGGAATGAATAACCCCGGGGATCCAGAAAAATAACGTCAAACATATATTGAGGATAAATGCCCCTATTCTGCCGGTGGTTAATATGGCCAGAGGTGGCATAAAAAAACATAAAAAGTATCTCATGGCTATGATTTTTAAACTAATTATTATTTAGACCATACCCATTACCTTTTGTTACGAAATTAATCTTTGAGGTTTAAGGGCAGTTGCTCGCCAAAAAAAAGAGCTTTAAGTTCGGTAGCATCATTAGGGTGCATTTTTCCGCCCAGTATTAAACGCAGCTGGCGGCGGCGCAGGGCACCTTCATATAATGCTATCTCATCATCCGTTTGGGGCAGTAATTCAGGTACCCGGGTTTTTTGTCCATCGCCATCCAATGCTACAAAGGTATAATAGGCCTCGTTGCTTTTTACTTTGGTACCCGATGGGATATTTTGCGCCCATACATCCATCCTTACCTCAACCGAGGTGGTAAACGCACGGGTAACCTTTGCTTCAATGCTAATCACATCGCCCAGTTTTATAGGCGATTGAAATGATACATTATCCACAGAAGCTGTAACCACAATACGGTTGCTATGTTTTTGTGCCGATATAGCGGCGGCAATATCCATCCAGTGCAGCAGGCGCCCCCCCATCAGGTTGTTTAATGTATTGGTATCGTTGGGCAATACCAGTTCATTCATGATGGTATATGATTCTTTGGGCGATTTTCCTGTCATATTGCAAATATAGCAAGTTACATGGAGAAGAGTCAAGAATCAAGAGTCAAGAATTAAGACTTAAGTTGGTTACCAAAACTTCCGTCCCGCGGTTTGTTGGAGTTGTTTCCCTAAGTGTTCGGAAAACTTTTTAGTTCCCTTGCCCACGGGCTACTGTGTGTACACAAGTTTTGATTAAATAAAAATGTCATTTCGAACGAGGTACGAGGAGAAATCTTATGCGACGTGCAAAGTCCGTTAGCATGTCGTAGAAGATTTCTCTTTCGCGCCCCCCACATTCCTCCCCTTGCTCTATCGAAATGACAACGTTTTTGTTTAGTGATACGATTCTAAAAGATGTTTACACACAGTAGCTCCAAGTAGAGGATTTTATTAATCTATGAATTTAAACCCTTAAATTTAACCCGATGATATTCGATTTCAGGTTAAAGGTATTTTATACGGTTGCGCAACGGCTAAGCTTTACCAAGGCGGCTAATGAGTTGTTTATCACCCAGCCGGCGGTTACCAAACACATTAAGGAACTGGAACAACAACTTAATGTACAGCTATTTAAACGTAATGGCAACAACATTGCCCTTACTACAGCAGGCAAGATACTGTTACAATATGCTGATAAGATCTTCCAGACCTATACCGCCCTTGAAACCGAACTGGCCCAATTAAATAACCTGGAGGCCGGCACACTGCATATTGGCGCAAGCACTACCGTAGCTCAAACCATTTTGCCCAAAATACTGGCCCTGTTTAAGAAAACATATCCCGAGGTTACCTTCAATTTCATCCAGGCTAATACTGATCATATCTCGCAAATGATCCTTGATGAAAAACTCGATATAGCCATCATCGAAGGTTCATCTCACTCGCCCCAACTGGCCTATTCGCCCTTTGCAAAGGACGAAATTGTGCTGGTGACCAAGGCAAACAATAAGTTATCAAAAAAAGCAGAGATCAGCCCGAAACAGCTGTTGGATATCCCATTGGTGCTGCGCGAGGCCGGCTCGGGTACGCTTGATGTAATCTATGATGCGCTGGCGGGCGTACAGATCAGCCCGAAAGATCTCAACATAGAGATTCAGCTGGAGAGCAGCATCGCTATAAAACAATACCTTTTATACTCAGATACAGCTACTTTTCTATCCATCCAATCGGTAGTGAGCGAATTAAAATATAATGAACTTTGTATTATTGACATTAAAGGATTGGAGATTTTCCGCACGTTTCAATTCATACAACTCCATGGTAAAAACAGTAAACTGATTGAGCTTTTTAAACGCTTTTGCCTTGCCAACTATAACTTAAAGTAATCAAGTATTACTTTATATCATTTGTTCCCCACCTTTTTTACTGACAGATTTGTGTACGATAAAACACAATCATGAGCGATAAAAGTACAATTACGAACGATATTAACACGGATATTTGCATTATTGGTGCTGGTCCGGTTGGTTTATTTGCAGTTTTTGAGGCAGGGCTTTTAAAAATGCGCTGCCACCTTATTGATGTGCTGCCACAGGTTGGCGGCCAGCTTTCCGAGATCTATCCGCATAAACCCATCTATGATATTCCGGGCTATCCCGAGGTTACCGCCCAGCAACTGGTGGATAGACTGATGGAGCAGATTGCCCCCTTCCACCCTACTTTTAGCTTGGGCGAAAGGGTAGAAAACCTTACCCGCAATAACGATGGATCATACATTATCCAAACCAACGATAACACTACGGTACATTGCCAGGTGGTGGTAATTGCGGGGGGCCTCGGCTGCTTTGAACCGCGCAAACCAGAGATTGACCGCCTTACCGACTTTGAAGGCAGGGGCGTTGCCTATATGGTAAAAAACCCCGAACTGTTCCGTAACCGTAAAGTGGTTTTGGCCGGTGGCGGAGACTCTGCCTTAGACTGGGCCATTTTCCTGGCTAATGTTGCTGAAAGAGTTACACTGGTTCACCGGGGCGATACCTTCCGTGGAGTTCCAGACTCTGCCGAAAAGGTTTTTGAACTGGCTAAGGAAGGCAAGATAGACCTCATCCTCAAATCAAACGTGGTAGCCCTAACCGGCGAAGGGCATTTACAGGAAGTTACTTTGTTAGACAGACACAACGAGGTAAGTCACATTGCTGCCGATCACTTGATTCCGCTGTTTGGTCTCAGCCCAAAGCTTGGACCAATTGCCGACTGGGGTTTAAATATAGACCGATCTGCCATCGTAGTAAACACCGTTGATTACAGCACCAACGTTGAACGTATTTATGCCATAGGCGATATCAACACCTATCCGGGTAAATTAAAGCTGATCCTGTGTGGTTTTCATGAAGCCGCGCTGATGGCCCAAAGCGCCTTTAAATATGTTTATCCCGAACAAAAACTAAGTTTTAAATACACCACCGTTTACGGCGTAACCGCCTTTTAATCATGATCAACTTAATTATTGAAGACCGCAACGGCGAAAGGCAACCTGTAGAAATTCCCGAAGGTATCAACCTGAGCCTGATGGAAGTTTTAAAGGCATCCGAATATGATGTACTGGCTACCTGCGGCGGCATGGCCCTTTGTGCCACCTGCCATATACAAGTACTGGAAGGTCCCGAACAATATTTCCACGCTACCGACAATGAACTTGATATGCTGGATACCCTGCCCAACGTCGATGAGCACAGTCGCCTGGCCTGCCAGATGCGGGTTACCGAGGAGATGGATGGGTTGGTGGTACGTTTAAAATAGTATCAAGTAGTTAGTATCAAGTATCAAGACAGAAAATCCACGTTATTAATACATTATTAATACATTCTAATACAAACCTTATCTATGGATATAATCAAGGTGATCCAGGAAGCCGCCACCTGGATAGAAAAAGTTAATAATGACTTTAACACCAACCTGTTCCGCACAGAGGAATTATCCCCTCATTACTATTACTACCAAATTCGGGATGCTGAAAAACCTGACGTTATCAACAAGATTGTATCAACACGATCTGCCTTGTTAAATGAATCTGGGGTAGATTTGATTCCCATTTCTGAGCTGCACCATTATGGCCGCATCATGATATTTGATCCGGATTCAACGGTAACCGACGGTGCGCCCGAAGCGGAAAGTGCTTGCTATATCGACATTGGTGATACCCCACCGTGGGATACCTGGCTGGCACTTGGCGCACAATTAAACCGTATGTGTTTTTATAACTCAGGTTACGATATTAACCCGGGCTTTTTGATAGCCTGGGTGCCCAAATCGCATTATTTTTATGCCAATGGTGCTGTGGAAGTAGCCTGCGTAGATAACTTTGCATGGGCCTCAAATGAATTTATAACAAACGAATATGATTCGGTAAAAGAATTATTCTGTAAGCCGGCGATCATAAAACCGGACTTTCCGCTTTTTTGCGACGAAAAAACGAACAGATTGCTTGGCACCGTGCTGCAAGATTTAGAGTATAACTCCAAATTGTACTATGCCGATGTTATTTCCCGGTACCGGGTTAAGAAATCATTTTGGAACAAGCTGGCAATATGGAAAACCAGAAAATAATATCGTAGCCTAATTTTTCCCAGCGCACGTCGAAGAATCCACAGTTACCTGGCCTGCCAGATGCGGGTTACGGAGGAAATGGGTGGATTGGTGGTACGTTTAAAATAGCATCAAGACAGCTTCGATGGAGTAAGGATGGGAAGATAAAGGAGCAAGGACGAGACTACCCTGGGAGCGCGATGCACTCCTATTGACGTATATACTCCACCGGGATCTCTTGTAAACTGGCAAATAAAAAAGCCGCCTCCAATTGATATCGGGGCGACTTTATGTTATGGTAACCAGGTAATTTATTAATGCCAGAACCTGCTGTTGGTATTATGTCTTCTAAACCTGTCAACAGCTGCTTTTTTGGTTAACAGCAGCTTGGTTGCTCCGGTTGGATGCGCGGCCTGGTAAGCCAATACCGATTTAAATGCCATCACCATATCGTAATCCATGGCTACCTGGCCTTTATCAAAAGGCACATTGCCAGCCCTATCCTGGAACCATAAATTCCAGTCGGGGCTACCGGGTGTATAAACCTTCAAACTATCCGAGGTAGGGAACGGACCAGGCAACAGGAACGAGTTAAATGAATCCTGCGCCGGGCTATGGCAACTCATACATGATGACAGTGCAAGGTTGGTATACTTTTGGCCAGTGTTAATGTTATAGGCCACCTGTGCAACGGCACCGTCATTTGGGCCGCTCAACCGGCCGCCCCAGCCTAAGGTTTCTCTGCTATAAGCCGGTGCCTTAGGGTTAACTACGGTCTCGGATAGTTTAGGGTAAGGTGGCGTAAGCGGGCTATTTACACCCGGGTCATCGCCCCACATGGCACCCAGCGGTACCATTTTATCCCAGCCAGATCCAGGGGCATCCATATCATACACAAAGGTAGAGTAAACCCAACCTGTTTTGGGCGATGTTTTACTATCCTTTACAATAACATCCATTTGAAAAAAGCTAACTTTCCTTACCTGGTAGCCTCTTTTAGGGTTTTCTTTGGTGGGTATGGTATCATAAACGCTAAAGGTTTGTGCGCCCTTCATTACCGGCCATTGCGGGTAGTTAACGTTAGAAAAAGCAAACTTTACAATAACACTGCCTTCTTTAAATTGAGCGGCATCATTGGCAAGGTTAACTTTTTGACCTGTTTTACCCCAAATTTGTCCTACCGTATAGGCCGCTACAGAATCATATAAAACCAGGGCGTATCCGGCTTCGTCCTCCTTAAGGGTTTTAAACATATTGGCCGGGTTTCCGTTGCCTAAGTAAGTGCCCAAAATAGCTTCCCGTTGTGAGCCAACCCAGGGTTCATTAAACCAGCCATACTTTGCCGATGTCCAGTTTTTATTATCCTTAAAAAATGGCAATACATTAGGTGCCACATAGCTTTTCAATGAATCCATGTAAGCGATATAATTTTTATCGGATATGGGTTGCCCGTTCAATGCCTTTTGCCACGAAGGATCAACAACCGGTTTAAACGTTGTAGGATAATCATGACTAAGCGTAAAAAGTGAATCGCTGTATTGCTGTGGCGAGGGTACCGAGTCGCGGTGGTTTAAGAACGCGCCGCTTTGCTTGGTGGTATCTGTTAAAGCGGTTGTTGCCACACCGTCTTTAGATTTGTTGTTACCGGCGCAACTGTAGCCAATAAAAGCTACTATAACCAGTAAAGTTAGCGTAGCAGAAAAAGTTAATGCTTTTTTCATGTGTGTTTAAAATTTAGGTAAAATGGTATTATTAAGTTCAGATGCGTGATAAATTCAGGGTTTGGTTTTAGTATCAGGCAGATGTTTTACAATTATAGATAAATGTATAGTTAAAAAAATAACCGTCCTATACATGAATGAAAAACAGGTATTTTTACCTGTATAACAGCAGTATAAACACCCCCGTAAAATACTTTTAATTAGCTTATTATTGAAGAGAATTTCCTTTTAGTTAATATATACCCCCTCGCCCAAATAACAAGGTTTTATGGCCTATGAACAAATTGCCGATCTTACCCCGCAGGAATTTGTAAAGGAAGAAAAATAGGTTCATATTTAAGCTAAAAGCCGAATGTCAAAAGCATAAATCTAAAACACTGGCTATCAATATCATTTACAACCAAACTAAAAACCTAACTAACAGATGCTAAAAAAAGGCGAACACATTGAAGGCACCCCAGCCGAACTACAGGTATTACTTGACCAGGAACCAGAGGCGATGGATTTTTTTGACAGCCTGTCAAAATCATACAAACAGGGCTATTGCGATTGGGTAGGTTCGGCAAAGCAGGAAGATACCCGCAAAGTAAGGGCTGATAAGGCCATGATCATGCTGCGCAATAAGCAAAAAACGCTTAAAACATAGGTACAGCCTTATCTAATCTTTGATATGCTTAGCCGGTTTCGTCCCCTTAGGGTCTCTCCAATATTATTAAGTTAGGAGAGTGATGGGGTGCTCCAGAGGAGCAAAAGCTTTGTAGAAAAACATAAATAAATTGTCTTTTGCGTGCCAGAGGTACGCTACCTAAGGTTCCGTACCTCTGGCACGGAGCTTCATTTTTGCTTTTTTGCTACAAAGCTATTCCCCCGCTGGGGGAGAAACTCATTAACTTAATAGCATTGAGGGGCTCTCCAAAGGAGGACCCTGAGGCACCATGCAGATCAAATTTGCATAGTTTTGTACTTAGCAAGCGCCCTCAGGGTCCCTTTACAAGGAAACCCTGAGGGGACGTTAAAGCATAGATTTAGTAGCTACGGTTTAGTATTCCCCCTATTTTTTCAACGATAATAAGCCATCAATCAGTTCGCTGTTAAACTCGCCTATGGTGGTTGTATTTAGTAATTTGTGTATCCTGTCCCTGATATCTTTAAACTCGTTGTGCAAAGGGCAAGGGTTCACTTCAGAGCATTGTTTAAGGCCCAAACCACAGCCATAAAATAAACTGTCGCCATCAACCGCTTCTACAATATCACTTAAGGGCCTGCTTAACGAGGGCGGCTCAATAAAAAACCCACCATGAGGACCTTTAACTGAACTAATAAGTCCTTTTCTGCTTAAATCCTGCAATATTTTAGCCAGGTATAACTCGGGCGAATCGATACCGGTGGCAATATCCTTAATGCCTACCCTGCCGCCGGCAACCGTTTTATGAGCTATATAGAATACAGCCCTTATTGCATACTCGCATGTTTTTGAAAAAATTGCCATCTGTAAAACAAAGATAACAAATTAATAAAAGATATTTTTGTCTTTTATTAATTAAACCGTAGATTTGTCCAGTTGAACCGCCGGATGTCTTAAACGTGTAATCCATATTAAGATAAAAGGATATTAATATATTATTATGACAAACGATCAAAAAGCACTCATTCTTGCCACAGTCCCAATTTTGAAAGAACATGGCGTATTGTTAACCACCCATTTTTATAGCAGGATGTTTAAACACAATCCCGAATTAAAAAACATGTTTAACATGGCAAACCAGCAAACAGGTAAACAACAAACCGCCCTGGCCATGGCAGTACTGGCTTATGCAGAAAACATTGCCGATCCATCTGTACTACTACCCGTGGTTGACCGGATTGGCCAAAAGCATATCAGCTTAGATATTCGCCCAGAGCACTATGCCATAGTTGGTAACCACCTGCTGGCATCCATAGGCGAAGTTTTAGGCGATGCCGCTACACCTCAAATTTTAGACGCCTGGAAAACAGCTTATAACCAACTGGCCGCACTGATGAGTGGCCATGAAGCAACTTTATATATGGACCAGGTTTTAAAACCAAACGGGTGGACAGGCTGGCGCTTATTCAACGTGGGGCAGAAGACAATGGAATCGGCCGAAATATGTTCATTTTATTTATATCCCGCCGATGGTGGAAAAGTGCCTCACCACAAACCGGGGCAGTACATTAGTATCAAACTCTTTCTACCGCAATTAAACATGGCTCAAATACGCCAATATAGCATTTCCAGCGCACCCAATGATGACTATTACCGCATCTCTGTTAAACGGGAAACAGGCGCAAGCGTTGATATTAACGGCATGATAAGTAACCAGCTGCATGACGCCATTACCGAAGGCAAACAGGTAGAGCTTACTTCGCCGGCAGGCAATTTTACACTGCCCGATAATTTAGATGTACCACTCATGTTTATTAGCGGCGGTGTTGGCATAACTCCTTTTATGAGCATGGTAGATCACTTAGCTCAAAAGGGCACCAAACAACCCATTACCTGGCTTCATGGTTGTCGTAATGAATCTGTACATGCCTTTAAACAAAATATCAATGAGCTGGCAACAAACCATGCCAACTTTAACCAGCATGTTTTTTACGATGTAACATCGCCGGAAAACACCGCCGAAAACATATACGACGGGCATTTAAACATAAGCAAGATCGACGATTTGCAACACCATCCCAAAACCCGTTACTATATATGCGGACCATCATTTTTTATTCAGAAACAATTTAATGACCTGAAAGAATCAGGGATAAATACGGATAATATCTTTTTTGAAGAATTTGGCCCGAATGTTTTACAGCTAAATTAATCTTCATTTTGTTGCTTGTAAAAACCGCCTCAAATTAAATTTGAGGCGGTTTTTATTTTTGTGGGTTATATGAAACTGTTTTAACTTTATTTATTGATGCCTAAGATAAGTTTGTCATCCTGAACGCAGTGAAGGATCTGTTATTCGCCATGCTTCTTCGCCCTGTACAGTCTGCAAATAGATCCTTCACTGCGTTCAGGATGACAAAAAGTTTTTTAATACGTCATTGGGAGGTACCATCTAATATCTATTTTTAACAATTCACAAGTTTACTATGCCACTAACCCCGTATATCTGTACTACCTGCGGCGTGCAATATGCCCCCACGGCAACCCCACCATCGCAATGCAAAATATGCGAAGATGATCGCCAGTATGTAAACCCCAAAGGCCAAAGCTGGACCACGCTCGCCGATTTAAACCATCAGCATAAAAACATCATAGAGCAGGTGGCTCCAAACCTATACACTATTTATACCGAACCTGCTTTTGGCATTAACCAACGGGCTCATCTGCTGGTAACGCCCGGCGGCAATATTTTATGGGACTGCATCAGCAATATTGATGAGGAAACCATAGCGGAGGTTAACAAACTGGGCGGTATTAAAGCTATCGCCCTATCGCACCCTCATTATTTTTCGACCATAGTGGAGTGGAGCAAGTTTTTTGGTGATGCTCCGATATATGTGAACGCCCTGGATGAAGAATGGCTTGCCCGAAGGGACGCTCCTATCCACCTCTGGCAAGGGAACGAAATTACTTTATGGGATAACATCCAACTGATTTGCTGCGGCGGACATTTCCCCGGCGGAAGTGTTTTGTATAGTCCGCAAAATGATGGTTTATTATTAGTTGGTGATGTGATACAGGTAAGCCCTGATCTAAAAACAGTTTCGTTTATGTACAGTTATCCTAACCTTATCCCACTGCCAAAAAAAGATATATTACAGATTCAGAAATCCATAAGCGGCAAAGTGTACCAGGCCATGTATGGCGCTTTCGGGCGTTATATTTTAAAGGATGCGATGCGGGCTATGGCGTTTTCGGTAGAGCGGTATTTGAGGATATTTGAGTAGGATAACAAGCCTCAATCTCCCGCGGGGTTAGCGCAGCGTAACCCGTGGG
The DNA here is from genome assembly GCF_056405015.1 of Mucilaginibacter sp. P2_A4. Taxonomy (NCBI): domain Bacteria; kingdom Pseudomonadati; phylum Bacteroidota; class Sphingobacteriia; order Sphingobacteriales; family Sphingobacteriaceae; genus Mucilaginibacter; species Mucilaginibacter sp. P2_A4. Next base: position 167,833 of record NZ_JBFUCX010000002.1, on the reverse strand, counting down.
ATGCATGTTGTAAGCTTTTAGCTTACCTGGTTCAGCTAAAAACTGAAACCATGGGAACCACGAGTTAAAACCTCGCGGTAGCAGAACAAACAACATTTTTACTTAACTCCCTCGCTCAACAACTCCTTCTTCATTTTTAAAATCAGCATTACAATAACCGATAGTGCGATAAGCACAAAGTAACTATAGCCCAAATTGTGTTCATCTTTAGCAGGCAGCAGAGAAACAATGCCATAACTAAAAAACGATACGATAACATAATTGATACCACCGGAAAGTCCGCTTGCTATACCTGCATTTTGAGGAAAACGGCTTAAGCAATAGGTGAAAAAATTATTGAAGGTAAACCCTGCGGCTACGTGGATAATAAACGCGAAAAAAATCATGGAATATAAATTAGCGATATACCTCATGCTAATTATCATCACAATTACAAATATAACCTGCAGGCTAAGATTAGCTACCATGCGGTTAAAAAACGGTTTGTTGATAGTCGCTTTACCAATTAGGCCGCCTATTAACCAGGCTATGCCCAGCACCAGTGAGCTGTAACCGGCAACAACAGGGGTTAAATGCAGGGTATGCTCAATAATAAAAGGCCCCGTCATGTTGTATATCATTACCATACAGTATGCAAGTCCCAACATAATAAGGCCCAGGGTAAAACTGGTGGTTTTTATCATGCTTACGTAAATGCCGCCTATCTTTTTAATATGGAATGTCGAGAAATTTTTCAAAGTTTCGCCACTGAAAATCAACTCCAAAACAGCAAGCACAACAGCAAACAGGGCCAGGAAGTAGAAGTTTGATTTCCACCCGTAACCGGTTTGCAGGTATCCACCTAAAAAAGGCGCTACAATTGGCCCGGTAGACCATATGATAGAAAACAGGCTCAGGTAATGTTTCAGCTTTTCGCCCGAAAAAAGATCAATAAAATAAGCGCGCTTAGATACCACTATACCCCCCACTGTAATACCATGCAATATCCGCATGAGGTATATCACATAAATATTAGCTGAGTTGGCGATAACAATACTGGCCAAAGCAAAAACAGACAGGCATATCAGGCTGATATTGTACCGACCAAAGCTATCAAGCACACTGCCGATGAATAGTTGGGTAACGCCATAGCTTATTAAAAATAACGATAGCGTGAGCTGTACCTGTATACTGCTTACATGCATTTCGGCAGCCATGGTTGGTAACGATGGTATGTAAATATCAGTTGCGAAACCTGAAAGGGGTATTAGTGCAAAAGCCAACAAATTGGCAATGCCCTGGTGCCGCTCCTTAATGGGCTTTGGCACAGAAAGCGTTGAGAACATATCGGTTAAATTTGCTGACCAGACTAAAAACAGCCGTTTTATTGCTCTTTTTCCGGTCAATTATTAAACAAGTCGCAAAGATACCCGGTTTAGGGAAGCGATTATAAACTTACCGTTATTATGATCTTTTGAAGACAGTTGAAAATTCCCGTGTGAACTATATATACCGTTGTCATTTCGAAACGAGGTACGAGTGAGAAATCTTCTGAGACTTGCTATTCCAACTTACAGATCGAACCTTGTACAGTAAACTTTGCATATCGCATAAGATTTCTCACTCGTACCTCGTTTCGAAATGACATTTTTTTATATAGGATGAGAATAAAAAAGATATGCGTCTCTACAAAAACCCTATCCCAATTGCCTTATCAGCTCCCCTAAAACCTTAAAGCTCCGTTCTACCACATCATTAAAAGTTAAACCAAAACTGATGCGGATAAAATTGGTAAACCTTGCATCGGTACTAAAAATTTGGCCGGGAGCAATGCTGATGTTTTGGGCTATGGCAAGCTGGTAAAGCTCAAAAGCATCAATGTTTTTATCAAGCTCAACCCATAGGGCATAACCTCCCTGCGGACTGCTTATTTTGGTATTTGCCGGAAAATAGGTAACAATGGCTTGGGTATAACGCAAACTTTGGGTGTACAAAGCCTTACGCAGGTTGCGCATATGCAAATCATAACGGCCCGTTTCAAAAAAATGGCCGATGGCCGCCTGCGTTGGCGTAGCCGAACTGATGGTATGCATCATTTTTATATTGATAACCTGGTCTTTAAACCTGCCCGGTATGCACCAACCTACCCGGTAACCCGGCGCAATTGATTTAGAGACTGAGGAACATAACAATACCCAACCTTCGGTATCATAGCTTTTACAGGTGCGCGGCCTGCTTTTACCAAAATATATCTCGCCATAAATATCATCTTCTATCAACGGGATGCGCCTTTTTGTAATCAGTTTAACTAATTGCTGCTTACTGTCATCGGGCATGCAACTACCTACCGGGTTACTAAAATTGGTTACAAACAGGCAGGCTTTAATATCCACTTTATCCATTGCCTCGGCCAGGTAATCAATATCAATTCCGGTATCGGGGTTAACCGGAATCTCCAGCACCTTCAAATCAAGGCTAAGCATAATATTAAAGATCCCAAAAAAGGTGGGGCTTTCAATAGCAACGGTATCGCCCGGTTTGGTAAGCGCGCGCAGGCAAAATATCAGGGCTTCCAGGCAGCCCTGGGTAGTTACCACATCATTGCCGGTAATATTACCGCCCCAGTTAAAAGCGTTTTTGGCAACCTGGTTACGTAAGCCGATATTACCCTGCAGGTTTTCATAATTGATATTACCCGTAGGACTTTTGCGGATAGATTCCATCATGGATTTATTCAGCTTCGCCATCGGAATGAGGCTAAATGGTGGGGATGAGCGCGATAAACGCACAACACTTTCTTCGCTCATGTTTTGATAAACCATGGCAATCATCTGGGTAACACTGGCCTGCTCTATCTTTTTTAAGGGGGGCCTAACTTCTGGCGCGTTGGTTGATCTTGCCGGCGAGAACTTTACATAATAGCCCGATTTTGGCCGGGCCTCTATCATCCCCATGTTTTCCAGCTCTACATAAGCTTTGTATGATGTGCTGATGCTGATGCCCTGCTCCAGGCTTAACGCCCTTACGGATGGCAGCTTGTCGCCGGTTTTTAGCAGGTTTTGTTTAATCTGTTTTTCAATACGTGCGGCTATCTGCGCATATAAAAAATCATCATTAACGGCTACTGGCAATTTCTCCATTTTAAAATCTGTTATGGTCAAAATTAATAAAACTGAATCTGTTTTACTATAGCCAGATGCTTTTACTTTGTAATGATCAAAACATATTAAAAAATGGAACTTCAATTAATTGATTATCAGCCATCGTACCAGCCCAACTTTGAAAAATTCAACAAAGCCTGGCTCGAAGAATTTTTTGTAGTAGAACCGCTGGACAAATGGGTTTTAGAAAACCCGGATGAGGCCATGCTAAAACAAGGAGGCAAAATTTATTTTGCAGCGTTGGGTACTACCATAGTAGGCACAGTAGGTCTCCGTTTTATTGAGGATGGTGTTTATGAGCTTACCAAAATGGCTGTTGATAAAACCTATCATGGCGGCGGCGCAGGTCAGTTTTTATGCCAGGCGGGTATTGATAAAGCCCGGGAAATGGGAGTGCAAAAGCTGATACTGTTTTCAAACCGGGTATTAAAAAACGCCATCCACATTTATCACAAACTGGGCTTTACAGAAATACCGGTAACCCCCGGCACCTATGGCCGCGCGGACATTATGATGGAGATTAATTTTTAGTAATAACAACATTCACAATAAACTAAAATTCCGTCCCCTCAGGGTCTCTCCAACGGAGGACCCTGAGGCACCATGCAGGTCGAATGTATATAGATTATACATAGCACGCGGCCTCAGGGCCACTTTTCAAGGAGACCCTGAGGGGACATAAAATATGTGTTGAAAAACATTACATCACTCACCAATAAAATTAAAACACCATGGAAATTACCCCATTAAGCGAACAGGAAATACAGCAACTAAGAACCGAAACCAGGGGAACAGCCCAAAAAATCCATTTTAACAATGCGGGTGCGTCCTTACCTCCTGATGTGGTGGTTGAAACCGTTGTTAATTACCTGCATGAGGAAGCAATTAATGGCGGCTACGAAACCGAATATAAATACGATGACCAATTAAATAATACCTATGAGTTGGTAGCCCGACTGATTAATGCCGGCAAGGACGAAATCGCCCTCGTTGAAAATGCCAGCACGGCATGGGGGATTGCTTTTAACGGTATAGACTTTAAGCCCGGCGATGAGATTATTACCTGCGAAATGGAATATGTAACCAACCTCATCGGTTTTTTAAATGTTCAAAAAACGCGCGGTGTAACCCTTAAAATAATCCCGAATGATGATTGGGGTAATTTTTCAATACCAGCGTTGGAAGCAGCTATATCGCCCAACACGAAATTGATTGCCATGACGCATATTTCTTCAACCGCGGGCGGAATGATCCCCATTGTGGAAATTGGTAAAGTTGCCCGCAAACACCACATTTTATACCTGGTCGATGCCTGCCAAAGTGCCGGGCAAATACCGGTAGATGTAAAAAAGATTGGCTGCGATATGTTATCGGTAACCGGGCGCAAATACCTGCGGGCACCACGGGGAACAGGCTTTTTGTTTGTGCGCAAAGAGGTGCAGGATAAACTACAACTCCTGTTTATGGATGGTTTTAGCGCGCCCTCGGTAAGCCTTGATAATTTCAAGCCGAGAAATGATGCACGCCGGTTTGAACTGTATGAAAAAAATCGCGCTATTACCCTGGGCCTTGGTAAAGCTGTGGAGTATGCTTTAAATATCGGTGTCGACAGGATCTGGCAGCGGGTACAATACCTGGCTAACTTGATGCGGCAGCAACTGGCAGCTATTGATGGGATAACTGTTCATGATTTTGGCGAACAGCAATGTGGTATTGTAACCTTTTCTGTAAACGGCATGGATAGCGCCGCAGTAAAAAACAAACTGGCCGAAAACCACATCAACGTATCTGTAGGTAAAGCTATATCAACGCTTATTTATATGGATAAAAACCACCTTACCAGTAATGTACGCGCATCGGTACATTATTATAATACCGAAGCAGAGATAAAGGTGATGTGTAATACACTTAAGGCATTGCATGTCAGCATAGTTTAATATTTACCTCACACTACATTAAAGGCATCTTAACATCAGGTTTAAATAACTATTTTTGAAACCCGATGTTAAGAAGTCTTTTTAGTTTTTGCCGGTTCTTTTTCTTTTGGATGATATTATCCATACTAACCCGCGTAGTATTTGAAATATATTTCCATAACAAGCTAAGTGGCTCCGGTTTTTACGAAATCTGGCAAACGTTTTTATATGGCATCCGCATGGATGCTTCTGTTGCGGCTTATATCTGTGTAATCCCCCTGCTAGTTTTTAGCGCCAATTGGTTCACAAAATATAACATCAAAACTATATGGTTAAGGTTTTATGTTTACCTGTGTGTGTTTATCATCTCATTCATTACGGTTGTTAACCTCAACATATTCCGCGAGTGGGGTACAAAAGTAAACTTCAGGGCGTTTGATGTTTTTCTAAATGCCCCATCCGAGGCTTTTGCGGCAGCCAGCTCTTCGCCCATTTTCCTGAGTTTTATTGTCATGGTTGTGCTGTTTGTTACCGGCGTTTTGCTATCAAAATATATCATCGACTTTAAATTTACCAAGCCCAAAGCCCTATTCGCAATTAAACTCGTTATCGTAGTATTACTGCTGGGCTTAAACCTGCTGGTTATTCGCGGCGGCTTACAGCTGGCGCCAATAAGCCAGAGCAATGCCTATTTTTCTGCAAGGCCCATACTTAACCAATGTGCCCTGAATACCGAATGGAACCTGATTCAAAATGTGGTGGAGAACGTGCAGTCGCCGGGTAATCCATACCTGTTTATGCCTGCACAAAAGGCCTCGGCTTTGGTTGATAGTATGTATTCGGTAAAAAAGGATAGCACTATTCATATCCTTACCACCAACCGCCCCAATGTGGTGATCTTTCAGTTAGAAAGCTTTACCGCCGATTTGATAGCATCATTGGGTGGAGAAAAGGGAGATGCGCCAAATTTTGAGGATTTTATAAAGCAGGGCGTTTTATTTGACAGTATTTATGCCGCCAGCGATAGAACCGATAAAGGGATCATCGCTATTTTAAGCGCATTTCCATCGCAGGCTACAAGAACCATCATTATTGATAACGAGAAACAGGAACGCCTGCCAACCCTAAGCAATATTTTTGCCGATCAGGGTTATAATACTTCCTACTTTTATGGCGGCGAAAGCGAATTCATGAATTTTAAAGCCTATTTATTAAGTCATAAAATTGCCCACTTTGTTGAAAAGAAAAACTTTGAGGATAAAGAGATGAACTCCAAATGGGGCGCTCATGATGATATTTTATTCAAAAGAAATATCAATTACCTTAATCAACAGCAACAACCCTTTTTTAGCTATGTGCAAACATTAAGTAATCATGAGCCATTTGAATTGCCGGTGCCACCTCATTTTCCGGGTGATGACATGAGCAATAAATTCAGGAGCACGGCTTACTACACCGATGCCAGCCTGAAACAATATATTGACGAAGCTAAAAAACACAGCTGGTACAAAAACACCGTTTTTATTTTGGTGGCAGATCATGGGCACAGGCTTCCCCTAAACATATCCGAACCTTATGAACCCCGGAAATACCACATCCCCCTATTGTTTTTCGGTGATGCCATAAAACCAGAATACAGGGGCATGAAAATTAATAAACTGGGTAACCAAACAGATATAGCCGCCACCCTGCTGGCGCAAATGAACCTGCCCCATCAACAATTTAAATGGTCAAAAAACTTATTGAATCCATATACCCAGGATTTCGCGTTTTTTGATTGGGATAATGGCATGGGCTTTATGCTGCCTCAGCAAGCGGTTACTTTTGATAATGCCGGTAACACCGTAAGCTTTATCCAAAATAAAAACATGCCACAAAGCTATACAGACAAAACCCTGCTTTATGGAAAAGCTTTTATGCAGCAGGTATTTACACAATACCTGGCATATTAAGCTAAAAGGCAAGGTTTATTAATAACCTTAATATAAAAGTTCCGGCTTAAACCTCGTTTTGTTCACACACCAATCAAGGTCGGTATTTGAGAAATTATTTTTTCTATCCAATGCTGAAGACTATTCATTTTACGCCAAAATACCTTTACATACTTTTAATAAGATGTCTGGGCATTAGGTTGTATTTCCGTATGCCTTATCTGTCCGCCTAAATAACCAGTTCGGGCAATAAGTCCAAAACCTACTACTGAAATAAATAATGCAACCAGAGCAACCGGCCTTATCAGCGATGATTTTTTCAGGGTTACCAAAAGCCCAACCACAGAAATTGCGCCTAATATGATCAATGCAATCAAAGATATAACAGCAGAATCTTCATGCTGGTCAATCATACTTTTTGCTATACCCGGAATGTTTTCCACACCATCTTCTGCTCCTTCACCTGTAGCGTAAGCAATTACTGCACCTATTGCAGAAACAATTAAAACGTTGTATGCAGCGATCAAAACTTGATGGCTTTTAGTCCAAATTCCATGGATTAAAACAAACCCACCTAATATAGAGCCGATAATGGGCAGGTGAGTTATCAGTAAATGGATGTGAGTTTGATTCATGATTCCTCTTTCTTTAAATAAAGGTTGCCAGAAAAACCCTTAATAAAAATGAGGGGTATCATTCGTAAACGTGATCTATATCTGTAACCCCGTATATGCGGGCAGTATAAACCTTTGAATTAATTGTTTGATAATTAGTAAATTTAATTAAATATCACACGTAATCATGACCATCGTCATTATTACACCCGTTTAAAAACTCCAATTTTACAACTCAACGCTTTACCATGAAAACAGTACTTATGCTGACCGATTTTTCTGCAAACGCAACCCATGCAGCCAAATCCTCTTTAATGCTTGTAGAAAAGCTTCATGCCGATATTTTCCTGTATAACGCTTATGATGATCTGCCGATGATACCTGCTTATACCGGCGGCCCCTGGGTGGTTGATGAGTTTTCTTTTCGTAAAAATGAAAGCATAGTCGGGCTAACTCAGCTATCGATACAAATAAAGCATCTCATTACTAGTTTTTGTACAGATGACTATAAACCCAAAATCGATTATCAATCAGAAGACGGATCGCTCGGCAATAATATACCTGCTATTATCCAGGAGAAAGATGTAGCCCTCATTATAATGGGTACCAGTACCAACAGTACTTTGAACCACTTTTTTTTCGGAAGCGATACCTTAAGCGTTATTGAACATTCATCCTGCCCGGTTTTGGTAATACCGCCAAAATCAGAGATGAAAAAAATCAAAAAAGTTACTTTGGCCACTGCATTTGAACTATCCGATATCAACGCTATTACCTACCTGGTTGGGCTTGGTAAAACTCTTTGTTTTGAATTGGAAATTGTACATGTATCGCTTTTAGAAGAAAGTGAAAACCCAGCTAAAGAAAAAGCAATTTACAACCATGTTGATGCCATCAAACAAACAAATGTAACTTACCAGCAAATAAGAGGTAAAGATGTAATTAACAGGTTAAACAGATTATGTAAAGACAACGAATTAGATATGCTGGTGCTGGTTCATTACCGGCATGGCTTCTTTTCAAATATCTTCAATAAATCCACAACCGAAAAAGCACTTGTAAATCATCATATCCCTTTAATGATCATTCCGTCTGTTATGGCATAAGCCGGATGAGAAAAAATTGTCTGTTAATAATACACGCCAAATATCTTTCCGGTTTGGCAAATCCTGCTTATTCCATATCCAACTAATACAAGTTCATTTCTATTAGCTATAAATTTTATATGTTAGCAAAAAATTTAACATTATACATCATATTTGGTATGATGAATTAATCTGACCACCTCAAAAGTTCATAAAATATTTATCTTTACTGTGTAACTTTTTATTATGGGCTTTAAGTTTCCAGTTGGTGTTTTATATTTTTTGGCTCCCCCGCTGTATATGAAAAAAAATAAGGCATCATGATCCCGGACGATTTATATATCGCAGATGATGCCAAACTTTTATTGCAGCTTAGCAATGGCAGTAAACCTGCTTTTGATATTTTGTATAACAAATACTGGAAACAGGTTTACAATACAGCTTACAAAAGGTTGAATGATGCTGAACGCGCCCAGGATATAGCCCAGGATGTTTTTGTACAACTATGGATACGAGGCACCAAAGCACCCATTGAAAATTTGCCTGCCTATTTATTGGTTGCTGCCCGCAACGGTGTTTTCAAGTTTCTGGAGAAGGAAGCAAAATATACCGCACTGCCCGATGGCGCTGATGAACTAAGAGGATCACCTCATGGCGCCGATGCCAACATGCTTCATAATGAATTTTTAAAAGCCTTTAACGAATTAATAAACACATTACCCCCGCAGCAGCGCATTATCTTCAATTTACGCTTTAATGAAGGCTTAACCAGCCAGCAAATTGCCGATCAGTTACAAATTTCTCCAAAAACGGTACGCAATCAGATGGGCAAGGTACTTGTAACACTAAGAAAATCGCTTTTCCTGATCCACCTACTGTTTTATTTCTATCAAAATGGCTAATCAGGCTTAATGTAGTCTAAAACCACGCCACATAAATGCTTTATTTACAATAACAGCGTTTTTTTATTGCTTAATTCACACTATTCACTTGCATTAAATGTATTTTTATTAAAAAAGATAAAATATTTTTAAATGATGTGGGCTATTTTAAATTTCCCGACTCATGTTTATATAAAGAATGTAGATGGACGAAGCAAATAAGCAATACTTTTTTGAAATTTTAACAAAATACCGCCTTGGTGAAGCAACCAGGGAAGAAATTAAGTTCCTGGAATTATATTATGATCTGTTTGAAGTTAGTGATGACCTTATTACAGATGAAAATGAGTTGGAGTATGTTTTTTTAAAAAGAGCTATTAAAAAAACAATCGATGACCGGATTAAGCAACACGAAAAAAAAACCTTTTCTATTGGGTTAAAGCCTATTTATATAAAATACGCTATAGCGGCTTCTATTCTTTTCTTTCTCTCTATTACTACTTATATCTTTGTTTTTAACAACCATAAGCCCAACCTTATAAATAACGCCTATAAGGGTATAGTTCCCGGCAGTAATAAGGCCATGCTTACTCTTGCCAACGGAACAAAAATTACGCTTGATGATGCTACCAAAGGAGAAATAGCCAAACAAGCCGGCGCAAGCATCACCAAAACAGCTGACGGGCAAATAGTTTACAAGGCCGAAGCCAGCACAAACGATGCCGGTCAAAACACTGTAGCTACTCCCAGGGGGGGCCAGTACAAAATAACCCTACCCGATGGTACCAACGTATGGCTCAATGCTGCTTCATCATTAACTTATCCAACCACATTTAAAGGAACCGAGCGATTAGTTACCCTTAACGGCGAAGCCTATTTTGAGGTAACAAAAAACAAACAGATGCCTTTTAGGGTAAAGTCGGCCATCCAAACTATTGAAGTATTGGGCACGCACTTCAACATTAATGCTTATGCCGATGAAAGCGCCATTAAAACAACCTTATTAGAAGGTTCTGTTAAAGTTAGTTCTGCATCAAATTCCAGTTTAATTGTTCCCGGCGAACAAGCCATTGTGAGCTGGGCCGGCAACGGCTCCATTGCCAGACTCAAGGTTAACCTTGATAAGGAAACCGCATGGAAAAACGGGATATTCTCTTTTGAAAACGACGATCTGAAAAGCGTGATGCGCCAAATTTGCCGGTGGTATAATATTGATGTTGTTTATGAAGGCAATTTACCCCCAGAAAAATACTTTGGAGAAATATCAAGGAATAGCAGCCTTACCGAAGTTTTCAGAATACTTGAGCTCAACAACTTAAAATTCAACGTTGAAGGCAAAACAGTAAAAGTATCGTACGATAAATAAAAACATTTCCCTAAACCTTACACAATTTTAACGATTAACTAACTGATTTTTAAACTGATAAAACGATTTACATGATTAGATAACTACAATAAGCTCCCCATCATTAAAGACAAAAAAGGCCGGAAGCCTCTCACCGCTTCCGACCAAAAAAAGGTCAGGCAGCATCGATGTTACTCCGCGCTGCATTTTATTAACCCATTCCTATTCAAAAGTATGAAATTAACTTTTCTTTACGATCCCTTATGCACTATAGGGCCGGTAAAGTACAAACTCTTTTTAGTGATGAAACTCACTACTATTTTATTATTGGTTGGCGCTATGCACTTATCTGCAGCAAGTTACTCGCAAAATGTAACTATATCCAGAAAAAATGCAACCCTCGAAACCCTTTTTAAGGATATTAAACAACAAACCGGTTATTTGTTTTTTTATAACGGGCAAGTAAATATCACCGGTAAAACTAAAGATGTTGACCTTAAAGATGTTTCACTTGCTGATGCATTAAACACTTGTTTAACAAACTACAACCTTACCTATACCATTGTTAATAAAACAATTGTAATCAGGAACAAGGTACCCGAGGAGGAGCCGGTAAAGCCTGTAGCAAAAAAAATAGAAGTAAGCGGCGTCGTTCTCGACTCGGCAAATAAAGCACCTTTACCGGGTGTAAGTATCGCACTTAAAAAAAGCAGGGCGTTCCTGGGTCAAACAAATGGCAACGGCGAATTTAAAGTAACCGTTGATGAAGGCGACATTTTAATACTTAGCTACATTGGCTATAATGCAAAAGAAATTAAAGCGGCCGAAGGAAAACCAATTGTAATAAAACTGGGTCAAAAAGTTAGTTCTATCAATGATGTGGTGGTTACTGGCTATCAAATTATTAAAAAGGACAATTATACGGGTAGCGCAATAGTAGTTAAAGGAGAGGATCTGAAGCGGCTAAACCCTAATAATATTATGGAAAGTTTGGCATCGTTTGATCCTTCTTTCAGGATAGATCAAAATAACATTTTAGGTTCAGACCCTAATGCCCTGCCTAAAATAAACGTAAGGGGCTCTACCACCCTTCCTTCATTAAGCAAAAATCTTATTGATCGTAATAATCTTTCCAGTACCTATAACCTGCCTGCGTTTATTTTAGATGGCTTTGAGGTTTCACTTCAAAAAGTTACCGATCTTGATATAAACCGGATAGCGAGTATAACTATTTTAAAGGATGCTGCAGCTACAGCGGTTTACGGTTCAAGAGCAGCAAACGGTGTAATTGTAATTACTACCAAAGCTCCAATCCCGGGCAAACTACAACTATCATACAACTATGAGTTGAATATTACCGCGCCTGATCTTTCTGATTACCATGTTTTAAATGCAGCGCAGAAACTGCAATATGAAAGTTTGGCTGGTTTATATTCGGCGGCAAACAATACTGCTGAAAGCCAGGATGCCCTTGACCAGCAATATAGCGGCAAACTAAAAAACATAGTAGGTGGTGTAAATACCTATTGGTTATCGCAGCCATTAAGAAATACCTATGGCCAAAAGCATTCGCTTTACGCCGAGGGTGGTGACTCATCTTTCCGTTATGGAATTGATCTTCGTTACCAAACAAATCCCGGCGTAATGAAAGCGTCCGGTCGTAACCGGTACAGTGGCGGTATGAACTTTGTTTATAACCCCACCCGTAATCTGTTGTTTAAAAATGAAGTTACCATTACCCAGGTTGATGGCGAAAATTCAAAATATGGCAGCTTTACCGATTATGTAAAAATGGAGCCCTATTACCCGATAAAAGATGCATCGGGTAATTTAATAAGGGAAATTGCAAACTGGAGAATTGATACCCATATCAATGATCCGATATACGGGCAATACAGAAACGAACCGGTTTACAATCCATTATATGAAGCCAGTTTAGGCAATTTCGATCGTAACTCTTACCTGGAAATCATTGATGCTTTTTCAATGGATTGGAAAATCACATCGGGTTTACGCCTGATTGGTTTAATAAGTGTAAACGATAGTAAAAGCACTGCCGATAGATTTGTTTCGCCCTTCAGCAATTCATTTTTTAACGGCCCTGCAGACCAAATACAAAACAGGGGAAGTTATGCTTACAGTGTTAACAATTCGCTCACCTTTGATGGTAACGTAAGGTTTGTATACAACAAACAACTTGGCGAGCATTCCATCAACGCCGTATTGGGTACCAATATAACGTCATCAAAAAATGATTTTAAAGCATTTGAAGCAAGGGGCTTTTCAAATGATAAATTTACCAACATTGGCTTTGCGCGTACCTATACACCCGATGCTGCACCCGGCGGTGAAGTAACACGAAACAGGTTGGTAGGTTCATTATTTAATGCGAGTTACGCCTATAAAAACAAATACCTCATGGATGCTTCCTTCCGTTTGGATGGCTCATCGGCATTCGGTTCAAACAGCCGTTTCGCACCTTTTTGGGCCGGCGGTATAGGATGGAATATGCACAAAGAGAGCTTTATGGAAAACTTCTCTGCAATTTCAAGATTTAAGCTAACCGCTACAGCAGGTCTTACAGGTTCGGTAGATTTCCCACCCTCGTTGGCAAAAACAACTTATAATTATCAAACATCCAATTGGTATTCAACAGGAGTTGGCGCTATTGTTAATAACTACGGCAACGAAAATTTAAAATGGCAAAAAACCACCAATTATGATATGGGCCTTGAATTAGGCTTGTTTCATGATCGGGTTATGATTACGCCGCGGTATTACTATAAGTTAACCAAGGGTTTGGTTACCGATGTTAATATAGCGCCATCTACCGGTTTTGCTACCTATAAAGAAAACCTTGGCGATATGTCAAACAAAGGCTATGAACTTTACTTAACTGTTAATGCCTATAAATCAAAAGACTGGAACGTTAATTTAACAGGAAATTTTGCACACAATAAAAACACAATAGTTAAAATTTCAAACTCGTTAAAATCATACAACTACAATGTTGATACAGTACAGTCAAATGTAAAAAACAACCTGCAAGGCACACCACTGCTTCGTTTTAAAGAAGGGCAATCACTAAACGCAATCTATGCCGTAAAATCATTAGGTATCGATCCGCAAAGCGGCAAAGAGATCTATGTAAAAAAAGATGGCTCACTTACTTATGTATACGATGTAAATGACACCCAGCCGGTTGGCGATGCCACGCCTAAGGCCGAAGGTTATTTTGGAGGCAATGTTACCTATAAGCAATTTTTGGTAAGCTTTAGCTTTCATTACAAGTTTGGCGGCGATATGTATAACCAAACCCTGATTGACAGGGTTGAAAATGCTGACCCACGCTTTAATGTGGATAGCCGCGCTCTTACTCAACGTTGGCAAAAACCCGGCGATATTGCTTTATATAAGAATATAACCGATCTGGGTACTTCATACGCCACCTCGCGGTTTGTGGAAAAGGATAACCTGATTGAACTGAAATCAATTTACCTATCCTATGATTTGAAAAAGAGTTTTGCTAAAAAATTAGGCCTGCAATCTTTAAGAGCAGCAGTGACAGCTAATGACATATTCAGATCAGCCAGTGTTCAGGTTGAAAGAGGTATTGATTATCCTTATGCCCGTAGTTTAACATGCTCTTTACAAGCCACATTTTAATTAATACCGACATGAAGAAATATATATACATAATTGCAGCATTGATGGCATTTTCATCATGCAAAAAATTTCTGGATGTAAAGCCGGAGTCGCAGATAGATAGGGACCAGTTGTTTACTACCGAACAAGGATTTAAAGAAGCACTGAACGGAGTTTATACCTATTGCTCATCACAATCGCTGTATGGCGGTAACCTTACATTCAGCAACCTGGATATCCTTGCTCAAAACTACCAGTTTAATGATGTCATTAACCAGGATATAGCCAATTTTGATTATTCGCAGATCTGGGTAACCAACAAAAACAACGAAATATGGGCCTCGGGATACCGCGCCATAGCCAATTGTAATTATATACTTGATGCTATTGACGCTAAGAAAAGTCTTTTTACCGATGATAATTACGCCATTATAAAAGGTGAGGCCTTAACTTTAAGGGCATACCTGCATTTTGATATGCTGCGTATGTTTGCCCCCTCTTTTAAAACTGGAGCAGGTGCAAAAGGCATACCTTATGTAACCTCTGTTAGCACCAAAAGCACTGCTTTTTCTACAGTGAGCGTCGCATTGGATAAAATCATTACAGATCTTAACTTGGCTAAAACATTACTTAAAAAAGACCCAATTGTTAACGGGGCATATATAGTGGGTTACCCAAGTGATCTTGTTAGTAACGAAACAAGCAATGCCGATCTGTTTTTTCAAAACAGGCGCCAAAGAATGAATTACTATGCAGTTTGTGGAGAACTGGCCCGCGCCTATTTGTATAAGAACGACGTGATAAACAGCCTGGCAAACGCACAGGAAGTAATTGAGTCGCAAAAATTCCCTTTTACAAATCCGGATAACTTTATTGAAAATGACAATACCAAAAAGGACCGTATATTTTATAAGGAGCTGATATTTTGCTGGTATATTGATACCAAGGATATCAATTTACAATTACAAAGGCAGTTCTCAAATACCCCTCCCCAATATAGTGGCACCATTGATCAAATCAATGATATTTATGAAAAAGCACAAGCTGGTTCAGAAGATCTGCGGTTAAAACAATGGTTTGTATCCACGGCATCAACAACAGGAGGAGGAGATCGTGCTGTGTTGCAAAAATACATCAACAATGCATTGCCTTTAAAAAACCTGCATCCACTGGTTGCACCCGCATTGCGCCTCAGCGAAATGTATTATATAGCTGCCGAATCAATTTTTGATACCAATCCAACAAAAGCGCTTGACTACTTCAATACCATCAGGGCTAACCGCGGGATAGGTTCATACATGGTGACCACCGTACCGGATAAAAAGACGTTTATTGATTTATTGGTAAAAGAGGCCCGGAAGGAGTTTTATGGAGAAAGCCAGATGTTTTATATGTACAAACGGTTAAACCATGATGTTACCATTTCCTCAACCTTATCCGAACCGGCATCAAATCAAATATTCGTATTTCCGCTTCCGGTTGACGAATTAGCTTATAGAACCAATTAACTGTAACGAAAATGAAAAGAATTATATTTTCCGTTTTTATTGTTTGTACAGCAATATTAGGATGCAAAAAAGACGCCATACTTACCTACAACTCCACAGATAACATTTATCTGAATTATAGTAGGCCCGATAAACCAAACGGCGATGCCATCGTTTTTTCTTTTGCTTTTACGCAGGGTGTTGAAAAAGACACCATTTGGTTGCCTGTAGCAATTTCGGGCAAAAAAGTAAATCACGATAGAAAATTTGCCATGAATGTGGTAGACGGAGGCACAACCGCCGTACGTACACTGCATTTTGAACCGTTGAAACCCTTTTATATTATGCCGGCAGATTCCGGCACCACCAAAGTACCGGTTATTATTAAAAATATTGATACAGGTTTAATCAGCAAATCAGTTGTTTTAACTGTTCGTGTTTCTGGTGGGGTGGATTTTGGCAGCAGCCTGCCAGAAAATATCCGCACAAAAAGCATCATCTATTCAAACAGGCTCGAAGAACCGGATTGGTGGAAATATTGGGGGCAATTAGGTCCATACAACAGAACAAAGCACCAGCTTTTTCTGATCTCATCAGGATCCACATCGCTGGTAATACCCAACTCATCACCTAATTGGTATATGGAGATACCGAGAACGCTTTACTACATATCTAATGTGCATGAGTTTGTTACCTATCCGTTTGATTGGGTTAAAAGTCATCCCGAAAAAGGATATGTTTTAGTAAAAAGGACTGATAATAGCGGCGACTATGATTTTTACAATGTAAATGCCCCTACTAAAAAATTCCTGCTCAAATATTTCCCGGCGGCCGATAAGTATGTTTTTATTGATGAAAACAAAAATCAGATCAACATATAGTCATTCTTAAAAAAATAAGATCATGAAATTTAAAATATTCATTTTTATACTTTTTATCCTTGCTTCTTATGGATGTAAGAAGGACCTGGGTAACTACAACTACAACCCGCCATCTGAGCCTGTAGTTGTAAACTTTAAAGATAACACCTTTAATGCGCTGGTTGGTGATTCATTAATTCTGAGGCCATATATTCAGATCGCCGGTGCTAACCCGCTTAAAGATCTTTCTTATCAATGGGATATCAGTGTTGAAGAAGACGCCCGCACCGATACATACACCGGCTATCCGCTTAAATTTATTTATAACCTTAGCCCCAAACTGCGTACTGCAAAACTAACCATCACCGATAACAGGAACGGCATAAAATACTTTTACCCATTTAAAATACAGGGCGGAACGCAATTTTCTATAGGAACAACGGTATTGAGTGTTGATAATGGGGTAACTAAACTATCATTTGTTAAACCTGATGATAAAACAGTGCTTAGCAACCTGTACTTTAATTTAATGGGCGAGAATTTGCCTGCTAATGCGGTGCAACTATTTGCCAAGCCACTGGCTTACCAGGCCGGTTCGGTAGAAGATTACTGGATTGTTTCACAGGATCCCATTAAAAACAGCGTTATTATCGACGGAAATACCATGCTCAAGAAAAGAGATTTTAAAGACCAGTTCTTTAATGCTCCCGCTAAAATTGTGCTCCAGTATTTTGAAGCTTCTCAAGGAATCCCTACAGGTGTAATTAATAACAAATTATACCTCAGCATTACTTCTACGGCTCCTTTCGCCCCCGATTTTGGAAAATTTTCAAACCCTCAATCCGGCAGTTATACCTTATCAAAGTTTATAACCCGTACTTATAGCTACTTTTTTGGGTTCGATCCGCAAAAAAAGGCATTTATAACATTTGATTCGGGCGGTAACTATATGGGTGCCGATTATACGGTTACAGGAAACGCGTTTGATCCAAAAAACATAGGCACAAGCAACCTGGTATTTATGCAAACCGTACCCGGAATTTCCTACGCGTTTTTTAAACCCGAAGGAGGAGGAGATGTATTCGAGCTTTCGTTCAATGTTGATATGATGAATTATAACGCCAGGTCAATAAAACCTATCTACAAGCGGGTATTTAAAGGAGCATCATTAGTGCAAACAGATACCCAATGGCAGCAATCGGCGGTTGATATTATCTATTTCACATCTAATGATAAAATATATCGCTATAACCCGGTTAATGAGGATTTGAGAACGCTTGACGCCAACTTTGGTGGTAAAAAGGTGAGTATGATTCAATTAAGCGCAGATGGTAATACATTAACGGCAGGTATTGATGGAAGCCTGATTACGCTTGATGTAAGCGTTGGCAAAAATGGGGTGGTAACTAAAACAATCACGGGTATTCCGGGCGCACCAATAGGTGTTGTTATAAGGAAATAAATTACAACCAACAGAAAATCATGAAATTAAGTAAAATTGCAATAATATCCTTAGGGGTAATTGGAACCCTATTCTCTATATCCTGCAGCAAAACCAAAACCGTTGAAGGGCCCAAAGCAGAAGCGGCCGGGGCACCGCCCAAAACATGGAAAGAGCATTGGTTTACTCATGACCTTGTAGTATCCCGTGTTTTTTACGATGATAACCTGTCTCTTTATTATGATGAGGATGTGGATAAGTCGGTTATCTGGCCTCAAAAAACAATGTCGGATGTGTGGAGCTATGTTAAAAAAACATACGGATCCTTCGGTGACTCATCACGGCTGTATGTAATTTTCCACCAGGGCAAATTAGGGGGCGGGCATCCGGCATCTTATTTTGATGAAAGCCATGATTACCGCAATACCATCGACTGTGGTTTAGATAACTGGACATACCCAACCGGCGAGCAAATTGGCGTGCCGATACATGAAACCGGGCATATTGTATGTGGCGCAAGTCATGGTGTTCAAGGTTCGCCATCAGATGTACTTTGGGGAGATAGTAAGTTCATGGAAATTTACAATTATGATGTGATGATGCACATTGGCAGGGAGGACGAAGCAGCAAGGATTTATGATCAGCTGCAGTCACAAACTGACATTTTCCCTCGTCCGGGATCAAAATGGTTTAAAAACTGGTTTTATCCTATCTATTCCCAATACGGGCATGCTACCGTATTGAATAAATATTTTGAATTACTGGCTCAAAACTTTCCAAAGGTAAAAAACGCCCATGGCTACCAATACACCAGAGATTTAAACTATGGCGAGTTTGTACACTTCTGGAGTGGTGCAGCCGGTGTCAATCTTAAGGATCAGGCCACCCTTGCGTTTGGCTGGCCCGATGACTGGGATAAACAGTTTAAACAAGCACAGATTGATTTTCCGAATGTGAAATACAAATAATTAAATCAGGTTTAGCAATTCATACTCAAACAATTGCTAAACCTACCTTATAAACTAAAATGAAAATGAAATCAATAAAAAGCATAATTATAGTATCATGTTTATTCTGCATTGCCTTGTTGAGCGCATGCCATAAAATTACCGATACTACCCCCACAATTAAAGGTGGCGGTGCTCCCCCTAAAACATGGCAGGAGCATTGGTTTGAGCATAACTCCTTACTAACAAGAGTTTTTTATAATGATGACCTTGCCCTTTACTATGATGATAAGGTAGATACAAAAGTTACCTGGCCAAATAAAGAGTTCACTAATGTTTGGCAATATGTAAAGAAAACCTATGGCGGCTTTGGCGATTCATCGAGATTATATGTGGTTTTGCACCAGGGCCTATATCCGGGCGAAGGGCATCCCGCATCTTATTTTGACGTGAGCCACGACTACCGGAACACACTTGATGTAGGAGCCGCGGACTGGACAAACATTAACGACAACCTGGGCGTACCCATCCATGAAATTGGCCACATTGTATGTGGTGCAAACAATGGGGTACAAGGTTCTCCGTCTGATGCCATTTGGGGCGATAGCAAGTTCATGGAGATCTTTATCTACGATGTACTGATGCATACCGGCCATACAGATGTGGCAGCAAATGTTTACCAGGAAATGAAAAATCAGGACCCTAACCTCCCTTTTCCGGGCAAAATATATCCAAATGTACGTTGGTTTGAAAACTGGTTTTATCCTATCTACAGCAAATACGGGCAGGCCGAAGTGTTAAGCAGGTATTTTGCTTTATTATCAAAAAACTTCCCTCAAACAAAAAACGCACTCGGCCATCAATACACCAGGGATTTAAAATTTGGTGAATTCATCCACTTTTGGAGCGGTGCTGCCGGCGTTAACCTAAAAGCCCAGGCTACCATTGCCTTTGGCTGGTCGATGGAGCGTGAGCAGGAGTTAAAAAATGCCCAGGAAGACTTCCCGAACGTAAAATACAACTACTAAATTTTAACCTTAACAACCAGGAAACCCTCGCCTTTTGATGGCCTGCATAGTTTAAGCAGGCCCCCAAATATTTTCTAAAATTAAAATACAATTAAACCGGGCTAAATCAACAGTCCCCTACTCATTATATTAAACCGACTATCAGATATGAAACTTAAATTATTAGCATTAGCCATACTTGCCCCGGCAATTGCCTCGGCACAAACGCCAAACTTTAGCCTTACGGGCAAAATAGGCACCCTTAATAAACCGGCCAAGGTTTATTTTGATTATATGGATAATGGCGTAAGTCATGAAGATTCGGCAGTGGTTGTTAACGGCACGTTTAAGTTCTCGGGAACCATTTCTGGTAACGTTACTACCCGCATAGCGCTTGATCATACCGGCGAAGGTAAACCGCACGCTATTTATGCACCTAACAATGATGCCATCTATATTTACTTTGGTAAAGAAAAAGTCCAGATCACTTCCAACGATTCGTTAAACAACGCCAAAATTACCGGCTCCAAAGTATATGATGAGTTCCAGGCTTATAACAAACAAATTGGTGGCACCATCATGGACCTTACGAAAGCCGTGAATTCCGATTTTGCAAAAGGAACCCCAGAACAGCAAAAAGATACCGCTTATATAAAAGCAGTTGATACCCGCTACCGTAAAAACATAGCCGACAGGAGCGAAAAGCAATTCCTGTTTGCAAAAAACAATCCTAACTCTTATTTCGGCCTGATAGCCTTATCAGAAGCCGCCGGTACAAGGGTTGATGCCGCTAAAATTGAGCCTGTATTTAACGCACTTAATGCCAGCCTGCGCAATAGCGATATGGGTAAAGAACTGGCCGAACGCATTGCATCAGGAAGCCTGACAGCAATTGGAACAGCGGCGCCGGCATTTACCCAGAACGATGTAAACGGAAAACCCGTTTCACTGGCCGATTTAAAAGGCAAAATTGTATTGGTTGAGTTTTGGGCAAGCTGGTGCGCACCTTGTCGCGCCGGTAACCCTAACCTGGTAAAACAATACCAGCTTTACAAAGACAAAGGCTTTGAAATACTTTCTGTATCGCTTGATAATGTTAAAGATAAATGGGTAGCGGCTATAGAAAAAGATGGTTTGCCATGGCTTCATGTATCTGATTTAAAAGGCTGGAATAACGCTGTAGGCAGGCTATACGGCGTAAGAGCTGTGCCTCAAAGCTTTTTGATTGGCCGCGATGGAAAGATCATCGGTAATACCTTAAGGGACGAAACCCTTAACAAAAAGCTGGAAGAATTGATGAAAAACTAAAATCGTCTGTAATGAAAAAAATAACCGCACTTTTATTACTGTTCGTTGCCACCCACACGTTCGCCTTTAGTAAGGCGCGTGTGGTTGCTGCGGATAAAATTCCGCTGAAGGTATTGTATGTTGGGTACAACCCAGAAAAACCAATGCCTGCCAATGTGGTATACTACAGCACAACTTTACCCGCCATTGAAAGGGCCTATAAAACCCGTATGGCTGATTTTAAAGGCTTTTTAGAAGCCCGCTTTACACAGGTTGAACTGATTGACGTAAGGGATTACAACCCGGCCATGTCTGACAAGGTGGACGTAACCATCATGGATGCGGGACCAGTAAAGTTGCCAGCAGATTTTAGTCGCCCGATGATTTTAATGCACGCTATGGCGCCAAATGTAGGCCTGCCTATCGGATTAAAATTCGATTGGTATTGCCAGTGCCTGGAAGATGACGCCTTGAATATCAATTTGAAGCATGAAATATTTAACTCGCCAAAAAAAGTGAATCTTACCCTGGTTAACAGACCAACGCCGGGTTCATTTTTCAATGGCTTTCAGGGGGCTAAAACACCCAGGCAAATGCCCATGTGGAAGGTGATCAAAGCAGAACCCTCAACAAAAGAACAATACATTATAGGGATGGTAGCGCACGGCGAAGGTTTTAATGACTCGCCAGACGCCGAAGCTATTTCTGGTGGGGTATGCCTTAAAAATGCTGAAGCTGTGGCTTTAGGCAGGCAGGGTAACTACTTTATGTGGGGTTTTTCGGCTTCGCCGGATCATATGACCGATGAGGCGAAGGATGTATTTGTAAACACCGTTTGCTACATCAAAAAATACGACCACATGCTGCCCATCATGAAAAAGGTACAGATATCAACCCGCGATTGGATTGATGAAACCATTTATCGTACAGATAAAGCGCTTTACGAAAAAGCCATCGTTTCACGTCGCGAAGGGAATGCCCGCCTGCTAAAAATGCAACAGGATTTAAAAGACCGCAAAGCCAAAGGTGAAGATATTGGCCACGGCAATGAGATGTTTTTGAAAATGCCTGTCACCAATGAAGTGGAAAGCTTTGAGAGTTATCTGCAATTTTGGGGAGGCAAGGATATGTTTGCCAAATTTGGTACCGATACCAAAGCTCATCACAAGTATTACAGGGATAATTATGAGTATTACTATCCGGTAGATGGGTACTCGCTGCAGGTTGATACCGATGCGCAAAAGCTGGGCATATCAAACCGCAAGGTAGCAATACTTGAAAAATGCATCCAATTACTGGAGAAAAATGAGAATACCGAAGTGGCGCAAAGGCTATTGGAACGCTACACCACAGAAAAATTTACCACAGCTGCCGAATGGCGCAACTGGCTTACCAAAAATAAGGCTAACTTATTTTATACAGAGGCAGGTGGCTTTAAGTTTATAGTAAATACCTACCAAAATAAAACAGCGGCAATTAAGCCGGCAATAGCCAAATCCAACAATGTGGCCAATGCAGAAGTACCAACACCTGCCGATCCTGTTATTGTAACAGCTAAACTGACTAATGAAAACCAGGCCGGTAAAATGAAGGTTGAAATTGATGCGAGTATTTTAAAAGGATGGCATATTTATGCTTACGTACCGGAAGGAAGTCCTTTTATATTAACAGAGCCTATATTGGAATTGCCGGGTGATGTAAAAAACACCGCGGAGTGGCAAAGTTCTGCAGGGATCCCTTTTACCGGTGGCGAAGGCATGTTTGTATGGGAAGATAAAGCCAGCTTTAAAACCGAAATAAATACATCGGCCTTTAAAACCGGCGAAGTAATAAAATGCGGGTTGTACTACCAGGTTTGTGATAACAACAAATGTTTTCCGCCCAAAAGAAAAATTGTTGAACTGCCTGTTTTATGATCAATCCCGTTAAATATCCAACCGGCGTAAAAACTAAGCTTCGGGCTTGGTTTTTACTTTTAGGCTTCTTTGTTATTACGGTAAAACCGGCGGCAGGGTTTACTGTAATAAAAGATACAATCATGCAAAATTCCAATTTGGTAAAAGGTAAACCACTGCCAGATTTTAACCTGCAAACGCCCGATGGCACAAGTATTAAACTTTCATCATTGAAGGGGCATGTAGTATTGATTGATTTTTGGGCTTCATGGTGTATGCCATGCCGGGCAGCTATCCCGCACCTTAAGGAGCTTTACAAAAAGTATCATGAAAAGGGATTCGAAAT
The DNA here is from genome assembly GCF_056405015.1 of Mucilaginibacter sp. P2_A4. Classification (NCBI taxonomy): domain Bacteria; kingdom Pseudomonadati; phylum Bacteroidota; class Sphingobacteriia; order Sphingobacteriales; family Sphingobacteriaceae; genus Mucilaginibacter; species Mucilaginibacter sp. P2_A4. The sequence goes on along the minus strand of NZ_JBFUCX010000002.1, from coordinate 144,006 downwards.
TTTGAGTATTTCTATTGATCAAAACAGTAAAGCCTGGAATAACGCCATGCAAAAGGAAGCCATGCCATGGCCACAGGCAATTGATAAATACGATGCCGGAAAAGATGCGTCGGCAGTAATGATAGCCTTCGGCATAACATCGGTTCCGTTTGCTATTATGTTAGACAAAGAGGGCAACGTGATGCTGGTTAACCCAATTGCGGCCGAAATAGATCAGCAGCTTTTGGAGGCATTTAAGCCATAACAAAAAATAATATTGCTGCCGTTTTAGGCAGTTAAAAGCAAGCGGCATTCCCGCTTGCTATAAAGAAGCTTTCATAAGCATTTTAGTCAGTTTTAGTTTAGTTAATTGCAAGGCCGGCACGGTGTGCCGGCTTTTGTTAAAAAAAATGAATATTGCAGGGCAACCATGCAATTTTAAGTTATAGATGAATCATAATATGAAAACAATAAAAGTTAGGGTTTTATTAACATGCGCAGGCTTTGCCATAGCCTGTTCAATACCCGGTCAACAGGTACTGGCGCAGGCCATTAAAGCAAAGCCTGCCAAGGGAGCTATAGAAAAGCCCCTTCCACTTGATGCCGAAGTAAGAACCGGGAAACTGCCAAACGGCTTTACCTACTACATCCGCCACAACCAGGAGCCCAGAAACCGCGTGACATTTTACCTGGCCAATAAGATAGGTTCTGTACTGGAAAATGAAGACCAGCGGGGTCTTGCTCACTTTATGGAGCATATGAGCTTTAATGGTACAAAGCATTTTCCAAAAAGCGAACTGGTAAATTATCTGCAAAAATCAGGCGTTCGTTTCGGTGCCGATCTTAACGCTTATACTTCTTTTGATGAAACTGTTTACCAGTTGCCATTACCGTCAGACAATCCCGAAATTTTAAAGAACGGCATCCAGATCATGCGCGACTGGGCGCATGAAGCTACCCTGGATACTACTGAGATCAATAAAGAGCGTGGTGTTATTTTAGAAGAGAAACGCCTGGGTAAAGGTTCGCAGGAACGTATGCAACGCCAATACCTGCCGATGATGCTTAACCATTCGCGCTATTCTGTCAGGCTTCCAATCGGTACTGATGATGTGCTGAACAACTTTAAGCCGGAGGCAATTAACAGTTTTTATCATGACTGGTACCGCCCCAACCTGCAGGCTTTAATCGTTGTAGGAGATATCAATGTTGAACAGATGGAAAAAACCATTAAAGCAACATTTGGCGATCTTAAAAACCCTGCCCACGAAAAACCACGCACCCAATACACCGTTCCGCTTACCGGGCAAAACCAGTTCATGTCTATCACAGATAAGGAGATGACCGTGACCGTTGCGCAGGTAATGATGAAACAGCCCGGCTTAGTTTTAAAAACAGCCGGTGATTATCGCCAGAACATAATCCGCGGATTGTTTAACAGAATGATAGGTGCACGCTATGGCGAATTACAGCGCAAGGCCAATCCTCCATTTTTACAGGGAGGTAGCGATTTGAGTGAGTTTTTAGGCGGCCTTGATAATTACAGCATGTTTGTAGTTGCCAAACCGGGCGAACTGGAAAATGGATTTAAAGCCGTATGGCGCGAAACCGAAAGGATAAAGCGCTTTGGTTTTACACAAACCGAGCTTGATCGTGCCAAAACAAGCTATATGAGCGATATGGAATCGGCATTGAAAGAAAAGAACAAAACAAACTCTGATAGCTATGTGAGGGAATACCTTCAGTATTTTTTAAAAGGATCAGCCTCACCGGGAATAAGCTATGAATATCAATTGGTAAAAAATGACCTGCCGGGCATCAGCATTACCGAAGTTAACCTGTTGGGCAAAACAGCTATCAAAAGCACCAACAGAGATATTATGCTTTTAGCTCCAGAAAAGGATAAAAACACTTTACCTGCCCAGGCAACCGTAAACCAATGGATTAAAGCAGTTGAAACCGAAAACCTGGCGCCTTATAATGATGAAGTAAGCAAGCAAGCACTTTTAGCAACAGCACCCGCTGGTGGCAAAATTGTAGCCGAAACAAAAGACGCTGCATTAAATACAACCACGCTTACATTAAGCAACGGCGTTAAAGTTATACTTAAACCAACCGACTTTAAAGATAACGAGATCCTGTTCACCGGATTTACACCGGGGGGCTCTTCTCTTTACAACGACGCAGATTTTCAGTCTGCAGCAAATGCTTCTGGTATTATTTCGTCATTCGGTGTAGGGAACTATAATCCTACCCAGCTTGAAAAATACTTATCAGGCAAACAGATCAGTGTAAGTCCCTTTATAGGCGAGCGCACCCAGGGTATCAGTGGCAGCGCCACACCAAAGGATTTTGAAACAGCCCTGGAACTTTTATATGCTTATTATACCGAGCCAAGAAAAGATGTCGATCTGTTTAGCAGTATCATCACCCGTTCAAAAGCGGGCTTAGCTAACCGTGCAAATGACCCTAATGCCGTTTTCCAGGATACGGTTAGCGATGTATTGGGCAATCACAGCATTCGCCGCACCGGACCAACCATCGCCAAGATAAACCAGATTAATCTTGATCGCATGTATGCCATATACAAGGAGCGCTTTGCAGATGCATCGGCACTAACGCTTACCTTTGTGGGCAATTTTGATGCGGATAAGATAAAACCACTGCTTGAAAAATATATAGGCTCCCTGCCTGCCAAACATCTTGGCGAAGAAGCTAAAGACCTGGGCATCCATGCTCCCGAAGGGCTGATCACCAAAACAGTTTATAAAGGATCTGAGCCTAAAGCTACTGTTGATTTAGTGTGGACAGGCACCTTTGACTACAATCCATCATCAAAAGTAACGATGGATGCTTTAAAGGAAGCTTTGGAGATAAGATTACTGGAAAGATTAAGGGAAGACGAAAGTGGTGTTTACGCACCTGGTGTTTACATGAACATGGGTAAATACCCTACTTCCCGTTTTTCCATGATCGTGAATTTTGGCTGTGCCCCAAAAAATGTTGACAAACTAATCGCTTCTACTTTAGATGAGATCAGCAAACTGAAATCATCGGGCCCACCCCAGGTTAATATTGATAAATGGCGCGCCGAAAGCCTGCGTACGCAGGAAATAGCTGTCAGAACCAATAACTGGTGGCTTAACTATATCAACGGCCAAACATTGGATAAGGAAGATGTTCACCAACACGATAACTTTAACAAAGAGGTAAATAAGGTCAGCATCCAGGATATTAAAGATGCTGCATTGAAATACCTTAACGGTAAAAATTATATCCGCCTGGTGTTACTGCCAGAAGAAACTCCGGCGCCTTAAAATAGTCAGCTGCCAAAGCCTTAAAGCCCTTTAAATATTTGTAATAAATATTTAAAGAGCTTTTTGTTGTAAAGGATTACCAAAACGCCCTGCACTAATCAGCAAATCCTGGTGCTATCAACAAAATGTTGCTATGGATAACTGTTACTTAACCAATCTTTTATAAATTGGTGTAATATAAACAGCTGCGTATGCTAAACAACTTCCCCTTCTATCTCATTTTAATCATCATTATATTATTACTCATCATGCTGGGTAACAAAATAAAGGTTGCCTATCCTGTTATGCTGGTTTTGGCTGGCTTAGTTATCAGTTTTATTCCAGGCTTGCCAACTTTGCATATCGAGTCTGAACTTATATTTATTATATTTCTTCCGCCCTTATTGTATGATGCAGCATGGCATATTTCATGGAAAGAATTGTGGCGCTGGCGACGGGTTATCGGCAGCTTCGCTTTCCTCGTGGTATTTTTCACAGCACTCGCGGTGGCATTAACGGTTAACTATTTTATTCCCGGTTTTTCCCTGCCATTAGGTTTTTTGCTTGGGGGTATCGTTTCTCCGCCTGATGCGGTGAGCGCGGGGGCTATTTTAAAATTTGTAAAAGTACCCAGGCGTGTATCGTCAATCTTAGAAGGAGAAAGCTTGTTAAATGATGCATCATCCCTTATCATTTTCCGTTTTGCACTCATAGCTGTAGGCACCGGTAGTTTTGTGTGGCATGAAGCTGCAATAACCCTGGTGTGGATGCTGATTGGTGGCATAGGGATAGGCCTTATCATTGGCTATATTTTTATGAAATGCCATAAATATTTGCCAACCGATGCCAATATTGATATTGTGCTAACCCTTGTAACGCCTTACATCATGTATATAGCTGCCGAGGAGGCTCACAGTTCGGGAGTGTTGGCAGTAGTGAGCGGCGGTCTGTTTTTATCCAACCGCCGGCTGCTTTTCCTCAGCAGTACCTCGCGGCTGCATGGGCTCAACGTTTGGGAAAGCATCTGTTTTGTACTCAATGGTTTGGTGTTCATGTTTATCGGGCTAGATCTGCCCCAAATTACGGCCGGGCTTGATGGGGTGAGCATCACTACTGCCATTGGCTATGGCATTTTAGTTACTGTAGTTTTAATAGTGGCGAGAATTTTATCTTCCATCGCGGCAGTTCTTGTCACCCTGATTGCCCGAAACTTTATTACTGTTGCTGATGCCAATCCCGGCTTTAAACTCCCGTTTCTGATGGGCTGGTCGGGAATGCGCGGGGTGGTTTCTCTGGCCGCCGCTTTGTCCATACCGGTATACCTGGCCGATGGATCAGCTTTTCCGCAGCGCAACCTCATCCTCTTCATTACTTTTATAGTGATACTGGCAACATTACTGCTGCAGGGATTAACATTGCCCTATATCATCAGAAAACTGAATTTAGCCGACCCTGATCATGTTGCACCCCAGGAAGAAGTCTACAACGATTTAAAAAAGCAGCTGGCCCGGCATGCGCTGCAACACTTAACAACCAACTATAGCCAGCAATTAAACAGGCAACCTGTGCTTCAGCAAATCGCCAGCAAATGGCAGGTAAGTGACCACTCCACTGATGGTGTACTGATGACTGAAGAATCAAGGGCGATATATCTTGACTTGCTGAACCTGCAAAGGAAATGGCTTATCAGTAAAAATAAAGCCGATGGAGATATTGATGAGGAAATTATAAGAAAACACTTGCTATTCCTTGATCTGGAAGAAGAAAAGCTACAATTTATTTAGCCCAACTACTGCTTTAATGAAAACTTTGAGATATGCGTCAATCAAAAAACCGTGATAAATGTCAACGTCAAATTGTGTCATATAGCTTCGTTTTAGGTACCCATTAGTACCCACTTTTGTTCAGGCACTTTGATAGATAAGTGCTGAGATTTTGAACAAAAAAAACAAAGTATATGAAAACTCCATTGAACAGTAAAACAGACCCCATCTATTACCAGGAGGCCGGCACATTAGCCAAATTGATTCGCACAAAGCAAATATCTTCGGTAGAAGTTGTGCAGGCTCACCTTGACCGTGTTGCAGAAATTAATCCCAGGATAAACGGTGTTGTTACCCTAATGGGCGAGCAAGCACTCAAAGCAGCCGCTATTGCAGATAAAGCAGTAAGCAACGGCGACGAATTAGGCCCGCTTCACGGTGTGCCATTTTCAATCAAAGACGCAATTGATACCGCCGGTATACCAACCAGCCGTGGCTCAAAGATCTTTGAAGGTTTTATTCCCGAAAAAGATGCTACCGTGGTTACCCGCATGAAAAACGCCGGAGCGATTCCATTGATGAAAACCAATCTCCCTGAATTTTCGGCCCACTGGGAATCTGATAACCTCGTTACTGGTCGCTCTCTTAACCCATGGAACCCTGATCGTACCCCCGGCGGATCAAGCGGTGGTGAATCTGCCGTAATCGCAGCAGGCCTTTCCCCTATTGGATTGGGCAGCGATGTAGCTATATCTGTTCGCGGCCCGGCAGCTTTTACAGGCATTGCTGCATTAAAAGCAACCCACGGCCGGGTACCTTATACCGGTCACTTCCCAACGGCATTAAGCAGGTTTTGGCATATTGGCGCAATGGCCCGTACCGTTAAAGATGTTGCCCTGGGTTACTCAATCATTAACGGAGCGGATGGAATTGACGGGTATAGTATTTTTGCAAAAGATGCCGCACCGGCCAGTTTCAGGATTCCAGGTCAAAAGATCCGTGTGGGATGGGTATCGGATACCGCTTTCGGACCGGTTGATCCCGAGATTACAGCGACCATTAAAGCAACTGCAAAACTGCTTAAAGATGCCGGTTGCGATGTAGAGGAAGTACGCCTGCCTTTTATGGAAAACACTGACTGGCTTACACCCTACTTTAATTTAATTTATGGCGAGCTGGTTCCCTACATGGAACAATTCACCAAAGGCCGTGAATCTGAACTGCATTTTATTGGTAAGGCTACCATGGATTACCCCCTGCTTTCAGCAACCGACTATGTTAAAGCCGAAGCGAAGATAGAAGAGCTAAAAAGTCATTTTGCAAATTACTTTGTGCAGTATGATGTATTACTATGCCCCGTTAACCCCATGACTGCTACCCCGCATGGCTTGCAGGAGTATGTTGTAGACGGAAAAACGGTTTCTGCATACCATGTGATGGCCGCAACAGCGCCTTTCAATGCTACCGGGCTGCCTGCGCTTTCAGTACCAGTAACCTTAAGTTCAGAAAAATTGCCAATCAACATTCAGCTTGTTGCCCGGTGGTTTGATGAAGCAACGATTCTTGAACTTGGCGAAAAGATACAGACAGGTAGTGATGCCTATGGCACCCACCCTATTGCTTAATATAAAAGATTGATTTGTATCAAAGAACCTTTTGGATGCCTCCAAAAGGTTCTTTTTATTTATGCTTGGTAAACTCTTTCCTTATCCTGCTTAACGTTTCCCTGGAAATACCAAGGTACGAGGCTACCATATGCAAAGGCACACGGTTAAAAACACTGGGATAGGTTTTTTGAAACTCGGTATATTTTTCTTCGGCAGAATAGCTGATCAATGAAAAAATCCTCCGTTGACTTGCTTCATATCCTCTTGCCAAAAGCTGTTCGGTAAATAACTTCAATGCCGGAATAGCCGACATTAAGGCTTCCCATTTTTCTTTATCCCATATAATAACGGTACTACCTGCTAACGCTTCAATATTATACTCCGATGGCTTTTCGTTATTATAGCTTTCCTGGTCGCTGATCCACCAGTTATCTACCCCGAACCTCAAGGTATGGTCTGTTCCATCTTCTCCAAACCGATAAAGCCGGAAGCATCCGCTCGCTATAAAACAGTTGATACGCCATATCTCTCCTTCGTGCAAAATTGACTGCCATTTGCGCAGTTTTCTCTCGATACTGGCGGCACGGATCAATTCCAGATCCTCATCTGAAATTTGAATTTTCTGACGTAGGTATTCTTCAAAAACCTTGAACATATTATAACAAATCTAACAAATTGCGCCAATTTATTCCTGCAGGCAGGGATATGATTCATTTTGCCCGCCGAAGTGCTGATTAAATTTTAATAGGTTAATGTTCACAAATAATTGCATAGTTGAGTTTCCTTAAAAATTAAATATCTATTTCCTTAGGTAAGCTATTTTTTAATATTTTTGCCGCCCTTCAAATTTCTATTGTTTTATCCCCTTGGTATGAAGAAGTTTTTATACGGAATTGATTTTGGAACAACCAACTCTGCGTTGGCTATTTACGATGAAGAAACGAAAGAAATACATAGCACCATTATTATTCCTTCGCTCATTTATTTCTATCATCAGTTCAGTGCAGCAAATGCTAAAAACTATGTTGTAGGCGAAGAGGCCATCACGGCCTATCTTAATGATGGCATGAAAGGGCGTTTTATCAAGTCTATTAAACAAATATTATCAAGGAGCAGTTTCACAGAAACCCGTATTCACAATAAGAGGTATAGTGCTTCAGATCTTGTGGCTATCATTTTAAAGGAGCTGAAAGAACGTGCAGATCAGTTGACCGGCCAAGACTGCCGAAAAGCAGTAATTGGCAGGCCTGTTTTTTTTGACGACCACGACGTGCAAAAAGATACGTTAGCGCAGAAGCGACTAAATAAAGCTGCAGAAATAGCCGGTTTTGAGGAAGTCCGTTTTCAATTTGAGCCTATCGGAGCCGCCTTCGCCTATGAAAAAAGTCTGGTAAAAAAAGAAAATGTATTAGTGGCCGATCTGGGCGGGGGCACCACAGATTTTACTTATTTAGTGCTTGACCCTGAAAAAGTTGGAAGCAAAGACAGGAAGAAAGACATGATGGCCAATGGTGGGATTTATATAGGTGGAGATAGCTTCGATTCTGCTTTTATGTGGGAGAAAGGCACGCCATACTTCGGCAAAAACACCCAATATGAAGCCACTCCTGGTAAGGTATTAACTGTACCAAAATCACTTTTCGCCAACATTTGTTCCTGGGAACAAATGAATTTCTTTAATGGTCTGCGGATTAAAAAAGACATGGAAGATTACTATTATTTTTCTGGCAATGATCCGCAGTTTAAAAATCTAATCACGCTTATCGAAAACAATTTGGGCTATTCGGTATTTCAATCCATCGAAAAAACAAAGATCACGCTTACAAATGCAAATACGGCGATGTTTAGCTATCAGAAAATGGACATCGAAATTAACGAGGAAATACCCTTGCCCGATTATGAAGAGATTATTGCAAAAGATGTGGATAGAATTGCAAACTACCTGGACGAGTTTATGCTGCAAAATGGCATCGAGCCCCAAAATATAGATAGTCTTTTTTTAACTGGCGGTACATCCATGGTGGGCAGCATTCAAAAGCTCTTTAAAAACAGATTTCCTCATGTTAACCTAAATTCGGGAGATAACTTCAAAAGTGTGGCCAAAGGCTTAGCATACAGTGGTTACCTGTTTGAGGATTGATTTATTGGTTAAATACGAGCGCTAACATTATTCGCAATATATCTTATTCAGCCTTTTTATTTTCAATACGCTTCCTGATCCTACTCAGTGAAGGGTTTGTGATACCGAGGTAAGACGAGATGTGATAAGCCGGAATACGCTCAACAATATCCGGATGTTCTTCTAACAGCCTGATATAGCGTTGTTCATGAGAGAAAAAAATGAATTCTTCTGTGCGCGTTTGCGCAATATTAAAGAATAATTCGGCCAGCAACCTGCCGAATTTCCCCCAGTTAGGATGGGTTTCATAAAGGCTGTTAAGGTCCTTATAGGAAATGAAAAAAATTTCCGAATCTTCCATCGCTTCAATAAAATACCAACAGGGGTTGCGTGACACGAAGCTTCTGAAAGAAACGACAAATTGATTTTCCGAGAAAAAAAATATGTTCTTATCTTCTTTTGTATTAGGGTCACGGTAGTAAATCCGGAATATGCCTTTAACTATCAATCCAAGGTCATTGCAAACCATACTTTGCATGTTGAAAAAGTCCCCTTTATTTATTTTCCGCGCTTTCCAAAATGGCTGGCTATCGCCAATGTCTTTATCGTTCAACGAGGCGAAATCCCTCAGATGCTGAAAGACGATATCGTTTCTATCGGTCATTTGATCATACATAAATAGTTAGCGGCGCTAAACAATCCCTCAAATATAATCTGAATATAACATAAGCATTTTCACTTAAGTGAAAATTTACCATCACAGTAAAACTGTAATTGTACGGTAATGTTTATCAGCATTTTAACTTAAGTGAAAAATATGTCAGGTAATACTGGAGAACTTTGAAATAACAAAACATTTAAAAATTTAATTATGACATCAAATTCTCAATCTAATGCAGTAGTTGGCGAACAGACCGTTGAAACTGCCAGATCTTTACGCAAGCTTTATTTCACCCGTGCTGCCTTTTCGGTGGCCTGGGTGGTTCTTATCGCCCTTTTTGCAAAAACATCTATGGGGATTGCCAGCGTTTTACTCATTATTTATCCGGCCTGGGACGTAGTGGGCACATTCCTCGATATCCGCGCTAATCACAGCAGCCCGTCTAAAACACCACAATATGTAAATGCTGTAATCAGTGGCATCACTACTGTAACTGTAGGTATCGCTTTGCAGAAAGGCGTTCCTGAAGCATTGATGGTTTTCGGTGCCTGGGCAATTGGAACAGGACTGATCCAACTGATCTTAGGATTGCGCCGCAGAAAATTTTTAGGCGGGCAATGGCCAATGATCATCAGCGGTGGCCAGTCCATAATCGGCGGCACTTCTTTTATCCTACTGGCACACGACCCTACAAAGGGAATTACCAGTCTGGGTGGGTATGCCGCATTTGGCGCCTTTTATTACTTGCTTGCTGCATTTCGTTTGTCTAAGACAGTTAATCGCAGTACCGCAGCAGCCTAAGTAAATATCAAGAAACTGAAAGTTATTGCTATAGCCCGTATTAGTCAAAAAGTGCAGTCTCCATATTAAAATGAAAATCATATCGCATCGAAAGGTTTTTGCTTTTTATCGCATTTTATTCTGTGTCGTCGCATAATATGTTGAAGAACTTCGTTCTGTCGAAATGATTCAAGCCATCTTGGAAATGTGCTAATCCTTCCTTGTTTTGTATAAATCATAGTAGGATGATGCCAATACCTTTGTTATCAACAATTAACAAAGAAAAGATGTCAAAAATAATTTTAATAACCGGCGCCTCACGTGGCTTTGGTAAAATTTGGGCTAAAGCCCTTTTAGAACGCGGCGATAAGGTTGCTGCAACTGCCAGGAATACTGAAGATTTAAATGACCTGGTGCAGGCTTATGGCGACGCAGTGCTTCCTATTCAACTGGATGTCAATAATCGGGATGCTTGTTTTGCTGCGGTAAACAAAGTAAAGCAACACTTCGGCCGCATTGATGTATTGATAAATAATGCAGGTTTTGGCTTATTTGGTGCTATTGAGGAAACAAGTGAAGAACAAGCCCGCGCCCAAATGGAAACCAACTTTTTTGGGTTGCTTTGGGTAACCCAGGCTATTGTTCCAATCATGCGGGAACAAAAAGGTGGGCACATTATACAGGTATCCAGCTTTTTGGGACTGGTAAGTTTACCGGTATTAGGTTTATATAATGCATCGAAATATGCGGTTAACGGTTTAAGCGAAACGCTTGCTACCGAAGTAAAAAGCTTCGGCATAAACGTGAGTTTAATTGAACCTAATGGTTTCTCAACAGATTGGGCAGGTGCTTCCGCTTTCCAGACAGAGGCTAACGAAGCGTATGCTCCTGTTAAAAAAGCGTTTTTTGATGCCGCCACTCCAGATAGCTGGGGTAAACCAGAAACAACCGCTAAGGCTGTACTGGCATTAATTGACAGTGCAAACCCACCATTGCATTTTCTATTAGGTAAAGTTGCCTATCCCGCGGTTAAGCAGGTTTATGCAGCACGACTGGCAGAATTTGAAGAATGGAAAGACGTGTCTGCTGAGGCTCACGGTCATTAATAAATCATTTAAAATCTTAATCCACAATCTGCCCAGCGTTATTGCGTAGATTGTGGTTTATTAGTATTACCGAAGATGAAGCACTATAAAAGTTTAATTGAATTGCATAAAGATAACGGCTTTCCGCCACCGGAACATCCGCTATTTAGTATATACCAATGTAACCATGCTTGCTCCATTGGCGACCGGGAATTTACCAGCGACTTTTATATGATTGGCTTTAAAAAGATCATCTCGGGCGTTATCCTGTATGGCCGCACCAAATACGACCACCAATGTGGATCAATGATGTTTTTTAAACCACGGCAGGTCATCGAAATGAAAAACCTTGAAATGGATGAAGACGGATTTCTGATTTTTATTCATGAGGATTTTTTAAATGGGCATACGTTACACAACGATATTAAAAAGTATCACTATTTCGATTACGAAACTAACGAAGCCTTGCACTTATCTCCCAGTGAAGAAATAACAACCTGGGATCTTTATCGTAAAATTGAAACAGAATATCAAAACAATCAGGATGAATACAGTCGCGAATTGATCTTAGCTAATGTGGATACGATGCTGAAATACAGCCAGCGCTTTTACAAAAGACAGTTCATCAACCGCGCGGAGATTTCGGGCAAAACGGTAACCAAATTTAACGAGGAGATAGACAGGTATGTGGCAAGTGGGCTATTAGAAACCAAAGGCTTGCCATCTGTACAGGATATGGCTGAACGGCTTAATATATCCGCCGGCTATTTAACCGATGTTTTAAAACAGGAAAGTGGCAAAACCGCGCTGGAGCATATCCATATCTACTTAATATCTGAAGCTAAAAATAAGCTTAAGGGTGAAGACAAGTCTGTTTCAGAGATAGCTTATGGCTTGGGTTTTGAAAACCTTTCCTATTTTTCCCGCTTATTTAAAAAGGAAGTAGGCATCAGCCCCAATCTGTTTAAAAAGCAATTACTTAATTAAGCGATCCAGCCCTTCAGTTAGGTTAGCCTTAGCGTCCAGAACCTGGGCGATGTTTGCCATTTCCTTAATATTTATTGATAGTAAGGAGATATCAGTAAATAAACTATTACGCCGGTTAAGCTCACATACAACCAGATGGGCATGGCCCAGCGGGTGATTTTTTTATGCAAAGCTACCTCCATATTTAAACCCCGCCCAATTGATATCAGCGCCAAAGGAACTGTAATTACAGCCAGTATAATATGAGTGATCAATATCAGATAGTAAACGTATTTTACAATACCAGCTCCGCCAAATTTGGTGGATGGTGTGGTAAAATGATAGAGCAGATAAGACAATAAAAATATTGAAGTACATAAAAACGCCGCGAAGATAAAATTGCGGTGCCTTTGGATATTCCTTTGCCGGATAGCGAAAAGCGCCAGCAAAAGAAAGATGAACGTAGCCCCGTTCATTATCGCGTTTAATAAGGGTAAAAATGAAAAATCATGCCCTTTAAAGTTTTCTTTATTGGGAAGAAAAAAGGCGAATATGATCAACCCGTTTATGCCTAAGGTTAAAGCCCATATCAGGGGTTTATAATTTTTGGCCCTGGATGTTGTGTGTTTATTTAAAATAGATTCCATTTTCCGTCGAAATTTAAAAAGGTCTGAAATTTGGCCGGCTGATTAGCGGTGAAAACGACCAGGGCACCGAGCTCAAAATAACCAGCAGGGCTACAGTAAACCATATAGCCATTGTTTTGAACTTTTCATGGTCAGTTGTTTTTCGTTTGACTTTGGCGGAGCCAATAGTGACGATGGTTATTCCTATGAGCATCATGGTGATATGTTCCATACCAAAAAAACGGATTGCCCGTTCATGTAAGGCTGTAGTAAAGTGACTTAAGAAATAGGCGACTATAGGACTGATGAAATAAAGCCAAAGGCCCAAAACAAGTTGGATATGGGCAATGGTGGCCGTCCAATGCCTTATAGCATTATCCACACGGGTAAAACGCTTTTTCGAAAGCCAGCCGTAGTAAGCAAAAAAAATTGCCGATAGTAAACTGGTTAACACCAGCCAGCGAACCAAGGAATGCAGTGCTAATAAAGTTGAGTACATTTCTATTATTGATTATGATTCATCCACGCAGCGAAGGTAAAATAAAACATACCATTTAGTATGTTTTTAAACGAAAAAATCATTTTAGTGTATTCAGATAATTTTTCAACTCCTTTAAATAAGGTAAATAAACCGTTTTGTTATTCTCCAATTTCCCAAAATTGCGGATTCCCCAATACCCGGATACAACAAACAGTGTGACTTGTATGGCGTTCACATCCTTGCGGATAAAGCCATTTTGTTGTCCTCTTTCAATAGCAGTTGTCATAGCTTTCGTCCATTCCTGGGTGAGCTCAGCCAGCGCTTTGCTAAAGTCAATATTCCAGGGCGTCATTTCCTGCGTAAAATTGGCCACCGGGCAACCGTATTCCACTTTCAAAAACTCATTTTTCAGGAGCAGATCATACATGAGATTATAAATAACTACAATCGGATCCTGCTCCTTTTGCAACGGTTCAAGAAAACTAGTGGTGAGTGAAGGCTTCAAAATTTCGTTGATAATGGCCAGCCCCATCTCCTCCTTGTTTTTGAAATGGTAAAAGAAGGCTCCTTTGGTTACCTGTGTAGTGGCAATAATGTGATCAATACTGGTAGTTTGATAACCGTTGACGTAGATGAGTTCAAAAGCCTTTTGTAGAATATTTAACCGGGTCGCCGCTGCTTTTTTCATAAAAGATACTGGTTAGTATTTTTACAAAGGACGTAAAATTTTAGGTATGCAAAGCAACATCAACCGTATTGGTCGAAAAGAGGCGTTTAATCATTTTTTTTTCAAATGGAAAAGTGAAAGCGGGAATCACGAAATACAACAGATATAATAGTTCAGTAAATGTCACTATCCCAGCGGTTAAGTTAAAACCGCACAATCCGTGTTCGTTTTTATTACAGTCACATTTTCCAACAATCTATAATGGCTTATCTTTCAATTAATTGCGAAATTGGAATGGGTATTGAGCCTGATCAGTCGGTTTGAAGAATTATCTGTTCCATATTAACATTTACGACATCTTCTTTGGAGGATTTATATTCATCGGACTGACTTTTGCGATGTTGCTATGGTTTGTAAAAGGACCGGCCCGAAATGCAAACCGCTTTCTTAGTCTTATCCTGGTAAATGTTGCCTTACAGATGCTTTGGATAATATGCATTGATATCCGGCTGGAAAACTACATTCCGCATTGGAACCGGCTGCCCCTGCAATTTTCGCTGGCACTCGGCCCTCTGATTTTCTTTTATGTACTTAAAATAACCCAGGCGGATTATAAATTCCACCACAAGGACCTGCTTCATTTTATTCCGTTACTACTGCAACTCGGTGCCCACGCACTGGAAGTTGAGGAAAGTTTAAGAACAGGTGCTGCAACTTATCATACACAAACCTTTCAGCAATTGAGCCCCGTGTTAGAAGTACTGGCGTTTAGCTCGGTTATTATCTACCTGTATGCATCCCACCGGTTGATAGAAAGTTTTTACCGGCGACTAAATTTCATCGGAGGCGACCGGCACCGAATGGAATTGCGGTGGCTGCATAACCTATTGACAGTTTTCGCGATGTTTTGGCTATTATGGATCCCCTTTGCAGCAACAGATCATCTTTACTATCATCAATTGAACATACATGTTTATTATCCTTTATATCTGCTTTTAGCGGCGTTGATCATCCGAATGGCGGTTGTGGCGTTTTTAAGGCCGCAAGCTTTTATGCCGGTCGAAACACCATCGTATCCAAAACCATCGCCACCCGCAGAACTGAGACAAAAAGGGATTTGGCTAAAGAAAGCCATGGCAACAGGCTTATATTACTTGGACCCCGAACTCAATTTACGTTCGCTGGCCGAAAAGCTTCAAGTTCATCCTAATGAATTATCCAAAATCATCAATATAGCACTCAAAAAAAGCTTTAGTGATTTCATCAATGAATATCGTGTGGCGGAGGCAGCAAGAAAAATGCAGGACTCTGCATATGACAGGATAACTCTGTTGGGCATTGCCTTTGATTCCGGGTTCAACTCCAAAAGCACTTTTCATCGCATTTTTAAGGAGTTGACCGGCAAAAGCCCGGCGGAATATAAAACAAGTCTGAAAAAAGAGTTCCCAGGTTATAATTTGAGACCTTATTCTGCACACGTAGCGATAACTTCGGGTCACAATGTCATTCCAACATGGTCTTGTGAGAAATTAAACCGCAATTATATGTTTCGTAACTATTTGAAAATCGCCTGGCGCAACACGCTACACAACAAGGTTTACAGCACACTGAATATTGTCGGTCTGGCAGCCGGTATGGCGGTGGCGCTCCTGATCGGTTTATGGGTGACAAACCAATATTCCTATGATCGTTTTCTGCCAGGCTATACGCAGTTATACCAGGTTGAGATGAACCTGACCTCGCAGCATAACGGCACCAGTACCCAAACTTCCATAGCTCTGCCACTCGCTGATGTTTTAAAGAAAGAGATCCCTGGCATAAAGTATGTTGCTGAAGCTGACAACATAGGGCAGATGAACCACAACCTGTTGATCGGCGATAAAAAGCTATACCTGAGCGGTGGTGCAGCAGCCCAGGAATTCTTTAAAATATTTCGATATCCCTTTGTAAAAGGCAATGCCAATTCAGCTTTAAAGGATATCTATTCTATTGTTTTAACTGAATCGACCGCCAAAGCTTTGTTTGGTGATGTCGATCCGATGGGAAAATATGTGCGGTTCGACAATGTACAGAACCTCAGGGTGACCGGGGTTATTAAGGATATCCCAAAAAACGCAACACTGCAATTTAATTACCTTACTCCTTTTGCTTACACAGAAGCTACCCAGGACTGGATACGGGTTGCACGTACCAAATGGACCTACAATTCATTTTCTGCCTATGTGGCGCTGGAACCGGGTGTAACCTATGAGCAAATTGCCCCGAAAATAAGGGACATTGTTTATAAAAGTAGTCCGGAGATGCGGTCTTTAAAGCCCGAGGTGTTTATGCACCCGGTGAAAGACTGGCATTTAATTACCGATTTCAAGAACGGGAAGCCAGTTGGCGGCTTTGTGGAATACGTGCGTTTGTTCAGTATCATAGGCATGCTGGTATTAGCAATAGCTTGTATCAATTTCATGAACCTTACAACAGCAAGGTCTGAGAAACGGGCACGGGAAGTTGGTGTTCGCAAAGCTATTGGCTCAGCGCGCATCCACCTCATTTTCCAGTTCTTAACAGAGTCTGTTATGGTCACATTTTTATCATTCCTGCTGTGTTTACTTTTTGTTCAGCTGGCTGTGCCATCGTTCAACACTTTAACCGGTTCCTTTATCAGTATCCCGTATGACCGTATCGGCTTTTGGTGCATCATGATCGCTTTTATACTGGCCACTGGTTTAATTGCCGGAAGCAGGCCAGCGTTTTACCTATCCTCATTCAGCCCGGTTAAAGTGCTGAAAGGTACCATCCAGGTGGGCAAATGGGCCTCGCTGCCCCGAAAAGTATTGGTAGTGATACAGTTTACCTGTTCTATCGCATTGATCATAAGTACCGTAATTGTTTACCAGCAGATACAATATGTTAAAAGCCGACCAACAGGATACAGTGCCGACAGGCTGATGATGACAGATATGAACGGCGACCTTTACCAGCATTATGATGCCTTAAGAAATGACCTGCTGTCATCAGGCCTTGTAGAGAGCGTGGCCTCATCCACATCGCCTGCAACTCAAGTTTACAGTCATTTTTCCTTGCAGAAATGGCCGGGTAAAAATGCCGGGGACGAAGAGGTAAATATTGGCGCCATATGGGTGTCAAAAGAATATTTTCAAACCCTGGGGATGACCATGGCAGCCGGGCGCAATTTTTCAGGTGATGTAAAAAGTGATTCGCTGAATGTGATTGTTAATGAAGCCACGGTCAGGCGCATCGGTTTAAAAAACCCGGTTAATCAAATGATATCATGGAACGGAAGCAACAAACCAGTACGGATCATCGGTGTGGTAAAGGATGCTTTAATGGAATCGCCCTATAACCCCGTGGCGCCTGCCATTTTTGGCCATAATCCAAGCGGGTTTGTGATCACGTACCGCTTGCCGAAAAACGCTGATACCCATACTGTGATAGAAAAAATCGGGAAGCTGTTTGAAAAATATAACCCTACTTTTCCTTACATGTACAAGTTTGTAAATGATGAATATGAGCACAAATTTAACCTGGAAGTATTGATAGGCAAATTGGCAGGCGTATTTGCCGGCCTGGCTATATTTATATCCTGCCTCGGCCTGTTTGGGCTTGCCGCTTACGTTGCAGAACAGCGCACTAAAGAGATAGGCATTCGCAAAGTATTAGGCGCATCCATAGCACAGGTTTGGATGTTGTTATCGCGTGATTTTGTGCTGCTGGTTATGATCAGCTGCGCCATCGCTTCGCCGCTTGCGCTCTATTTTTTAACATACTGGCTCAATAAATATGAATATCACATCCTCCTCGGTCCGGGAGTATTTATCGCGTCGGGTATAGCGGCTATTATCATTACCCTGTTTACCATCAGTTTCCAGGCAATAAAAGCGGCGCTGGCAAACCCGGTAAAGAGCTTAAGGAGCGAGTGATCGATTTCATTTGACTAAGCGTATAGTTAACTAGCTATTAATCGATTTAATTACTCTTGCCGGGATTCCGCCAACAACAGTATTGTCAGGAACGTCTTTAGATACCACTGCACCTGCGGCTACGATGGAATTTTCACCTACAGTAACTCCGGGCAGTATAGTACAATTTGCTCCCAGCCAGGCATTTCTTTTAATAAGGATTGGCTTAGTAATTAATGCCCGCCTGTCAGTTGGGTCAGTAGGATGATTTTCGGTAACCAGGTTAACCCTTGGCCCAATGAGCACATGGTCTTCGATAGTTATCCCTCCCATATCGAGGAATGAGCAGGCGTGGTTGATAAAAACATTTTTGCCTATGCTAATGAACTTGCCGAAATTGGTATAGAAAGGTGCAAATACAGTTGTAGTCTCGTCTATATAGTTACCCGTAATCTCGGTAAGTAACTGGCGTATTTGCTGGGTATCCGCTGCGGAATTAAGTTGAGCAGAAAGGCGTATAGTACGGTTTACAATTTCATCGATCTTCGGAAATTCAGGATCACTTAACCGAATCAGCTCACCTGATCTTAGTCTTGTAAAAATTGTTGGTTGTTCCATTGATAATTTATTTAGCAAATAAGAAATTGGTGGCAAAATTCTAAGATACAAAGTTCGGGACAGATGGCCATAACCTCGTTATACAGGTTACTGTTTTATTTACCAGTTTTACTGGCACTCTCGCAGAGGTGTAAAGCAAATGGCTCTCTACGTACTGCCTGCTTAACTTAGGGGTTCAATTCACTTAATACTACCCTTCAATGACACATGGAGTCGTTTTTTGAAGTAGTCACAGGCTACAGCATATAATCTGAATCTTCCGCTGTCAGCAGCAAAAAAAATAAAAAAAATTTGCGCAGTTGATTAACTGCATTTATATTTGCAGTCAATCAACTGCATGTTAATATGAGACGAGATGTTTTCCAAGCCATTGCCGACCCTACGCGCAGGGCCATTTTAGGTTTGCTGGCAATGGGGGCTATGACGCCCAATGCTGTCGCAGAGCACTTTGACAGTGCCAGGCAGACAATATCAAAGCATATCCAGATCCTAACCGAATGCGAAGTGCTGATACAGAAAAAAACCGGCAGAGAAATATATTATCACTTTAACCCCGAAAAAATGAAAGAGATTGATATTTGGCTGGAACGCCTCCGCAAGATGTGGGAGGACAGCTTTGATCAGTTAGATAACCTTTTAAAAGACTTATAAAAACTAAACAATCATGACAAACAATTTTGTGTTCGAAAAAGACATTGCCGCTAAAAAGATTCACGTAGTACGCGAATTTAACGCGCCGATTGAAAAAGTATGGAAAGCCTGGACAGACCCGGACCTGCTTCAAAAATGGTGGGGGCCGAAACCCTGGGTAGCCATAACCAAATCGATGGATTTTACGGTAGGCGGCGTTTGGCTGTATTCCATGGTAGGCCCGGATGGACAGAAGCACTGGAGCCATGTACAGTTTACCGCTATTGAAAATGGCAGCCGTTTCGCGGCGGATACCACCTTCTGTGATGAAAATGGTACCATAGCGCCCGGCGCACCGATTGGTCACTGGGACAACAAATTTGTGGCAGCAGGCGATAAAACAAAAGTGGTAATTGATATTAACTTCGATGATGAATCAGCCATAAAAATGATGGTAGAAATGGGCTTTCAAGGTGGCTTTACCATGGGTCTTAACCAATTGGAAGAATTGTTGGCTATTTAAAAACTATCGGCATGAGAAAATTAAAATTACAGGTACACATGTCAATTGATGGCTTTGTAGGCGGACCAAATG
Source organism: Mucilaginibacter sp. P2_A4 (assembly GCF_056405015.1). Taxonomy (NCBI): domain Bacteria; kingdom Pseudomonadati; phylum Bacteroidota; class Sphingobacteriia; order Sphingobacteriales; family Sphingobacteriaceae; genus Mucilaginibacter; species Mucilaginibacter sp. P2_A4. The sequence continues at coordinate 124,219 of NZ_JBFUCX010000002.1, read as the reverse complement.
GCGAAAATGACTGGGTATTTCTGGCCGGCCCGGATGAAGCAGGTTTCCAGAAAATAATTGACCTGGCCGACAGTAGCGATACTCTTTTGCTGGGGCGCAAACTGGCCCCGGAATTTGTCCCTTATTGGGAAAATATGGCTGCTAACATGCCCGACCACCCGGCATATCCTTTGGCAAAGCTGATCGTAAATATGCGCAAGATCGTTTTCAGTAAAACAGAAACAGCCCTCGCCGGTAAAAATGTGGAGGTGGAAAACGGCGACCTTGCCACTGCAGTACAGGCACTGAAAGAACAACCGGGCAAGGACATCCTTGTTTATGGCGGCGCCAATTTTGTAAGCTCACTTATCAGCCTTAACCTTATTGATGAATATTATATCATCATTAGTCCAGTGGCTATTGGTGCCGGCCTGTCCATCTTTAAGGAGAGAAAAATACTGAAATTAGAAAGTTCAACCACTTACAAAAATGGGAAAATAGTGAATAAATACGTACCGGCATAGGCCGAAAAGCCCGACTATATTCTAAGAATTTCGTTAGGAAATAATTAAAACGGCCGCTAAAAGGAAAAGCCCTCTACAACTTTGTAAAGGGCTTTATTAAATTTCCATAAAAAAACTCAGTAAATTTTGGCATTACTGAGTTTGTGCTCCTGAGCCTGGACTCGAACCAGGGACCCTCTGATTAACAGGGAGAAGTTCGAGAACCATATTTAGCTAAAAGCCAGTATTTTAACATCATCTTAAGAATTTCTGTTACACAATTGTTGCGCGTTAAACAGAAATACGATTAATTACACTAAGGTAAAAGAATTTGATTATATCGCAAAATGACCAGAGATAATTTTCGTGCTCAAATAACTTTAATTAGGCTTAAAATAAAAGGTTCGATTCCCTTATGGGCTAAGATTGACTCCGAGCCCGTTGGGGAACGTTTTCGAACCCCTTTCTGGAGGATTTACGCCTACTTGCTGCGTCTTGATTTGAGAAAACTGCATCTATTACAAGTAATTATTTTAGGTTATAACCTTAGTAAGTTTTTTCGCTACTTAACATAATGTCAAAATTAGCGTGGTGCGTTTTAAAAAAGAAATGGGGAGAGGTAAAACCTTTTCTTTGTAAAGAAAGATGCAAACCAAACTGGAGGTGGTTTTTTTGTGCAATCACGCAGTTTCAAAGTTGCTAAATAGTAATTATCACGTAGTCACATTAATTGCAGGCTATGCAGGACAGCATTACTTTAGTTTTATTCAGATTAAATGGGCACGCATTCAACTTCTGACATTAAGCAATTAGCCTATTAAGGTGTTGCTTTCTTACATTTCATTTGCTTGTTCGATCTGACCAAGCAGCATTTTGGGAGCCGGATAGGTTCTTTAAGCGGCCCATTAATTGCAAAAACACTCTCACTGCATAAAACTACGACAATCACTTTGTCGGGACATATTCGAAGAAATTGGCGAAGCTAAGCTGTATGATATATACATTATTTTGATTACCAGCTGATTGATTGACTTATTTAAAAATTTGCTACACATATTTTGAATTTGTCATGCGCAATACTGGCTGTTTATTTATATGGAAATATCATTTATTAGGCCAATAATTACAACTGTTGAATGTATTACTGGTAATTTTTTTTATTTTAATAAAATGTTCGTTTTTTATTATACACATTGATGTAAAGTATTGTTAATCAGATATTATGTTGTTAATTTTATGGAAACCAAGTCTTAAAAATATAACAATCGTATTTGTGATAATGTGAATACAATGCTAAAGCAAATATCTATAACTATTTTTCTTTTTTTCCTGGGCATGCAATGTTTCGGCCAGCAGTTGAAAGCACCTTGGATTAAAGTGAAAACCTTACTAATTAGAGAGGATACGGTGGAACTGACAAAGCTGGTAAAGTCCGGTGAAGCAGATTATCCGACGCTGGCCTATTTTGCTATATTAACCTGTAAGACCAAAGTATTCATTTCTGCTATCAACCATCTTTCATTTAAACAGCCAGCGAAACAGGATGACTTCGAGGATCCCTTCGTGTTTTTACCCACTTTCGTGCTTTGGACAGGTAATGATCAATTTGCGCATATCCTTTACGATAAGAAGTGGCGACTTCCTGACGATGCCGTCATAGAGACCGCGATGTGCATGAGGAAAAGCTTCCTTGAAATCGCAGCAGAACTTAACAAAGATATGCCAGGGCTCCAGAGCATGGTCTGCAGTCCGCCGGATGCAAATTTTCTGATTATTACAAAATGGCTTGTATCAATCGGTTATAAAGTCGATTACGCGCAAGTGCAGGAATTGATGTTAACAACTGGCTCCTTACAGGAAAAGATTTGGATGTACTTATTATCTCTGGTAAAGAACGGCGAAAACGGAATCACCAAAAACACTATGCTTCTATTGGCAATTTCCAGCCAAGATCACAACTACGTAAAGACTTTGTTGGAGGAAGGTGACATCGACGCTTCTTTTGTGCAAAAGGATAGTTGCATGTTGGAGTATGCGATTCATCGGAATGATGCCTCGATTGTTACTATGCTGTTGCAAGCCAATGCAAACACAAATTGGATAAGTTCCAAACTTACGCATTCTGTTATTTCCGAGGCTGCTTTATCTGGCAATTATAGCCTGTTCAGATTATTTGAACCTTATATTAAAGATATCAATTTAAAACACGACCATGGTAACAATGTCCTTCATATCCTCGCGGCCTGGTCTTCTGGCAGTGGCGCAGGGCAAACCTGCTTTTCTGGTATCATAGGACATGACTACGTAGATGGGCATCAGAAAATCGTTGATGAATTAAAAAACCTTGGGTTGAATTTTAACCAGGTTAATGACTGCGGCGATACGCCACTGGATGTATTAGCTACGCAGGGGAAAAAAGAATGGAAGGGTGTGGCTGCTTCGATATTTTCGAATACCTATCTTGAGAATTCACTCAACAAATTCGCGGTTCCCTATATCTACCTTGCAACGACTGATACAACAATTGTTAAAATTATCACTTCCCGCTTGGATAATCTGGAAGAACTGATCGGAAATTTGACAATCAATCCTTACCTGAATAACTTGCCTGTTAAAGACAGTCTGGTACAGAGACTTGTGTTTTACGCACATCGTATTCCGGATGAACATTATTGGGGAAAAGAGCTTTCTGAATTCACATTGGCAGGTAACGCAAATATGGTGCGATGGATATTATCAGATATTCCGCAGAAAAAAGGATTAATATTAAAAACCAATAATCTTGACTCTTTGCGATCACTTATCGTTAACGAGCCTGACGATAAGGGAAACACACCCGTATTAAACTTATTAAAAGCCTCATTGATCCCCAGAAACAGTACTTTCTTACAAATGACCAAAGCAATACTTTCCGCCTCGCCGGATCTTATGCTTAAAAATAAAAGTAAGGAAAACGCCTATGTTCTCCTGAGCAGGGAACCGGAGCTGGAAAAGATGGTATACAGATATTTTCAGATCGGTATACTTAAAAATCAGATCTTGGACATTAATCCGTCCGACAAAATTGTGCACGATGACTACACTGGCGAGGACCTGCGGAAGGATATTGCTGACTACAGGAATAGTAAACAATGGATAAAAAAACAAAGTTCCTGTTTTGAATGTCTTCTTCAGGGTCCCGATTACCACAACGACCATCAGGACAATATTATCAATGTGACCGGAGTTGGTACCAGGAATCTTGGGGCATGGCCGAAAAACGGCTGTGATGATTTTAAGGCTGACGACTTTATCGACAGGTCACAATTTCGCTATACCTATTATTTTTTTGGGGACACCAGCTATCGCTCAATTAGGCAGACTTATGGCGAAGATGAATTCCAATACCTGGAAGATTCATACGAATTTCGTTTACAAAGCAAATCCGCCTTGACTGATTTGAAAATCAAATGTGATGGAAAATACACAATCCCAGGGGCGAAATTTGACAACATCAATTTATCAGAGCTGCCGGGTGTGGTGATAGAGGCAGAAAGTCAGCCGATATCCATCACGCAAGGAAACAATAATTTCATTTTGAACGCAAATCAGAAAATTACAAGAGATCGCTCCATGGGCGATATTACAATTTCATATGTCACGGGTGACGACGGCAATTCACCCGGTTTCAGGATATATGGCAACAGACAGTTTAGCGGATATAATGACCTGATTGTTCCTTCTGGAAACGCTGAAGAAGAACGCTTCCGGTGTTATGTCGAAATCGCAAGACTCACTGCCTTTCTTCCAGATAGCAGTCAGTCAAACCTGGATAGAAAAACCGCCTTAGTCAGCAAACACCTTCTCTCCGAATACAGCATGCAACGTCAATATCTCCCGGTTTGTATCGCGGATTATCAAAAGGCTGTTTCTGCGCTGGAAAGCCTTGCTGAAGTCAAAAAAAAATTCAATGATTTTTACAGAAACTTTACGACCCTGACTAAGCAAAACGTCCCTGTGTTGGAAAGTGAACTAAATGTTTTACTGGGCTCCGGGTCGGTCACGCCAGAAGAAAAGGGGCGTTTTAGTGAATATCTTAAAAAACTCAAATCGGCCCTGACAAGCGCTCAATTGGCCAGCCTTTACCTGCAGATATTCAACGATCAGTTAAATCTGCATATTGAGGATAATATTACCGACTATCAGCGGTACACATTGGAACTGGCCCAATACGTTGATACTGGCATGCTCAAAGACAAGGATAAAAAGCAATTGCTTTTGACCAAGCCGTTCGAGTTCAAAAGCAAATATTCCGGAGCCATAAATTTACTGATTCATCACAATAATTAACCTTGGCCTAAAATGAAGTCCGAATCTCAGTTAAAAGCCCTTATTGCAATTATATCATTTGCAATAATAGCGTTAGTTCCGAGAGCAGCCCTTGCGCAGGATGTCGCTCCTTATGGAGAACAACTGAAAAGCTGGGTCGACAATGAAGCTCACAACGAATCCGTTAGAATTTGCAATAACGACTATGCTGACCGGATCCAAAAAACACTGATTTTGTCTTATGACAATGCATACCGCGACATCAAAAAATGCGATAGCTTGCTTTCTGTAATTTACACTCATATCAAACAGGTTGAAGATGGATTAAAGGGAAAAGACTCGGTAACAATCATCGTCAAAAGGTCCGAAGCAGCGAGATTGGACAATCTTTTGCTGCTTTCGATTGAGGGATCAATCACAGAATTGATGACCACCTTCCGTTGGGCCGACTCCATTTCGGGAAAGCAATTTTTTACTTATTACGGCCTTAATCATGTTGGGCGCGAAAGTGTGATGGAATCGTATACCGAACTGGGAAATTCCCTCGCAAAGACTTTCAACATCAAATATAATAATGATTTTTATGTCTCAGTCAGCTCAGACGGAACAACGACCATTCAGGGTCAGGGAAACGAGATTGTTATGTATTCGACAACAGGCGCGGCAATCGGCTATGAAATTGGTGGGCCTTGGGTCAGCGCGGCCGGAGCCGTAATCGGGGCGGCAATTGGCTGGTTTAGCAACCACCATAAACAACAACAAATGAAAGACGAAATAGACCGGCAAAACGGCATACTACAGGAGGCTATCATGCTGTTGCCGCAAAAACTGCTGAAAGGAGAGGAAATGTTCGCAATATACAAGTCCTGCTATGATACGATAGCACCTCAGTTTAAGCCATTAAGAGACGAAACCAAGGTTACTACTGAAAGCCTATTTAAATCTTGGAAATCACTGTATTTGTATAATACGGAGAGAATGGAATGGGCATCTTTGGAATTAACCAATGAGAAAATCAAAGCGATTCAAACAGCCTTCGGTGGCGATTCTGTTCTTAAAATACTGTTCAACGAAGACCTTCAGCAAACCGTAATCACTGACATAGGAACTGAGGAAAAAAAACTCAGCGACCAGAAATCCAAGTTATTAAAGGCTGCGAATTATAACAATCGGTTGATATTAGACTTTGAAAGTTATGCCGACGAATTGATTTTCTTCAATAGTATTTTAACTAACTTGGCTAACAACAATCAATTAATCCCCGATCGTCCGTTTATCAAGCAACAGGGGGATTTCATAGACAGTGAGATTTCGTTTCTTCCAAAATTGAAGTCTTTGATTTTAAAAAAGCCTTTTCTAAATGTTTGGACAATGTCTTCTGCGAATGTCCCCTTTAAAATGGCCATGTTCAAAGAGCCGATTCGAGTGAACGTGAAACTTTCCGTTCCGTTGCCTGACGGAAATGGCTTTTCGATTTGTGCCGAAGGTGGCGGATACATGTATTGTTTCGGAGGGGACACTTACCGGAACAGATTTGACAACAACGGGAACAACCCTGTGCAAAATGTTTTCGGTTCGAGTAACGATGGGGGCGTGAGAGGATTTAATGCGAGTGCTGCGCGGCAGATCGGTCGATTCCGGCAGGATCTGCAAACAAGGAACCAGCGCTTAAACAGCGACTATAATTCGATGCATGATGTGTTAAATAAATTGATCCCCGCCATTAAACCCAGCTTTGATGAAATAAATAGTTCCCTGAACCACTCGGTAACGGACGTTAACAGTGAATTAGCTAAATTCTATTCAGATAATTCCGGCGAGCTTGAATTAAAAAAGGAAAAACTTGATGGCTTTGCAGCCGCTGACTATGGCGATTACTCAGCACAGCATCTGCTTAATGACTTAGACTTAAGTACTGCGATTCAGAACAGTGTTCCCTCTGATCATTTATCAACCACTAAAATAAGCATTGCGGGGAAGGAATACACCAGTACAAAATGGACTTCGACCGACCCTGAAATGCAAAGCTTCATAAATGAGCAGTCGAAACAGGATGCGGCTTTAAAAGCTATAGATCAGAGAATTTCAGGTAATTTAACGGCAGGGCGAAAGGATCCTGTTTTTAATACCCGGGAAGACTTTTCGGGTTTTAAATCAAAAATGGCTGTAACGGATGAGTTTATTAATTCGCTGACCATGGGCAATTCAGATCTGTACGCTGACAGAAAATTTGAAAAGGAGCTAATTAAATTTTATAATGACCAAAATAAAATTGCGCGGCTGTACGGCTCTTCTGAATTACCTAAAAACACCACGATATTTAAAAACTATCCTTATTTAGGGCCTGCTCAAAGGCAGGACCTGTCGGGCGTGGTCGAAACCTATAAGAACTGTGTCGGGGAAAATTGTAACATTAACATTGCGACGGCGATATTTGGTATTAATCATGATAAATGGTTTACGGAGCATCGCAGAAATGATGGTACGTTCGATTCGCCGGGCGACATGCTGAAAGACGTAAATAACTCCAGCGAATGGCATTTTGTAGGTTACGCAAATGGTCAGAAATCTATCAATCAGGCCTCAGTAATTGCAAGCAAAGGCGGTACCGTACTGGCATTTCATACAGATGGTCAGAACACAGAGGTTGCCATCGTCAAGCCTGGTCTGCCCTATCGTAACGGAATCGGAAAATGGCAAAAGCTAAATGAGCCTGAGGTCATCAGATTTTCCCCTTCAAATCCACAGATATCGAAAGCAAATGCGCAGTTGTCAGATATGGGGATAGATCCCGGGGCGATTATGCTTTACGCGAAAAACAGGAATGCTCCTTATGCCAATATGAAGGTAACATCCGTCGTTCGACAAAGTATTGTTAATTCCGTAAGCCGCGACCCTGCTATAGGTTCGTACGAGGTCCCTTCAATCAATTTGACCGTTACATATACCGACGATGAAGGCAATGTGCAAAAAAAAGATTGCCAGATAGATATTAATGGCGATTATGTCAATCGGGTAAGAAGGGACTTCGGGAATCATTCTGAAAAAGTATTTCAGCAAATCTATGACAACAGAGATGATCTGTTCCAAAAGCCGGGAACGGTACCGGGTAATTTAACCGCCAGCCAGGCCAATGCCCTTAAGCATATTGAAATTTGCATATCAAATATTGATTCAAAATTCGATGCACATACAAATCCGGAGTGTCTTTATTACAGCGAATCCGTGCATGAGCTCTACAATACTTGTGTAAACGAACTGATTGCTAACCAGGATCCCGGCTATAGAGACGTGGTGGTAAATAGTGCGGAAAGTACAGCAGGTGTTTTCAATACGGTGGTAATGCAAAGTATCAATATTGCTACTGCTGTAACGCCCGGAATTAATGATGTTCGTGATTGGTACGAATTGACAACCGGCACTGATATGATTAGCGGAGAAAAACTTCAGACGTGGGAAAAAGTGGTTACGGGCGTAGCTGTCATTGCCGGTTCGGGAGTCTTATTCAGAAATATCATTCATACAGTGGCCAACAAGGAAGTTCGGGCCGTATTGACTGAGTCGTTAAAAGGAGTTCCTGGTCTGAAATATATTAAAGACGGAGAATTGGCCCGAAATTTCATATCTGACGAAGGCCTGATTTATCAAAATTGGAACCTGACATCAGGACTGTCTGAATTGGAGCGTGAGTCCAGAATCAAGCACATTTTACGCAGGCATACGGAATGGTACCGCGACCTTGGCAGAGAGATTAAATTGGAGGAAGGCGAGTCAAGAGCAGCCGCTGAAGTGGGAACAAGATTTAGGGTTGATGAACCAGATCAGGTGTTCAGAACAATCGATGAGGCATGGAAGCTTCGGAAGGAGGGAAAATTTGTAGTTAACGAACGGGGTTACCGGGAGTATGTCGTGGATCTGAAACGGGAGCTTGCCGCTGATAAAAAAAACGTTACTGCTGTGAAGATAATTACGGCCAACAGGGATGACGGTCATTTTATAATTACTGCTTATCCGGTCAAACCGAAATAACCTATAAATAGGAATGTTTTGTGAAGCAAAAGAAACATTTAGGAGGCCAGTCTTAGGAGGTTCTGCAAATGGGAGTAGAAGAGTGATTAGCTATGAGGTTTTTGAGTCCTTAAATAATTGGATTCGAGACCTGATTAATCTGTCATTATCGGTAACCTTAGCAGGCCCAATGTAAAACCGCTTGGTGGAAAATTTGAGATTGTTTGCAAATTTGATTAATTCGAGCCATTTTTTCAGCCTCAAATTGAAGCAGCTCGTATCGGGCAAATTTCGAAGTGTTTTTTAGAAGATTTAAGGAAATTGCAATTTGCATTAGGCACGGCAAACTGAAAAGTATTTGTTAGCTTTAAAAATTGTTCCTAATCCTAAATACTAAATGACTTATCAAGAACTGCTATCTCAATCAAAGTGGAGAGAACGACGTATCGACATTTTATTGCGTGATAGACATAAGTGTACAAACTGTGGCAATGAAGAAATTCTTAAAAATACCCATATTGGAACTATGTTCTATAATGGTCCGTACCATTCAGGTTTGAAGTATACTTTACGAAGTCTCAATGGTGAAGTTCGTCAAACTATTTTATTGAAAACGGATACTGGTATAAATGAAAAAGGTTATATAGCTTATGTGAACAAAGAAGATGATTATAGTAAGCTGGGGAAAGTACTTGCTGTGAGGAAAAGTCAATTGACTATCAGACCTACTTATGGAGAAGGAAATTTCCTAAACGAACTTCTAAAACTTGAATTACAATTACCTATTCAATCACTACAATGGGTTTACGTACCCGGATTACATATACATCATAAATATTACCAAAAAGGAAAATTACCTTGGGAATACCCCGACGAGGCACTGCAAACAATGTGTTGGCAATGTCACGAAAATTTGCACAGAAATATTATGGTTCCGTATTTAGATGAACGAGGTAATGACCTTGGAATGTTAACGCCATGTTATAAATGTCATGGAGCGGGTTATTTTCCAGAATATAAACATATTCAAGCTGGGATTTGCTTCAGCTGTAATGGCACAAGATATATTGAGCTAATGCACCTCACTTAGAAACTGATTCAGGCTCCCATTTGTTGAATTAGTTTAAGGATGAGATAAGGACAGTAAAATATCATAATATACTGCCATGAAATTAGTTCATGCAATCAATAATTATTGGCGACGAAGTAATTTTTTTTATCAAAGCGATAGAAATCGGTAATGGCGAATTACTTACATTGTCAATAAGTCTTACCAGAGAAGATTTCGTCTGAACTTCTTATCTTGCAAGAAAAGAAGCCAAAGAACTATTCAAACAATCGACATATTAGTGGAGATTCTGATTAACCAGACCACCTATTCCGGCGCAAGCTATCAGTTCGAATAAATGAGTATTCATAGTTTAAGGGAATCAATTGGATTTTTTTCTGAACCATTTTTTCAATAACTTAAATTTTAGCTGCTGTTTAATCGTATGCTAAATTTTGCGGAAGTATTTAAACGACAGCGGAATCTAAAATAGTAATTAATGTTAATGCATTTAAAAAATAGCCTTTAACATCAGTAAAGGATGACGTTGGCTGTCCTCCATGGGCAAATTTATTTCTTTCCTCGTTTAATGAAGATAAAGAGGTATTTATTTGGGCTTTGTCAGGATGATTATTTACCGCAGTTTTAAATGATGCGAGCCAGGTTAAATCAAACTTTTTTAGAGTATTGCAAATGTTATCATAACTGGGATTCATCGAGCTCTTTCGAATCGTTTCGTCGACGTAATTTCGAATTTGCGGACTATGATGCTGAGAATTATGATCTGCAACTATAGTTTTAAAACATTGTTCAACCGTTCCACAAGCTTTGATGATTGCGTATTTTGTCAAATATGGAACCGTATTATTAAATTGGCCCAAGGCTTGAATCAACAAATCAATTTGTGCCAATTCACTATTACAATCATTAATGTATTGCTGAGCCGCTGTATTATTCATATTTCAGGCCAAATAAAATCTCTAAAGCTTTACCTATGCGACCATTAATACTTTCAATGTTAGTAGTTCTAATTGTGGTAAACTTTTTAAAGCTTTCATCTTTAAGTAATGTGGTCCTTTTCTTTTTTAGCTGTGGAACATTAGTTACATCAACTCCTTTTTTAACAGCATAATTTAATGCAATACATATTGAATCAAATATTGTAGGATGGAATTTGTTAATTAATTTTTCTGGGGCTTTTTGCGATAGATTATGAAAGGCCGAGTTGCCCCAAATAGTTTCCGCTAAAACAATTGTATCAATAAATTCCTTTTTTCGTTTTTTAAGAACACTCGGGTTTTGTGATTCTTTTGATCCCATATACTCGTTAAGAAATTTTTTAAGAGAAATTTGCCCTGTTTTCTTCTTTTTAATCGCGTCGGATGATAATGCAAAAAACCTCAGAATAAATTCAAGATCGAGCATTCGCGGCTCTTCTATTTCTAATCCAAACAACGCGCGCCATCTCGCATTTCGATTAAGTTCAAATAGTAAGGTGTTAAATCCGCCTTGATAAACACAATTTCTAATTTCTTGAGGTTTTAGGGTCCTACCACTCGTATTGATCCGTTCAAAAATTTGATATAAACTCGTGTCATCATCTTTAGGGGCTTTTTGTTGAAAAATTATTGCATGGATCGTTGTACTCCGGATTTTCTTTTGATCAGTATCAATTAGTTCAACAAATGCCTTTCCTTTCCACCTTGAGTTTACTTTGTCAGAGTTAGACAGTTTGAAGACTTTTCCATCACTTGAAAAAATTCCTTTAACAAAATCATAAACTGTCATAATTCGCTGGTAGCCATCGATAATCAATTTATTATCGTTGGCCTCTTTTGCCAGAAAAATTGAAGGTACAGGTAAGCCTAATAATATTGAATCTATGAATCTGCTAGCCTCTGATTTATCCCAAACATATTTTCGTTGTAATTCAGGCTTAGTTAATTCCCCTTCATCGTACATCGTTATTAATTCGCGAAAAGATAAATCTGCTCCCCAAGAGGTAATATTAAAGAGATCATCATTGGCATAGTTGTCGTTCTGCTCTGATTCTATAAAAGCGACATTACTACTTTCTTCTGTTTCTGACATTGGATAAGGTTTAAATTTTAGCTACTCTGCAAAAGTATGCAACTTTTAAAATTAGTAATTTTAAGAAGTAAACAAGCTTTACAGGTGAATTTTTAATTTAAGAGCAGAATCACTTGAGACTTTATCTATGATTTTCTAATTTATTAGGTTTCCAACTTTGATGTTTATTGAGAGTAATTTAGCATCCTACTAGTGATTGGACAAGCAAAATGCCTAAGAAATAAATTAGGGTTAATTAACAGGTTTTTTGTTATTTTGTGAGGAAACATATTATGGGTAAATTTTCAGTAAATTCGTTTTTCTCAGGGATTGGAGGGTTTGATTTGGCTTTCGAAAGACAGGGTTTCGAGGTAAAATATCAATGTGAAATAAATAAATTTTGCAGAATGATACTAAACCGACATTGGCCAGGAGTAGTTTGCGAGGCTGATATAACTAAAGTTTCTTCAATGGATTTACCTTTAACCAACGTTTGGTGTGCAGGATTTCCATGTCAGGATGTGTCTGTTGCTCGTGGATCAAATGGTAGGCAAGGGCTAAAGGGTAAGAATTCTGGTTTGTTTTATGATTTTTTTAATTTGATTGAACAAAGACAACCGGAGGTTATTCTTTTAGAAAATGTAGTAGGCTTGCTGAGTTCACATGAAGGCAATGATTTTAAAATCATTCTTCAGTCCTTAAACAATGCAGGTTATGGAGTTTCTTGGAGGGTTTTTAATAGTAAATTTTTCGGTGTACCACAATCAAGACCTCGAGTTTACATTTGTGCGTGGAAAAATGATATCAACAAAGCGACATATGTATTACACGAGTTATTGGAATCGCAAAAAAACGAAAAAGCAAGATTGCAATTTATAAATCCTCAAATTAATAAGGAACTTGGTTTTACTGTACCAGAGCTTGCTTATTGCCTCGCCGCGACATCAGGTCGGCACACAGGGACTGATTGGAGTAGAACTTATGTTTCTTATCATGACAGGGTGCGAAGACTTATACCAACAGAATCAGAAACATTACAAGGCTTTCCTCTTAATTGGACCTTACCAAATGACCCTGATCAAAATTTGCTATACGATTTTGATAGTTTAAGATATCATGCTATCGGTAATGCTGTATCTGTCCCCGTAATTGAATGGATTTCTAAAAGGGTTAAAAAAATGCTTAGTGCCAAGTCTAAATCTTTTAAGACGGAGGATATTTTAATGAACTATGGTGATTTTAAAAAAGGCAAGCCCAGATATCAAAGTGTTAAATCGGAAGATCATTGTAAAATAAAATGGAATACTGGAGGAATCGCCGTTGAGGGAGAAGCTTTCGATTGTAAAGTTTTTGAGGCTTGTAATGAAACTATAAAAAGTAATCTTATCGATTTTATTTCTCCCATATACCCCGCTGAAAAATATTTCATTAGCCCCGGGGCTGCACGAGGAATATTGCGCCGAGCGGACAGTCAAAATAGAAAATTATTTACTCCTTTCAGGGAATCCCTTGAAAGATTATCTGAAGCTGATTTAGTACAGGCAATATGAACTTCTGCATAATCAGACTCGGAAAGGATAGCATTGGTGACATCCAACGAATAGATGCGACAAACTCACATGATTTTTCAGCTTTTAGCATAACTGTTTTATGCAAGCAAGTTCCCTTTGAAGCCAATAGTGGCACTTATTGCCTGTTATGGCTTGGATCTGATAACAATAAGGGAATTCCTACAAGTTGGGAACAAGGTATTAGGGCTTTTGGCAAAATACTTAGGAAGTCTGGTGGTCCGGCATATAACGACACTTGGAACGTGGAGTTAGAAATCGGCTTTGTATTAACAAAGTCGATAAAAAAACTGGAAATTTTATCAAATAATTCCAAAAGTTATACTTTGATTGCAAACATCCCGGTAATAGGATTAAATACAAGTAGTAACCAAACGATCCAAGCAATAAAGCCAAATGAGCCACGGCAAGATATTTCGGCATTATTCTATTGCATTAATGCTGTCGACAATAATTTTTATCGATACATGGATGCTTATTATCCTGAGTTAGGTAATTTTACAATATTCAACCCACCTCTAGATGATGAAAATTCAAATTATTCTTTCGAAGATATAGAAGAAGAACTGATTGATAGTGAACCCGAAACTTCAATTATAAGTAAAATATTCGATCCGTCACTTATAAATATTGATAATCGGCTCGTAAATATAGACCTCATTGTAAAGCGTTTGCGTCAACAACCGCCAGAAATAGATTTATACCCAGATTTTCAGCGCAATGACGATTTATGGGATATAACAAAACAAAGCAGGCTAATAGAATCCATTCTGATTCGGTTTCCATTACCAGCATTTTATTTTGATGGATCAGACAGGAATAATTGGCTGGTCGTCGACGGTCTTCAGCGCTTAAGTTCGATTAGGAACTTTATGCTTACAAAATCACTCAAATTAACAAATCTGGAATTTCTATACCAGCTCAACGGATTGGGATATGATGATTTAGATAGAAGTCTCCAACGTCAAATCGAAGAAACTCAAATAATTGCATATGTTATTAATCCTGGCACTCCAGATGATGTTAAATTTAACATTTTTAAAAGAATAAATACTGGAGGGTTAGTTCTGACAGCTCAAGAAATACGTCATGCACTTTACCAAGGTAAGCCATCTAAATTTATTGCAGATCTTGCGAATCTTGAGCAGTTTAAAATTGCTACTAATTATTCTATAAGACCTCAACGAATGTTAGATAGAGATTTTGTAAATCGTTTTTTGGCCTTTTTTCTTATAGGGGAAAATAACTATGTACCCGATTTAGACACCTATATGAGTCGTGCTATGGCTCAGATTAATGTAGTGCCTGATATCGTATTAAAAGAATGTAAAGAGGCCTTTATTCGGTCTATGGAATTAAATAGCCTTATTTTTGAATCAAACGCATTTAGACGGATAGATCGAAACAGTACTCGAAAAAAGCCTTTGAATAAGGCCTTGTTTGATGTTTTCTCTGTATTGTTTGCTCGCCTTGACTCAACTTCTTTTATTAAACTGAATGAAAATCGAAAACAATTTATTCATGGTTTTATAAATCTTCTTGAAGCTGACCCAAATTTTCAATCATCAATATCAAGTTCGACAAGTGACCGTAATCGTGTTAATTATAGATTTGAGAAAATTTCCGAATTGATTGATTTGGTTTTAATTAATTGAAATGATAAAAAATATAAACATTAAAAACTTCAAATCAATAAAAGATTATACGTTTAAATTAAAAAACTTAAACGTACTGATGGGCATTAATGGAATGGGTAAATCAACGTTTATTCAATCGTTATTATTACTTAAACAATCTGAGAGGCTACAATTTGGCGAGATCCAATTAAACGGAAATTATGTAAATATTGGTAATACCAAGGATGCCCTATATCAGTATAGTAAGAAAGAAAGTCTATCTATAAATTTGGAGTTTGAAAATGGTATCAAACAAGATATTCAAACGAATTATCTTGTTGAGGCAGACCTTTTTACAATTCCAGATCCTGCTTTTACCGACGAGTTTTTGACGCAAACTCTTTTTACCAACAATTTCCAATATTTAAATGCAAATCGTTTACCACCTACATCAGTTCACAATAAATCATATTCCAATGTAGTTACTAATAATAATGTTGGGAATGCTGGGGAGTTTGCAACACACTTTATTGAAGTCCACGGAAACGACGAGATTGTTTTTTCAAATTTGCTTCATAGAGATTCGATATCCATTGACCCTGTAACAAATAAAGAGTTAATAAATAAAACTCTTATAAATCAAATCAATCTTTGGATGGGTGAAATTTCACCAGGCATTAATATCAGAACGACATCCATTCCTAACTCTGACTATGTATTATTAGAATACGTATATAAACAACCAAATTTCGGAAACACTAACAGATTTAAACCCAATAACGTTGGTTTTGGAATTTCTTATGTCTTGCCAGTAGTTACGGCTATTTTATCTGCCAAACCTAACGAACTAATTATTATCGAAAACCCCGAATCTCATATACATCCAAGAGGGCAGGCGGAATTAGGCAAGTTAATTTCTCTTGCTGCATTAAATGAAATTCAAATTATTTTAGAAACACACAGTGATCATATCCTCAACGGAATTAGAATTGCAACCAAAGAAAACAACGCTTTGACTAAACGAATTTCTATTTTTTATTTTGAACGAGTTATCGCCGAAAGTGAGCAGTATTCTAAAATCACTCCGATAAGTATTGATAACGCTGGTGAGTTAAGCGATTATCCTGAAAACCTAATTGATGAATGGGGAAACCAGTTACTAAAGCTTTTTTAAAATGGAGCTTATTTTAAATGAACTATCTTTTTATCCATTGTCTGAAAACAGTGAAATATTAGAGGAACGCTTTATCGAATTTTTTAAAACTTTCAACAGGGCCAAAAAGTTATATAAATTCAATCATATCAGTTTTCCTAATGGCTATCATTTAATGCAAGCCACCAAAGATCTTAATTTCTATGAATGGGCAACAGGCTTAAGCAATGGTAAAACTAAGCAGGCTATCTTAACTTTCTTTAGAAAGCCATTTATGGATGACCTCAATGAAGTTGAAACTAAGATTTACTTTAGCAGCAATTACAAAATAATCGACTCCGATGTTCCTACCCAAGTAAATCCTATAGGGTTAGTTGTTGCATCAATAAAAGACTTGCCGGCAATTAGTATTGACACAGATTCCTTTTGGAAAAAAACTAAAATATTAGTCTATAAGGTTGTCGACGATAGTGTGTCATCGGAGTTTATGACTGCTTATAATTTTTGCCTGGAAGGTGATTGGGATTCTGACGAACTCCATGAGTGGTCAAATTTAAGTTATTCTCGAATTATAGATGATCAAGAAAAGCTTACCCTTTACCTTCGATATAGCAAATATTCAGTATCGTTTGGAAAATCGTTTATGGAGCAATTTTTGGAATGGAAAAATACGGATTTTGAACAATTTAAGTATCTTCTGTTGTTAATGCGCGATACTCATGAACACCCTTTTAGCGGTGGTATCGGACAAACAGAGAATTTAACATACAGAGGTAAAGAAGCTTCAAAACGCGTTACCCAAGAAGATCGTCTAAGTTATACTTTGGAAAAAAATCATATAAATTTCATTGCTTGTAAAGGCCATTATGAATTTCATTAAAAAAAATATTGAGGTTTAGAAGCCTTCATAAATCTTCTCAATAAAAGTAAAGCAAGCCATGTTTTGACCGGGTCAAAACGGCTTGCCGGGACACCCGGACCCAATATACTTCTTTGTTCAGCATATTGTCCGATTAGGTAGCCTTGACAGGACCGAACTAAAAATGGGCCAAAATTTAAGATTATTCTATTTTAGAAGTCGTTAGTATATGCAATGAAAATGCAAATGACCTCCTTTACTGTTTAAGTTCAGGTTTATGCGCGAGGGACGAATATTGGGGAAGAGAGGTCAATACAATTGTTTTTTAGAGCTTATGCGCAATTATGTAGTTTTAGAAGCGCTGGAGATAATGAAAAGTCAGGCGAATAAGGCCCTTCGCCTTTTGATAACGGAGTCTTATCTTTAAAAACATGATACGCTATGCATTAGTTGATGGAGAAATACGGGAGCCGACTTCCGGCCTGAAAGGCGTTTGCCCAGGCTGTGGCACTAAACTCACCGCTAAATGCGGCAGTTTAAGAATTCATCACTGGGCACATCAGCGCCGTATCGACTGCGACCCCTGGTGGGAGCCTATGACCCAGTGGCATATCGACTGGCAAAATAAGTTTCCAGCGGCGTGGCGCGAAGTGATTTTCCGCGATGAGGAATCGGGCGAGTTTCACCGCGCCGATATTTATACACCCCAGGGACTGACCATTGAGTTTCAATATTCACCTTTGTCAAAAGAAGAACTGGAGAGCAGGAATTCATTTTACAAAAAAATCATCTGGGTAGTAAATGCACAGCGGTTGAAAGAGCAGTTTACGTTTGAAAAATCAATACCCAATCCGGCCTCCCCATTATTGGCTGGCTATAACTTTGGCGTTTTTCCTGACGGCTTGGCGAAGCACGCCCTTTTTTACTTAAAGGAAGAACTAAGCGCTCACGGACCGGCGGTGAGGATATACAGCCTGCAGGATGATGAGCTAAAGGAAGTTTCCAATGACTACGATAAAGCCCAGAAACTATACTGGCTATTCAGCTAGAAATACAAACACCGCTCATGGCTGAATAGTATCGCTCCAGTGTTTTTCGATTTCGGGGATGATTTTCGGTACTGGATCAAAAAAAGGAAACAGATAGGAACACCTCTATTGTACATTCAGATTGTAAAGAAGAATGACTTCCTTGCCAAATACACTAAAGAAGAAGATGATTAAATTATCAAAATTCGGTTTTCAAATGGTAGATAATTTTGCGGAATAGCAGTGCGTTGGTCAACGAATTTAGTTCAGTAATAAGATAGTTTTCATCGTAATAACGCAATTAACTCTCTTCTCGCTGATCCGGTCGGCAAGTACCATGATTTGGGACTTGAGATATTTAATTTACTGAAATTGATCAAGTTGTAGCTGCAACGATTCCATATTGGATATTTTAGTGCTTTCCCAGGCTTCAGCAGCCTGAACCGTAAAATAACGATGCGTTTTCAACTGCTGGAGTATCTTTGCTATAGCATCCTTTTCGCTTATTAAAATTTTGGTCAAAGCCTCTCTTTCCATAATCAGTAGCTTATACCCTGCTGAAAAAGCTGGGTCACCATAATCGGAAGACAAGGCGTCATAAGCTATTTCTTCCAAAAATCCACGCTTCTTCTTGTTGTCTAACACCAATATCAGGTCACCAACTTCTTGCTTTACATCCTGCGTAACAAATTGGCTCGTAAGGAAATCTTCGGCCAGGACTAGCGCTGTCGATCGATCATTGTTGATTTCTAAAAGAAAACCGGTACCATAAAACCAAATTGCAGTTTCTACAATAAACATCCCAAGTTCATTCAACTGGCCATGGTTTGCCAGCATTCTTGCAGCTTCAATGGCGCGATTAACCCATTTTATATCGTGATAGAGGAATTTATCAACTTGCTGTATTTTGAACAAAGTGGTAACATGTGCAGCGACCGTCTCCCGTAAATGTGAAATATTCATTTAATGATAATCTTCTATTTGATTATTCATTATTTCACAATAAAAGTGCCTTTTGGTAATGCATTGATAATATGCATATTGATTAAAAATGCGTGCTTTTTTTCTTTGATATATCGTAAATCATCGAAAATAATGGCGATAAAAACTTCCGTGAACACCCATTAGCCAGTAACTGGCCTGCTAACCCGTTAAAGTCTTTGTAAATAAAGTTTTTTGCTTAATCGAGGGAGAAAGTGCTTTCTGTCGCACAGCAAGCAGTACTGCTCTTATGCATAAAATGGTAAAAAACCTCAGGGAGGGATTTAACAGCCATCTGATCAGTAAGTAGTTCCGTTTTTTGTAAGAAATATTTGATGATACCCATTCGTATTAAGTACCATTTAATTAATATATGAAGATGCGATATTAACCTGGGTTAATATTATCCAGGGAAAGGCATAGTACGTTTGCAGTGTCAAAATTACTTGGCACTAAAAATTAAAAAAATGAAAACTATTATTTTAACATTGGCCATAGCCCTGATGGGCATCACCGCCTTTGCACAAAACAAAACTAAAATCAAATCACAACAAACTATCGTAATTGTACCGGGCGCATGGACTGATCCATCAGCATGGGCATATGTAATACCTACGCTTAAAGCCAAAGGCTTTAATGTCATCGCTGTTACACTGCCTGGCCATGGTCAGGACACTACTTCCTTTGCCCATATCACACTACAATCTTATGTTGATGCCGTTGAAAAAGCCATCGGCAACAAGACTGACGTTATTCTCGTAGGTCACAGCATGGCCGGTATCGTAATCAGCCAGGTAGCTGAAAACACTCCGGCTCAAATCAAAAAGTTGGTTTATGTAGCGGCTTACCTTCCCCAGAATGGAGAAAGCTTGTTATCATTAGCTCAGACCGATGCTGATGCCCATGTTGGTAAATATTTACAGATCAGCGAAGCAACGGGTTCGGCCAATATTGCTAAAGAAGGAATCGTTGATGCATTCGTAGCAGATTCGCCCAAACCGGTGCAGGATCAGGTTGTCGCAGGCTTTAAAGCAGATCCTTTGGCTCCTCTGGCAGGCAAAGTTAATTTAACTGAGACTGGCTTCGGCTCTGTATCAAAAACTTATATCCACACATTAAATGACCACACCGTTAGTTATAAATTACAACAAGCTATGGTCGGTAAGTCTAATGTAAAGAAAGAATATTCTCTACCCAGCAGCCACACGCCGTTCCTTTCTATGCCTGATAAATTAGCAGCAATTATCATTAGCGAAGCAAAATAACGATTAGCGAATCGCTGTCATTATATAACTCGCCGGATTTTTCCGGTGAGTTCTTTTTTTTAAATTTACTTCGTGAATCTAAATCATATGACAGAGTTCGATCAATTACAGCAAGCCTTATTTACTACCGCAGGACTTGACCGTGAAGCTTTCGAACTTTCCCGCTCCTACTGGAAATTAAAAACATATAAAAAGGGAGAATTCTATAACGAATACCAAAATGTTTGTAAACATCTCGGCTTCATCGTGAACGGCGTTTTTAGAATTTACCGGGCGGATGAGAAAACCGGTGAAGAAAAAAACATGCTGTTCTATTCCAACGGTCAGTTCGTAGCTTCCTATAAAAGCTTTATCAACCAAACTGCGTGTGATTATTATACGTCATCCATGAATGACTCAGTTATACTTTACATTCATATTGATAATTTAAAAAAGCTATACCAACAATCGCATAGCTGGGAGCGCTTTGGCAGAATGATAGCGGAACAGGCCTATCACCAGGTGATCAGTAATACTGAAGGATTTTTGTTCAAAAGCGCGGAAGAGCGGTACCTGGAAATGCTTGAGTTACATCCGGATATTTTTAATTCCGTGCCTCTTTATCACATCGCCTCTTATTTGGGCATCCAGGCCCCATCACTAAGTAGAATAAGGAAACGAATGGTCGGTAAATAGCCCAAAAGTTTTTTTGACGTTCCAAAGTTTATATCCCAAAGCTATTAGCTATCAATTTTTATTTGCTTGTTAAGGAAGTCTATTTCTTCAACAGTTATTCGATGTAGGTGTATTTTTTTGAAAACTATAGTCACCGTGGTACCCGGATGATTTACAATTGAGAACGTGCCGTTCAATTCCTCTGCCAGTCCTTTCATAAGTTTCAACCCAAAAGACTCCACCCCGTCGCTGTCGAATTGTTCAGGCAGCCCTTTTCCATTATCACTGATAGTTAATAATAGATCATCAGCCCATCCCTGAGTCAGGCTGATCGTGAGCCAATCATTGTCAGTATGTGGGAATGCATGTTTAAAAGAATTGGTGATAGCCTCATTTAAGATCAGGCCTACAGGTACCGCCTGAACTACATCGAGATCAATAGGATCGATAATCATTTTAAAATGGACGACTTTTTTGGTTTTAAAAGACTCGCTTAAATAATCAACAAGTTCCGTAATATATCCCCGCATGGCAATAGAGGACATATTATCAGAGCGATATAACTTTTGATGTATCAGCGACATCGTTTGAATACGATGCCGGCTATCGGCCACTGCCTCATACGCAGCCTCATCCTTCAAATACAATGATTGGGAAGAAAGCAAACTGACGATAGTTTGCATATTATTCTTAACACGGTGATGCGCTTCTCTCGTAAGCCATTCGTTATCGCGAAGTAATTTTACCAAAGCCTCATTTTTTTCAGAAATGATACGCTGTTTTTCCTGAAGTTGTACATTACTTCGCTGCTTGAGCCTGTATCGGTTGAACCCCAGTGCTAAAAGCACAGATACCATAAAAAATCCGCCGAAAAAAACATTTCTGATGGACTTCGTCTTGTCTATCTGGTTCTGTTCAAGCTGGCTTTGCTTTTGTAAAAGTTGAATGTTTTTAGATTGCAACTCCAAATTCCGGTCTTTTCTTTCCGACTCATTTCTAATCTCGACTTCTTCAAATAACTTTTTGTTAGTGGCGTTGTAAAGCGAATCATTTAATTTTTTATGGTGCTGATAGTGTCTGATTGCCGAGGCTAATCTCCCGGACGCGGAGTCAACCTTGAATTGTAAAAGTTCGACCTGGCTCATGACCGACGGCCTGACCAGCTTGGGTGATACGTTGAGCAATTTACCAAGATAATATTCTGCTTGTTTATACCGGCGTGTTGCCACATAAAAATTGCTGATCGTATTATAATTTCGTAAGTAGTCCTCTAGGTCCTGATTTTTCAGGTCGATGTCCGAAAGCCTGGCCAAATCCTTATAATATACTTCTGCCTTTTTTATTTGCCCCATTTTTTCATAGCAAATTCCAAATGCCGCATCCATCCACTGGCGTTGCGTATCATTTATAGGCGGTATCCTTTTTGTATTTTCGGTCAAAAATTCGAGGGCTTTTTGAATATTTCCTTCCTGGATCTGCGCTTTAACGATACCTGTCAAAAGCTCATAGTATCTATTAAAATTCTTTTCATTAATGCTGAAAGGCAAAGCTTTATTGAAGTAAGTCAGGCTCTTGGAAAAGAGACCTAAGTCGTAATAGGTAGTTGCCAGATTAAAATAGAAGTATGAAGCATACGAGTAGTCACCCGTCGCCTCCATACTATTGACAACTTCTTTCTTGTAAAAAAGCTCCTGATGAAAATTGCCTTTGAGTTTACTAAGGGATGCAAGAAGGTCGAAAGTATAATGCAGATTTTTATAGCCGATCGATTTAAGTCCTTTTACAACATTTTTCAACTCATTTTCTGCCACATCGTACTTACCCTGGATCATATGCATATCCGCTATCTTCTTATAGGTGAGTATGGACTTCAACTGCTCATTGTCCTGCCCATAAACTGTGCGGGCCTGTTGATAGCACTCAATTTTTTTTTCAAGCGTCTTCGGACCTCGGTTAACGGCATCACCGAACCTTTCCCATGTCTGTGCCTCCATATCTTTGTTATGTCGATTACGATAATACTGGATCACCTGCATGAAAAATTGGCTGCCATTTTCAATACTGTCAACATGGAGATAACCGGAGCCAATACATTGTAAAGTCTCATTCTCCCATTTAACGGAGTGTAACGCTCTACTCAGTGCCAGCGCCTGATTCAAAAATACAAGGGCGGTATCTTTGTCAACATTAAACCAGCCTTTCTTATTGAGGTAATAATCTCCGGCTTTTAGCAGCAACTTGATCCGGCTAGTATCTAGCCGGCTTTGTTTGATCGATTTCTGCAAAAGTACCGGGTCATTAATCGTATTATCTTGCGAAAAAGCCAGACTTGACCAAATGATTAAAACGCAGAATACGGACCAAAACCTTTTCATCGAACCCAAATTATTTAACGGACCAAAAACCTTAAACCTTTATTTAGATCAAACCTGAGAACAATATTCAGCTATTACGATGAAAAATGTTCGGTAAGAATGCCTTGATTCGAGTCTCGTCTTTATTAAAATTAAGCATTTACTGCGTGAAACAGAATTAAAATTTCAAGCCCCAATGCGTCACCGTTGATTTGTCAACGCACTAATCGAGGTCAATATTAGAGCAGGCTCTTATAGTGGATTCGTATTCTTTTTAATAGATTAGTCTGAACAAATAATTTATAAAAAACATCCTCATTCGAGGCAATAGAAGAAACGGGGTATTGCAAACTATTACATTATAAAAAGTATCAGAAAAGATAAGAGCAGGAAGCTCTGAGTAGAACCCGATGTCAATTCCAGGTATTATGGTTTGGCCATACTGATGAAGTCATAAGGATAATTATATAGTTCGATATACTGATGAAAAAAATATTACTCGTACTTATTGAAGGCTTTGAATTCTTCGAGGCGAGCGCGTTCATAGACGTAATGGGCTGGAACATGCTTGAGGGTGACCGAAATACCCGGCTTTTTACGTGCGGACTGACTAAAGAAGTAAACAGCTCGTTTAGCCAAAAGGCGGTAGTTGATTATTTGATCGGGGAAATAGATACAACTGAATATACTGCACTGGCAGTGCCCGGAGGATTTGAAGAATATCATTACTATGATCATGCCTATCACGAAGACATCACTGGACTGATACGCAAGTTTCATAGTTCCGATAAGTGGATTGCTTCAATCTGCACGGGTGCTTTTCCAGTTGCAAAATCCGGTATACTGACCGGACGAATGGGAACTACTTACAGCCTGGCCCCTGAAATGCAGGAAGAGTTGCGGGCATTGGGCGTAAAAATTCAGCACGAACCCATCGTCACAGATTACAGGATCATTACTTCCTGGAATCCTTCAACAGCAATAGAAGTAGCATTTCAATTACTCGAACAAGTTACTTCCGTCGAAAACGCCGATCACGTCAGAGCGTTAATGGGATTCACAAAGTAAGTGGACGGCAATTAAAACGCCGCCCACTATAAATCGTTTAGCGCATATATACTTATAACTATAAATGCGGGTTAATTAACCATAAATTTCTCCCACTGCCCCACGGTTGTGCGGTCACAGATCATAGGATTAGTTCCATCTTCAGCAGTAACATATTTGCCATTGTTTCCGCGAAGAGCGATAGATCCATCCGAATTAATGATGTAATCGAATTGCTCCCACTCTCCGATCGCTGTCCTGTTGCAAGTAATCGGTCCGTTTCCATTTTCGGATGAGACATATTTCCCCATGCTTTGCAGCGCTACCTTCCCGTTGCCGGCATCAATTACTGTAAAAGTCTCCCATGCATCTCCATGGGGCACGTTACAATACATCGGTCCATTGCCGTTTTCACCACCTACCCAAAAATTATTCCAGCCAATCAATTTGATCGGTTTGTTATATGGCGGCAAATGCATTTCCCCTCCTCCTTTTACGGGTTCGGTTGGTCTGAGCAAGGTTAATGGAATCAGGCCTTTGAACATTTTGCTGCCGTCATTTGTCAGTCTCAAATAATAGTCTGACGAACATTTCACGCCATCTTCATCAAGTGCGAGCAGGCCTACGCCCGCTGGTTGCATAGATTCATTTTCTGCGGTCTTCGCAATCTGATTGGCTTCGTTATACTCATCAAACATGGAGATATATAGCCCTTGGGCACCCAAACGCGTCATGTTATAAAATTGGTGCCACATAAAATCGCCGTGAACACGGTGTTTTGCAGACAAATCGCCAGGAAGAACGCAAGCCTGGTAATCAATATTGTTTGCTTTACAATAGGTCATATCGGGCAGATTATAATTCGTATAATAGAAGTCAGATGTCTGGCTATCACCGATCGCTCCGACCATCCAGGGCGAGATCATGTCAAGCGCCTTAAAAACCGGATCAAAGTTTTTTGTACCGGGTTTTATGTAGTCACGCCATTCATGGGGAACACCGCCAATAACATAACAGCCTTTACTCTTAAACCAGTTAACAACATCCAGCTCTGCGGCTGGCGTTTGGTCACGATTTGCAAATCCGAGGCCCCAAATACAAACTACAGGTTTACCATTTTGCATCGCGTAGGCCTTGGAAGCGGTGTGTTTGGCCATCTTTTCTGTCCAGTCAGCCTTGATCTCATTTTGAAAGGTTCCCCATCCGCTTATATCATACATGATATAGAATTTTACATTATGTGCCTCTGCTGCAGTTTTTACCTTTTCAGTGATTGCATTTCGCATGTCCCGATAATCCTGAAAACGTTGCAATGCGGCTACTTCGATCCCGTTCTCCTGCATCCATCGGAAATGGGTGTCCACCGTTTGGGCAGTGTAGGAAGAAAACAGTTTTGTCGGCTGTCCATCTCCCTGTTTGGGTAGATTTGTAGCGAATAAGGTGGTATATTCCCTTACATCAGGCCAGGATTTAACCATATTGCCTGCACTTGGAGGTGTGTTATCCCCAGTCCAGTGCCACCAAATGGCCTCATTTGCACCATCGCCGGGGATACTAAACCAGCCCTGGTAACCGACCACTACTTTGCCGACAATATCTCCGGGAACCGAGATCCTGCCAACAAGTGTTTTCCGTACAACAGCTTGGTCGTTCCTACTATTCGGCAGCTCCTTCTTTGAACATCCCGCCAGTAAAATTAATGATAGCATTAAGTATTTTCTCATAGGTAATTTTTAATTGCCCTTTACGAAAGTGATGCCACAATAAAAAGTATTCACAGTAAGGCAATTACCGATTACACGAAGGATAACAAATGTTTTATTTCGTGTTTAAACATAAACTTTATGATATGTAGTTTTTCCACGGTCACCAGGAGTACATTAAAAAGAGTCAAGATCCGGTCAGTTTTGTAATATCATTGAAAAACTGTTCGAAATGTGTTGCTTGCATTTAGAGGAGCGACGCTGATACTGGCCTGACACTTTTTATATTTTATCGTATTAAATCCGTTCAAATTCGAAATAACGTAAAGAATTTCAGACCACCATCACTTAACCATTTGAAATTCAAATATTTACTTACTGGCATTAAATATGATTACCTAGGTTACTAAGTTATATGGCCATTCTTAATTCACTTAAATTTTAAAATATGTCAGTATTAAAAGGAAAGGTAGCGCTGGTTACAGGAGGCAGCCGGGGAATTGGCGCAGCCATTGTGAGGCGTTTAGCAGCTGAAGGCGCACAAGTTGCCTTTACTTATGTAAGTTCGAAAGAGAAGGCAGATGAAATTATTAATGAACTAACTGGTAAAGGATACAAGGCTTTGGCGATCCGTGCAGATAGCAGCCTTAAGGCTGATCTTGAAGCAGCTGTAGAAAAAACAGTTGAGAATTTCGGCCGCCTGGATATTGTCGTAAATAGTGCAGGGATAATTGTCATAGGTGCAATAGAAGATTCTGAAAAATTGACTGAGCAGTATGATAAACAGATTGATATCAATATGCGAGCGGTGGCTACGCTTATCCGGAAAGCATCAGCTTACATGCAAGCTGGTGGTCGGATCATCAACATAGGATCTGTTGCCGGCACTGCTGTAGGAATCCAGACGTTAACAGAGTACGGTGCTACGAAGGCGGCCGCGGCTGCCTATACGAGAGGTTTTGCCTGGGATTTGGGTAGCAAAGGAATTACGGTAAATAGTATTCAACCGGGGCCGATAGCTACTGATATGAATCCCGAGGATACCGATTTAGCCGAACACTTGCGCAACAAAAACGCGCTTAAGCGTTTTGGCAAACCGGAAGAAGTAGCTGCTTTGGTCAACTTTCTAGCCGGACCAGAGGCAGGTTTTATTACTGGTGCGGTGTTTAATATAGATGGTGGAAGCCTGGCTTAACTGGCATAAAAAAGAAGAATCATGGAAAAGAAAATTTTGATTACCGGAGCAACAGGCAAAACCGGCAAGGAGACTGTTTCTCAGCTACTGAAAAAAGACATACCGGTAAGGGCTATGGTTCGAAAGATCGATGATAGATCTTATGAGTTGGAGAAAATCGGAGCAGAAATAGTTGTAGGCGATCTGCTGGACCTGAACAGTATCAGCGCGGCGATGGAGGGAGTAACCGGCGCCTATTTTGTTTACCCGGTAATTATACCCGGAATTCTTGAAGCAACCGCAATATTTGCTCAGGCTGCAATTGAAAACGATCTGGAGCTGGTCGTAAATATGTCGCAGATCTCCGCGCGCAGAGCGGCCAAAAGCATTGCAGCAAGAAACCACTGGGTGGGAGAACGTGTTTTTGATCGGTCCGGTGTACCAGTTACCCATTTGCGCCCGACTTTTTTTGCAGAATGGCTGATGTATCGGGCCAAAGAAGTTAAAGCTAAAAATTCGCTGACGCTGCCGTTCGGCGAAGGCAGGTATGCACCTATCGCCGCGGCCGACCAGGGCCGGGTAATCGCAGCCATACTTGCTGACCCTGCGGCTCATGCCGGCAAAATCTACCCTCTTTACGGCCCAAAAGAAATGAACCAGTTCGAGATTGCCGAGATTCTTTCAGAAGTTTTGGGTAGAAAGATCACTTACCACCCGGTCGAGATCGCGAATTACGGTGAACACATGGAAAATGACCTGGGGCACGATCCCTGGTTTGTCCAGCACGTTATTTCTGTTGCGCAGGATTGCAGGGACGGCATATTCGCTGGAACCAATGACCTGGTACAGGATATAACTGGTAAACCTGCTATGTCGATGCGCGAATATATCGAGGAAAACCGTGGACTATTTGAATAATCATCACTATCTAAAATAACTATAACTGATCTGATAAATAAAACAAGGCTGCGAAATGCGCAGCCTTGTTTTATTTGAGCTGCGCAAGGCCGCGACCGTTTGAAAGAAGACAGAACATTAATAAGAATCAAAATGCTATGCAAAAGCCCCACCCGCTGCAGGGTGGGGCTTTATAACGCTAGGGTGTGATTTGCTCCCAAAAACTTAGCTTAATAATCAAACCACATTTGTTGAGCTTCGGCTGTTTCTTTAGTGAATGGCGGAAACAAATGGTCAATCGCCACATCCGGAGGAGAGATCAGGATCGACTTCGGATGCGTCAACGCTTCGTAGCCATGTTTGCCGTAATAACTTCCTACGCCGGAATCACCTACTCCGCCATAAGGCATAGATTCAACATATAAATTTACATTGCTTTGGTTGATCGCTCCTCCGCCAAAAGACACTGAATTTAATATAAAGTCAATATTTTTCTGGTCACGGCTAAAAATAAAAGCGGCCAACGGCTTTGCTTTACTCTTGATGTTTCTTACTACTTGTTTGATATCAGAATAGCTTATCACCGGCAAAATAGGGCCAAAAATTTCATCGTCCATAATTGGATCAGTCCACGCTATCGGATACAACAAAGTAGGTGCTAAATACTTTGCTTCTTCATCAAAATCACCACCCGCAATAACCTTATCCTGATCAATCAGCGCTGCAAGCCTTCTAACCTCTTTAGCCGAGATGATCTGGTCATAGTCAGGATTGTTTTTAGGGTCAGGTCCGAACATTTCCAGAAGTGCTTTCCTCGCTTCTTCAACAAATTCCTCGACCACAGATTCATGAACATAGGCGTATCCAGGTGACGTGCACCACTGACCGCCCCAGGCCGTAGCACCCCAGGCGAGCTTTTTTGCCGCGTCTTTAATGTTGGCCGTTTCATCAACAATGCCGGGATTTTGTCCCCCAAGCTCCAGCAATACCGGAGTAAGATTTTCGGCGGCGGCGCGCATCACTATTTTACCAACCTTTACGCTGCCGGTAAAAAACATAAAATCGAAAGGCAGCGCGAGCAATTGCGTCACAACCTCCCTATCACCCCTTACCATGGCTACGGCTTCGGGCTCAAAATATTCTGCAACGAATCTGGCAAAAACGTCAGCGGAGGCTGGTACCGCCTCGCTTGTTTTTAAAATAACTGTGTTGCCCGCCGAAAGGGCTGCGATAGCAGGTAATAATAGTAAAATAACCGGGCCATTAAATGGTCCAATTACAAGTGAGACACCGTAGGGTTCTCTATAAGTAATGGCTGTATGCCCAGTTTTCGCCAGCGCTTTAGGCATTGGCGCAGGAACTGGTTTCATCCATTCTTTTAATTGTGATTTGGTAAAGGCGATCGTTCCTAAAGGTGCCATGATTTCAAAAGCCTGCTCATTTGAGGCAGTCTTAAAATCTTTTCCCAGGGCTTCCTTGATTTCATCCTGTTTTTCAATTAGGAGTCGTTCCAGGCGGTCTAACTGTTCAATACGCCATTCGTAGCTTTTGGTAATGTCCGTATCGAAATAGGCTTTTTGTTTGTCGAATAATTCTTGAAATTGATTCATAGTTTTAGTGTAAATGTTAATTTTTAGATTATTAAACCCGCAAATCGGGAATTTAAAAGAAACTGAATGATCGATTAATTTTTGTATTGACCTGACGAAGAATTACAAAACACTACGAGCATCTAAAAAGTCAGTATTGCTAGAAATACTTTCCCAGGCCGATATGATAGCTGTCGTTTTTTCAGCACTATTGCGAAACATGCTGATGGAGTCCTTACCTATCGGCAACTGAACAGGAGGGTTTTCGGAATGTGCCAGATCAACCACTACGCGGGCTAGTTTTACGGGATCGCCCGGCTGCTTGCCGTGCAGGGTGTCGCCAGCGCTACGCATGGGGCCGACTGTATTCTGATAATCATCAATTACATTCTTGGAGACACCGAAGGAACCGGCGCTGAGAAAAGCGG
Organism: Mucilaginibacter sp. P2_A4; assembly: GCF_056405015.1. NCBI lineage: Bacteria > Pseudomonadati > Bacteroidota > Sphingobacteriia > Sphingobacteriales > Sphingobacteriaceae > Mucilaginibacter > Mucilaginibacter sp. P2_A4. The sequence continues at coordinate 93,987 of NZ_JBFUCX010000002.1, read as the reverse complement.
TACGGAAAAGTCCAGGTTCAACAGCAGTAACTTTTATACCCAGCGGCTCCAGCTCTACAGCAAGCCCTTTTGACAGGCCTTCTACTGCAAACTTAGTAGACCCGTAAAGCGCCCAGCCGGGAATTGCGTCAAAACCAAAAAGTGATGAAAAGTTAATGATATGACCAGAGCGGTTACCACGCATATGCGGCAGCACAGCGCGGGTAACATTCAGCAATCCAAATACATTGGTTTCGTATTGTTGCTTTACCTCTGCATCCGTTGCCTCCTCGATGGCTGTAATAATTCCAAACCCTGCATTGTTGATCAAGACGTCAATCTTGCCAAATGCCAATAATCCTTCGGCAACTGCCTCCCGAACTTGTTCTTCATTACTCACATCCATGATAGTAATCAACAAGTTGGCATTCTTATTTAGCGATGCAGCGAGTTCTTCAGGTTTACTCCTGACTGTTGCGATCACTTTATCCCCGTTTTCCAATGCCGCTTTAGCGATTTCGAATCCGAAGCCACTCGAGGCTCCGGTGATGAACAGTACTTTTTGTGTTTTCATAAATTTAAAAGATTTGATCCTGACGTTTCTGCCATGAGCAATTGCTAAATTCAGGCCACGGGTTAGTTCTTTAACAATCTGATACTTGTGTTTAAACACAAGAGATATTTCTTACTGTATTTCGCAATACAACTCTTTGGAGTGCGGGATTTCGTAGTGGCGGGATTTATTCTTTCAAACTAACGTTTTGCTTACGCGGAATGCTATTTAAACGCAAACAATAGTTGGGGTGTGTCGTTGCAGATCACTAAAAGCAATTTTTAAAGATGATATGCTTTACAACTTAGTTACCTGAGTTAGCATTTACCGAAAATTCAACCCTAAGCTTTCGGGCCCCCACTATAATACCAGACAGTATCCGGCAGCAGTAAATTGGGTTACAGCATTTTCCAGGCTATTTTTTATTTTTGCCGGCCGCATCAAAAAGATACGGATATTTAAATCAAGAATTGATCATGGAAAAATTAGCAGAATTAAAAGCGCTGTTAGAGACAGCCGAAAAGGACGGACAACTATTTTACGAGAAAAACAACAATGCGGCAGGCACAAGACTGCGTAACACATTGCAGCAGATCAAAGTAATTTCGACAGACTTGCGTAAAGACGTTACAGATAAGAAGAACGCAGCAAAGAAATAATTCAAGCTTACGTTTTGGGGAAGCCCTGTCGATTAGACAGGGCTTTATTTTTACCAAACGTGTTGCCGTTTGTAAATCAGAAAGCCGTTCAGATAACTTCGTTTATCTATTCACTATCAGACTTTTGGATTAAGTAATAAGTTCGCTTCTGCATTGTTAAACAAGACTGCTTTACAATTACTTGCGCTTGCTGGTGATCTTTCCCAAAAAAAGTCACTGAAACTGATATCATATCCTTCTATAAATGAACCCTCCAAAAAAAGCTAATATTTGTCCTTTAGCGATCAGTATGAGCTATTGCATTCCTAACGAATAAGCATAATGGCTAATTTAGAGAGCGCGTGTTTAAAATACTCCATGGAAAGGTAAGCTTCGAACTTCGAAATTAAATCTTTGGTTAGGTCACTATGAGTAAAGATATGATTCAGTATTCCTAAGGTTTTATTGTTAAAGGTATAAATACCCAAAGCTTACGATATAACATTAATACTATGATTTTTTACGATATAAGGTATAGTTAAAAAAAGTTGCTATCTATAAAATATTGACTATCACGTAATAATATTTTGGTCAGAAATTTGCCTTAAAAGAGAAAACAAGACCAATCTATTTAGCTTGGCGGGATTCAAAACATCAAAAATCGAACATATTAATTGCTGTTACTATCGATGAATTACAAGAAAGGATTGTGCTTTCTAGAACTTAAAATATTATATACACTCATTGCCTGGCTGTTGATGCCTATTTTCTCCTATTCTCGAGCCCTGCGGTCAAAAAATCATTTTGGGCAGCATTTGGATACTTTAACGACAAAGATGCAAGGGTCGCAAAAACCGAACAGGAACACTGACCAGATCAAATTAAACATAGAGCGGACCTTTCCCTATCCGTTAAAATACACAAAAGGAGATCTTGAACTGGCCCACAAGTTTACGCATCAGGGTTTGAGGGATTCGTTCTTTTCCATTAATAAGATCAGGCAGATTTCTGAGCTGGACATCAAGTACGAGACGGAACGGAGAGAAAGATTTATTATGGCTTTGGAAACCGAGAAGCGCTTGGATCAGGCCGCACTTAAAGAAGCGAATCTGCAGCGAAATCAAACACTGGGCGGCATATTTTTCCTGCTTACGGTAATAGGCTTTGCTATAAACGTGATTCGGATCAACAAGAAAAGCAACCGGAAACTTCAGGAAAAGCAGTGCGAAATTAACCTTCAGAATAACGTGTTGAAGGAACTAAACGCCAACCAGGAGTTGTTATTGATCGAGAAAGAATGGTTGATGCGCGAAATTCATCACCGGGTTAAGAATAACCTGCAAACAACGATCAGTCTATTAAAAATGCAGTCTAACTATATATCTAATGAAAATGCCCTGATGGCAATAGAAAATAGTCAGCGCAGAATGCATACGATGTCGCTCATCCATCAAAAACTGTATCAGTCGGATGACCTTACGAAGATAAACATGAGCGTTTACGTTCAGGATTTGATCAGTTATCTGGCTGATAGTCACGAGGTAGTAAACAAGGTCAGATTTGAATCGGAAACTGAACCCGGCGAACTTGATGTTGCACAGGTGATACCTTTAGGCCTGATCATAAATGAAGCTATCACCAATTCCATCAAATATGCGTTTCCAGGAGGCAGACAAGGAAAGATCAGGGTCAAATTTTATAAGCTATGCAATAACACATTCCGCCTGAGTATAGAAGATAATGGGGTCGGTCTATCAGATAACATCGACATATATAATACTAACACGCTTGGATTTAACCTGATCAGGGGACTAAGTAATCAACTCAACGGCGAATTGGAGATCAGTAACACACCTGGCATGTGTCTGGTCATAACCTATCAGATTGAAGAGTCAATTGCGGTGAGCCAACTTCATAAATATCACACCGCTTAAACTTTTTTAATTCGTTCACATTCTATTTATTCCTCGCCTGAATTTCTATTCACACGCTAGGACCTCTTTGAAGATTGATAATTAACATCTATACTTTTCTTAGTATTATTATAAGCGGGCACGGGAAAATAAAAAAACCTGCGTCCCGTACAACGGTCCACAGGCATCAATCAAAACAACATCACTCAAACACAAATTTTTAATTCCATCCTCCGCCAAGTGAGCGGTAGAGGTCTACGGTAGCATCCAGCCTTGCTTTTTTTATGGTGGCGAGTTCCAGTTGACTTTGTAAAACATTGCTTTCAGCGATGATCACCTCCAGGTAGGTCGCCATGCCGTTCTTAAACAGCAGCTGTGAATTCCGGGTCGCATCCTGCAGTGTCCCGGTGCGTTGAGCAGCCAGAACCTGTTGTTGTTTAAGCGTAGCAAGTTTTACAAGAGCATCCGAAACTTCACCATAAGCAGTTAGAACGGACTGACGAAAACGGATTACAGTCACCTCGCGGTCGACCTTTGCAACATTATAGTTGGTACTCAGTCTTTTTTTGTCGAATAATGGCTGGGTTATTCCGCCGACAACCGTTCCGAACAAAGAGGCTGGTATATTGAACCAGTTACTGGCTTTGATAGCATCCAACCCACCCTGAGCATTGATGGTCAGTGACGGATAGAGGCTTGCTTTTGCTACGCCGACATCGGCATTGGCTTTTGCAAGGGCCAGTTCTGCCTGCCGGACATCCGGTCTTCTTCGGAGAAGTTCGGCCGGCATGCCGGTGGTTAGTTTTTCTGCAATGGCAAGCGAATCCAGGCTGATATTTCTGCCGACAGGACTTGGAAGTCTACCTGACAATACGCTGATTGCATTTTCCTGAACAGCGATTTGTTGTTCAAAACGGGGAACCAGTGCTTCAGCCGTCAACTTTTGAGCCTCAACCTGCTGGATTGCTAAACTGCTCACCCGGCCGGAAGTAAATTGTAACCGTATCAGCGTTAAGGTACTATCATTAAGCAATACATTATTTTTAGCGATCCGAAGCTGAGCATCTAGCATAAGCAGATTATAATAACCTTTTGAAATGTCGCTTACGATCCGTGTCTGAACAGCCTTACGGGCTTCCTGAGTAGATAAGTAGTTAGCCAAAGCCGCTTCTTTCCTGCCGCGTATTTTACCCCAGATATCCGCCTCCCATGAAAGTGAAGCCGCCAAGGTGTAATCCTCAAGGTGTTGTTGTCCCAGAAATTGTCCTAATTGCATTCCACTCAGGCTGTTGTCAGAAGGACGGCTTGAACTGGCAGTAACCCCGACACCCACAGATGGGATATCGCCAAGCTTAGCTTGCTTTAAAACCATCCCGGCAGATTGAATATTTTTCACTGCGACCTGAAGATCGAAATTATGTTCGAGCGCATCGGCGATCAGTGATTTCAATTCAGGATCTTCAAAATAGGTCCTCCAGGGTAATGCGCCTACTGAAACAGAATCTTGGGCGTTGTCGCGATAAGCAACGGGAAGGTTTGTATCCGGAGCAACGATATCACGCGATACCTTGCAACCTTCTATGGTCAGTATAGCCAGCAAAACGATGGCAGCTACACTATACTTATTTAATTTTTCCATGATCAGTTTAGAATTAATACATCAGCATTTGGGGCGATCTCAACAATCTTTTTGCGGCTTATTCTTTCCTGAAGTCCCTGGAATACAACAAATAACACAGGTATAAAGGATAAGCCCAGCGTTACACCTACTAGCATCCCACCAGCTGCTGCAATACTGATAGAGTGGTTACCGTTCGCGGATGGCCCGGTTGCGCTCATCATGGGTATCATCCCTGCAACAAAAGCAAGGGAGGTCATGATAATCGGCCTGATACGGAGCGCGGCAGCTTCTAAAGCTGACTGGATGAGCGAGTGACCTGCTCTTCGTCGAAGCACAGCGAATTCTACGATTAGTATCGCATTCTTTGACAATAGTCCAATCAGCATGATCAGTGCTACCTGTACATAGATATTATTCTCGATGCCGGTAATTCCAATTGCGAGGAACACACCTAATATGCCGTTGGGAATAGAAAGGATGACTGCTAATGGAAGAATATAACTTTCATATTGTGCTGCCAGCAAAAGGTAAACAAATATCAAACACATCCCGAATACGATAACGGCAAGGCCGTTCGAGCTTATTTGTTCTTTAGTCAACCCTGAGAACTCCTGAGTATAACCGTCCGGTAGTTTTTTGGTCACTTCATTTACGACATTGATCGCATCACCGGAACTGAAGCCTTTTTGCGGCATCACAGTTACTGAAATAGAATTGTAAAGATTATAGCGTTTCGCAGTTTCCGGACCATATACTCTTTTTAAGTGAACAAGCGTATTTATCGGTAACATTTCGCCTTTGTTATTTTTGACATAGATTCCATCGATCTTGGATGGATCAGTGCGATCTTTTACATCAGCCTGTGCGACTACCCGGTAGAATTTCCCAAAGCGGTTAAAATCGGAGGCTTGAACGCTGCCAAAATAAGTTTGCATTGTCTGAAGGATATCCTTAATGCTTACGCCTAGCTGTTTGGCTTTGTATTTATCGATCTCCAACTTAAATTGAGGATAATTTGCCTTAAAAGTAGTGAAGGCAAATCCCACCTCTTTATGCTTCATAAGTTCAGCTATGAAGTTGTCTGATACAGAGCTGAATTTATCTAACTTGGCATCGCCGGTACGATCCTGTAACACAACATCAAGTCCGTCAACATTACTGTAACCACGTATGGAAGGCAATTCAAATGCAAAGGCGTTGAGCCCTTTGATTTTAGCCAGTTTCTGCTGAACAATGTTTTTTATTTCAGGTATTGAATTTACAGGACCACGTTCTGCAACTGGTTTCAAAATCACGAATATCTGGGTGGCAGACGGGCTATTAGAGAAAGTCAAAAAGTCGAAACCCGCCAGGTTATTCACCTTTTTGATTTGGGGCATGCTTTCAAGTTCTTTCACTGCCTCTTCATCCAGCTGTTTCATTCTTTCAAGTGATGAGCCGGGCTGCATATTGATTGCAATGCCGATAAAGCCGATATCTTCGGTTGGAATAAATCCAGTTTGGGTATTCTTGATCATATAACCCGTTGTTACCGCGATCAATACCAGGGCACCGAGTGTTAACCATTTCTGACGGATCAGAAAACGAAGGCTATGGATATAACGGTCGGTCAACATTTTGAAGGTGACGTTAAAAAAGATAAAGAAACGATCTTTAAAGTTTTTGGGGGCTCCTGATTCTTCACTGCTGTGCACATCTTTCAATATCAGCGCGCAAAGTGCAGGACTTAATGTTAAAGCGTTAACAGCGGAGATAACGATGGCGATGGCAAGCGTGAAAGCAAACTGACGATAGAATAAGCCGGTTGCACCTTTCATCAGGCCGATCGGTAAAAATACAGCAGCCATGATCAAGGTGATTGAAATGATCGCACCTGTTATTTCGTGCATGGCTTCCAATGTTGCCGGTGCAGGCGCTAACTTCTTATGTTCCATTTTTGAATGCACTGCTTCCACAACGACTATGGCATCGTCGACAACGATCCCGATGGCCAGGACGAGCGCAAACAGCGTCAGCAGGTTGATGGTAAAGCCAAAAACATACATGAAGAAAAAGGTGCCGATGATTGCCACTGGAACTGCGATAGCCGGTATCAATGTAGACCTGAAGTCCTGTAAAAAAATAAAGACAACAATGAACACCAGGATAAATGCTTCTAACAAGGTATGCTTAACCTGATCGATCGACGCGTCCAGTGCCTCTTTGGTATTATAAAAAGTAGCGTTAACGATACCCTTTGGATAACTTTTCTCGGCTTTCTCAAAAAGTTGATTTGCCTGGGTTTGTATCGCATCAGCATTGGTCCCGGGTAATTGAAAGATCACGACGGTTATTGCAGGCTTGCCGTTTACAGTATTGGAACTGTTATAAGTATATGAACCCAATTCGATACGGGCAATATCTTTCAGCTTCAGAAATGAACCGTCCGGATTTGCACGGATGACAATATCTTCATAGCCTGCGGGTTTAGTCATTTTGCCATCATATTTAACTACATATTCAAATGATTCATTGCTGCCTTCCCCAAACTTGCCTGGCGCCGCTTCCAAGTTTTGATCATTTATGGCAGCAAGCACTTCGGATGATGATATTTTATAGTTCGCCAGCTGACTTGGTTTCAGCCATATACGCATGGCATATTCCTTATTACCGCCCAAGATGAATGCGCTGCCAACACCCTGGATACGTTTAAGGTCAGGTATAATATTGATGTTGGCATAGTTGGCAATAAATTCCTGATCATACTTTTTGGGACTTTCGCTCATTATGGCCTGAACCATCATTAAGCTATTTTGAGCTTTCGCCGTTACGATACCCCGCTGAACAACCTCGGGAGGCAACTGACTGGTTGCCTGCGCAACCCGGTTTTGCACATTCACAGCGGCTTGATCCGGGTCAGTACCTTTTGTGAAGAATACGGATATTACCAGGGAACCATCGTTACTGGCTACAGAACTGATGTAAGTCATGTTATCGACGCCGTTGATGGCCTCTTCGAGCGAAGGAGCAACAGAGCGAAGGATGGTTTCAGCGTTAGCACCTGGGTAAATGGCTGTTACCTGGACAGAAGGCGGCGCGATATCGGGGAAGCGCTCCAACGGAAGGCTGACCATACCCCAAGTACCTAGGATCACGAGTATAGACGATATGACTGTAGCCAGTACCGGTCTATCGATAAATTTCTTTAACATGGTTGATAAGATTAATTGTTTACAGCTAATGCTGAACTGAGGTTGGTTTGCTGAGGTTGGATTTGGTCGCCCTCGTGAAGATGGTCATATCCGCGGTACACGATTCGATCTCCTCGCTTAAGCCCTTCTTTTACCAGATAATTGTTCCCACTCTTTCCTGATATTGTAATCTCCTGTTTAATTACCTTATTGTGATTGTCCACCAAAAAAACAAATGTCTTATCCTGCATTTCCAGGGTAGCAGATTGCGGAACGATTATCTGGTTAGTTAATTTGAGTGAAAGCCTGATTTTACCAGTGTTACCAGAACGCAGCAACCCGTTTTCATTTTTGAAGGTGGCGCGTACGGTGATGGCACCTGTATTGCTATCGAACTGACCGTTGATCATATCGACCCTCCCTTTGTTAACATAAGCGCTGTCATCAGCCAGGATAAGTTCCACAGGCGGCAGGCTCTTAATTTTCTGATCGAGCGTCTTGCCGGCATATAGCGATTTGAATTGAATGAAATCATATTCACCAAGGGCAAAAAAGGCATGCACCTCATGGATATCGGAAAGGTCAGTAAGCGCAGAAGGATCAGCCGGACTCACCACACTGCCTTCTTTACGAAGTACGCGGCCTATATAACCGCTGATTGGCGCCCTGACGATCGTGTAACCCAGATTGATCTTTGCAGTGGCAATGTCCGCCTTTGCCTGCTCCATGTTTCCCATGGCAGTTTCGCGAACTGACTGAGCCGTTTTCAACTGGATGTCTGATACCACTTTTCCTGAAACAAGCGGGGTAAGTTTTTCAACTTCAAGCTGTGCGTTTCTAAGGCTTCCCTCTGTTGAATGATAGCTGGCTTTAGCGTTGTTAAGCCTTTCGATAAAAGGCGCCTGATCGATCTGGAACAACGGCTGTCCTTTTTTAACATAAGCGCCATCATCTACAAAAATATGACTTAGAATACCAGATATTTGCGGGCGAACCTCTATATTGGTAATACCTTCTACGGAAGCGGGGTATTCCTGATAAGTGGAGGCGTCACCCGAATTTAACTGAATAACGGGGAGCTCTTGCGGCAACGTGGCTACCGGAGCGGGTTTTCCTGCACAACTGGCAAGAAATGCGAGTACTAAAAGATATGGAGTTTTCATTGTTTTGATTTTTAAAGTTTAAAATGTATCTATATTAAAATACAACCAGTTGCATTTCGCAAGCAAATATAATTAACAACCAGTTGCATTTTAAAACTATTTATTTTTACTTGACACTGAGATTACAATAGGCGGCTACAATATGGCCAATGATTGTTTTCACCCTTCAGTTTACAGTGTCTGTAGTAGCAACTGATCAATATGTATTGAGTACTTCGATATACCTGCCGACCAGCCCGGCTATTGATCAGCATTGTCCCAATAAGGTGCCATTACGTTAAATACTTGATAAGCAATTGATTACATTAAAACTTAGGGGAATAATATTTCTTTATATCGTAAATCGGTAGGAACAACCACCAAAAATCATATCATAATACCGTACCTGTCCAGGAGAATGATAGATAACTATACCTTTCTGACGATTAAAATGAGGCTAAGCAGGATAGTCTGTAAGTTTTTAACAGAAATGTCTTTGTTTTTAACGGATAGAGAAGTCAAGAATAAGTACGCAAAGGACAAATGGTCTCTTGAAGCAACTTACTACTGCTGCGTTGAATATTTCTGAAACCAAAAATCACTTTATGCGCTGTCGATTTACGACAATACGTAACGTTTCTTTTGATTAAATTATATAAACTATTAATAATCAGTTATTTGAAATAAGGCACGAATATTTTGGTATCACGACATGCACCTTAATCAAATACGAACATGGAAACAAAACTTAAACATATTCGGAAACTTAACTTTTTAATCACAAAATGGGTTATTGAACTGCAGGACAAAGGATATCATTTCGATTACCTGATGCTGGACAAGAACCATCTGTTTTGTATACAAAGCAATCAGTTTGTACCTGCGGAAAGCGCACGGATTAAATTAGTTGACCTGGGGTATGATCACCTACAGCACTGCTTCAAGTATGTACATACAGTTGAAACTTATAATGGTGAGAATGGATTGCTGGTCACGGAAGGAATTTTTTGCAATCAATGTTAGTGCTCAGTCTTAAAGATTACCGGTCTTTTTCGGTCTCACAATAAAGTAGATTTTCACTGCCTCCGGGATACCCACACCCTGGTCGGTAATACCTATCTCCACCTGTTGACCAACCCACGAAAACGGCAATATTGACCTGAAAATGTCTGGGAGAAAAGTTCACCGCGTTTGCCATCAAATCGATAAGTAATTGCGTAAATTTCAATTTATCGGCCCTTACAAGTAAATCTTTCGTAAGGTGAAAGTTAAACCGATAGCGCTGATGCAGCGAGACTAAAAATTAAACCACTTTATTTCGAATTATTGCCATTCGGCTATAAAATAGCGTGGTGGTCAAAGAAATTTTTCACTTTCTGGCTTCAGCTCAAATACGATATCAACGGTCAGCCCCTGCTGATTCCTAAAAACTGGTATTGCATCAATCTGGCTTGCTAATCCAAGAATCAGATTGAAACCAAGGGTTTGACTCACACCCACGTCAAAGTTATCAGGCAGGCCCGAACCATTATCCTTCATCGTCAATTTAACGCGCCCGTCTGTAAGCCCCAATAGTTCCACGGTTATTTCTGCCTGTTCCTGAAATAAGAAAGCGTGTTTGATACTATTCGTAAGCGCTTCATTGATAATCAAGGCCAATGGAACCGCCTGGGAAAAGCTGATATTTATTTGACTCAACTTAAGGTTAAATTTTATGTACTTCGCTTTTTTGTTGTAATGCTCCGTCAGAAAAACAACCATTTTTGAGATGAAAGTCGCCAGGCCAACATCGGCAGCCCCTTCAGCAGTATCGAGCTCCTGATGGATAAGTGACATGGCCATCATCCGGCTTTGGCTTTGTTCAATGGCTTCAAGTGCATCATGATCGGTGATAAACGCCGATTGACGGCTCAGAAGATCGATTACGATCTTTAGATTATTTTGTACCCGGTGATGTATTTCTTTAATTAGTTTTTCCTTTGACTTCCGAAGTTTTTTAGTGTCCAGGGCTGTCTTCTCCAGTAAGCGTTTTCGGTAATCATCTTTTGACTGCTTTCGAATTCGGGTTTGGAAGCGATATATAAATGTACCGCCAATGCCAATCAATAATAATGCTAAAATCGAAGACACAATGACTATAGTTCGTGCTTTTTTTTGGCCAGAAATATTTCTGATCTCAGTTACACCACCTATCATTTTGCCATTGGATCTGTCAATTGCAGATCTTGTATGTTCAACGAAACGATGCAGGGAATCTTTTAACCGATTGTGTTCCTTTAAGAAATACATAGAGGTAGCATATCGGCCACGATCTGAATCGATCTGATGAAGCAACCAGTACGCCTCGGAGAGATTACCTGCAGACTGTTTTCCAGCTTCCGGATCTTTGATCAAAGTAATTAAATAGTTCCTGCTTTTTTGGTGGATACCCGCATAGAAATAAAATTGGCCCAGCAAAAAGATCAACTCAGGATTATGAATATTTCCACGAATTTTCTGGTTGACAGACATGAGGTGTTCCGCCTTAAGGTAATAATATTCGGCTTTCTTGAACTGCTTCAGCTTTCGGTACCCTTCCCCTAACGCAATAAAAGCATCCTGCTGGTCAATTGAATTCTGAGGTGGATGCGATATTATGAGTGTATTCAGCAGATTCAGTAATGAATCATTACCGGGTTTACCCAAATCTTCGTTATTGAAATGGTAGAGCAATTTATAAGCATGCGCAGCGTCGTTATTTTTGATAAACTCAGCCAGAGCTTTCCGATACCAATTCGCAGCTTCACCTCTTTTGGCTGCGTCAGCCGCATAGGCGTCACCTGCTCTTGCATAAAATATCGCGAGGCCAAGATGGTCCCGGGATCTGTCTGCAGCTTCAATGGATTGCAAAGCGTATTTAAGTTGTCCGACATAATCACCCTTAACCCCTTGAATGAGACTTATCAGATCGCTCGTATAATGGGTATAAGGAAACTTTGAATTAAGTTGAAGCCGATAAGAAAGAAAGGCTGCACGTTCCGCTTCATTAAGGTTCTGCCTTGCAAAATTGAGATAAGCGATATTTGTGAGAACATTAAACACGTTTTCAGTGTCGCGCAATTGGGAAAATAATGTGGCTGCTTTCATTAAGCATTGTATTCTCCGATCTGTCGTGGAAGGACGAAAAGGGGAATACATTCCCCGATAATTCCATGCTTTTGCCACTATGTCAGAATCACACAAATGCGGTGAACTGGTTATCTTATTAAAAAAGAAGGCCGCTTTCTTTAGTTTACCTGATTTCAGATAACACTTACCCAACAAGCAATATGCCTGATAAACCCACCTTGCGTCCTTAAAGCGGAGATTTTCCTTTTCAGCCATTCGAACCCAATAAATACTACTGTCAATATCACTTTGCTTTAAGCCCGGCTGAAAAGCATAATACGCACCGAGCAACAGCATGAGTCGCGCCTTCGGTCTCCCATTGAGTTTAAGAATATCTGCTTGTGGTATCCGTGTGTTACGGTCATCGATCCACCGGCAAAATTTCTCAGCATATCCATCATCAATACCATCCGATATTACACCAGAGCGGCTAAGGTTATGAAATTTTGTAGTTATTACCAGCGAGCTGTCCAGATCAATGGTCGCCTCTTTTGCAACCGTAACAAAAGCTGAGCTCAGCTGTATCAGGGCTTTGTTATTACGTCGGGTAGCATCATCGTTTTGTGCACGTACATACCAAGTGGATAAAATAAGTAATAAGGTTAGTACAATCTTAACCATGGTACCGGATTAATAATTTTCAGTTTCTTTTTCTTGATGGAATTCAACACTTACCGTTACCCCGTCTCCCTGTTCGATCTGAAAGAGTCCTTTAAGTTGATCGCTCAAGGCTTTCATCATGATTGCGAAGTTCAAATTATAGGAGCAGCTTTTTACAATTGCAGAGGATATGCGCGACGTGATAGAAAGGCGGATCATATCTTCTGCTAGCGACGCCAGACGAACTGATATTGCACACGCCAGTGTTTTTTCGTTAATGCCTTTTAATGTGTTGGAAACCGCTTCGCCAATAAAAAGCCCAATTAGGACAGCTTGGGTATTACCAATCAACACCTGATCTGTCTGGACGCTAAACTGAGGTTCAATGCCTTTTTCAGAAAGCTTGGTGGACAAGTAAGCAGCAAGTTCTGCAATGTAAGCGACCATATCGATCTCCGTTGTCCCGTCATTTCCGTAATGTTTTTGATGCATGATCATCATGGTCTGCAGACGATCCTGGCTTTCGTCTATCACATCAATGGCAGCTTCATTGCTCAAATACATTGCTTGGGTATTTAACAGGCTCATGACCATTTGTAGATTGTTCTTTACTTTATGATGGGCTTCCTTGAGTAATTCTTCTGTTTCTATCTTCAGTTTGACTTGATCATCGAGCAATTGTTTGATAGCATCCTCGGTCAACAAAGATTCTTTAGCGGCCCACGACATTAAGTCATCTTGTTTCCTTACGCGCCCTGATAATTTCCAAAAGCACAGAGCACACGCCCAAATGGCAATGACAATCCCGGCACATTCCAGCATAAATAAAGCGTTTTCGGAAAACTTTCGAGGTGTTTTTAAAGCATTATTTTCTTGCTTTTCTGACAGCTTAAACTTTTGCTGTAAATAATTCAGCCGGTTAAGTTTTTCTTGTCTAAAAACCGAATCTGTAACTGACTTATACAGTTTGTAAAACCGAAAGGACCGCTTGTAATTGTTAGCAGCAGAATCCAGTTTAAACAAACTCAGGTAAAAAATCGCCCGGCTGGCGGGACTTATATAGGGGCTATCAGCAATGATGATTTTATTGACCAGATCATTGGCCATATCGTTTTGAATGGCATCCGGTGAATTTCGGGAACTCAAGTGTTTTGTAACTAACAGGTCTGAAAGAAGTTGACGGTAGGCGGTCTTTTTTAACCGCGCCAACTCAAGCATTAAAACATATTGACCCCTGGCTTTCTCCGGTTGATCCAAAGCAAAGAAAACATCGCCGAAAGCCTTTGCTTTCAGTAGTTTGCTTTGCATCGTCGAAGCTGGCAAGAGTTTTTGTCTTTGGTTTAATAACTGATAAGCAACATTAGTACGTTCGCTTAAGATTAAGTGGTCAGTAGTCAGGAGGAGATAACTATAGTAGTGATCGACATCGTTATGTTGCTGAGCCTTGGACATCTCAATACCAAGAGTTGACAGCCGCATCGTATCGATCTTATATTTCGATATAGCAGGATGAGAAAACCGAACTAATTCAGCCCGACACTGATCATAATCAATGAAGGAAAAAACGATATTTACTAAAACAAGGCCTGTTCTTAACATAACTAACCGGAGCGGTCGATTTATTGATGATGCTTTGCAATTGATTCAACATCGAACACTCCGGCTATGAGTTGCCAAACACATACCATAAATCAATAAATTGATTATTAGTTATTTATGGAAGGTGTTGTTTTTTTCTGTTATGATATATCGTAATTGAACGAAAAAATAAATACAAAAAAAGGGGCGTTTAACTCACACTTATTGACGCTATGTTTCGGTTAACATATCGCCAACAATTTTAAGAAACTGGTTTGCCATTTAGAAAAAGAAATCCCTTGGCGTTATTCGAAAAATATAATGAGTGAAGTTCTGCAGCCAGACCTACATAAACCTCAAAACGGTCGTCGGAAAATGCTTTAAACATTTCTTCCGCAACTTCTTCCGGAGATAAGCCATTGCTGCCTCCCGCATCTTTGCTAAAATCAGTGTTTACCAACGGTGGGAAGAGCTCGAAAACACGAATCGGTGAATTTTCCAAAAGCAGCCTTAGGGATTGTGTATAAGTATGAAGCGCAGCTTTGCTTGCCCCGTAAGTGGTACGTTTTACATTCGCTCCGAGTACAGCTATAGATGTAACATTGATGATTGCCGCGCGTTTTTGCTTTTTCAACAATGGCATCAATTTCTCGTTCAATCTGATCACTGACAAATAATTGGTCAACATTTCTTCCTGAGCAAGCGAAAAGGCATCTATATTTTCCGCAAGCAGATCGTATTGATTTCCCTTACCTGCATTGTTGATGATCACATTTAATGCTGGGGATCCTTCCTTTAATTTCTGAACCATGCTTACAATATCCGCTTCATTGGTGACATCGCAGCGGATACCAGTGGTATTTTTCAACATGGCTATTGCTGTATCTAATTTTTCCTGATCCCGGCCTGTGATAATTACGGCATTTTCCTGAGAAAATAGTTTGGCCATGGCGAATCCGATGCCGGCGCTTCCACCATTGATGAGAATAGTATTTCCTGATGTTTTCATATAAATATTTCGATTAAATGATATTAAGGTCGACAAAGAGAGGGATTTATGCGATTAACGCCGAAAAGACTATTGGCGTTAATGATCTCGGAGCCGGAGTCCGCGCCAATGTCAATTGCGAATTGATACCAACTCCAGGGGTTGATGACATTCCGTTCACCCCGTATTTTAATAAAGCAACCGAAGCTGTCCCAAGTGATAGCTTAAGTGATTTGTCCGGTTCAAAAATACACTAAACTTGTTGCGGCCTGGATTTTTAACAAAATCCTCGTCAGTCATAGCTTCATGGCGTAAAAGCCAGGAATCTTCGTTAAGTGTCGTCAACTCTCTTCTTAGCCGTTCATGCACCAAAGTAAAATGTTGTCTAAGCAAAGAAACCGACGGCCTATCCAAAGCTGCTGACTCCGGATTTTGAACAAATGGCGAATGCAATTCCGGACAGGCCCTTTTTCCGGTTCCGAGAATTTCAGACATTGCATCGTTAACGGCGATCAAATGACCCAAAATGTACCATCCACTGTTTCTTCCCGGTGATATCGATCCAGTCAACTGTTCGTCGCTTAAGGTTTCGAGGATTTTTTTTAACCTTGATACTTGAATATCCCAGGACGCTAAAGCAAGATTAATAAACTTATTTTCCATGATTTTATTTTCTTAAAAATAAAAATACCAATTGGTATTTTATGTCATTTTACATCAATTTTAATTCCATTATTATTTGTGTACTAACCGTGTGGTTGCACACCATTAGCAAAAGCCCAGTGCACCCATGCAGTCTCCAGATAGCAAACCATTCATCCGTTCCTTGCCTAAATAATTTCTTTTGTTGTGAAATGGTAATCCAGTACCGATTTACTAGGGAGATACTTTAATTCCATCAGATCAAATGTTAACGGTTAGCCGATTTGATCGAATGATTCCAGCTCCGTCGCAAAAGCGTAAAAAGCCAAAGTAATCCCACGAGAAACGCAAACAACCCTGCACCCATAATGATGGACGGTAAAATATCTGGGCTGTTGTCGGCAATTTTATTTCCGGTTTCGAAAGCGCTGCATGGTAGTCCTGTCAGGATTCCAAGACAGCTCAATTTAAAAAGTCTGTTTTTCATACCATTGATTTGAATGGACCAAAATGGCCGGATAATAACTGACATGTGAACATTCCGGCGAAGCCATCATTGCGAAAGATGTGCCCAACTATAAATAGTTATAAAATAGCCGTTTACGAAAAGCAAAAAAGCAAATCGGAACTTTATTTCGTAAAACAACTGCTTCATCTATGATATGGCGTAGTTGCGTGAAATAAGAAAAAGGACGAGACCGTAGAAGCCTAAGGTTAGCAGCTGTTTCTATGTGTCAGATCACCCCTCTTGTTGACATCATATCCTGTATCTCCAATGTAGGATATCGTTTTCAACTCGAATATTTACGATATAAAATAACTAATACCAACGGAGTATTCTACAAAACAGCTGACAGTCAGTGCCCTACAATATGGCACTTGCCTTGACAACCTATAACAGCAATCATGGGCCGGGGCAACCTGTCGGCTAAACAATCGGACAGGCTAAAAAAAACCCTGGTGAATTGCAATGGCTAACGCACATTTAACTCAAAAACTATGTCAAAAAAAGTAGCAAAACAATTGGTCGATATGCTCGTACAGGCGGGTATCAAACGCATTTATGCAGTAACAGGCGATAGTCTGAATGAACTTAATGAAGCTGTAAGACTGACCCCGGAAATCAGCTGGATCCACGTTCGCCATGAAGAAGCCGGAGCATTTGCCGCGGCTGCGGAGGCGGAATTAAACGGGTTGGCGTGCTGCGCCGGAAGCAGCGGGCCGGGGCACGTCCATCTCATCAACGGTTTGTATGACGCGCACCGATCCGGAGTATCTGTGCTGGCCATAGCGTCTACTTGCGCTACTACTGAATTTGGCAGCGATTATTTCCAGGAGACGAATGTGATTAAGTTATTCGATGACTGTAGTCATTACAATCAAATAGCTGCGACACCCGCTCAGCTGCCACGAATGACGCAAGCGGCGATACAGCATGCCATTCACAAAAAAGGCGTTGCGGTGATCGGTTTACCGGGTGATGTTGCAGCAATGAACTCCATAGAAAGTCCTTCAGCACAGGCTAATTACTTCAGTAAGGCGGTTATTACGCCAGCTGCTGAAGAAATCCATAAATTGGCTGACCTTATCAATCAAAACTCCAAAATCTGCATTTTCTGCGGAATTGGCGCGGCAGAAGCCCATAGGGAGATCATAGAACTTGCCGCTTTGCTAAAAGCACCTGTGGGCTACTCGTTTCGTGGAAAAATGAGCATTCAGCATGATAACCCCTACGAGGTTGGAATGACAGGATTACTTGGTTTGCCGTCCGCTTATCATAGCATGCATGAAAGTGATGTGGTCCTTTTATTGGGAACCGACTTTCCTTATGTGCCATTTATACCTCAAGATAAAATATTAGTTCAGATCGATACAAGACCAGAGCGTCTTGGCCGCAGGGCAAATTTAACGATGGGCTTGTTCGGCGACATTAAAAGCTCAGTGCAGGCGCTGTTGCCATTACTCCGTGCCAACCAAGATTCCAGCTTCCTGGACGCACAACTGCATATCTATGGTAAGGTCAAGGAGCATTTAAATATCTATGTAAATGATAAAGGACATGTGGATGCAATTCATCCGGAAGCCGTAGCTCATGCATTAGATCGTTTAGCCACTGATGATGCAATTTTCACTGTTGACACTGGTATGTGCTGCGTGTGGGGAGCGCGTTATATACGCTCTACTGGCAAACGACATTTGTTGGGCTCATTCATCCACGGGTCAATGGCCAACGCTTTACCGCAAGCTATTGGTGCAGCATTGTCCAATCCGTTGCGACAGGTCGTTGCCATGTGTGGTGATGGTGGAATCTCTATGTTACTGGGTGATTTGGCAACGATTAAACAATATGAACTTCCTATAAAGATTATTGTATTCAATAACCGTTCTCTGGGAATGGTCAAGCTGGAGATGGAAGTAAATGGGTTGCCCGACTGGCAAACCGACATGATCAATCCGGATTTCGCCATGGTAGCGCAGGCAACAGGAATAAAAGGGTTGTCAATTCACGATCCATCGATGCTGGAAATATCCCTTAAAGAAGCATTCGACCATACCGGACCTGTATTGGTCAATGTTTTCACGAATCCAAATTCTCTGGCAATGCCACCAAAAATTGAGTTGAAAATGGTCGGTGGTATGGCAATGTCGATGACCAAGCTTATGCTTGGCGGGAAATTCGAAGAGGTCCTTGATACTGTAAAATCAAACTACAAACATCTTCAGGATCTAATTGACTAGGCAGTTCTGAATTGAACGACTTAAAATAACAACTTTATGAATAACTCTAACAAAATGTCCGATCAAAAATCACAGGCAAAAGCGTTCGTTATCGCTTGGGTTTTTGGGTTGATCTTTTACTTTCTTGAATATGTAATACGTTCCTCACCAGCGGTAATGCTCAATGAGCTTGCAACTACCTATAAGCTAAACGCGTTGGGTGTAAGCACGATTTTAGGTACTTATTATTATACGTATTCCACGACGAGCCTGATTGCAGGTGTTGCTCTTGACCGGGCTGGTGCCAAGTACTCTATTTCAATTGGAATTGGAATACTTGCTATCGGATGTTTCTTGTTTGCGTTACCCAATACATTTATGGGTGATACTGGTCGGCTTTTACAGGGAGCCGGTTCTGCGTTTGCATTTACTGGTTGCGTATATCTGGCTTCACATGGTTTTGCCGCTCGTTACATTGCTACTGCAATAGGTTTTACGCAATGCGTGGGCATGCTCGGCGGTTCCGCAGGGCAATTCGTGGTGGGGCCGATGATTCATAACGGGCTTTCAGTGGAAACCTTTTGGATCGGAATCGGTATCATATGCGCCATTGTGTGTCTGCTCCTTTACTTCACAACTCCCAGTGAGGATAAAATTGCCGAACATCAAAGTAATTTATGGAGTGTCGTAACTCCATATAAAGTTGTCTTCACTAACCCTCAATCTTACCTGAGCGGACTATTGTCAGGCTTACTTTTCGCGCCGACCACGATTTTCGCCATGACCTGGGGGGTAGCATTCTTTCAACAGGATCGGCTGATGTCCTACCAGTCAGCTGTATTTGTATGTTCGATGGTGCCGCTGGGATGGGTTATCGGTTGTCCATTGTTGGGATGGATATCGGATATGATCGGGCGGCGCAAGATCGTCTTAATTAGCGGAATTTTGACGATGACACTGGCTTTTGCCCAGCTTGTTTTCCTTCCTGGTATGTTACCACCTGCTGCATCAATGTTTATATTCGGAACTGCATCTGGTGTAGCAATGATACCCTACACCATCATCAAGGAAGCAAATCCCGACCAAGTAAAGGGAAGTGCCACAGGGGCGATTAACTTTTTAACATTTAGCACGACTGCGCTATTGGGGCCAGTATTTGCGAGTTGGTATGGAAAGTCGCTCTTGCATACTACTGATCATGCCAAACACTTCCAATCGGCAGGATCATTTATTATCATGATCACTTTAATGGCGTTGGTAATCAGCCTGATTATCCGGGAGACAGGCAATGGCAAAAAAACACCAGGCGCCTCGATTGGCCACTAATAAATTTAATATTAAGAAAAATGAAAATAGGCTCCATCACTATTATCCTTTTTTATTTAGTAGGTCATACAGTTAGCCCGGCCTATGCTCAGGGCGGTTCTCCGGAATATAAAGACGGCATGACCTTAAAACTTGATAGTTCAGGTCACAAATACATTCGTTTCTTTACCTGGGCCACGTTCTGGGCCAGGAAGACGAGCGCTAATCCGGGCACAGCGGTCAATGGTGTGGCCAGTAGCAATTATATAGATTTTAGTCTTCGGCAGTTTCGTTTCGTAACTTACAGTCAGTTATCGCCTCGATACCTCATTCTTGCCGATATTGGGATTGACAATCAAAGTTTTTCAAGTGGCGGTACCGCCGGCGGGGGGAACACTGGAAACGGCGGGGCGACTTTTGCCGGAACCCTTGGCAAGAAATCAGAACTTTACGTTCATGACCTTTGGAACGAGTATGCGATCTATCCTGATAAAAATCCGCATACCGGCAAACCCGAAAATGTTTCACTGTATTTAGGTACAGGTTTACATTACTGGAATGGTTTAAGCCGACTTACCAGCGCGGGTTCGGCCAACTACCTGGCGCTGGATGTTCCTTTGTATAACTGGCCGCTGGTAGACCTTTCTGATCAATTCGCTAGGCAACTGGGTATTTATCTGAAGGGTAACATCAACAGGTTATCTTATCGGTGGGCAGTGAACAAGCCTTTTTCCGTATTGTCAACGCCAACTGCCTTTTCCAAAGGCGCACCAGATAGCGCTTTTGCTGTTGATGACAATGCAACTGGTAAGATCGCAACTACGGGATATGCTGCGTGGCAATTTCTTCAAAAGGAAAATAACCAACTCCCTTATACAACCGGGACATATATGGGAACCATGCGGGTTTTTAATGTTGGCGCCGGTTATTATCATACACAGGATGGAACGGTGACCCAAAAGAATAACACAGCAGCTTCGCCGCTGATAAGGCATCCGATCACTTTATGGGCACTTGATGCTTTTGCAGACCTTCCTTTTGGAAGCAGCAGTGCAAATTGGTCTTTTACAGGTTATTCCGTTTACTATCATTACGATTTCGGACCGGATTACCTCCGGTACGGATCAATTATGAATGAAAACGTGAGTCTGGCACCAGGTTATACCGGAAAGATATCTCAGGCTGGTTTTGGCAACTCAGCCCCTATTATTGGAAGTGGTTATTCCTGGTTTAGTCAGTTAGGACTACTGCTGCCAAAAACAATTTGCAATGGAAAAGTTCGTTTTCAGCCGTTTGGAGAATTCAGCTTACAGGAGTTTGACAGATTTGGGTCGTCGAAATTTACATATTGGAGTGCCGGAGGGAATGTTTACATAGATGGTCACCATGCCCGGATCTCGTTCAAGTATCAGACGCGCCCGATCGTTATGAATAATTCTCAGGAATCGTCTAAAGGCTCCATTATATTTGCAACACAGGTTTATCTTTAGCGGCTTTACCGATGACGTATCATGATCGTTTATTTTAACTAATATGTCATTATATTTGCCATAGAATTCGAGAGTACGGGTTGTTATCTTAATAATTGAAATATGAAGAGAAATATCCTGATCGTTGATAACCTAAACAGTGAAGCCGATAATTTGCAAATCATCTTACAGAATCAGGGTTATCATGTATCAAAGGCCAACTCTACTTCAACCGCACTGGTCTTGGTGGCTGACGCAAGGCCAGATCTGGTATTGTTCCCTATTTTTTTAACCGGTGAACCTAATGGACTGCAGTTAGCGGGCATTCTGAAAAACCGTTCCATACCGGTGATTCTCATACTACCGAATTCGGATAGGGAGACGCTTGAATCCGCCAATTTGACGCAGCCCTATGGTTTCCTGTCTCGTCCGCTTCGCAAACGCGATGTGGTCGCAGCAATATCCTTTGGCCTCTCCCGCCATCAGCACAACATAAGCTTTCAGAATAGTCTCAGCAAGTGGCTCAACGAATTATTGATCAGTATTATGAGTTGTACAGGTGATAATGAGCAGAGGCTAATATTTCTAATCAAGGCGTTCCAACCCTTTATCCAGTTTGATAATATTATCATTAATCTGGACTTAAAAAACGGTGGCAAGGATTCAGTACATGCGTTTGAAAGACTTGGGTTAGATAGTTATCGTCGGAAGGACCATATTTCTTACATTAAAAAAGCTGAATTACAGGATATAGAACTGAGGCAATACAGAAACAGGGCTTTAGAACATAACGGAATCTTTGTTGTGAATGGTGAGCAGTTTGATAAGGGTTGCGAAATTTTCGCCTTTGCAAGCAAACTACGGGAATTTTATCACATCAATTCCGAAATGACAATACCAGTAGTCATCGAAGAAAATAATCTTTATGCGTCCATTGGTTTCTACAGTACGCAACCCAATCCATTTACTCCGGATCAGGTGGAACTACTAAAAATGGCAAGGCCATTTGTGACAAGAGCCATTGAATGGATTAAAGACAGAGGTACAGCGTTCAGTGCATCACAAAACATTTCTTATTCAATCGAACAGATTCGTTCTCCTGAAATCTTTAAAAACATCGTAGGCAGAAGCTTTAAGTTGCTATTGGTTCTGGATCAGGTTGCGCAAGTCGCTCCTTTTGATACGACCATATTGATCACCGGTGAAACAGGAACCGGAAAGGAATCGTTAGTTGATGCCATTCATCAGATCTCTTCACGAAATCAACAGCCGCTCATCAAGGTCAACTGTGGCGCAATTCCAGAGACGTTAATCGAAGCTGAATTTTTTGGTTATGAACGCGGAGCCTTTACCGGAGCCGATAAAAGAAAAATTGGCTGGTTTGAAAAAGCACAAGGGGGCACTATTTTCCTTGATGAAATCGGTGAACTTCCTATACAGCTCCAGAGTAAATTTCTACGGGTTCTGCAGGAAAAGGAAATTCAGCGGCTCGGTGGAACTACTACCATCAAAGTTGATATGCGGATCATTGTAGCCACTAATAAAAATCTAAGCACAGAAGTTGCAGCCAAACGTTTTCGTTCGGACCTCTACTTTCGGATAAATATCTTTCCGATAGAGATTCCACCATTGCGTGAAAGAAAAGAAGACATTCCTCTGCTTTTAGATTATTTTATCAAAAAATTCGCTTTGGAACAAGGTCTGCCCCGTAAGATTATAATTCCGGAAGCTATAGATCAATTGCTGAATTACAGCTGGCCAGGCAACGTCAGGGAACTCCAGTCGATTGTTGAACGGACGGTACTGACGAATTCAGATACAGAAATTAAGGAGTTCCAGCTTCCGGTAAATGCTACAGCAGCGGACAATCAAAAAGAACCGGAACGTTTAGTAACTTACCAGGAAATGGAAAGAAATCACATTCTTAAAGTTTTGAAAAGTTGCAATGGTAAAATTAACGGAAAAGGGGGCGCAGCAGAAATCCTCGATCTGCCTCCCACTTCATTGAATGTTAAAATGAAGAAACTAAAAATATCCTGGCGCCATACTTATTAAGTATAGGAGTCTGATTTAGCGATGCTTCATTCCATTTTACGCTGCCTACTGCAAAATTATCCTTGCCAAGGCATAGATATATTGGCTAAGGTAACAGATATTTCATGCAGTTAGAAGAATGAAGTTCAAACGGTGGAGGAATTTATCATGAATATTTTCGTCAAAAAAAATCAGGGCGTCCCGGCAGCATTGTGAACTTTGCCAATTGCCGCTTCAGGTGTAAGAACCCTAAATAAAAATTGTTCATACTCCCAAAGTCCCATTCCGGGATCAATAAACTTCCAATCATTTTATCGAATGAATTTAAAAATCCCGCTTTTTATTAAGAACACATAGACAGTTCGATTACTCTATTTGGTATGCTACACGGTTGATATACGAAATAAAGCAATGTTCCAATTTCATGAAATCCAATTAACTACTGATTGTCAATTATTTAATCAATGGCATCATAATGGGATTTAACCTGGTAAAAATATTCAATTGTTTTTTTTTAAAATGACGGACTGTGCAATGGGCTTTAGTGAAATAAGCCAATGGCACAGCACCTCATGGACAAAAGCACTGAAAGTTACCCGCATTAAAAAATACAGCAACAAAAAGAACCAAGTCTCCATGTCTTATCGAACCATTTTATGTCCCGTGGACTTCTCAGTTTATTCTATCGAAGCGCTGAAACATGCTATGGCAATTCGTGAAAAATTTGACTCCAGGCTGGTCTTGTTGCATGTCTATCAGCTACCCGGAACTATTGCTGATACAGGGATTGACAATGAAGTTATAGAGGTTTCGCTGCAAAAGCTTAGGGATTTTGCAGTCAGGCAAAATGCTGAAACGGCCGAAATGATCGTAGATGCGACTATGGGAGCTGTCGGTGATCACATCATCGCGGCGAGCGGAACCGTGCGCGCTGATCTGATCGTTATGGGTTCTCATGGCTATAGCGGTATAGAGTTACTCTGGCTGGGCAGCACCTCGGAATATGTCCTTGAACATTCGAAAACCCCAATATTAATCATCCGAGTCTGAGTTTTCAGGTTCATTATAACACTTAGAATGAAAACTTTAATACTGATAGGTCTGATACTTTGTTTTAGTCATGTCTTTGCCCAAGACACGGTTACCAGGGTATTACCGCTAACAGAATTATTCCAGTTGACTGAAGCTAACAGTAAGCAATTGCAGTTCTCCAGGCAAAGTATCGGTATTAACGAAGCCCGGACGGAAATCGCTAAATCTCAAAGGTTACCTGAAATAGTAACCTCCGCTGACGCAGGCTACCTCAGTACCATTACGATCCTCAATCCAAACTTTTCGTGGTATACAAATGTAAAAACGCCCCATTTCACCAACAATTATTTTCTAGAGGCTAGTGAATCCCTA
This sequence comes from Mucilaginibacter sp. P2_A4, assembly GCF_056405015.1. NCBI lineage: Bacteria > Pseudomonadati > Bacteroidota > Sphingobacteriia > Sphingobacteriales > Sphingobacteriaceae > Mucilaginibacter > Mucilaginibacter sp. P2_A4. Next base: position 69,086 of record NZ_JBFUCX010000002.1, on the reverse strand, counting down.
TACAAAGGGGGCAGTATCCGGTTGAATATCAAAAAAGGAAAACTGACTGAACAACTGGCAGTGCTCAACTATGAAAAAGACCGACAGGAAATCAAATTATTGCTATTGGGCAGATACCTTGAATTATTCCAGCAATATAATAATCAACGAATTTTTGAGCAAAATATCCGGCTGGCACAGAAACGCCTTACTGACCTGAAAAAACTTAAACAGCATGGTTTGGTAACACAGAACGATGTTATTCGGAATGAACTGCTGATTGCAGATTTCAAGCTTGATCTTCAAGAGGCTGAAAATAATATTTCCATACTGAATAAAGAACTTCAGGTAGTGCTAGGCTTACCAGGCACAATGCGGATTATACCTGACACGACCGTTGCTGCCCAGCCGGTCGCCGTCCGCACGATCGTGGAGTATACTGCTTTGGCGCAAAACAATCAACCAGCCATCAATGCCAGCCGGTTAAGTGAACAGATTGCGACAAAAAACGTAGAATTAGAAAAAGCTACGCGCCTTCCGGAGCTGTCTCTATACGCAGGAGACGCTTTACAGAGACCATTTTTAAATACGCTTGAACCTTTAAATATTTATTACAATGCTTACCAGACCGGAATTAAAATCAAATACAACATATCTTCAATTTACCATGCCAAAGATCGTATTAGATTGGCCAAGCTGGAACTAGAGCAGCAAAAGACGCAGACAGCTTACAGACAGCAGCAGGCAGATATAGAAGTAACGACTGCCTTTACCCGTTATCAGGAAGCAAGGGAACACTTTATAACACTAAGTAAAAGTCTGGAACTTGCAAATGATAACTTTCGGGTGGTGCAAAAAAAGTACATCAACCAGTTGGTGCAGATAACGGATATGCTGGATGCGAGTACGGCAAAACTCTCAGCCGAGCTTCGCTTAAATAACGCAAGGATAAATATTATAAATCAGTGGTACAGGCTTCAAAAAGCCGCTGGAAATTTTTAACATCTAATTTCATTATTAATGGAAACTACTGTCAATCAGCAAGAATCGCCAGCACAGCCATCGGCACTGGAAATGGCAAAAGAAAGGGGACGCAAACGTCGTATCGTTCTCTTCAACATAATTTCATTTCTGATCGTTATCTCTGCGCTCACCTGGGCCGCGATTACTTACTTCCACCTGGACAACTCTGTTTACACCGACGACGCTCAAGTGGAAGCATATATTAATCCCATTAATACCAGGATCACTGGTTACATCAAAAACATCAGGTTCACAGAGCACCAAAGCGTCAAAAAAGGCGATACGTTGGTTACTATCGATGATCGGGAATATAAGATCCTCGTTGATCAGGCGGATGCGGTTCTCATGGATGCCAAAGCAGGGCGTTCAGTAGTCAATTCTTCCGAAGACGTGGCGCGTAACGGAATAGATGTTTCAGCTGCCAACATCTCAGAGGTCAGGGCCAGGTTGACAAACGCAGAAATCAATTATAAGCGTTATGCAAGTTTGGTCGCAGATGATGTGGTAACTGAGTTTCAATTTGATCAAATCAAAGCGGAACGTGATGCCTTGAGAGCAAAATACACAGCCTTACAACACGCTGAGCAAACTGCACGTTTGACCACTAACGAAACACAAAAACGAATTGCTGTAGCCGACGCTGCAGTTGCCAAAGCCAGTGCGGCATTAGCTTATACAAAACTAAACTTGTCTTACACCGTAATAACCGCTCCCTATGACGGGGTTGTCGGCCGAAAAATTATAGAAGAGGGACAGGTAGTACAACCCGGGCAAACGCTGGTAAGTATTGTACGCGGGGATGAAAAGTGGATCACGGCTAACTACACGGAAACACAAATGGTGTTCTTAAAAGTTGGACAGCTCGTCAACATAAAAGTGGATGCAATTAAAGGTAAACACTTCCAGGGAGAAATATTCTCAATGTCTGAAGCGACGGGTAGCCGTTATTCAGCCATTCCTACAGATAATTCAACCGGGAACTTCGTCAAGGTTCAGCAAAGATTTCCTGTCAAAATACGATTATCTGCAAATAATTCGCAGGATGCAGTTGCGCTGTTAAAAACGGGAATGAACGCGGAGGTTGAGCTGATCAAATGATGAAAAGACATGTTAGAAAATAAAATTTTTTTTGAATGGGTACGTAAGGAACTGCATCTATTATTACTGGTTCTTTTATTGATTCCGCTTGGGTTTACCGGTGGAATTGTCAGCAATGTCTCAGGGTACATAACAGGAAGCCTTACCGCGATCCCGGCGGATATCACGATGGCCTCTTACGCACATACGATTGGTCTGATTATAGGGGTTCCATTTGTTTTGAGTTTTAAACAAATCATTACCAGCAAGAACCTTTTACTGGGAGTTTTTTCGGGTTTAATAATACTAAACCTCGTTATTCAATACACCGATCAGCCGTTGATCCTGGTAATGGCATCGTTTATTGCCGGTTTTTTCAAGATACTGGGACTTTTGGAAATCTTCGCAACACTGATTCCAATACTCATGCCCAAGGGCCAACGCTATCGACTATACGCAGTATATTACCCCGTTACGCTCATTGCTGGGCAGTTGACCACCATATTTATGGCCTATGTTGCAGATCATTTGAACTGGCAGTTTGGACACTTCTTTTTGATGCTCCCACTGCTGGGAGGAATCATATTAATACTGCTTTTCGTTCATCCTGAATTTCCCGGCGAGAAGATTCCGCTTTATAACTTTGACTGGCTCGGACTGGTCCTTATGACGATCAGTATGCTTTTATTAGATTATGTGCTTTCCTATGGCCTCACCGAAGACTGGCTTAAATCACGCAATATCGTTATTGGCATTCTCGCTTGTTTATTGACGCTCACATTGCTTCTCAGCCGAACCTATATTGTTCGCCAGCCTATGCTCAATCTGCACGTCTTGCGCTATAAAAATGTTCGCCTAGGATTGGTAACAATGTTCATTTTGAGCCTGTTTTTTGCAGCTAGTACCACACAGAACAATATGATGAACCTGATATTTAAAGGAAACGCAGTTGAAATAGCGCGTATCAATTTATATATGATCCCTGGCTTTGTAACAGCGACAATAATCGGGTATCTGTACTACCGGAAATTTACCAGTTTCAGGTTCATGATCATTTTTATTGTACTTTGCTACACAATCTCTTTCATCCAATTATACTTTATTACAACGCTTAACGCGACGTCACAGGACTTTTACCTACCAATGTTTTTCAGGGGAACGGCAATTTTACTATCCTACATGGCAGTTGGTATATATGTGGCCAACGGATTACCGTTTCTTGAGTTTTTTTCAGTTACGGTTTTTTATCTTGGTATGAGGGTCTTTTTCGGGCCGGCAGTTTGGTCTGCTTACTTATCTTATTTCTATTATCACCGGTTGATCCACAATGTAAACCTGCTCGCCACGAAGTTGGACCAGGGAGATCCCTTGTTTGTGGCTGCTTACAGTCCTGCCTACCACAGTGCCATAACAAACGGACAAGCATCGGATCTGGCTGTAAACTCAGGGCTAAGGTCCGTTTTCAATAATGTGCAGGCACAGGCAGCGCTACTGACAATTAAGGAAACCTTCGGAATGATTATCGTTATTGCGCTGTCGTTTATCCTGTTTTTGCTGGTTATCAAAATATATCAGAAGACAGCTCAAAACGGTGAAGAAGGATTTACGCTGATCTAACGGCAAAATCTGTTTAATACACCGGAACCTGATCGGGCCGCGTTAAAAACGAACGCATTGACAGCAGGTTATTGCGTTAGAATGGTTCGTTTGGCAGGCATCTTTTTTTCATAAAATGGTGTGCAAGAGGGACTGCTTTCGTTGGTTTACAATTACCAAAGTCAACGATGGTGCTTTTCAGGCAAGAACGGATACCTGACTACGAGCTTGCAAATAGGAATACGTGCTTTCGAAATTGGTACGGTACTGACTTATAAAATAAAAAGATCGCCCATAATCAAAGGCGACCTTTCTATTACAGTTGATTTAATTTTTTAGTTGGCAATTTTTTGCAGAATAATTGCCAGCGAATCAGGTTTCGCCAGGAAAGGAGAATGGCTTGTATTAAGCTGATATATGTTTTTTATACCCGCGGCAGCAACCATTCGTTTCTGTAGGGTGTAGGTAATGGCGTGATCCTGCAGCGTATGAATATAGTATTTAGCTACCACACCGTAGTTGGCTGCTGTAATCCTAGCGGAGTCACCAAAAGGAATACCGGGTTCCGTACGGTAGTTGTCCAATACCAGTGTCTTCGTTGCAGCAGAGCCATCCTGAATAAAGATGTCCGTGATCTTGTCATGAGGAAGATCGAGCGTGATCCCACCCTCCAGTTTAATGATGCTTTTGCCTAAAAGAGATTCGGCATCAGTATTAGCAAGATCTAAAAGGCTTTGATTGTTGCCAGGAAGAAACGCGTTAACATATACCAATTTTTCGATTTTAGTGGGAATTTTTTCCGCAACCTCTGTAATGACCATACCTCCCATACTGTGACCACAAAGAATTACCTTGGTTTTCAAACTATCAATTACATGAATCACCCTATCCCGGTAAGTGTCAAGGTGAATTGTATTAAACGGAGTCTTGTCTGATCCGTGTCCATTCAGTTGCACAACTACAACTTTTTGACCTTGAGCCTCCAATTTGCTTTTTACAGATTCCCATGCGTAGGGTGCTGACCATGCCCCGTGAACGATCACAAAAGTTTTGGTTTTAACGGCCGGAGTATCGTCGTCGTCTTTTGAGCAACCCGTAAAGGTTAATAATAGAATTGCTGCATACAATACAGCGGCTAATGATTTTTTCATTGTAGTGATTTTTAATAATAATTAATTGAACATTTGCTTACGCGAGCCCTTTAAAAAGCATTTTTCTGCGTTATACATGGTTATATTGCCAAACTGATGCCGAATAGCAATTATCTGATTTATAGATTTTTAAATAAAACGGAGTATTTGATACGATACTTTATATCATAAATCAACAAGTCGAAACGACCGGATCTCATCAAATGTGTATCAGTTTTATTGTCAAATGCGTATACCAATGAGCTGATTGATCAATTATGCTTTATAAACTGATTTAAGATCTGAGATTAATAATCTTTAAAGTGAACTTTATTGCCGTAAAACGGCATTAAGCTGGAGCAGCATTTATATTTGCCTTCTGGTGGATCTTGGATTATAATTCAAGCTTATCAACTTGCAATTTCTGCAAAAACGGTTAATTCCGACATTAAGCAGGTTCAGAAAAAAAACTTATGTGCTTTTTGATAAAATTATTTAAAGAGAGCGGTTTTCGGCCGGAAATTCTTTCAACCCAATCACCTGTTCCTGCCAATATTCCATCCTGAATATCCTGGGTTACTGCAGACATATGTTGTATGAAATGCGGAGAACAGTCCGCATTTTTCATTTTAGCGACAAATTCTGCCCGGTCAATAAATTCGTGAAAAATCTTTCGGTTAAGCAGCGTACTGATTATTTCTGACATTTCACCTTGTGACAATTCAACAGGACCAAAAAGCGGGTAGATCTGTCCCGAGTGAGGCTCTGGGTCTAATAAAATCGATGCAATAACTCTACCCACATCTTCGCCGGCAATTGGAGCGTAACGGGCATCACCAAATGGAGAAATGAATTTGTTGTTCAATTTCATTTCATGAGCAAAAAAAAGGAGCCATTCTGCTAATAATGTAGGCCTGAGATGCGTAACCGGCGTGCCCGAACGGTCGAAGACCCGCTCTGCAAACCAAAGGTCTTTTGCCGCTCGACTTTTAGCCATTCTTCGCGAAGTACACTGTGACAAGTTTACGATCAAACGCACATTCTCTTCCAACGCTGCTTGTGCAAAATAGGCACAGGCCTGCAGCAATCCCGGAGACTGCATTGGGTACATGAAGTAGGCACATTCTATACCTTTTAATGCTGCGCTCAAAGAATCAAAATCAGCGAAGTCCCCTTCTACTATTTCAACGCCCTGGTCAGCGAGTTTGTGAGAGCGCTCATCGATATTATGAACCATTGCTCTTACAGGTTCGCCTTTTTCCAGCAATCTTGTTATCGCATTCCTACCAGTCACACCTGTTGCGCCTGTAATTAAAACTTTAGTGTCCATGATTCTTTATTTCTATGGTTACCAGGAATCGTTCCTCGTCTTTTTAATGAGTGCGCATTTGCTTAGTTGGAAGATGTGCAGAACATATTCGCTTCCTGATCATGGAACTAACTTCAGGATATGTCCCTAAAAAAACATTCATTGCCAAGATCATTTTGATGGTCAGATTTCTCCTTGTTAGTCGACCACATAATCCTGGTCAAAAACCGGAAAATATATAATTAAATAAAATATTCATATATGATTATTATGGTTTATAAAGCAAGCCGGCGGCAGGGCTGCGCCCATCTAGTACTAATATGATGCCAACTTATTAAATAATTGATTTACAGCATATTGTCTAAATCACAGGAAAAATAGGCTTACTTTATATCATATTTAAACATTCAAAAAATGATATAAAGTGAACGGAAACAAGCAATTTTGCCAACAATCCATTACAATTTTAACATTGCATGTCAAAAAATGATTGCCGGATCTAACTAACAATAAATATTTTGGGGGGAACTAATATCCGACAGATCCTCTTCCAAAGAATTTATAGGTTTAAAGATAATTTTTACAAAAGTTCCATCGTCGCCGGTAATAGTCAGATCACCATCAAGTTGATTTGAAAGTCCATACATCAAGTTCATGCCTAAAGTGTTTCCTTTGATTTTAGAAAATCCTTGAGGTAAGCCACTTCCGTTATCGGATATCGATAACTCTATATAGCCTTTATCGTCATAGCCACCACGCACACTGATAGTCCCATCATTTCTGATGACAAAGGCATGTCTGAAGCAGTTTGTGATAGCCTCATTAATCAGTAAGCCAAGCGGTACAGCCTGCGCAACATCAATCTCCATATTGGCGATTGCCTGGCTAAACCGAATCTTCTTTTCCAGTCCAAGATTATCATTTAAGTACCCTCCCAACTCCGAAACGTAAGAGCCTATATTGATATAGCACAAACCCTCAGATTGATATAATTGCTGGTGAATAAGAGAAATCGCGAACATTCTGCGGCGACTATTCCCAATTGCTTCCTGCGCCTGGTTGTTTGATATGTAAAAAGATTGCATATTCAGCAAGCTCATCGTTACCTGGAGATTATTTTTGACCCGGTGATGAATTTCCCTCAGCAGCCACTCTTTTTCTTTCAGTAATTGGCTAAGCCTCCCCGCCGAAGTCATCAACTTTTTATGTTGGTTATCAATTTCAAGTTGTTGCGACTGAAGGAGCAGATTACTTTTTTGTTTGAGCCGATATCGGTTATAACCAACCCCTAAAACGATCAATAACATCAAGGCAGCGGCTATGGTAAGGTTGCGTTTGATTTTTTCTTGTTTAAGGGTGATTCGCTGCAATGAGGATTGGCGACCAAGCATTCGGATATTGCTGTTTTTTAGAAGTATGTCTTTGTCTTTCTTTTCGGTTTCATACTGGATATTCAGCAAGGAGATCTGCCGGCTATTAGATTCATTAAGTAAAGAATCCTCACCTCTTTTATAATTCTGATAATGCTTTATAGCCGAAAGATAGTTGCCAATTACTGAATCTGTTTTAAAAAGCCACAGCTCATATTCCTTATTAAATGTTTTAAGATTATTTTTCCTGCACAAATCCTGATAAACTTTTATGGCCTTTAATGCGGCTTTATCCTGCCCTGTGACATTATGATAACGGATTATTCCATTTAATGCGTCGAATTGATTAGTTAGTGCCAGATCTTTCAGCGGGACAATTTCGTTTAGTTGCCGTACGTAAACCTTAGCACTTTTAAAGTCCCTCAAATCGAGGTAAGTGTGCAGGGATATCGATGCCAGCTTTTCCTGGTCGTTCAGTCCCAGTTTAAACGCTTTATATTTCTGAAGTGCAAGCAGCAGCGTTCGAGCTTTATTTTTCCGGGAAATATCGCTGCTTTCTCGTAATTTCCCTGCTGTATACATGCCAAATTCAATGATCGCAGCGGTATCTTTAAGTTGCTCCATACTCTTCATCAGTACTAATGTTTCATCATATTTCTGATTAAAAAGTTGAGACATTCCCATATTAAAGGTTATTTCGGTCATGGCTGGTGTATCTTTTTGCATATAAGCTAGTCGTCTTGCTTTAAACAAATAGGATTGAGCTGTCTCATAGTTCGAAATACGATGATATGCCATGCCTGTGGTGTAATAGATATTTCTAAGTACCGGGGAGGTGCTGTCTCCTAAAGTTTCAATATTTTTGATCGCGAGAAGGCTAAATTTCAGCTCATTGATAAAATCTCCTTTTCTGCTCAACGCCCTGCTGGTCAGGTAATAAACAGAAGCCATCTCATTGTAGTGCACTGACTGATAAAACTTCAATGAAGTTTGAAGGTTTTCGAGAGCCTCCTTGTTTTTCCCAACCATTAATTGGATTTCCCCAATATCCTTGTAAGCATCTCCTGCCCGCTTCACTGCGCCGGCTTTGACAAATGCCTCCGCTGCCTTTTTAAAATAATCGAATTTCACTTCAAGGTTCGTAGCCTGATTGTCATAACGCTGCCCCATGAGAATATAAGTTTCTCCGACGTCCAATAAGTCCCCTGCTTGCTGAAAACAAATCAGGGCCTTGCGAATCAATTGCAATGCGTTTTCATTGTTGTTCTTTCTGATAAACACGAGTGCTGAGGCGAGCATTGAACGGCCATAACCGATTTTATACCCGATTTCTCGGCTTAGTTTATCACCCTGTGAAATAAAATATATAGCACTATCAAGATTTGCCTTTTCCCTTCCCGGCCTATCCAAATATAATTTACCCAGTATCAAATATATACCGACCCGCGCAGTGTCATTTTCCCTTTTGATTAACTGTATTTTCAGTAGCGTTATATTGTCGGGTTTGTTCCGCTGACTATAAGCCGGGTAACAGTAACTCAGCAGGAATAGAAGTGCGATCACGTTTATTTTTCTTTTCACAATAATAAGTTTATGAAGGTCATGTCATCAAATCGCAACAATGGCCGGCCGGAGATAATTCCTGATTTAGTTATGCACTTTAGACTATGTGGTGAATTTCTTTACAATTCCTAATTTGTTCATTTTAGAAATAAGGGTAGTTGGAGCCAGGTCAAGCATTTCCGCTGCCCCACCGGGCCCACCAATTCGTCCCCCGCATTTTTTTAGAACTGAAAAAATATACTCTTTTTCCATTTCCTTAAAAGTTTTAATGGGCGACTCTCCTCCGTTTGCTGCGGCCTCCTGCATTGTTTTTTCAGGAAGATCGACGTGTGTCAATATGTTTCCGTTCGTAAGTAGAATTCCGCGTTCAATAATATTTTCCAGTTCCCGGATATTGCCGGGCCAGTCGTAAGTTTTTAAAGCGTAACCGACCTGATCAGACATAGACGTCACATTTTTACCCATTTTTTTTGATAAGTTTTTAAGAAAAAAAGCTGATAATTCGGCGATGTCCTCTTTTCTTTTTCGCAGGGGAGGAAGAGTTAGCGGAAAAACGTTTAAGCGGTAATAAAGATCTAGCCTAAATCGACCTTCTGCCACTTCTTTTTCAAGATTACGGTTCGTAGCAGCGATTACACGCACATCAGTTTTAATGACTTGGCTACCTCCCACGCGAACAATTTCCTTTTCCTGCAAAACACAGAGTAATTTTACTTGCAGATCAAGTGGCAGTTCTCCGATTTCATCCAAAAAAATAGTTCCGCCAATAGCTTCTTCAAACTTTCCTATCCGTCGGTTTATAGCACTAGTAAAAGCACCTTTTTCATGCCCGAAAAGCTCCGATTCCATAAGGGCGGCAGGAATCGCGGCACAATTAACCTTCACTAACGGTTTCGTTTTGCGATCAGAGAGGCGATGGATAGCCTGAGCTACTCTCTCTTTCCCTGTGCCACTTTCGCCCAGAATAAGCACGGAAATATCGAATGGAGCCACCACATTGAGTTGTTCTTTTATGGTATCAAATGAATCACTGGAACCTACCAAACCGAGTTCCTCGTTTCTTGGCGGTATTTCAATTTCTGAAACCTGTTCCAGTAAAATCGTTCGAGCCTCATGTTGAATCTCGGCTCGGGGTGGGCTTTTGTGATAACTTAATAGTTTGTCTCCGATCTGGATCAGCAGAAGTTGTAATCGTTCCAGCCAGGCAACGTGTTCCTGTTTATAGCCTTTGCTGTCCCGACTGTAAAAAGAACACAAAAGCTTGTTCCTTATTGGCAATATGACCGGTTGCATCAAAACCGAACCCAGCTCGAATTCGCGGCTGATTATTTTTCTGAATGGATTTTGATTGATCATGTGCTCAAAATCATTCCCGCTGTAGTAAACCGCTTCGCTAGGAAAAACGCCGCTTGACTTTGCCGCAAGCAGCTGTTGTTCGGTTTTATCCACCCTGACCGCTAAGTGCTCGACTGACAGAAATTCAAACCCACCACCGCCATCCTTTAGAAATGCCATTCCATTGTGCCCGAGTGTTTCATCTTCCCAGCAAACAGCGAAATAATCGAAGGGAATATGCCTATTAAAAGCGGTCAGAATAGCTGCCATTTTTAATTTCCAATCACGGGAATTTTCCAGGACTTGCAAAACCTCAGCCTGTAACGCTACCTCTTTAATTAATTTATTTTCCAGATTATTCTCATGGCGATAAATAGCGATATCCAGCGCAACAAGTACGTCTTTTTCTCGAAACGGTTTGACCATAAAACCATAAGGTTTTGTCGCTTTTGCAAGTTCCAAAACGCTTTGATTTGAATTTGCCGAAACGTATATGAAAGGAATTTCCAATTCATTTAAAGATGCGGCAAGATCAAGTCCGGTTAATTTCCCGGTCAGTTGTATATCGACAAAAACCCAGGCGGGCCTTTTCAACTTTATTATTTCAAGTGCCTTTGGAACCGAAGGTGCGATTCCGCTGATTTCATAACCTGCTTTTTCAAGAATCTTTCTGAGATCCTCGGCAATGATGAACTCGTCTTCCACAATGAGTATTTTTCCGTTCATTTTTAATGTCTTTTATTTGATTTACTGTATTGCCCTAAGCCTGAATTAATTCGTCCTTCTCCTGATATGACCGATCCTGCAATAGTTTAAACTCGGCAAAAACGACATCAACTTTCGTCCCTTTCCCCCCTTGAATTCTGAATTCACCATCAATCTGCGCTGACAACCCAGCCATTAAGTTCATGCCCAAAGAATTTGACGATTGCGGATCAAAGTCAGATGGCAGACCGATTCCATCATCAGAAATTGAGAGTCGTAAATGCTGGTCACTTTCGTTTCTCAATAAAATTACAATTGTTCCGACTTGGTTATTTTTAAATGCATACTTCATTGCATTAGTAATAGCTTCGTTTAAGATAAGACCCAATGGGACCGCCTGCGAAATGTCCAGGGCTGTAGGCGAAACGTCTAGTATAAAATTGATATCGTCCCCTTTACTTAGACATTCCTTTAAATAGTTTACCAGTTCCGGAATGTAGGTCGACATATCAATTTGTGTTGCGGTCTCCGATTGATATAATTTCTGATGTATCAGAGACATAGCATGTATGCGGCGTTGGCTATCCTGGATCGCGTCTCGTGCTAACTCATTGTCAAGGTATGAGCACTGAATATTCAGCAAGCTCATCGATACCTGGAGATTATTTTTAACACGATGATGAACCTCACGGAGCAACCATTCTTTTTCTTTTAACAGGGAGGATTGTTCATTATTAAAGTTCTGCAGTGTATGATTTTGCTCATTGATCTCTGCTTGCTGAGCGCGCAGAAGCATATTACTACGCTGCTTTAGGCGAAATCGGTTGTAGCCAATCGCCAGAAAAAGCAACAGTAAAAGACTGGTACAGATCACAATATTGCGAATCGAACGTTGTTGTTGTAATTTGATCTGCTGTAATCGAGATTGCTTTGTTAGTAATTGTATATCCCTTGCTTTAAGTACGATGTCTTTGTTCTTTTTATCGGACTCGTACTGTACGTTAAGTAGCGCTGTTTGCCGGCTATTTTTTTCCACTAATATGGAATCATCTACCTTTTTAAATTCTTGATAATGTTTGATTGCAGATATATAGTTACGGGTTGCAGAGTCCGCTTTAAACAGCCAAAGTTGCTCCTGCGGCATAAATATCTTATAATTGTTTTTCTGGCAGAAATGCTGATGTTCAGCTATATAAGGATATGATTTTTTATATTGACCAGTAAATTGATGGTAAGTTATAATACCGCGTAGTGCTTTTTCATGAATCTCTCCCTGCAGATCCTTTTGCCGGGCTAGCACATTCAACTTTTCAAAATATTTTTTTGCTCTGTCGGGTTGCTTCAGATGAAGATAATTGGACATAAATAGATAAGCAAGTTCGACTTCCAGGCCAGGGCTTCTCGAAGATGAGTTGAGCCTTGTCAATTGTTTCATCAGCGGGATAACTTCCGTGAACTTTCCTAACTTCATTAAGGCGTATGATTTATTCAGGGTCATGGCAATAATGGCCGATGTATCTTTGTATTTATAAACTACACGCAACCCTTTATTGATATAGTCATCAGCGGCTGAATACTGCTTGGTCATATAATAAGAAAATGCTGCGCGGTAATAAATAGTACCGAGTTGGGCTGATGTATCATTTACTGATTCAGCAGTTTTGACAGCAAGTAAACTATATTTAAGTGCATCTACATAGTCACCCATTTTAGCTAAGTCGTATCCAAGGAGATCATAAACGCCCTGCATGTTTTTATAGCCGGTAGAAAGGTAGATCGATACAGCCGAGCGAAGATTTTTCAGTGCATCGCTATTCTGATTTGCGATTATCTGAAAGTCGGCAAGATCTTTTAAAGTGGTTGCCATCCTATTTTGAGAACCCGCCTGGCTAAAAAAAGATATGGCCTTTTTATAGTAATCTATCTTTTTGCTTATGCCCGGCTCATCATTGTTATAATGTTGGCCGATAATGATAAGGGCTTCAGCTATATCCGATTTGGAATTAAGCCCTGAGAAAATCCGTAATGCTGCTTCAGCAGATCGCATACCTTTTTCTTTTAATCCCTGATAATTATATATCATGGCCATAAGCAAAGCGATACGACCTGTTCCGCGTTTATCATGAAGTTTCAGGTTTAACCGTGAAGCTTCACCGATAAATAAAGTTGCGGAATCAGCATCCTTTAATTTACCTGCAGGTTTAAAGAGGTAGGAACGGCTTAAAGATATAATTATGTCGAATTTGGCTGAATCAGAATTTGCCCGCTGCAGAAGCTGCTTAAGTTCAGCGGTGCTCAGTTCGTGATAAGATTGCGCGTTGACATCCAGGAAACTGATCAACAGGATTCCTGAAATTAACAAAGCATATATATATTTTCTGTTGTTCATGCCGCGCCTGGTCGAACCATTGGTATCAATCAATTGCCAACGTTGTGCCACCGTATAAAACGCTATCAATCAACTATTTAATATCAAATAAATATGATTGCATTACTTTATTTCGTAAATAAACAACTGGAAAGTTGATATAAAGTAGTTACTCAAAAAGCTACAGTTAAATGCCGTGAAATTTAACCTTCGACTTTACTAAAATTGCAAAAGTATAAATACTCTGATACCATGCTTCGGGACATCGGGATGATCCAGATAACTAAAACGTTCAACATAATCCAGGCGTAGTACTTTGAAAATATTCCCTATTCCGATACTACCCTCCTGGTAAGGTCCATTGTCTAATGCATAAGTGAATGGAAGGCGATTTCTTAACGGAAAATTTAATAAATCAGGGTGAAGTGCCGGATTATTCTGGTTGCGGATACCACCCCATAATATCTTATAGGAGATAACTTCTCTTAACTTTAATTTCTCCAGAAAAGGAATTTTATTAAATATAAAGCCATTAAAGTTGTGATCAATATTAAGAGCGGCATAATGATCACTAACAAATTCCTGGAAATTCATCAGGTTGTATGATTGCAGCTGAAGTGCGTAACTTTGATTAGCATGGGCTATATCTAATAGTGGAAACGGAACTTTACCTGCTATATAACCACCCTCTGTGCTCACGTCAGAATAGCCTAGCTGGGACAAATAAAACCGTTTTGTAATGTTGGCTGTGAAATTTTCATACCTGTACTGACCGCCCAAAACACCCTTCAGCCCCTGCTGGTAGCGGATGGTGTATATTGGGTATTTATCTGGAATGGGGGTGCGGTATAGTTTGCCCTGGTAAAACTTCTCATGAGGCGCAAAGCGAAACTGAAGGTTGAACTGCACGTCTTTGACGCTTTCGACTGTATTTTTCTGTCCATTCATTGAGTTCTGGTAGTACAAGGCACCGCCTACATCTGGTCCCGCGGCATTTTGAGTCCATTTTTTAAACCCAACTTGATAGGAAATGTGGTTAAGGAATTCCTGAACATAGTCAAGCTTAAACACATCATTATAGGTCAGAATATCGTTGTAGCCGCGTTTGAATGAAAGCAAGAAGTTACTTTCCTGTACAAACTGCAATTCCTGTCCGGGTATTTTAGTGTCGTGTTGAAAACTGGCTCGGATAAAGCTTTGTGGAAAGGAATAAACGGATTTATTATTCAGGGAATATGTACCGCTTACAAAGTACTTCCATTTTTGATCCTTAAAACCATAAGCTCCATAAACTTCGGAATAGTAACGCTTACTCAGTGCCGTTGTTGTACGCCCGCCGACCCTAAGCCGGAACCCCTCAATCGGATTAAAACTATAAAATGTATTGAGCGGCCCGACCTCGAACGGCCCGAAACTTTTATACCCAGCTAATATCAAAGTGGCAATATCCATTGTTCGTCTAAACGATGGTAAATTTTGGAGACTATCAATGTTTTTATAGACATCCCTCTCGGTCGGCTTGAGGCTGTCCGGCCTGTTTTTCTGCCAATAGTCGTCGCTTTTACCTTCAGCATCAGCCATCACAACTTCGGCCGGACCCTGATAATTAGACAAGGGACGCGGTTTATTAATTATAAAATCACGTAGCATTACCACACGTTCACCGAGGATTCCTCCGCCTTTTTTCTTATTTAGACCGAATTCTATTTTAAGATCACTTTGGTTAAGATGATACCGACCGTCACTGGCTATTTCAAAAGCAAGAATGGCCTGCATTTGTCTGACAAAATTCAGGTTAATGTTTTTGTTAACGGACAACACTGCTTTTTCTACCGCATAATTTCCGTCCGCGGTGATGTATAATCTACCTTCAAATAACAGATCTGTACCATTTCGCGGAGTGAAGCTCAATTCTATCAGATTAGGCACGACATCTTTCAGCGTATCCGTAATAAAAAATTTATAGAAGCTTGGAGATGCATCCGCGATCGGGCTCAATAACTGGTTTCCGAGCATT
This sequence comes from Mucilaginibacter sp. P2_A4, assembly GCF_056405015.1. Taxonomy (NCBI): domain Bacteria; kingdom Pseudomonadati; phylum Bacteroidota; class Sphingobacteriia; order Sphingobacteriales; family Sphingobacteriaceae; genus Mucilaginibacter; species Mucilaginibacter sp. P2_A4. The sequence continues at coordinate 53,614 of NZ_JBFUCX010000002.1, read as the reverse complement.
GATATGTTATTATCATAAATATTAATGTCTTGATACATTCTGTTGAAATATGAGCTTAAGCCTTGATTGTCCACAAAATGTTCATCGTATTTAACTTGTTTGTCGGCCTCTATATATTGCTTTTTTGCAAAAGGCTGTTTTCGAAAGAAATTGTGCGAAAGCTTTTCCTCCATGTAAATCGGAAGCAGATTTTGGCCGCCAATCTCTGTGGAGTCTTGTTTTTGAAACAAAAACTGATAATTTTTAAAAACACCTTTTTGCTTAAATTTATCGGACAAATTACTCAATGCGAATACCATTTTTTCATATTGATGATATTCAGCGTAATTATAGTTTTCAACCCGGTTCTGGTCTTTATGGGCAATGACTTGCCTGATCAATTCTACGGCTGGGTTACCTTTATTTCGGTACTTAACTTTTTTTCCGGATCTGACTACAACTTCCTTAAGTAAATGCTCATCTTCAGCCAGACTTACATTGAGCGTTTGGGATTGGCCGGACAAAACACTCTTGATAACAGATCGGTAACCGATAAAAGAGAATTTTACCTGACTGAAATTACCGTTTGATTTAATCGAATAATGCCCGGTATTATCGGCACTTGTGCCAACCGTCGTCCCTATAAATGAGATGGTAACTGCTGGCATGCTTTCTTTTGACTTAGCATCGATAATGTTACCGCTTATGATTGTCGGTGCCTGGCCGTTAGCGAATGAACTCCATCCTGCAACAAATACCAATGCAAGAACAATGCTTTTTTTCAAATAGTTGTTTTCCATATCGTGTGTTTTTTTGAGTATGGTCAATCACTAACAATTAGCTTCTACCATGACTCAAACTCCAAACATTATGGATACCAATTATTCAACTATTTAACCAATCTAATAAATAACTGTTAGTCAGTATTTTATTCATTACAAAGTGAATTTTTTATTGTGATATATCGTAAATAAATGCCGGGAAGAACGATATGAGGAGAACTTCATTCCAGTTTTCCGCATATTCATTTTAAAACCAATTCATGTTTCGGCATCTCGCTTTCAATCAATCCACAGAGGTAAGTCAAAAGAACTTCAAATCAGGAGTTACCCCGGATACTAAACGTCTCAGCTATTATTTCAAAGAACCAAGCCTGCCTTAATCTAAAATTATCCCCCTACCCATTGGGTAGCAACCGAGATAGTAATAAATGTATTGATTCGTTGGATTATGATATGAATTGACAAATCAGGAAAGGTGGACCTGTAATACTTTCAGAACATAAATGCTAAAAAAATACCCAAAGAAGACCTTTATATGGCCGATGGAAAAAATATTGCCGGATTTAAAAATTGTATAAGTCATGTATATTGTAACCCGGGCTAACCGTTATCACAGGAACATCACCTTCAAATTTCACCTTAAAGCCTTTAATCAGCTGAACCTGATGAAAATCCAATAATTGTCCGTTCAGCAAATAATCATTTGTTTCCTCAATTACTTTTGTTTCCGAAAAAAATGCCGATAATTCTTTTTCATAATCTGTCAAAGTGATCGGTTTTTTTTGAGTTTGCACGTGTTTAAAAAAGGAAAGCAGGAACGACCTGATATTCTTATTTCCGTTTGTCTTTATTCGAATTTGATTATCCAGGTAGAAGGCATAAATAAACCCCCTTTGATAAGACAAAACCTCGTAATTATGGCTTTCCCAAAAATGCTTTTCAATTGAATCTGCGGGCATCTGGTTTACCGGATTAGTGTAGTGGCTTTTTAAATTCTCCACATTTAAGTGGTTTAAAAAGGAAGTTTCATCCATCATTCCAGCTTTCACCAAATTAAAAACTGATATATAATCATTAAATCCTTCCGAGAACCAGGCTGTTTCAAACCCTTTTGATTGGAGTCTTAAAACTTTTCCAATCCAGGTATGTGATGTTTCATGAGCGATAACTCGTTTCTTCATCTCATCATATGAGCCACTATATTTCATGATAAAGCCTTGCCCCAGATTTACGCCCGTGGCAGTAGAAGGCGGATTATTAAACAAAGGAAGCATGCATATAAAATAAGAACTTCCCTTATAGTCTGCCCAAAAATTACGGATTGAAGGGAAAAATTTAGTGAAAAAGGGTGAAATCTTCTGCTGCATATCATTCAGGCTATCTCTTTCCGTTGTAACAGCATAATATGGAATCCCATATACATCATATTTTTTAACAATAAGTTTTGGGTCGCCAACAAATAACAGGTTATCTAAGGCTTTTAAACTCAATGTTTGAGTCTCAAAGGGCTTGGCTTCAGGGGCCAGGGAATAGAAATAAGGTATGTTTTTGGGCCAAAATTTCCAAACTAGAGAGACAGTTTTATAGCTTGTATCAGGGCTGGAAAGAAACAAGTTGTAGCCGAGGCTATAAAGTGCTCCCTGATGGATCACCGGTCTGAATAATTCGTTGGGTCTTGCGCGTTTTTCATCTATCAACAGTTTGCCATCGATCTCATAGTGAATCGACTTTTCCCCCCTTCCTGAGTGCAAAACTTTGATTTTCCTAGCTTGCGAATCGATCAAGACTGAATCACCTCCCCCTACGGTTACGTGACTGATGATATCAAATATCTTTTTCTGCCCCCCTAGTTCAGGATGACCGTAATAAAAGATTGTACTGTCCTTTACAGGAGAAAAGTAAGCAAGATCGATACTTATTTTTGTAGAGCTGCCATTCCAACTTAGTTGATAGTTTAGCTGGGCCATATCCTGCAATGTCTGAGCGTACAAAACTTTTGTATTGAGCAAAATTATTGCCACGAGCATAACATTGCGAAAGCCTTTTATTGTTAACTGAAAGTATTTCATTTGTATTAAATTGCATGTGATAAATCAATTACGGAAGCACAGGTATTTGAGCAAATTCGCTTCCATTGTAAGCTATTGCCTAAAGTGCCGCTTATTCTTAAAGATATATTCAATAGAATTGACAGGGCCTCTATGTCACTCACTACCATGTTTTCAAGTGGAAAAAATCGATTAATTTTCATTATTTTCGATTTTATTTTAAAACCAGTTGCAAATTAAAATTATAACTCTACATTTGTACTGGTATTGTTTTGCAACCGCTTGCAAATGTAGTTCATTATTCAGATATTCCAAATTCAAACCTTAAAGATGGCTGTCAGCTGACAGCGTTTGGCTGAATGAATAAGCGCAATCGAATATTACAACAAATAAGCTGGTTGCAAATGACCAATGAAAACGTGTCAATAATTAGAAATAATAACAATTAAGATCATGAAAAGTAGAATTTTGGTAACCGGAGCAACCGGAGTTACCGGCAACTTCGCCGCAAGGCGGCTTTTAGAATTAAATGTGCCTGTGAGGGTTATGGTTCGTCAGCATGATGAACGATCAGAAAAATTAAATACACTTGGCGCAGAAGTTGTGTTAGGTGATTTTAACGATCTGGGCTCATTAAGCGCCGCGCTGCGTGGGGTTAACGGCGCCTATTTTGTCTATCCTGTGGCCCCCGGTCTTTTAGATGCAACCGCATTATTTGCCCAAGCTGCAAAAGAAGAGGGCGTTGGTCTTATTGTCAATGTATCACAGCGTACAGCATTGAGAAACGCCCCGAGCCATTCGGCACAGGCCCATTGGGTGGCTGAACGTCTCCTTGATCGTTCCGGAGTTCCGGTAACGCACCTGCAACCCACATTATTTATGGAGTGGCTCGCTTACTTTGGTCAGGAAATTAAAGATAATAACAGATTAATCTCTCCTTATGGAAGCAAAGCTAAATATGCATCAATTAACAGCGAAGACATTGGCCGAGTTGGTGCTGCTATATTGGCCAATCCCGAAGGGCATGCCGGTAAAACTTATCCGCTATATGGTCCAGACGAATTAACCCAGGAAGAAGTGGCATCGATTCTCTCAGGGGTGTTGGGCAGAGAGATCAATTACCTATCTATTGAACCCGATGCATTTTCCGATATTATCCGGTCAAGTAGTTCTCCATATAACACGCCATTCAATATTCAGCATATTGCCGCTATTGGACACATGTTCAGATCAGGAGAAATGGCTGGCCAGAACAATTTCGTAGAGCAGATAACCGGTACCAAGCCGCTATCTCTTAGCGATTTTATAAACAAAAACATTGAGCTTTTTAAATAGTCATTCTTACAATCAAATAATTAAAATATGAAAACCTTAGAAATTGGGGACAATGTTCCAAACTTTTCCCTTGTTGACCAAAATGGCATGCTGTTTAATATAGAAGACCATTTAAAATATCAAAAGCTGGTCATTTACTTTTATCCAAAAGATGAAAGTGCGGTATGCACCGCAGAAGCATGTGCCTTCCGCGACAGTTTTACTGACTTTATTGAAAGAGGAGCCCTGGTAATTGGGATAAATGAAGGCAGCGTTACAAGCCACAAAAAATTTGCAGAGAAAAATCGGTTACCTTTTTCACTGCTAAGTGACCCGCATAATGTAGTTAGGGAGTACTTCGGCGTGAAACCGTGGTTGTTTCTGAAAGGACGAGAAACATTCGTGACAGGAACAGACGGGAAAGTCGCATTTAAATTCAGAGCCTTTTTAAATGGTGAAGCCCATTCTCAAAAGGTGCTTGATTTTCTTTCTTCCGATCCCGTTACAGCTTAGTACTGCCTTAAATGTTTCTTTTTGTTACTTTATATCATTGGCAAAATGCTTATTTATGATATAAAGTAACCCTCAAGTTGAAGGAATTAAATAACAACCTGTAAATGAATTAATTACAAACTGGCCCTCTTATTGAATAGTACATATCAACATTCCATCGCTTAAACTCAAATTCTGTAATAACATGAGCCTACAAATTCCAAGTTACCTAGCCATAGTATTTGGCCTAATAACAGCAGCAACATACTTAATGTATATTTTAATTATAAACAAATCCACCTATTTAAGTGCGAAAGGGAAAATGGTAGTTTACCTTTTGATGTTTATCTGGTTAATTTTTCAGGGAGTCCTTGCGGGCAAGGATATTTACAGCACCAATCTGCAAAGCTTTCCGCCGAAACTATTTCTTCTTGGGATATTACCGCCAATTCTTCTCATTATTATCCTGATGATAACAAAAGGAGGCAAAAAATTTATAGACAGTTTACCGCTTAAAGAAGTCACTTATTTAAACACGGTCAGGATTTTTGTGGAGTTGGTGCTATTTGCGCTATTCATTAATAAGGCGGTTCCTAAAATAATGACATTTGAAGGAGGTAATTTGGACATACTTTCCGGGTTAAGTGCACCGGTTGTAGCCTATTTTGTTTTTTCGAAGACACCTTTCAAGCCCAGATTATTATTGGTCTGGAACATCATTTGCCTGCTTCTTTTGACCAATGTTGTTTCTAAAGCATTGTTATCTGCGCCATTTCCTGTCCAGAAGCTGGCTTTTGATCAACCTAATTGGGCAATTCTCATATTTCCATTTGTCTGGCTGCCAACTTTTATTGTTCCCTTAGTATTGTTCGGCCATGTAGCTTCTTTAAGAAGACTAATTGGAAAGAATGGACTTCCGGTAACATAATATATCCTTCAAAAGGTGCAGTTTTAGATAATCTAAAGTTGCACCTTTTCAAATGAGATAGCGAATCGTCTACTCCTGGATATATTCTTTTTTAATGCCGAGTCTTTTCATTTTTGAATTCAGCGTCGTTGACGGGATTTTAAGTGCGTCTGCAGCACCGCCTGGGCCGGCTACCTTACCTTTACAAGCTTTCAGTACATAAATGATATGCTCTCTTTCAACATCGTCAATAGTTCTAAAATCCCCAGTAGAGAAGTAAGACTCCAGTCCATCCTTTTCCGGTGACGGAATTTGCAATTGGGTTATCAGTTGCTGTGATGTCAACAAGATACTTCGCTCAATTAAATGCTCGAGTTCCCGGACATTACCGGGCCAATTATAGGCAGCCAATGCTTTAATGACTTTGGCTGAGAAACCAACTACTTTTTTCCCGGCTTTTTTCGAGTGCTTGGTCAAAAAATGAGCAGCTAAGAGAGGAATATCCTCCCTACGCTCTCTTAGAGGGGGGATGAAGACAGGAAATACGTTCAAGCGGTAAAACAGGTCACTTCGAAAATTTCCTAACGAAACTTCTTTTTCCAAATCCCGATTTGTAGCAGCAATAATCCGGACATCCGTTTTGATCACCGTCCGTCCGCCAACGCGTTCTATTTCTTTTTCCTGAAGTGCACGAAGCAACTTTACTTGTAGCTCTAGCGGCATTTCCCCGATTTCATCAAGGAACAAGGTGCTATTGTTAGCCAGTTCAAATTTTCCGATCCTTTTATCGGTAGCCCCTGTAAAACTCCCTTTTTCATGCCCAAACAATTCGCTTTCAATAAGGTTGGCTGGTAAAGTGGCACAATTAACCTTCACCATTAATTTCCCTTTTCTTGGCGAAGAATTGTGAATTGCGCGCGCAATGAGTTCCTTCCCTGTACCCGTTTCTCCCAAAATCAATACTGAGCTAGACGTTGGCGCAACACTTGTAACCAATCTAAAAACGTCGCGAAGAGCCGTACTGTTACCGACAATTTCGCTATAATTATTTGTAGTTTGTATTTCTTCCTGGAGATAACGATTCTCCACCTCCAGTTGTTTCTTAAAGTTAGAAATTTCAAGAACTTGCTGTTCAATCTTTTCGTTGGAAAGAATATTAGCGACGGCTGTCGCTAACTGAGAGGAAATACCATGAAGCAAATTTAAATGCTCAGACTTAATCTTATTAGGTTCTTCGATAAAAATGCCGAGCATTCCTGTTCTCCTCTGTCCATTGGTCAAACCTATCAGAACCATTTCTTTAATACCGCTGCTGTAACTCATTTTAATATGACCGGGTAAATCGTTTCTGTTTATGATATCAGTAAGATTAAAAATAACCGGCCGCCCTGTATTAAATGCAACGCTAAAGAATCCATCGTTTATAGGAATTTTTGACAATGCAAAATCCTGATAGTCGGGATGAATTCTATTCTTTGATTTTGGATCCAAAATCATGGATGCCAATGAATTTCCATCTTCTGTGACTTTTGCAAGCATAAAGTGGCTGTAAGTAAAAAGACTACGCAGTCGCTGATCAAGTACCTTATACAAATCAACTGTCGTACGTACACCGGCAAGGTCGTTACTCATCGATAGTAAAACAGATTTCTCATGGTCTCTTTGGACGATCTTTTCATCTGCAACAATATTTGCGACTGCATTAGACATTTGATAGGATAAACCACGAATCAACTCGAGCTGTTGCGAATTAAAACTATTTTTCAAATCAGACATCAGCATTAAGAATCCAATAAGGTTATTTCCTGAATGTAGCTGGGCGAACACAGTTTCCCGCATCCCGCAATCGTAGTTCATATGCAGATATGCAGGGCAATCCTTTTGAAGAATTAGATTGGCAAGATCGAACACTTTGGGTGCATCCGAAGCCAGAACATGTTGGATAATTGCATCATCCATTGGGTACTCGCTTTCAGATATACTTAGATAATCCTGATGGTTCAGACATCTTGAATTAGGGTCAAAAATATAGCCGTTGTAGGTCTTTTTTTCATTGTCAACCAGCAAGATAGTAGCATGATCAAAATAAAAGATCGACTTCAATCGCTCATGTAACACTTTAAGAAGATCTGATTTAACACGGATGCAGGCCAGGTCGTTACTAATATTCAGCAATATCCCCTTCTCTTCCTCCTTACTTAATAGTTCTTCGTATGCAAGAATGTTTGATATTGTAATTGCGAGTTGGTTGGCTATTCCCTGGATCAGGTCAAACTGTTTAGGGTGATAGGTATTGTTTTGTTCGGAGAAAATGTAAAGCCCACCAAAAATTCCATCCTTGTTATACATTGATGTGCCAACGAATTCCACGATCCCTGTTTTACTGTAAAAATCTATATACCTGGATGGATTGGATAATTTGAGCAACTCGTCCACGCGGAATATAACAGGTTTGCCATTTGCTAAAGTTTGTTCGACTACGGAATCGTTAATGGGCGAATGCACCTTTGATGCTTCACTAAATTCTGGATGCTCCGACCGTTTTTTTTCAGCAGAAACCAAGTATCCGTGATGCGTTTTTTTTTGAAAATCGTATAGGGTGACCGAAATGTCATTAAAGGGAATAAGCTTCCGGATTGTACCCTTCAATATCTCCAATAATTGTTTTTGATCGCGAATGCTGGCTATTTCGCCGCTAAGTGAGAGTAATGCTGATTTTTCGGATTCTTTCTCCTTAAGATTTTCAGACAATTGGATTCCCGTGATCGCAAGAGACAGGCGACCTGCCATGGTTCGGAGAATCCTTGTCTGATGCCCCGAAAAGGCAATGTCGGATTCAGTAGTTAAGTAAATTCCACCAAAACTAGCTTTCCCGTCTTTTAATGGTACCGCCAAAAGGTGTTTGACACCTGTGTCCTTGAACAAATCATAAATGTTGCCATCTACCCCAATATCGCTGAGCGCATGACAATCAAACTGTATTGGGTTAGACTGTGACGATAAAATCTGAACCATTCGGTTTGCCTGAGTAAATTCAGCGGCCACGAAATGTTCAATTATCGGATGGTCCCGCCGCTTCTCGTCAAAATGACTGTCTAAAAAACGATAGGATTTCTTATCTGCGCTAATACATGTTATCCAGATATCATCGAAGGGAAGCAAGAATTTTAAACGCTCATAAATAGTTGGTAACAGCGTCTGTTTATCTTTAATACCATTGATGTCATCCAAAAGTGTCAGCAATATTTCCTTTTCATAATCCAAACGCCTGTTATCGTCTTTAAGTGCTAATATTCGTAAGCAAGAGAAGAAGGCCGGACTGAGTTCTCTAATTTCATTTCCTTTTTCCAAGAATGTATTCGGGATTTCTGCAAAAAACACGAGCACCTCGGTCAATTCACCTTCATCGAACAACGGGTATATCGCAATATCAGCAGCCGGTATAGTCAATAAAACGCGTGATTTGGCTGAAAATTCAATGGATTGCTTGAAGTCTTCCTTCGACAGGAATATGGCGCCTTGCTCCGCTGTAAACGAATTTAGAAACGGATCTCCTACTGGCAAGTTTATCGCCGTGTCCTGCAGGGTTTCATCAGCCAAATAAATGTCAAAGGAATTATTTAAATGATTTTTTCGTAGCAATAAGTAAGCACTATACGATATCAGTTCTTGTAAAATTCCTTCTAAAAAAGCTTTAAAGTCTAGTTTACTCTTAACTTCTAAAATATAAGGAACTGCCAGGTTCAGTAAATTCTTATGTGCTCCATCCGGCAACATGGCGTCTCGATTTGTTTCAATGTTTTCAAAATTTTTCATGCAAGGGTATTTGTTTTCCCACGCTATCTGCGTATCGGAATCTTATTCAAGCCGAAATTTGTTAAAGCAATTAGTTCTCAAATTACCAGTATACTGCTAACTTCATTCCAGTTTATAACTAACTGATTAGCAATAACTAACATCAATTTAAGATTGAGTAAATTACTTTATTTAGTAAATAAACAATCTAATGACGATATAAGGTAACACATTCGTTTATGCATTATTTCTGTGACGACATCCGGTAATAACTTCCGAAATCCAATATGGCCCAGCAAAATTATAAAATTCGATATAGTAAAATCAGTCATTAAGGTACTGATTATATTTGAGGTTAAACCTAATTTTTCCTGGGTTTTCTCCTGCTCCATATTTTGCTACGTCATTTCATATTGAAAATCGGTTAAATATGAAATATCGTAACAGTTCCTAAGGCAGGAATATACAATTTGCTAATTATTAACACTTTACAACATGGCACCAAAGTGGACAAGTCAATAATGCGGTATTAAATTTTACAGCCGTCTAAATTGATTAAAAATGAAAACAACAGCTTTATCCGTACTACTTTTAATTTCAGTAGTCTTTGGTTCTGTGGCAGCCAAAAATCCGAAAAATCCAACAGAAAAAACGAGCAGGACATTCGTGCTTGTCCATGGCGCATGGATGGCCCCTTACGCTTGGGAAAATGTGACAAAATCATTAAAGAAAGCCGGCGCGAAAGTGGTCGTAGTTGAGTTGCCGGGTCATGGAAGTGATACGACTGCTTCACAATTGCTTAGTCTGGACGCTTACAAAAGCAAAGTCGCAGATGCCATCAACAGCGTCGATGGAAAGGTGATATTAGTTGGTCACAGCCTTGCCGGCATGATCATTTCTGCAGTAGCTGAATCGTATCCCGATAAAATCGAGAAACTGATTTATGTAGGTGCATACTTACCGGCCAACGGACAATCATTACTTGCCATTGCTTCGACTGACGCAAAATCGTTGCTTGGTCCGTCCCTTATCCCCTCTGCTGATAAGCTTACCCTTGACGTGAAGCATGAAAACATTATTAATATTTTTTGTGCTGACTCATCACCAGCAACTCAGGCGCTTGTAATGAAAAACTATAGGGTGGAGCCTGCCATTCCATTTACTAACCCGGTAACATTGACAAATGAAAATTTTGGCAAAGTGAACAAAGCTTATGTCCACACTTTACAGGATCACGTTATCAGCATAGAAGTTCAGCACCAGATGGTAAGCGCGAGTGGCGTAAAAGAAGTATATTCCCTTAACAGCAGCCATACGCCTTTTCTGTCTATGCCCGATAAATTAGCAAGTCTGCTAATAAAAATTGCTCAATAATAGACGTTAAAAATAAAATAATGGAAAAGAAAATACTGATAACGGGTGCTACCGGTGCCACCGGTAGCATTGCAACCGCAGAATTGCTGAAACAACATATTCCGGTACGGGCACTGGTCCACAAATCTGACGAACGATCCGAAGAACTGGCGAGCCTTGGCGCAGAAATAGTCGAAGGTGATCTTACAGATTTAGATTCAGTCAGCCGTGCTATGGAAGGCATTTCAGCCGCTTACTTCGTCTATCCTATACAGGTTCCCGGAATACTAGACGCAACGGCATATTTTATCCAGGCGGCACTGGAAGCTAACGTAGCACATATCGTGAACATGTCTCAACGCACCTCAAGAAGAGAATCTCCAAGTCATGGCGCTCAAAATCACTGGATATCGGAAAGGCTATTTGACCACAGCGGAATTCCCGTTACCCATTTACGTCCAACGCTGTTCGCGGAATGGTTGATGTATTTCGCTCCGGAGATAAAGCACCATAACCGCCTGTTAACGCCATTTTTTAATTCGAGCTATGCACCTATCGCCGGAGAAGATACTGGAAGAGTAATTTCAACAATCATGGCAGACCCCGACCGGCATGCGGGACAAACCTATGAACTTTACGGACCAGAAGAACTGAGCCAGCAGGAAGTAGCAGAGATTCTTACAGAAGAGTTAGGCCGGCCGATCGACTTTGTGCCTATGGAGGTGCAGCAATTTGCTGGAGTCTTAGCGGCAAACCATTTCACTCCATATTTCATACAGCATATTGAGGGGATTACAAAAGATTTCAATAGCGGCGAAACCAACGGCATGAATGACAACGTTGAAAAACTCACCGGAACTAAGCCGATATCTGTCAGAGAATATATAAAAAAGAATCTAAATCTATTTTCTTAACGCATGATCACGAAGGATGATAAAATCCCATCCTTCGTGATTATTTAAGACACTTTCTTGAACATTTCTGAATATGCAAACACCAATGTCGCTGTGGTGCCTGAACGATTCTCCAATGTTAGATTGCCATTTAAGTCGTCGGTAAGTCCGCGGACCAGTGTTATTCCGAAAGATTTGGTGTTTAAAGGTTCGAAATTGTCCGGCAAACCTTTTCCATTATCAGCAACGATGAGTGTTACCTCACGTTCGGCTGATTTGAAAAATGATATGGTTATGCGGTGTTGCGCTGCAATCGGAAAGGCATACTTGATCGCATTAGTGACCAATTCGTTTAGGATGAGCCCGACTGGAACAGCAAAACTAACATCAAGCCTTAGCGGCTCAATTTGTTGCTCAAAATAGATCTTGGTCTTCGTTTCATAACTCTCCTGCAGGTAATCTACCACAGTCTTAATGTAGTCGCTCATCTCAATACTGGAAACATTTTCCGAACTGTACAATGTCTGATGTATAAGGGACATGGCCAGGACCCGGTGCTTGCTTTCCATTACCGCCTTCATGGCGGATTCATCCTTAAGGTAATTCGTCTGGGAGTTTAATAAACTCATTACTAACTGGAGGTTATTTTTCACACGATGATGAACCTCTTTTAATAACCACTCTTTTGAAATAAGCAGATCGTCTTTTTCCATAACAACCGTTTCCAATAAATGATTTTTCTTATCGATCTCTTCCTTTTGAAGACTTAATAGTCGATTACTTTTCTGTTTACTTACATACCGGGCAAGAATAAAGAGTATAATGATAAAAAGGCTGGCAAAGCCGATATACATTACCCTGCGCGAAGCTTCAGCCTGTTGTTGTTGAAGCAGATTCCTCGCTTTGTACATTTCCAGATCCTTCTTTTTTTGCAATGTTTGATATTTTACATTCAATTCCTCGTGCTGCAAATTTTTGGATTCAGTGTACATCCTGTCGCGCAGTTCAACGTACTTATACAAGTTCTTCATTGCGTCAAACTTACCTTGTGCTGAATCTATTTTAAATAATGCCCAATAGGCGTCAACCTGGTAAATCCATTCCGGTCCATGCCCTTTTTGCTTGGATAAATATTTTGAGATATAAAACTTGGCTTTTTGATAATTATGATTGTGAATGTAAAAGTTTCCAATCAGACTGTATATATATCCCCTCGCCCGGTTACCTTCGGAAACGTCGTTAATTTTCGTAAGTGCTTCGGCACTCAGGTAGTATTTTTCCGCAAGCTTATATTGCCCAAGATCTTCATAACAAGTACCAAATACAATATAAAGATCCTCTCGCTGAACAGTATTGCTGGGTGGGTAATTCTTCAACATACTTTTCAACATTTGAAGGAGCTTTTTACTCCCGCCGAGGCCGTAAATGATATAATCTGGATTGCCAAAAAGTCTATAAAGACTTGCATCGCCACCATATTTTGTAAACTCGGCCAGGGCTTTGTTATACCAGACATTACTTTCAGCGATATGGTTTCCTGCTACAGAATTGGCACTGCCAACCCGTGTATAAAAAAATGGCAATCCAACGCTATCTCTTGTCGCCTCAGCCGTTTTAACCGTTTCCAACGCAATGGCCAATTCCTGGGGATAATCTGCTTTTATAGAGGCGAGGAAACTTAACAGGTCGGTTGTGTAGTGCGTATATGGAAATTTAATCGCCCGTTGAATCTCGAGGGCCTTCAAAACAGCATCAGACGTTTTATCCAGTTTTCCTGACGCAAAATTTAGATAGCCGATATTTTGCAAAATATTGACCTGGCTTATCGCATCATTTAATTCCTGGTAAATTTTCAGTGCAGACTCGAGAAAACCAACGCGCAACGGCGACGTGGTCGGTAAAAAAGGATAGTATGTTCCTTCATAAGTCAGCGCTTTAGCTAAAATCCTCTTATCGGCTTTGAGCGTTTTATTTTCCGTTACTAATTTGAAGTACTGTAGCGCAGAAATGGTATCGCCCTTTTTTAAAAAGCATTTCCCGGTTAAAATAAGACAATGAGCGGTCAGATTTGTTAAGTGTTGCGAGGACAATTCAGCCCTGGCCAGATTGAGAATTTTAATGGCCTGATCATTTTTAGGTGTATTGAGCCCAGGGCTGAATGCAAGATAAGCGCCCAGCAAAAATAAATTTTGAGCACGAAACTTGCCTGTTTGAAATTGGATTTTCTTTTCAAAATTGACATGACTACCGCGATCCATCCATTTCAGATCTACCTGAAAATAGCCGGGATCAATATCTTCTAATATAATTGGTATCCTGCTTATACCGCTATATTTACTGGCGAACACGAGGGAACTATCCAAATCTACCCTGGCATCCTTAACAACAGTTATAAAGCCAGAACAAAGTTGCATCCTCAGTGAGTTTCTCGCAATCTGAACCTGATCATCCTGTCCATAAGCAATGACCGATTTACATAATAAAGCAAATAAAAGGAATAAGCTACACCTCCATTTTCTAATACGGTTTAATTTTTCTTTGCCGAAAGACCTTTGCATACGTGGTTGAGATTAGTGTGACTTTTACCTATATTATTTCCTCCGATTAATGTGTCTCATCATGAAAATAATGCCACCCGATTCCCAGCTTTTTCATTTTATATCGTAAAGTAGCTACTGGAATTTGAAGAATTTCCGCTGCGCCCCCGTGGCCGGCTATTTTCCCTTTACAATTCTTAATCACTGCCATAATGTGCGTTTTCTCCACTTCATCAATACTTTTAAAACCTATTGCTGGAGGCAAGGGGGTAATCGGAGCATCAAGCTTTTCAGTCGGAATATGAAGCCCGGAAATAATACTTCCCTTTGACATGATTGCAAATCGCTCGATCAGATGTTTTAATTCCCTGACATTTCCCGGCCAGGAGTAATCCATAAATTTTTGCAGCATTTCTGAGTCCAGCATTTTTTCCGTTTCCCCTGTGGTTTTTGCATGTTCGCGTAGAAAATAATTAACAAGTACCGGAATGTCCTCCTTTCGTTCACGTAGAGAAGGAACAAGTATTGGGAATACATTCAACCGGTAATAAAGGTCAATTCTAAAAAAGCCCAGAGCGACCTCTTTTTCCAAATTGCGGTTAGTAGCTGCGATGATTCTGATATCGATCTTGATCGTCTGATGTCCACCTAAACGTTCAATTTCTTTTTCCTGGATAACCCTCAAAAGTTTTGATTGCACATCCATTGGCAGTTCTCCGATCTCATCAAGAAAAACGGTTCCCCCTTGAGCTTGCTCAAATTTCCCGATCCTCCGCTCGGCTGCACCAGTAAAAGCGCCACGCTCATGACCAAAAAGTTCAGATTCAACCATTGTCTCAGGAATAGCGGCGCAATTAATTTTGATGATGGGCTTATTTTTTCGTGGAGATAACTGGTGAATGATGTTTACAATCCCTTCCTTTCCAGCACCGGTCTCCCCCAAAACTAAAACTGAAGTTTCGTGTTGCGCTACCTGGACAGCTTGATCAAGGGCATAAAGTAGTCTCGGGCTTTTTCCAATGATTTGCGAGGTTAGCGGCCTTAAGGATGTAAGATCAGAAACCTGACCTGAACTAGATTTATGTTTGGTTTTGGAAGCAAGTTCTTGAATATGCTTGACGAATAAATTAAGTTCCGGGAGCAAGCTGATGATCAATTTAGTATGCTCATAATTGAAGGCAGCCAATGAAGAACTAAAAAACGACATGTATGTCGCGGTTTCTTTCGTTCCACTCGGACGAACGGTTAATTCCGATTTTATGTTAAAAGTCGAAACAAGTTGTTTCATGATTTTCCCATTCCGACTATTACTCTCAAAATCAACGTCGTCCCGATAAAAAATCTGCTGTCCTGGCGGATAGGAACGCCGAAATTCAATATGATCTCTTACGGAAGCTGGCTGACCTAAAGAATCAATGATGTCAATGGCTTCGTATTGATCGAAACTTATACGATTAAAACCTAATAGTGGTATAGTTAGTGAATTAAGATCAACCAGAACAAACTCAAACGGCAGGAATGGCTGAAAAGCTTTAATGCCCTGCCTAAGTTTTTCCTCAGGGGCCACCTGTTTTATACAGATTTCCGAAAGAAGATTAGTTATCCAATTGGCGTGACGTTCCAAAAGGTCCCTTCTAAACTGATTACGGTAGGTAGCAATTTCAAGCGCAATCAAAATATCTTTCTTTCGAAAAGGCTTGACAAGAAATCCATCCGGCTGCGTTTGTTTAGCTTCAATGAATGTAGAATTATTGGAATTAGCTGAAAGATATATGAAAGGTATGTTCCTGGACATAATTTGCCTGGCAAGGTCTATTCCAGTCGGGGCGCCTTGTAACAAAATGTCTATAATAATGATGTCCGGTGCTTTGCTATTGATCAATTCTAATGCGCGCGCAACTGACCTTGCTATGCCACAAACTAAATAACCCTCATTTTCAAGAATTGAACGAAGGTCGTTAGCTTCAATGAATTGATCTTCAACAATTAAAATATTTTCTTTCATTTACTGCGGCTTAAAAGACGGAATACCGGATTTCATAATCAAATATCAAGTTACATAAAATATGATCGCTGAAATAATTTAAATTAACTCACTTTCAACGTCACCCAACAGCTGAAAAGCTTATGAATATTCGACAACGCATAGCAACAATTCCAGATGTGACAGGTTTGTTTTACCCTGTCCAGCAGACCCATTATTACAAAGTTTATTCGCCATTATGAACCGCGGAAGCAGCTCTGCCAGGCATAATAATTAATAGTGCAGACATAATAGCCAGAGTGGCCAGCTCACAAAAGCCCGCTGCTTTAAATGCATACACGTAATGGGCTGCATCACTGTATTTTCCCATTGCACTGAAGAATACGCCTCCTATTAGTGAAACTCCAAGCGCGGATGAAGTCTGTTGAAAGGTCGAGTATAATCCTGATGCAGCCCCTGCAAACTCTGAAGGGACGCTTTTTAAGGTGATGTTCAGGGTTGACGGAATGGTCACCCCCATACCGGCGCCGTGAATAAACAAAACTAAAGCAATAAAGGCTTGAGAATGAAAGCCGAAAGAGAAAAAATAAAGTTGCAGTCCAATAGATGCAAATAGGAATAGAACACCAGTTAATACAACTTTCTTTCCATACCGGCTGATTAGTTTACCGGAATACAGGGATGAGATCGTACTGCCTATGCCGAAAACGACGAATAGCTTTCCGGCCTGAAATGGGTTGTAGTGAAAACCATTTTGAAACAGCAGGGTGCTGATGAGTAAATAAGCATTGTGAAAAACAAAAAGGCAAAAAACACATAGTAAGCCTATATTAAAATCTTTAAATTTTAAGAGGTCTGTATTTATTAAGGGAGACTCGCCTTTACGGCGTTTACTGTTTTGGTTTTTGAAAAAAAAGTAGAACAGCCCCGCTGAAATTAGTAAGATGGTCCAACTCCACCATGGCCAGCCATATTCGCGGCCCTGAATCAATGGTATGATCAGGCAAAACAAGGAGATCGTTAGTATGACGACGCCGGAAATGTCAAATTTATTGGATGCGTTGGCATCTGTTTCTTTAAGGTATTTTATGGCACCAAGTGATGCAATAATTCCAAGGGGAAGATTGATGAAAAAGATCAATCGCCATCCCGGCATGAAAAAATGGAAATAAGTAAGAAAACCTCCGAGAAACTGTCCCGCAATACTGGCAACTCCTAAAGTAAACCCGAACCAGCCCACTGCTTTTGACCGGGCTTTCGGATCTACAAATAAAACCTGGATGAAAGACAGTGTTTGCGGAACCATAAGCGCCGCGCTGACGCCCTGGAAAAACCGGGCGATGTTCAATTCTAAAGGCGAATTGGACAGTCCGCACCAGCAAGAAGTCGCTGTGAAGAGCAACATGCCCAGTAAATAAATCCTTTTTCTGCCAAAATGGTCACCGAGCCTGCCGCCGGTGATTAAGAATGCGGCATAACCCAGCAAATAACTGGCGATTACCAACTGCACTTCGCTCTCCGTCGCATGAATACCCTGGCGAATGGCAGGGATCGCTATATTGATAATAAATACATCAATGACGGAAAGTAGCGGGGCAAATAAAACGATAAACAGGGCGATCCATCTTGATTTATTTTCTTGCATATTATTAGTAACTCAGTAAAAAAAACAGGTATGGGGCACTGTTTTGCAGTTCCGGCATACCTGGCTATTGGTACTTCCCTTGCTGTTAGGATAAAATCTGTGAAGAGTGAGTGATTAGCTTTTGAAGCTTCTCATCCAGCCCCAGACCAATTGCCTGCACCTTTTCATCGAACAAATGAAAATAAGTAGATGGTTTGTCGTACTCTACAAATACCTCTTTTGCATCGGTCTCATAAACGATCATACGGAATGGCGCATATAAAGCTACACCGATACTCATTTTGATGAGGTTGCCGGCCATCAGCGGGTTTCCCCATGCATATTGCTTCACGCGATAGGTTCCCCCTTGAAGGCGAAGCATTTGTCCAGGATCTCCTGTCGGAAACATATACATATTTTCCATTCCCGCCTTTGCTTTAATGGTCTCGATCGTGCCTTCGGGATCAGTATCTACCGATTCATCACTAGGCACTAAAAAGCGTCCGATAGCAGCTTCGAAATTCTTAGTAAAGTTCTCAAATGTTGAGTCAACTTTTTGGGTCACTTTTGTGACTAAAAATGTTCTTTCCATAAATAAAGTAGTATAAATGATGATATAATTAACAGAAATCTGTGTTTCCTAAATCCGCATAAATGATCAGATCATAAAGCTTTTTATCCAGCCCCAGTCCTACCGCGCCTACTTTGTCACCAAATTGGCTGAAGAACGAAGATGGCTGATCATATTCTACAGTTAAGGGGCGGCCTTTTTCCTGGTACACAATTACCCTAATTGGTGCATAAAGCCCTGCGGCGATATTGATCTTAGTCATTGATCCCGCTACAAGTGGATTACCAATACTGTAAACAAAAGACTTCGCGTCAATACCATTAAGTTTTAATACCTGTCCATGATCCAAACGAGAAAAGACCATCAAACCTTCACGCCCCGACATGGCTTCCATTTTGGCCGTGGCTCCCTCCGGGTCTGCATCAATTTCCAGCAGAACGGGTTCATCAAACTTGCCTGCTGCTGATTCCAGGTTTTTTGTGAACTCGTCAAATGTTGAAATAAGTTCAAGCACTACATGCTTGATTGAATTAATTTTTTCCATTTTGGTTAATGTTTATGCTTGAATTTTGATCTTCCATTATTTTAAATTAATCCATAAAAATGCCATTATATAAAATACTATTGTATAGACAGTTACCACATTGAAATCATACAATCTTTACTGTATTTCGCATTTGAACCGATTTAATTACTTTATTCAGTAGCATTTTCCGGCAAAATCTTTAAATGATTAGCAGACGCATCACTAAGTTTTTATTTAGCATCTCATTATGCGGCCGACAATACAAACGGCGTTACAAAGAAGAAAACAGTTCCGATCAGAGAATATCATCGGGATTATATGAACACGTTTATTCCTCTATTTGACTAATAATATTTTCTACTGTGACAAGAACGAAATTAATTGACATAGGATCGTCAGTGGTCCTAGCGACCATCAAGCCACCTTCAACAATGGAGATGATCGAAAACGCTATTCGCCCGATGGCAGCATCTTTTTTGAATTCGCCGGTTGCTATCCCACCTTCAATCTGCAGCTCCAGCTTCCGTTGCCACTGCTGAAAAGCAAGGGCTGCCTTTTTCTTTAGCAGCGGATGGGTGTCGTCCGTTTCAAAGGCAGTGTTCCGTATAGAACGGCCACTTTTCATGAAAAGTCCTTGTGTAATCTTGACATAGACCTTAGCGTAGCCCATCAGGCGTCCGTGATAGGTATAAGCATCACTGATCTCATCTTCGTATAGCTGAAATATTAGCCTACAGCTATAATCGAAAGCGGCAAGGGCTATTTCTTCTTTGTTCTCAAAATTCCCGTAGATACAACCCTTGCTAAGGCCGGTAACAGCTATTATATCAGCGAGTGTAGTAGCCGAGTATCCTTTAATATTAAATAGGTCTGATGCCTTTTCAATGATAAACGCTTTTGTCCGGTCTGCTTTTGAAATCCTATTTTTCATTGTAGCGCTTATATTAACTTCGCGTGGTAACCTTGAATCATCCCATTTACCTAGACCACTATTAAGATTCACTTTGAGCTATACGGAAATAAGGAAGTACTTTAGAGAAGGTAACCGCCGCTGACACTCCCTGAATCAAAGCTAATAGATACGCTTTCGTACTAAAAGCCAAGACAATTCCCGCGCCCGTTCCAGCAAAACAAAGGAACAAGATGAGTGTGTAACCCACGGTAAATTTCCCTTTTCCAACAAAATAAAGTCCAGCGATACCGCTGATTGCCAGAAATAAATTATAAAACCCCTGGTTGACAAAAAGATTTTTTAACGTTGTTGCTTGTGTAGCATCATCGAGGCTCACTGGATTATTAAGAAGTGTAATGAGTGTCTGATAGACTAATGGGTTCATCCATATTATCGCCTCAAGCAGAAAAAACATGAGGTGAACAATAATGACGAAAATGACCAAGATTTTAACAGTAAGTTTCATACAACACATTTAAATAGCTAATTATACATTTTTACCTTATCCCAATATATGTTCCCGCCTGAATGCGAAATGCTTCTTACGCAATCTAACCGCCGGCCCATCTAAGATAATTCTGAATACTCGAAGTTCTAACCTAACAAAATGACAGTGAAGTTTTCTTCCTGTCCGCCCTAAGTCATAAAATCGTTAAAAGTTAACGCGGTGTTTAGTCTAAGGGGATCAATTAGTTTAACATTAACAATTGCTTTTCTCACGATATCAATTGTAATATGAAGGCGAAGCTCTTAACGTATGCTTCGCCTTTTAGATATTTAAATCATAAGCGACCTGCTAATGTTATGCTGGAAACCACCCTTTATAAACTTTTAAGCCTTTGCTTATGATTACATCAATATTTCCTTATTTTTTATAATAAAATCCATCATACTAATTGGTTTTTTCCCGGTAATCTCTTCCACATTATTGTTTGTGCCGGAGAAATAGCCGTCCAACACGTCTTGTGAAATCGCCAAAACGTGTTGAGTGAAATAATCGTTCCCCATCATGGCTGTTCTAACCGTAGGCTCAAATGCTGGAATGTCTACCGGGTAATAAGTGATTTTTCTTCCAACTACCTCCGAAACCATATCTGCAATTTGATACTGGGTTAATTCTTCCAGGCCGAACAGTTGATAACTCTTCCCGGTGTGCGGCGCCGGATTAGCTAAGATCTGCGCGATTACCCGGCCCTGGTCTTCACCAGTAATCGGTGCATAAGCAACATCACCAAAAGGATATGAAATCGCATTCTGAGTTTTTATAGAACGATTTGAATATAAAAGCCATTCTGCGAACAGCGTTGGTTTCAAATGAGTTACAGGAACGCCCGACTGGTTAAAAACATTTTCAGCAATCCAGTGATTCTGGGCGGCATGACTAACGGATGCACGCCTTGCAGGCGCCTGCGACATATTGACAATGGCCTCAACGCCTTCCTCCAATGCAGCCTGTGCAAAATAAGCAGTCGATTCAATGATGCCTGGTACCTGAACGGGGTACAAATAGTAAGCTGCCCGAACGTTATGTAACACCTCGCTAATCCGGTTGAAATCTGACAGATCTCCTTCGACAACTTCCACCCCCTTCGCTTCCAGTTCTTTAGAACGGCCGTCTAGTTGGTGAACGAGCGCCCGTACCGGTATGCCTAGTTTAAGCAAATTGGCAATAGCATGTTTACCGGTAACACCTGTGGCACCGGTTATTAAAACTTTTTTCTCCATGATTCATAATTTAATATTCACTATAATTTACAAATGGTCTTATTCAATACCATAGGGTCCAAAATTGTGACGACCTCATAGCTAAGTATACAAGACAGGTTTCCTCAAAACATCTTGACTATATATTCCAAATCATAACTGTTATTCTTTATTCGCATATAAGAATAATGAATGGCCGTCGTTGTCTGTCCCATTGATCATCAAGTTCGCTTATTCGAAATGACTGCGATTCTTACGGATAAAATCTATAATCGCCATCGGTTTCTGACCGGTGATCACTTCAACATTGTCATTTAAACCTTCTAATAATCCGTCCCGAAAATCTTGTGCGATTGCAGACAGGTGCTGAACAGTATAAGGAATAAAACCGTTCGCTTTTAAAACTTCAGCGAAAGCCTCTATTTCCAGAGGAACGTAAGTGATCTTTCTTTTCAGCACTTCCGATAGTATATCTGCAATATCTGATTGCGTCAATTCTACAGGTCCGAACAGTGGATAGGTCTGACCTTCATGCCCTTCAGGATTAGCTAGTATGGAAGCAACGACGCGGCCAATGTCTTCCCCCGCGATCGATCCGTATCGGGCATCGCCTAATCCAGATAATATTCTATTGTTTGCCTTGATATCTGCGGCAAAATACATCAACCATTCCTGAAATAATGTTGGACGCAAATGTGTTACCGGAACTCCCGATCGGTCAAACAAACGTTCCGCGATCCAATGCCCCTGAGCAGCATGACTTGCCGCTTCCCGCCTTGCGGTACGCTGTGACATATTCACGACGAGACTTAACTTCTCTTCCTGGGCAGCCTGGGCGAAGTAAGCACTCGCTTCCAATAAACCGGCTGATTGCACAGGATAAACAAAATATGCCTTTGAAATTCCTTTCATAGCTGCACTCACCGCGTTAAAATCTGTAAGGTCTCCTGCGATTACCTCTACCCCCTGAGCTGCCAGCGCTTCAGAACGTTCGTCAAACTTGTGCACCAACGCCCGTACCGGAATATTAAGTTCAATTAGTTTTTTAATTGCACTGCTTCCTGTAGCGCCTGTAGCTCCTGTAATTAATACTTTATTTTCCATGATTAATATTTATATTAGATCTGAACATCATTTTAGCATCTTCTGCTGACCATAATGCCAGTGTGTAATTAAAAAGTAAGCTTTTGCTGATATAAATCAGATGGACAGTATGATCAAAATTGCCTATTTGATCTTTGGTCCTGAACTGCAGCTAAAATTCTGTCAAAAGACCCGATAATGCTTTTAAGCATCAGCTTCGTCTGTCAAAAGAAAACGAAGCGGGCTGATCGGCGCCAGTTCGACAAATTGGAAGTTCATCATTCCTGCTACGCCCAGTGGAAGTTTTTCCAGCAGTTCGTGCGCTTCTTCAACGGTTTTCACATTCATGACAAACACAGCGCCGCTGATATCGGGTTTTACCCACCAGAACTCAATAGCTCCGGTCAGGTAAAGGCGGAGTGTGGCAGGCACTTCCTTGATCATTACCGGAATTCGGGCTTGCATGTCCATTCCTTTTTCATTGAATGTACCGATCGCAAGGATCTTCGATGTGGCAATTGACAGATCAGGTAATTTTACCGCTTCCGTGGTGTTCGATTCGTTGTTCATATTGATATTGATTTTGATTTTTAATGAATTATTTCGTTTTAATTCAGAATAATTTGCTTTTTATTCTGATCCCTATCTTACGTTGGAAGACAATCTTAATGCCATGCACTAACTCATTACTATTGAGCGCCTTCCACGATAAGGGCTGTTATTTCGTTACTATATTTCGTAAAAGAACTTTTTTTGTAACCGGTTTTCAATTGGTAACTGAAAATGTTTTTTAGACCGTCTAAAAAGAAACCTTTGCTTTGTTTAGTAATCATGATCAAAAATATCAATTCCGATTGCATTTTGCAACTGGTTTTAAATTTAGGATTTTGAGATGACTAACAGGCGGATACCACCCCTTAAATAAGAATACCTGTCTGAACTTTTTACTTGGAGAAGAATGTGTAGAACTGGCGCTTTTGGTGTTTTATTAAAAGTAACTATTGCCTTTAGGATTCTCGAAATAAGCAGCACATGCTGACGAATCTTCCACATAAAATCGTAAATGGATGATGTTTATTATTAGTAGCGGCAGCAATCACAATCGAATGCATGCCCCTCCCGCTACTTCCATACTTGTCGGATTACAATGACTGCAGGATGAAAAAGCAGCTGAAACGGACTATTTCAAGTGGAAATACTTTCATCTTCCCTTTTGCTTTCTGTACGGCTGGCGCTCAATGCAGCGACGTAGTGTATGCCCGGCGTTAACCAAAATAGCAGCACAACCCTTGAATATCTGAAATTGAATGGTGAGAGTAAAATAGAAACCGTTAGAATGATAACTGTATATAGCCATGGATTGTCACTTCCTGAAAATACAGAGACGATAATGGCTATTGTAACCATCTGTGCGACGTTGAAGGCGTAGCTTAGCAGCATTGCGACATAAAAATAACCAGGTTCAACTTCAAATGTCAGGGCGCAATGGGGACAGGTATTATTCATATGTTGTCCATGAAAACCATACATGCTGTTTGAGAACATATCTCCGCGACGGCAGCGCGGGCACTTGGCATGAATAAAAGCGGGCCAAACCGATATCTTTAAAGAATTTTCTTCCATAATCTTGAATGTTAAGGGTGAATCATAATGTAATAGCAGTTGCCAAACCCGTTCGCGAAACTAATGCCATACCTTATGACCATGTAAATCAATCATTTATAGCATTTCATCATAAAAAAAGATGCGATATTTCGTTAAAGCACAGCTCAAAAAACGGATCGGAATAAACTTTACAATTGAAAACTCAAGATTCGTCTGCCCACCTTATGGGAAGACTTTGCTGTCAACAAGATGTTTTATCGCAGTATTTATTGCAGATAAACGAAATACCGTAGCAAGTAAACACCTGCAATTTTATAAGTATTTGATTTTTAAATAAATAAATAATGGCATGTTATTAGGAATTAGAAACCCGTTGCCTGTAAACTACATTCAGCCTTCTTAAGTACAGGTCTGATGAGAACAATTATCTTTTGGGGCCGTGAATCTAAGCACTTTAGTTAAATAAGATGGGCGGGCTAAGATAAGAGCACAATTTACCATCAACTATAAATTAATGAACGAGTACTTCAATATTCTAAGACACAAGCGGTCAGAATTCCTTGACATGACATCAAGGCTAACCACAGCCCAGTACAACTTTATTCCCGAGGGATTTAATAATAATGTAATCTGGAACATGGGTCATGTCGTAACAGTCAGTAATCGCCGACTGGAACGGGAAAACGGCTTTGCGCCAGCAGGACACAAAATCAATCTTGATCTTTTCGCACGGGGAACAAAACCCACATTCGATTTTGATGACCTTGAAATAAAGGAGATTAGGCAAGAATTAATTCATTCGGTTGATGTATATAATGAAAAAGCAAAATCCACCAGTCAGGGGATGACAGGCACCGTTGCCAGTTCATTGGAATTCTTGGTGTTCCATGATAACTACCATTATCTCCGCGTTGCTGAACTCATAAAAGCGTTGACAAATTATTCCTCAGTTATTTGATCTATGAAACTTTACAAGTTTAGTCTTTTTATTTTTTTAACAGTCGTCTTTCAAGAGGCATTGTGTCAGGGCCATACAGGTTCGACAGTTACGACGATAACGGATAGCGTTACGGTTAGGGTGCACGCCAAGTATAACGATGTTGGTAAGCTCCACCGGATGCTATTCGGCGAGAACTACCGGAAGGACTGGTCTTCACCCGTAAAACTTCCTGTGATCAGGCTTTCCGAACTTTATGGTGGTTTAAAACCTATACGGGAAGGTGGCGGAATGGAATCTAAAGCACTGCGGTTGGAGGATGCTTCAGGCAAGGAATGGGTGTTGCGTAGCGTGGAAAAAACACCGGACAAACTACTGCCGGATAATTTGCAGGGAACTTTTGTTGTCGATTGGGTCAGTGATGAGCTTAGTGGCCAGCACCCTTTTTCTGCGTTGATTGTTCCACCCCTTGCTCAGGCCGCAAGGGTTCCGCACGCTGAACCCGTAATCGGCGTCATTGCCGCAGATACCCTGCTGGGCAAATACAATAAGCTATTCACCGGCATGGTTTGTTTACTGGAACAGCGCGAGCCTGCGGGCCCGTCCGAGAATTCACAAAAAATGGAGCATGACCTGGTCAAAAACAACAACAACCGTTTAGATGCCGAACTCTTTCTTCGCGCCCGCATGCTGGACTTATTGATTGGGGATTGGGATAGGCATGAAGATCAATGGCGTTGGAAAGTGAATAAAACAGGCAATGGCAAGGAATACGCTGCAGTACCTCGTGATCGTGACCAGGTATTTCATGTGACCCAGGGGCTGTTCCCATCAATCGCGTCACTTCCTTGGCTGGACCCATCTTTAGAAAATTTTGATGGGAATATTCCAAGTGTTAAGTATTCCCTATTTAAAACCCGGTTTTTAAAGAATTTTTCAGATCCTCAATTCTCCTATAAAGAATGGATGCGATTGGTGAATGAGTTCGTACTGGCTGAGACCGACGATGTTTTAGAGGCAGCATTAAGACGCCTTCCTGTTGAAAACTACCGCTTAAGACATGATATGCTTATTACCAAGCTTAAAAAACGCCGTGACAATATTCCCGATGCTATGTCGCGCTACTACATGTTCATCAATCGTATCGTAGATATCCGGACTACAGACAATAGTGAACAGATAACTGTAACCAGCGTATCTGCTAAAGCACTGCGGGTAAGAATACAAAAAATAGATGAAGCCGGGCAAATTGCCGGTTCGTTGCTGGACCGCGTTTTTGATCCTGATACTACTCGGGAACTCCGAATATATCTTGCCGGCGGGAATGACCATATTGTAATTGACAACAAAAATTCTCCGGTCAAAATGCGTTTCGTTGACAGTACTGGCAGAAAGACTTATGACATCAGAAATTCACCGGGACGTCTGCCTGTCTATGGATTTCGTGAAGATAAGAACTTTGCAAATTCTGATCGCAGGGTCCGTAATTTAACTAAAAAGGATACCGTAGCCGGAAAATTCGTACCGACAAATCTTTATAACATCTGGATGCCGCTGGCAACTGCTGCCGGTAATGCAGATGATGGTTTTCTGCTGGGTGTAGGTGTTAGATACACGGGGGTCGACGGTTTCCGAAAAGTTCCCTATTCTACACGTCAGTCGCTTCTCATCACTCATTCATTCAGTACGGAAGCATTTAGGTTAAAATATAATGGTGAATGGTTGCAAGCGGCTGGCAAAGCCGACCTGCTTCTCCAGGCCTATTTACAGGCGCCTGATAATACGATGAATTTCTTTGGCAAAGGAAACAATACCTCCTTGGATAAAGCGGGCGATTTTCACAGATTTTACCGTGCCAGGTTCGATCTTTACCAACTGGATGCTGCTTTGCGCTGGCACCTCGGCGCAAACACAGCGATTACTGCCGGCCCATCTTTTCAGTTTTATCATACCGCTCCGAATGCTAATGTCGGCCGGTTTATAAATCAACCCGCTTTAATACATAATTATGACAGCGTTTCGGTTAACCAGGACAAAGCTCATCTTGGTATTACAATAAGATTAGAAGGTGACAAAAGGAATGATAAGCTGTTACCGACCAGCGGCTACCAGTTCTCTTTAAAACTTCAAGAATTTACCGCACTGAATTCTTATTCAAAATCGTTTTTTCAGTTTTTACCTGAATTTACTTACTACCAGAAGATAAATAGAGCAGGCACAGTAATTTTATATAACCGAATAGGTGGTGGGCTGACTGTTGGAAAGCCCTCATATTATCAATCCTTATTTTTAGGAGGGCAAGGCAACTTATTGGGTTACTTGCAAAATCGTTTTGCCGGGCAGAGTATCTTGTATAATAACCTGCAACTTAGAGTAAAAGTTGCGGATATTGCCAGTTATATCATTCCTGGGCAAATTGGACTTACAGGTTTTTACGATACTGGTCGGGTGTGGATAAGCGGGGAACATTCAGATTCATGGCACCAGGGTACCGGAGGCGGTATCTACTTCGCGCCGGCAGGTTTAACCGTTTTGCAGCTCCTGGCTGGCCATTCAAGCGAAGGATGGTATCCATACATTGCGTTAAATTTCAGATTGTAGTTTTTCGCTACCTTACACTGCTCTGCGTATTTATTGCGAAGAGGTAAGATTTTTAGGCTGTAAGATGATCTTTGATCAACCGATGGCGTAGTCTTTCGCCCGCCTGATCATCAAGCGCGATCTCTACCGCCGGTTTATAGCGTTCTTTGTTTACCGGTTCATATTTTAAACTCCATGCTATTGATTCAACAATAAGCGGCAATAAATCAATGCTTTTGTGTGTTAATCTGTACCTTGTTTTCCGTTTATTCGCCGGATCTGCCTGTTTAGTGATAAGACCATCTATCTCCAGCTTTTGTAGGCGTTTTGAAAGTATATTTGACGCGACCTTTTCTTCTGATAAAAGTAGTTCTTTGAAATATTGTTTATTCTCAAATATAAGATCCCTCAAAATAAGCAATGCCCACTTGTCACCAATAGCCTCTACTAGGAGGTTTACCGGTGAAAACGATCTGTGATTTTCCATTTCTTTAATTTTAGTTAACGGCTAAATGCCTATTTTTCATTCGAACAGGTTATACTTCCCCACAGTATAATACGTAGTGGAGATTACTGAGAAGCAGATAGAAGATATTTTCTGTTGCTATTACCTATATGTTTTGATCCGGCAGATTGGAAGGTCAACAAAATACCGTCTAAAAAATAAGTGGGATTGAACCCAATTTTTTGCCGGGTTTGTCATTGAAGATTAAATATTAAAAAAATGGGGCTAACCTATCAATAAAACGCCAAGCAGAACTTAAAATCGAAGTCCTGTCTGGCTATGTTTTAAATATTACTTAGTTGCTTCAAAGACAAGCGTATAAAGTGGTGATTGCGTCGGCCTATCTCCCAATTGTTTGACCAGCTCATCGGTTAAAGCAGCTTCTATCTTCGGTATAAGAGATGGATCCTGCTGTTTGATGATCATAAATACAGGTAATCCCTGGATAAAGCCTTTTGCCGCTAACGAGGCCTGATCGATCTCTCCGATCAAGTGAACCCCATCAACTTTGGTATTTTCAAAACCTGTGCTTTTCATCAATTCTAAGATATTTTTCTCGTCTTGCATGGAAAAAGGGCCAGGGGTCTGCCTGATCGGATCAATTCCAAGAAAAGATTTAAGTGTATCAGCGCCAATTTTCCAGATACCGTTTTCATTAAGGTCGCCCCAAACACTGTAAATCAGTTTTCCACCTTTTTTAAGCACTCTGTTGATTTCCTGCAAAGCCCTCTCGTGATCAGGCACCAACATAAGGCCAAACTGGCAAACGACCAGATCAAAAGATTCATCCCCATAAGGAATGTTCAACATATCAACGGTTTGCCAGGCGATGTTATCACCTTGTATTTTTGATTTGGCAACCTGCAGCATGTCGGGATTCAGGTCGCTGGCAATTATCTGCGTAGTTACTGGCAATTTATCCAGCAAATGGCGGGTCAATCGCCCGGTTCCGCTTGCTAATTCGAGTACCCTGTGGATCTCATTACCGCCGATTCTCCCTGCCAGTTCTGCTGCATAGCCTTCAAATAGGAACGGTCCCAGGTAATCCTCATAATTTTGAGGAACTGACCCATTAAATGTTGTGACGTCTTGTTTCATAAGAATTAATTTTATTTTTTTGTGATGATATTAAATCGCTATTTGCAAATATTCAGTGTTAGTGGGCTTATCAATTCCGCAGAATAATCCGATGTTATCTGTTAAAACCGACAGATATTCATTCTCAGTTAAGGCGGCATGGTTTAACCTCAAGGAAGTTAATCCATGGACAAATGCCCAAAGGAGATAAGCGTTTTTGTGTATGGTCTGCTCATCCAAATCACAATTCACCTGCAGGCGTCCGATTATTTTACCTACAAGATCGAGGACGGGTTTGATTTCTGAAAGATGGGAACTGATCGCAGCTGTTTCTGCCCCAACACCAAGCATCAGCCGGTATAGTGACGTGTAATTTTGCGTGAAGGTCCAGTAAGCCAGCCAAACCTTTTTTAGTTCTTGCTCAGGGGAAAGTAAATCTGACTGGGCCATGATCATCGTTTGAACCAAACGTCGAAAACCAAGAGTGGAAAGTTCCGCTATTATGGCTTTTTTATTTTGAAAATATTGATAAATGACCGGTGCAGTCGCATGGATCATCATGCTTATTCTACGCATGCTAAGCGCTTGCAAACCATCCGTTAAGCAGATATTCATCGCTGAATCAATTATTTTCCTGCGCATACGACCATCGTTGCTGGTTGGTCTCAGATCCGATTTCTTTGCTCGTATTTCACTTCCGGTTTTCATATCGATAAAAATTTAGGCGCTGAAATCAAGCATTGCTGCTTCTGATATGCTGAGTGACCAGCCCGATTTGTCTGAAAGACCTTGCTGTTTGGCCAGCTCATACTGGTCGTGCAGTGTTTGCCAGTCTTCTGCTTCGATACTGATATGTCGCTGCCTGCTATTTTCGGTCGATGCTGTAAATGCTGATGACATTCTTTTGCTTTGATCGAAATTGTCGCCGTTTTCAAGTTCCTTCATTTCTCCAATTGTTTTAGTTGATGTCTTAACCGCTTTCACAAACCAAAGCTAAATAAAAACCAGTTGCAAAACAAAATCAGAATATTTATTTGTTATTTCAATGACAATCCAACAAATCAAACAGCTTGTTTTAGCTAAAATGCCTTATCCGTGGGGATAAGGCATTTTAGATTTCTTTAGATCAATCTTTCTGGCGATTTGATGTGGCTATTATGCTTTGATAAAGCTCAATAAGTCAGCATTAATTGTTGCCGCTTCAGTGGTCGGCATGCCATGAGGAAATCCAGGGTAGGTGATCAATGATCCATTTTCCAGTAATTTAATTGCCTTTTGGCCGGATATCGGGAAAGGGACGATTTGGTCATCCTCACCATGCATTACCAGTACAGGAATATTTACACTTTTCAGGTCGTCCGAAAAATCGGTCTCTGAAAAGGCTTCAATGCAATCATATTGCGCTTTTATACCACCCATCATAGCCTGCCGCCACCAATTATCCCGAACTCCCTGCGATATTTTTGCCCCTTCGCGGTTGTACCCAAAGAAAGGAATCGAGAAATCCTGGAAATATTCCTGCCTGCGTGTAGCGGTGTTCAGGCGGATATCGTCAAATATTGCCAGTGGCGCACCAACAGGGTTGCTTTCAGTCTGCAGCATTATCGGTGTAACCGAGCTGATCAGTACTGCTTTTGCGACTCTTTCTTTTCCATATTTTGCGACATAACGGATCACTTCTCCACCTCCTGTAGAGTGGCCAATGTGGATCGCATTTCTAAGATCAAGAAATGAGGTCAGTTCGGCCACATCTGCCGCGTAGGTATCCATGTCGTTGCCTGAGGCCGTTTGCGCGGATCTGCCATGTCCCCTGCGGTCATGAGCAATAACACGGAAACCTTTTTCAATAAAAAACATCATTTGCGCGTCCCAATCGTCGCTTGACAATGGCCAGCCGTGGTGAAAAAACAGGGGTTGACCTGATCCCCAGTCTTTGTAATAGATTTCAGTTCCGTCTTTAACTGTAATTTTCATGATTTTAAGGTTGTTTAAGTATTCGATTTATTAAGTGAGTAGGCAATCTTCAGATTTCCTGCGCCGGCGGATAATCAATAGGTATCTGCGTTAAGCGGTAAACATAATTAGTTAAACTCATGACCATGATTAAAGCGATCAGGTCAATTACAGCTGCTTCCTGGTAACCCAGATTGAAAAATCTTTCAAGCAAATCCTCTGAAACGGCGCCTTTGTTATCAATGACCGACTTAATGACCAAGTATAGCACCTGCCATTTAATGTCTGAAAAGGTGCCCTTTCTAATTTGAAGCGTATCTTCCTCAGTCCAGCCAACTTTAATTGCTGACCGCGTATGAGAAGCCAAGCAATAATGACAGCCGTTTATTTGAGAGACAATGAGGTAAATAGCTTCCCTTTCTTTGGCATGGAAAGTGCCCCTGCTTTGCTCTGCTGTAAATTGGGCGTAGGAATTTAACGTATTTGGCGAATAGCCAATGGTTGCATAAAGATTCGGAATAAATCCCAGCGTTTTTTGAAATTGTTGATAGACATCTTTCAATGCTGATGGGACTTCGTTATAAGTTGGTACGTCAAATGGAAGCATACTTTAGTTGTTGTGGCCTGTGTTCATTTCAGACGGGAATACGGTAGCCACAACAATGCCAAATTGTATTATATTGATTATGAAACAGTTATATACTTTTTAACGCTAAAACCTTATGTAATATCGTAATTCCACTAAAAAAAATCGAAATGAAGCTGTTTAGCATCTGATAGGCCGCTTTTAAATGGCGTAGGCAATCACAGCAAAGCAATGGTTGATATTTTAAATTGCTCCTGGTACAGCTATATCAGCGAAAAGGGCGAAGCACATTGTAGTGCTTCGCCCCTGAAAAAGTGCCCGGGATCCCGAGATCATTTGCGGACCTTTCGTTACACCAAGGCCGCTTTATATTTCACGATGAAATCCATCATGCTCATTGGTTTTTGACCGGTAATGTCCTCGACGTAAGAATTGGTTCCCGAGAAATAACCGTCACGACAATCCTGGGCTACGGCTAAGATATGTTGCGTAAAATAGTCGTTCCCTTTCATCGCAGTTCTTAAGATCGGTTCAAATTCAGGGATTTCCACAGGTTTATAGGTGATTTTACGTCCGATCACTTCTGATACCATATCGGCTATTTCATACTGAGTCAGTTCCTCCAGGCCATACAGCGGATAGGTTTTACCGGCGTGCGGTGCCGGATTAGCCAGGATAGAAGCGATAACACGACCCTGATCTTCACCTGTGATAGGAGCGTAAGCGATATCGCCGAAAGGATATATCAATGCATCCTGAGTTTTGATGGAACGAATGGAATATAAAAGCCACTCAGCGAAAAATGTAGGTTTCAAATGTGTTACCGGAATACCGAATTTGTCAAATACTCTCTCTGCTACCCAGTGGTTTTGAGAGCCGTGGCTTATCGAGGTCCTCCTTGCAGGAACTTGTGACATGTTTACGATGGCTTCGACTCCATTCTCAATGGCGGCCTGCGCAAAATAAGCGGTTGATTCAATAATACCGGGAACCTGAATTGGGAAAAGGTAGTAAGCTGCCCGTATGTCCTTTAATACATCACCTAACTTGTTAAAGTCGGATAAGTCGCCTTCAACTACTTCAACTCCCTGTGCTTCCAACGCTTCTGAACGTTCGTCCAGGCGATGAACTAAAGCCCTTACAGGAATGTCCATTTTCAAAAGATTAGCAATTGCATGTTTTCCGGTAACACCAGTGGCACCGGTTATTAAAACTTTTTTTTTCATGAATTCTGTTTTATTGTTCTTGATAATAGGCCGGCAATGCCTGGTGACAATTGCCAGCTCAGTTATGCCCCACTATTTCGGGAGCTTTATTTGATACTCATCAACTATTTTATATTACTAATTGGATGAGTCGCTCTATCTTATAATAATGAATTTGCTCGTGAAATAATAAGAACTGCATACGTTCTTCGCTTATGATTGGAACGATGCTGTTTGAGTTGGTACCCGTTTCCTCAGTTGCCTCCCCGATACCCATTGTTTTCTTATAAAATCGCGCTGTTTGCATTAGGGAATGACGAATAAGAAAGATTTCATCGTCGTCTACAACATCTTCAGGCTTTGTTCCTCTTTGAAATCGTGGCTTTATCCATTCCGGGGCAGGGCGTTGAAATGGGGAATCTTTGTACAAAATATTTTCACTGACAACAAGTAAATGCCCCATATTCCAAATGATATTATTGCTATCACCAGAGGGTACCAAATTGTATTGATGTTCAGTTAAATATTCCGTACGGTCCAGCAATAGTTTTCTATTCTCTTCCAGTTTGTTAAGATATTGAAGCATGATGAAATTAACGAGTTTTTTAGCCTGGTGAAAATGACGCCGCTCCGAAGTAACTCGCGCGGCATCAACTTATTCCCCACAAATGTTTAAGCGAATGCAGCTTTGTTTTTAATGATATAATCCACCATTTGCAGTGGTTTTTCCCCTGTTAATTCTTCAACAAGGTTGTTCATTCCCGCTTCTCGGCCATCCTTCAGGTCCTGACCAAGGGAAGTGACGTGCTGAATGAAATAAGGGCTGGCATTGAGGAATTTCTTAAGTATACCAACAAAGGTTTCAGTGTCAATAGGAACATAAGTAATTTTCCTTTCCAAAACACTGGTGAAAATCTCTGCCGCCTCGGCCATGCCTATTATTTTAGGGCCAAAAAGATCATAACGTTGTCCTGCATGTGGTTCGGGATTTGCCAATACGGCAGCAGCAACACGACCGATATCCTCGGTTGCAATCGGCGCGAACTTAGCGTCGCCAAAAGGTAAGTAATATTTGCTCTCAGATTTGATGATCATTGCCTGGTACATAAACCATTCTGCAAAAAGTGTTGGACGAAGGTGGGTAACCGGCACCGGTGAACGATCGAAAATACGCTCGGCGATCCAATGATTTTGTGCACCGTGACTTTTTACATTACGGTTGGCACCAAATTGGGAAAGATTAACGATGGCTTCTACGTCGTTTTCGATAGCTGCCTGTGCAAAGTATGCCGTCGCATCTAGTATTCCGGCTTCGCGAATAGTATAAACAAAAAATGCACTTTTTATATCTTTCATTGCGCGACTGAGCGAATCCAGATCAGTAAGATCGCCCTCAACTATTTCCACCCCCAGGTTGCTCAAAGCAGCAGATCGGTCGTCAATCTTGCGAACTAAGGCTCTAACAGAAATGCCCTTTTCCAGCAGATTTTTTATGACATGCCCACCTGTGTTACCTGTACCACCGGTTACTAAAACTTTGTTCTTCATGATTTTTTAGTTTATTAAATAATTATTTTAATTCGATTCCGACCAACACTTCTCCAAGATGATGCCGGTATGTATTTTATTTATATTCAGATATTTACATGTTTATTTGTCATGAAATATTACTTTATTTCATATTTAAACCGACATGTTACGCTATTTCATTTTCGTGCAAAGCACAATCATGCCGGTCAATCTCAGTGATCTGATATTATTTGCCCGGGAACAGGTTTTTTAGCTTTCAGTACAAACAATAAAAGCGGTAAAGCCAGCAGGAAAAGCAACCCAATCAACATATAACTGTCCAGGTAGCTCATTAGCGTAGATTGCCTTACAATTGTCAAATCCAATAACTTCATAGCTTTAAGTTTCGCGTCCTGCAAGCCTATTCCATGTTTGAGAAAGTTAGCAGTGTAAGCGTTGAGCCTTTCGGTTACCCTTGGGTTTGTTTGGGTAATGTTTGTGATCAAATCTACCCTGTGTGAAGCTATACGTTGAAATGAGTAGGTATTGATGATAGAGATTCCGAATGATCCTCCCAATTGCCGCATCATATTATTTAATGCAGCACCCTGGGGCACATCTTTCGGTTCCAGTGAGGATATGGCCAAAGCCGTTAAAGGCACGGTTAAAAAAGCGAGCCCGAGGGCGCGAAATACGAGGGTAAAAGTTATTTCCGATGCCGGGGATTCGAGGGTTATCTGGGCCATCCGCCAGTTAAAGTAAATAAAACAAAAGAAACCAACTGCAATAATTGCTACCGCCGGGACACCGGATTGAAGTAACTTTCCTGACATGATCAGGCCAACAATAGCTAAAAGGGCTCCGGGCAATAACAACAAACCAGTTTGGGATGGTGTAAAGCCTAATAAACGTTGAGCAACAACCGGCGTTAAAAAAACAGATGTAAAAAGGCCGATTCCAGTTACAAAAGTCAGGATTGCGGCGATGCTCAACGTTTTGCTTTTTAACACCCTCAGGTTTACTACCGGATAATCAATTTTGAGCTCCCAAATAATAAATGCGACTAATGATATAATGGCAATTACAGTGAACCAGACGATGTAACCAGTTGCAAACCAATCTTCGGTTTCGCCTCTTTCCAAAACCGTTTGCAAAGTACTTACCCCAATGGCAAGTAAAGCGATTCCGGTCCAGTCGATTCTCTTGACGACAACTTTAATGGATGCTTCTGTTAATAAAAAATAACAGGATATGGCTGCAAAAATTCCTATTGGGATGTTGATGTAAAATATCCATGGCCATGAAATATGTTCCGTAATAAACCCACCCAATGTTGGACCTATAGTAGGGCCGAGAAATACACCTACTCCAAATAACGCGCTGGCTATACCTTGTTTCTCTTTAGGGAATAATTCAAAAACAACCGCCTGGGATACTGATAATAAGGCACCTCCTCCCAAACCCTGCAAAAAGCGGAACAAGACCAGGGTCCAAAGGCTCTCCGCCTGCCCGCACATGAGTGAACACAAAGTGAACATGATGATAGAACCGATGTAATAGTTACGCCGCCCAAGTTTAGCTGTCAGGAAACTGGTCATGGGTATAATGATCACATTGGCAATCGCATAGGAAGTAATAACCCAGGAAGTATCTTCCAGCGTTGCGCCCAGGTTACCGCTCATATAAGAGAGCGCAACGTTAACAATGGACGTATCAATTAATTCCATGATCGCAGCGAGGATCACGGTAAAGATGAGGAGCTTTCTTTGAAATGGAGTCATTTTTATACCAATCGGTATTTTAAAGTAAATGGGTTGTTATTAATTATATCTTACAGCGTTTTTAATAATATACCGTTCGGTATATTATTGCTTAAAAAATTTAAATTTTAATTTGCCCGATAATAATTGATGCGGTATTCATCACCTGATCGAGGTTAGCCTGGCTATCGGTAACTTTGGAGATCATTACCCCGCCCTCAATCAGCGCAATGATGGAAAGGGCAATCCTGTTATAATCGGTATCTGGTTTAAATTCACCAGCGGCAATACCTTTCTTGATATATTCCTGAATTCCATTTTTCAACCGATTTACTGCCTTTGCAGCTCTTTCCTTTAATAACTTATTGGTATCATCGGCCTCTACGGCAGTATTCAGCAGCGGGCATCCGCCTCTTGGAAACGCGCCTCTGGTAAAGCGGTCATAAACTTCGACATAGGCAATCAGCTTATCGTGATAATTTGCCGCCTTGTTAACCCGGTCTTGTATAGCCTTGCTTACTTTACTCGAATTATAATCAAATACAGCGAGGGCAACAGCTTCTTTGTTTTCAAAATTTCCGTAGATGCTGCCTTTAGTCAGCTTAGTTGCTTCAGTAATATCGGACATAGATGTTCCGGCGAAACCCTTCATATTGAAGATGTCCGCTGTCGTCTCGATGATAAACTGCCTGGTGCGCTCAGCTTTCGACGGGTTACTTTCCATGGTGCAAATATACCAATTGGTATTATATATTTTTATGTAAATTCACTTTCTTTGTCACTGCAAAGCAAAATTGTACGACACTCCCTCGATTCAGACCAACTGCCGAAAACCTGTTATCGTAATCCGAATGTTGATTTACGATATATCGCCTAATAAATATCTGTGATTTATTATAATATATTTATTATCAAGCGGTTAAAAACTGGCATTATTCTAGAATAGAAGCCAGCATAGTAATAATCAAACATTCATAGCAATTAAATAATATCCTGTAATTTTGTCACAATGTACCGATTGGTATATTTTTTGAATTGCCTCTTCTAAAACAACTATGGAAAATCGATATGATATCATCGTAATAGGATCTGGGCCGGGCGGATATACCGCGGCTATCCGGGCATCACAACTTGGTTATAAGGTTGCGATCGTTGAAAAGTACAGTACCCTGGGCGGCACCTGTACGAATGTTGGCTGTATCCCTGCTAAGGCATTATTGGATAGCACGGAGCATTTTCATAAGGCCAAGGAAGAGTTTGAGGTACACGGTATCGAACTGAATAATGGATTAAACCTGAATTTTGAGCAATTTATCAAGCGTAAGGATGGTGTGGTGAAATCGAATGTTTCAGGCCTAAGCTACCTGATGAAGAAAAACAAGATCGATGTGCATACAGGATTAGGAAGTTTTGTCGACAGCACCCATATAATGATAAGTAGTGATGGCAAAGAAGTTCTCCTGGAAAGCAGATATTTCATTATCGCTACCGGATCCAAACCCTCTTCAATTCCCGGAGTAACGATCGACAAAAACAGGATCATCACATCCACCGAAGCATTGTCATTGCCGGGACTGCCAAAATCCATGGTCATTATCGGCGGTGGCGTCATTGGCGTGGAAATGGCATCGGTCTTTGCTAGGATTGGTACAGAAGTGACCATCATCGAGTATACAGATACACTTATACCCACTATGGATCATGAGCTGGGAAAAGCGCTCTTTAAAACGCTATCGAAGCTGGGTATTAAGTCCTTATTGGGCAGCAAGGTTAAGTCAGCTTCCAATTCCGGGGATAGAACCATTGTAAAGTTTGAGGATCGGGAAGGAAAAGAGCAGGAGATTACGGCCGAATACTGCCTCGTAGCGGTTGGCAGACGTGCTTACACCGATGGGCTGAACCTAAAGGCGGTCGGCGTGGAAACCGAGAAGAATGGCAAGATCAAAGTGGATGGACAATTGCGGACTAACGTGGAGAACATTTATGCAATCGGTGATGTGATCGCAGGCGCTATGCTGGCGCACAAAGCAGAAGATGAAGCGGTATTTGTGGCAGAAGTAATCAACGGACAAAAGCCGCATATCAATTACAACCTTATCCCCGGCGTAGTTTACACTTGGCCTGAAGTTGCGGCGGTAGGTGCGACTGAAGAGGAACTGGAGGCAAAGGGCATCGCGTACAATAAGGGTAGTTTTCCGTATTCAGCAAGCGGTCGTGCAAGGGCGGCAAATGATACAGATGGTTTTGTAAAAGTGCTGGTATCACCGCAGTATGGCGAAGTCCTGGGTGTTCACATTATCGGGCCAAGAGCCGCAGATGTGATCGCACAATCTGTAGTGGGTATGGAATACGAAGTTACTGCAGAAGATATGTACCGCATCAGCTACGCACATCCAACATATTCCGAAGCATTGAAAGATGCCTACCTGATCGCATCAGGGCAGGGAGCGATCAATATTTAACACACGTAACTTCTTTACAAAAAATGCCGGGACATTACTCATGAAACCGGCATTTTTTTCTTACATGTTTTTTTTATTTGCTGAGCTGCGCAGCAACATGTTTTTCCAACAGATCTTGCGCAACTTTCTGCTGAAATTCCGGACTGGCGGAAACCAAATCCACAGCAGGCTTATATTTTTCACGATCAACGGCCTCGTACTTTACGCTCCACTTCATGGCTTCGATCAGCATGGGCATCAAATCAATACTCTTTTCGGTCAGGCTGTAAGTGATCTTTTGCTTATGATCGGGGTCAGCTGCTTTGGTTAACAAGCCTTCCCGTTCCAGCGCGTTAATGCGATCCGTTAAAATATTGGAAGCTATATGCTCCTCCATTTGCAGGAGCTGCCTGAAATTACGCTTATTTTCAAACATCATATCGCGAAGTATAAGCAGGCTCCACTTATCGCCAATGACCTCAACGATCAGGTTCAGGGGGCAGAATGACCTATGATTTTCCATAATAATAACTTTTAAATAAATTAACCCAGCTCTGTTGTTTTACAAGCAGTTGTAATTAACAAGTGGTTGCAAATATAATCTATTTAAAAGATTTATCCAAGTGGTTGCACGGCAAAAAAAAGTCCCTGCACGTGGTATGCAGGGACTTTATATTTAGCCTATATCAGGATCAGTAGGAACTGACATTGTGCATGGAATTTGGCGAAGGAACTGATATTCAAAATATAGAACGCTTGTTCTTAGTTTATCCATTTGCTTTTTTGAGGGTAAGAGATGATCAAAATTAACAAAGCAATTGTTACAGTAAGCCTTCGGCTTTGGCCTTACCGGCCAGAGCTTCTGCGGTATCAAGCATATTTTGATAATAGTTTTTGCGTACCTCCAAAAAATCAATGATGCCGCTGAATGCAATTTTCATTTTTGATTTGCTAACCCCTTTTAATGTGAATTGCGCAGCGGATTGTTCATTACCGGTAATGGTGATACTAACGACATCAACCAGTCGCATGTAAAAGTTCTGGTGAATATCGTAGTCCTTTACCTGTAGGTGTTCCACCCATTCCACTTTCTTATTCAGCAGGCCTTTACTTATTAAAAAGTATTCAGGAGTGATCAGATAGCTATGCGAATTCAATAGAAAAACATGGTAAAAGAAGGCAAGCAGGCATATCCAGCTGCTTATGGTGAATAATGTATGGAAATAATATCCTGCAAAGGCCAGTGGAAAAAATAGGATTAGCCACGGCGCTGTGCATATAAAAACATAGCGGATAGAAGGCCTGACAGGCGCTATCCAAACCTGGTGTAAGTTCATAATGAGAAATTTAAAGGAGAGTAAATAGTGAGTTGGATTTGGATGTTATCCAGGAAAAGAATCGGGCTAAAAAAGAAAAGTCCCGAACGCTCGCCGCCGGGACTCTTCAACCTAAACCTTATCACATACAGTGTTGAGCACTGTAATAATGTGGCCAATTTACATTAAAATTTTTATTGTTGTATTATCGGTGGCTGTCTGACCTTGACCGCATGTATTCGCGGAACATCCATTCTTCGTACTCGCGTTTCATGGCATGGCGTTTAGCACGCACATTGTAACGCCAAAGGAATATGCCCCAGATCCCAAACGCAACCGCAAAACCCGGCCAAGGGTTGTCTTTCATACTTAATGCGCCGCAAAAAGCAAAGAAAGAAACCATGCAGGTAAAGATGAGGTGGATGAAATTTTTCATATCGTTTCAATAGTTAAATTTACTAATTACGTTAGTATATTCCAAGCAAAATTTAATTTATTTCATAGATATGATTGTCCTGCCTGGCCCGTTGTACCCGCTCGCGAATGGTATCAATGATGTCCGATTCGGGGATGCCGAACATGTAAACGGAATGGTTTTCCGGGTCGGTCGTTTTCAGTGTGACATCCATCAATTTAAAAAGCTGCTGAAAGAAAGACTGCGTAACAACGTAATCCTTGATGCGGAACATTTCTACCTGATCGGAACGTTTGCTGAATATACCATGCTGCAAGCGGATGAGTTCAGGGGTTACATGGAAAGTGTAGCTGCGCAGGTAAAGCATGCGGTACCAGGCGGCACCAGTGACGGCAAGACTGAAAAGGATAAAAAAATGCGACAGCCACCATGCCAATAGCAGGAAGGTGACCGCCAGCAAGATTAATGGCAAACATTTAAGGAAAGCCCAGATATAGGCGGGCTTTAACTCGATATCGTTAGCTGGTGTCATATCTTAATTGATCTAAAAAAGTGGAATAATGAATTGGTTTACGGGTACGGATGCCGGTGCGGATGGAGAAGGCCAGTTCAAAGGTATTCAGTGAAAGCTGATCTGCGGAAAATTTAACGCTCCTGTTTTTGCAGAATACCACTACTGTTTCACCCGACCATTGCAGCTTGACCGGGTGGGATTTTAAACCGGCAGCAACCACAATGTCTGTGGCCCTGCCGGTCAGGTCACCCTCAAAAAGCAATGTATATTTTCGTTTTTTGAAGTTGTCCCTGATCCAGTTAAACTGTCCATTTGCCGGCCTGTTGCCAAGGGCGATAAAACAAAGTTTTTCCGGTTGCCGGTATTTGACCAGGTTAAGGGAAAGAAAGGCGATGCAGTCCATGGCCGAACGACTGATTAAAACTTCTGTGGCAGATTCGTTACCTGCGATCCAGAGATTACGGCTGGCAGGGATAAAAAATGAGGCAGGCGTATAAGTTTCTACGCTATCCCCATAATCAAACACGGCATCATGCAGGTTAAAAAGATGCTGCACTTCTAAGGGAACGCCGAGAGCATTTAGCGTTTCGCACATTAGCGCGATTGTTCTTCCGCACGGTCGGTTCGTTCAACCTGCGGAATTCCCTGCCTTTGCTGATTTTGCATATCCTTCACCGCGTTATGATAACCGGGGCTTAATTTCCCGGCTTCTTTAGCATCACGTTTTTTATTAAATAAGGCATTCAATCCTTTGTAAAGAACATAAGATAAACCGCCATCGATCAGGATAGATGCTATTAAGGCAATTTTATTAGATCGGATACCGAGGGTATCTTTTCCCGAGTAATTAAATACGGTATGGTCGGGTAGCTCTACCTGCTTGCCTTTGCGATAATTTTCTTTCTGGGCAGGTGTCAGAAATTCGCCGTTAACCATATCCGGTGCCAGGATCTTTTCCGTATCTGAAACGATGAACTCACGGGTGTCTGCATCATATTCCACCAGTAATTCTTTTTTATTACCCTTGTCATCAATGGTAATTTTCTGAAAGTTTTCTACCTCCCCTTTTTGCAGCAGCTCTGCCTCGTTGTCTTCGAGGAATGACGGTGTTACTGCTTTGCGGTAAACCGGGTGAATGAGCAAATCCAATTTACCGTTCTCATCAGGTGCAAGAGAAATTTTGGCATCAAGGGTTTTGATATGCACATTCTCGGCCTGCAGGTTATGCAACTGCAAAAAGCCGGTGCGGCGACCTGAAAGCAGCGCTTTCAGGTCATCGACATTCAGCAGGAGCTGGCCTCCCGCGGCCAGTCCTATGGTTTCCAGATCTTCAATCGGAAGTTTGTTTTCGTTATAGCTGATCAAGTTCATATTACCTTTCCATTTGATAAGCATTCTGTTCCTCGGCCACTACATCCTTTTCGCGGCCCTGGCCTTGTTCTTCGCCGATCTTTGGATGATTGCGTGCCTCAAGCAGGTTGTTATATAAGTTATCCGATGTTTTGACGGTTTTTCTCGCGCCGGCAAGGTCTTCTACCTTGATGCTCTTGTTTTTGTAAACCTCAAGCACCTTGTAACTGGTATCCATGTAGGCGATCTGGTCGCCCATTTGGAAAGTAAGGCTTTTCTCAGGTCCCACTTTTTGCTCCCTTTTTTGTTCAGTACCCAATAATTTGGATGCGATCTTTTGGGCATCCCGGGCAACCTTGGTGATCTCAAACGGTTCATCGCGAAGTATTTTCTGAAAGTTGCTGGAGTAGGCAGCATGAGGGCCGAACTGGTGACCAAGTTTAATTTCACCTCCGATAAGCATGGAAGCTACCGCCGCCCGCATTTCTTCGCGGGAGTATTCCAAAGAACCAAATTTACCTTCCATCGTGCGGTTCTGACGGCTTTCGTGCCCCGTCCAATGTGCAAGCTGGTGAATGGCCGCCTGGTAGTATT
Source organism: Mucilaginibacter sp. P2_A4 (assembly GCF_056405015.1). Taxonomy (NCBI): domain Bacteria; kingdom Pseudomonadati; phylum Bacteroidota; class Sphingobacteriia; order Sphingobacteriales; family Sphingobacteriaceae; genus Mucilaginibacter; species Mucilaginibacter sp. P2_A4. The sequence continues at coordinate 10,723 of NZ_JBFUCX010000002.1, read as the reverse complement.
TTACCTCACTTTCAAACGCCTCTTTTTCCGGCAAAAAGATGGCATCACGCTGCTTATCGTAATAAGCTTCGTTACCGCCGTGGATGATCACGGCCTTGCTGTCTTCTATTATTTTTTCAGCTTTTTGAATCGGTGTCAGCGTTTGGCCCTGCTCTTGTTTTTTCAGAAATTCTTCCAATGGCGGCAGGTCATTGATCTGAGAGCCGTTAAACAGGAAGGCCTTGCCTTGCTGCGGCTTTTCAAACTCAACAGTTTTGGTTTGGGTTACGCCATCCACTTTTACCTTTTCGCCATCCGGCGTACGGATCGCCTGGATATCGTTGGTTTTCGGGAACTCGATTAGCGTTCCGGTTGAGCCCTTTTTAACGAGGTAACCGTTAAAGCTGGCGGCATCTGCCGACATCCAGCGCGGGTCGTCATGCCCCTTCATGGCCAGGATGATCTGGTTCATGGCACTGTAACCCTTACCGGTGATGGGGTTGATTGGTGTTACAAAGGCGGGCATGCCATTGTCTTTTACCGGCTTTTGAAACAGGGAAGTTCCGGCTTTAAGTTCAGCGGCCAGCTTTTCTGATAGCTGTACCGGCAGTCGTTTGAAATTTTCGTTCATGTTGTTGATTATTTAGTAGTTCATAAAAAAAATTAAGTGGGTTGATAAATCGCTTCTCGTAGCGCAGGCTGAAATGCAGATGCTCCCCGGTCACCCGGCCTGTGGCACCGGTAATCGCTATGGGCTGGCCAGCAAAGACGGAATCCTGTTCGCCAACTAATAGTTGGCTTAGGTGGCCGTAGATGGATTCCAACTGGCCATGGCTTATGTGCAGGTTGATGCCCAGTACCTTGTCGAAGCTTTCCACTGATACGCGGCCATCCATAATGGCGTAAACGGTATCGTCACGGGCTTTCAGGTCGATACCATAGTGCATGGCATATTTCCCCGAGATCGGGTGCATGCGGTAACCGTAGTAAGAATTGATTTTAAAGTGTTGTAGGGGGAGGCAGATCAGGCAGAGGCCGACCAGCCATTTCATCTGGAAAGGGTATTTTCCAGTTCTATTTTTTCGGACCGATTAACCGCTTCAAGAGTTTTATCCCAGATGCCGGGATGATCCCTTGCTATTTCAAGCGCATTAGTCAGGTCTGAATTTGTACCCATGTCCTGCCTTATCATGATCTTGTACAATGCCTTGAAATCATTTAAAGGCAGTTTTGAACCATTTTGCATCAGTTCTTTCAGGATCTCCTCTTTAGGCTTAAGCAACATCAAGTCTTTGGCCTGGTAAACAGATTCACCACCTTTGGGGAAGCTGACATAGTTTTCGCTGGCATCCCTTGGGTAGGTTAGCACACCAACCTGTCCCTGCTTGCCTATCGGGTCGTTTTTCACCTCCGGATGCACGAGCACGAGCGAGCCGGTTATCGTTTCATTTTTCATGTTTTTAAGTCATTTGTTAGCAATTGTTATTGGTTATCATTTAGTTTTAGCTGCCGGTGGCTCGGGTGGTTTGAACTGCATTACCATTTGCTCGATCTCCTGGCTGATTCTGAAATAGTTTTGAGAGAGCTGTTCATCCCGCTTACCGCCAAAATCATAGTAAGCAGGCAGCGGTTTAAATGCTTTTTCCTCTTTAGCAATCTGGTCCATATCGAGATTAATGCGGCAATTCACGGCAGAGGTTTCAAACTGCCCGGAGTACTTTTCCTGTGCTTCCGCTGCGATCACGCCGACCATTTCCCCGGAATTGAGGGAGGCTATTTTCCCTGCGGGGATAAGCGCTTCCAGTTTTTCGTTGAGCGAGGTGGATGTTTTGTTGCGATCAATAGACAGGCCTTCCCCAAGCTGTTTGGATTTGCCGAAAAGCCGTTCCAGCCAGTCCAGTGTTTCCTTGTTGCGAACCGAGCCGGAGAGCACATTACCCACTACGGCGGTGATGGTGGCTGCCGTATCTTTACCATATTGCTGATTGAACTGGGGCAGTTCCTGCAGCCCCATCAGCACCGCCACTTTATTACTTCGTGCGGTGGCGATCAGGTTTTCCACCCGGTGAACGAATAAGGTTGGCACCTCATCGACGATCAGGGCCGAAGGAAAATTACCCTTGGTATTGATGAGTTTGGTCAGGCGGTTGATAACGATGGAGTAACAGGCCGAATTGATATTTTGCGTATTCGGATCGTTCGCCAGTACAAGGACTCCTGGCTGGCTTTTATCGGAAATTTTGAGGTTGAAGTCATCTCCGCTGAAAACCCAAAAGGTTTCCTTTGTTGCCAGCCTGCTGATATAGATTTTGAGCGTACCGACCTGCCCCTCCAGTTGAGAAAAAGCCTTCGCATGGTAGGCGGTCATGAATGGCGACAAGAGGGCTTTGAGCTCCGGCTCGGACGTTAGCGTATCAAAAATCTCTTCGTAAGACCTGTTGAGCAAAGCAAGCACGTGCGGAAAACTGGAAAATTTACCACCCTGGTATTTGCTCATGAAATAGATACAGGATGCGAGGAAGTTGATGGCTGATTGTGTAAAAAATTGATCGCTGCCACCTGAGCGGTCACCTTTCTTCAGTGCCTCTACCAACCCCTCGGCAGTTTCAGCCGCATCGGCCAGCGAACGAATATAATCCGCCCGCCAGGGATTAATTCGCTGGCTTTTTTCGATGTCATTCAGGTTAATGACATGAAAAGCGAATCCTTTTAATTTGCCCTGTTGTTTCGCCAGCAGGTAATGGTAATAAGCGATCTGGCCGAGGTCTGGAAACTTGAAATCATAGAGGCAGACCGCAAACTCTTTGGCGATCAGCTGCCGGATAAAGGGGTTGACAATGCTAAAGCTTTTTCCACTGCCAGGGGTACCGATAACCATCGTCCCTCTGAAAACATTGCAGATATTGATCCAGCCGCTATGCACTTTTTTGCGGTGGTAAAACAGCATGGGGATGTTAACCGAGTAACGCGTATCAATCCGTTTTACCGGCTGCATGAAACTCTCCGCTTCTGTATTCCATTTATCCTTGCCAAGGCCGGACTTGATGATCTTGGAGATATTGTCCATCGAAAGGCTGACCATGAGTGCACCGATCAGGGAGCAGGATAAATAGGCAAGGTTATACCAGGAGGTGTAAGCAAAGGCTGGCGGTGAGGCGCGGCCCTGAAAAATGATACTGCCAAAGAACAGCAGCAACCCTGCGCAAAGCGGATAAACAATATGCTTTTTGGGGTCAAGTTCCGTTTCCTTTTTTGCCAGCGTACCGATGGAGACGAGGCAAATCAGGCCAAACGTGGTGAGTTTGGAGTAGACCAGTTTCTGATAAATAAAAATACCCGCGAGCCTGGCGAGCGGGTTAATGAAAATGCCCCAGAAAGGGGCATTCAAGTAAACAAATATGGAGGCTTCTAATAAAACAGATACATAGATCGCGCATTGCAAAAACCCATGGAGTTTTTGCTGCTCCCGTGTTTCTTCCATAAACTGAGTTTTTTAAATATGATTGCGGCAAGAGTGCCGCCCCGGCCAAGTGGAATCAGGGCTGGTAGCGTTCGACGGTGGCAATGGTGTCATGAATAGCGCCACCGTGACTAAATAGGGCAAGCCGTTCCAAGTTGAATCGTCGGCTTGTCCCCATAACAATAGAGTGATAACCAAAAGTAATTACACTTCCACCAGGCGAAAGGCACCGGGGGATTTCATCTTTCAGTTGCCGAAAAGGACTGCAAATCATCCCGTTGTATAATTCCATGCTGTTCCGGAGAGCGTAGGGCGGATCGAGTATAATCGTTTGAAAAGGCGGGCCATCCCATTTTCTAAGGAAGGTAACCGCATCGAGGTGGTAATCGGCCGGCATCAATGGGTCAAGGTCATTTCGGACTTCATTGACCGCAAGTAAGGTTGGGCCTGCAAAAAGATTAAGGACCCGCCCTTCGCACCGTTGCTCTACCCAATCCCTTGCCGGTTTTACCGAAAAAGTATAACGGTGTAACGGGCACCTGAGATGTTCAAAAAGGATCATTAAGTAATTGAATTGTTGTGTCTGAATTTTTGCGCTTAAGTTTTCCTGAGAGATACTTCTAAAGCTTGATAATCAGCGGGTAAGTTCCGTAGAGACGGAAATATCCGCTGTTTTTTCCTGGTCCTCGGCAAAAATTTCCGCACCGGCCGATTCCCTTTCTTTTTGGGCGATGCGCTGGCTGATCTCGGCTTCCAGCTTTTCCAGCTGGGCTTTCATCCGGAGCAGGTCCTGCTCCTGGTCAAACGGGCGCTGGGTGAGTTCCAGAATTTCAGGAATCTGTTTCTCCAGATCCACGAGGTCTTTCTCATAACGCTCGGCCATTCCTACCACCCGGTGAATGGCATCTAAAAAATAGCGGGCTGCGATCTTGGGATTGTCGACGTTGGGCGCGCCGCCGTTTTGCAGGTATTTGATCCCTGTTTTGCGACTTTCGGCATAAAGGGAGGTAACAAACTCCACACGGTTACTAAAAACCGCTTCCGAAGCTGATACCTTCCGCCTGATATACAGGTCAAATCCATAAAGTTCCCCGAGATGAAGTTCCGGTTTGTTGAAATCCGAGGGCGACCAGTTGGTATACAGGTCGATCAGCTTTTTACCGACGATCGCCGCATCTGCTTCCTGTAAGTTAGATAACCTGATGGGATTTAATTTACTTCCATCGGTATCGTGTTTCAGCACTTTCCGGTAATTGGCTTCGTCCTCTTTGACCAGGTGCAATGTGTGGTTGGTGTCTGTGCGTTTTTTATGCAAGTCTTCCAGCAGGTAACGGCTGCGGGCGACTTCCTTAAAGTGGGCCGAGCGGTAGCTTTCCAGTTCAGCCACTTTTTTTTCGAGGCGGGTTTTTTCCAGCAAGGAAGTATCGCCGGAAAGGATAGCGATATACTCAGAAAAGTTCATACCGCTTTCTTCATCGATAGCCCCTTCATCAAGCGTGCGTTTAGCCAGTTCGTTGGTTTTCATCTGGCTGATGAATACCTGTTTGTTTTTAAGCAAATTGAACTTGTAGTTATCCAATGATTGTTCCACAGCATAAATAAAATTGCGGACCTTGTTGCCAAAGTGCATTTTAGCCAGCCAGTTGCCCTGGCGTGCGCCACGGCCGTTTCGCTGTTCCAGTTCGGAGGGTTTCCACGGAATATCCAGGTGGTGCATAGCCACTATGCGTTCCTGCACATTCAGGCCGGTACCGGCCTTTTCCGTACTGCCGATCAAAATGCGGATCTCCCCGGCATTCATTTTCCGGAATAGTTCCTTGCGCTGTTTATCGGTGGCCCACTGGTGTATGTAGGTGATCTGGGCAGCCGGAATGTTAAAGTCGTCAACCAACTTATCCCGGAGGGCATCGTACACGTTAAACTCATCGGGCTTTGGGGTGCCGATATCGCTGAAAACGATCTGGGTGCCTTTATGCTCTTTGCTTTCCTCGTAGATCGCGGCAATGTTCCTGGCGGCTACGCTGACCTTATTGCCCGGATGGTCGCCATATTTAACCGGATTGATCATACGCATATCCACCGCCATTTTTTTGGCGTAGTTGGTTGCGATCAGCATCCGGCCTTTGTCCTCATCGGCACTTAGGGGCCTTCTGCCGATCAGGGTGGCATTGCCGGATTTGGCAAATTGCATCAGCCGTTTGGTAAAATCCTGCTGATCAGGCGTAGGTTTGATGTTAACCAATACCTCATCAATTTGGGGCTTGTCCAGGTTGATGTGCTTGGCGGTTTTATAATCCGTGATCTGGTTATAGAAAAGGGCCAGTTCGGGTACTTTGATAAAGTGCCGGAAGCGTTCTTTGGCACGGATCTCGTTGGTGACCGAAAACTCAAAGTCCACCGACTTCCGGGCATAAACTGCTGCCCAGGAATCAAAGTTGGAAATGCGCTGCCTTTCCAGTTCGTTTGGCCGGAGGTATTTAAAGATGAGGTACATTTCCGTCAGGCTGTTGCTGATGGGCGTACCGGAAAGAAAGGTGGCATTCAGGTCGCTGCCGAACCTGTCCTGCAGGGAGCGGATAGCAAAAAGCATGTTCAGCGCTTTTTGGCTACCGTTGATGTTGCCTAAGCCGGCAACCCGGTTATGCCTGGTGGTAAAAGTCAGGTTCTTAAACTTGTGGGACTCATCAATAAATAAGTGGTCAACATTCATTTCCTGAAAGTTGACGCCGGTATCCTTGCGGTTTTCGATGGCCTGTATCACGCCATGGAGTTTGGCTTGCAGGTTCTCTTTGCGTATTTCAAGCCCTTTTAGCATTTCACGGGTGATGTCATCACCGGATTTCTTCACGGCCAGCAAGTCGAGTTCCGTGTTATCCAATTCTATTTCAAAAATCTGCCGTTGAATTTCCGGGGATTGCGGGATTTTTCCGAACTGGTCATGCGTAAGGATAATGGCATCCCAATTATTGTTTTTGATCTCATGAAAGATGCGTTTGCGTTTAGCAGGCTCAAAATCATTTTGGCCGGGTGCCAGCAATCTTGCATTTGGGTAGGCCAACCGGAAAGTATCGGTGATTTGCTGAATATTGGCTTTTAAAGCGATGATCATGGGTTTATGGACGATACCCAGGCGTTTCATTTCCATCGCAGCGATAATCATGGTCAGGGTTTTGCCCAGGCCAACTTCATGGTCGATGAGTGCGCCGCGGTTCTGTATCACCCGCCAGGCGGCGTTCCGTTGTGATGGGTACAGATCGGTGATCTTTAGCGCCTTTCGGTCAAGTCCGGGGAATTTAAGGTGGCTGCCGTCATATTCCCGGAGCACATAACAATTGTAAGTGTCATTGTACAGCTTTTCGAGTAACTGCTTATCCTCATTGGGTAATTCCAACAGCCAAAGGAGATATCGACTTCGGATCGTGTCGATCTTACGATAGGCGGTTTGGATGGCTTCCGTATCCGGCACTTTGACTGTTTTACCGTCCTTCTCAACCGCGTAAGTAAACTGTGGGGTGGTGTTGAGCAAAGCGTATTCCAAAAGTCCTCTTCCAGTCACCCGATGGCTATCCTTCGGATTAACTGCAAATTCGGAGTCCGTTATCGTATTGCCTTTTTTTCCATAGCTTACCTTATAAGTATCCAGTGAGCTATAGTAGCTAACCGTGGTATTCAAATTAAACAGGTCGCTGGCAAACCTGGAGTAATACTCCACTGGTACCCAGCGTTCCCCCAAATTGAAATCCAGCTGTTCAAAAGGGATGTGTGCAGGCTGCACGCGACTGATAGCGGCAAGGCTCCGGGCAAACTGAAGGTTGCCGGGCTCTTTGCGCGCCTGTTCATCGGTTTTCTTCAGCTTGGCTACAACATTTCCCGACAAATAATTATCCGTGGTTTCCCAGTTCATTGTTCCCGGATTTAAAAGTATCTGACCGTCGAGCCCGATTATCACTTCCTCTTCAGTAAGGCCTGTTATTTGGCTGATCAGCGGCAGGTCAACCCTGCCGAGGTCATTCAGGCTGATGGCCAGCGCTTCCGTAGGGTCGTCTGTTTTTATCGCGGACTTTTGTGCAAAAAGCGGCCCATGGAATATGTCGGATTTGACATAGGATTCGCCTTCGCGCAGTTCCAGTGAAGAGATAATTTTAAAGCCGTAGGCGATGTCGTTAAAAACCCGGTTACGGTTGATGTTTTTGTTTAACTGCCCGTGTTTGGCGACAAACTCGTCGTATAGCTTGTTTAGGGATTCCCGCAATTCGGGGAACCGCGCCAAATGTTCATTTTCAGAACCTGAAAGATCGAGGTAAGTGTCCCGGAGCGGAATATAGGCACGGTAAAATTCAAGGTCAGCCCGCTGATCAAGTTCGGTAAACTTAGCCTGTCCATTTTTAGGCTGGCCGATGGTGCCCAGCTTTTCGCCATGAAATACCAGCGTATCCTTAATGTAAAATGATTTAAGGGCGGAGAACGGTTTTTCCCGGTCACCGGTTATTTTAAACGCCGGTTCGAGCGTCGTATCACCTTCATACCGGTAGTCATGTCCGTATTGTTTCAGCTTTAGCGATAAGGCATCCAATTCCTGTCCCAGGGTAACCCCGGAAATCCATTTGGCTGAAAAGTTAAGTTCGGCCACATTACTGTACAATTTATAGAGATACCGGTTATTGGCTGTGCGTTCCGGGGATGATGACCATGTAATTCCGGGCCAAACTGACCAGGGGTTTCGCTGACGTGGAGTATGCAGCAAATGCTATAAAAGCGTTAACAAAAGTAGTTAATATTCCTGAGAGGTTGTTTCTGCTCCGGTATTCCGTTTCTTCCTCATAGATTCTCCCTTCAATTCGATCCGGTGCGCATCATGCACGATTCTGTCCAGGATAGCATCAGCTATTGTTTTTTCACCAATAACCTCATACCATTTACTGACCGGCAACTGAGAGGTTATAATCAGCGATGTTTTACCATGCCGATCCTCGATGACCTCCATTAATGCAGCCCTGCTCTGTGCATCAAAAGGCTGAATACCGAAGTCATCCAGTATGAGCAGTTGTGTTCTTTCGAGTTTAGCAAGTTCTTTGATATACGAGCCGTCTGCTTTAGCCATCTTCAGTTTAGCGAATAACTTAGGCGTACTAGCATAGAATACTCTGTAGCCCAGCATACAGGCCTGGTGGCCGATAGCAGAAGCCACATAGCTTTTGCCGATACCGGTACTGCCGGTAACCAAGATGTTTTCATTGCGGTCAATGAATGCACAGTCTGCAAGGCGCATGATCTGGTTGCGGTCTATACTCCGGTCGGCATGGTAATGAACGTCCTCTACAGAGGCTTTATAGCGAAACTTGGCATACAGGATTTGCCGTTCTATACGTCTGTTTTGTCGGTCGTCCCATTCAGCATCCACCAGGTAACCTAACAGTTCATCCGCTGTATAATCATTCGTTTTGCCCGTTTCCAAGCTACTTTTAAAAGCATGAAACATGCCGAAGAACTTCAGCTTCCGTAATTTGTCTAATGTGTTCGTGTTCATTGTATTGTTGTTTTAAGTTGTTATTTATAGTAATCTTTCCCTCTGATATTATCGTGCTTGGGCATTGGCAGCTCATCAGCAAATAAGCTTTCCTCGTAGTTATCCATCTTGTTTTCAAGTATCTGCTGTATGGTTTTATAGTTATGAATGCCATAACTAAGCGCACGTTGACAGGCCACGGTTAACCTTTCGTTCCCTGCTTTCTTGGCAAAGTTGAGTACCCCGAGGCAGGACTTATAAGCCTGTTCGGGATGCTGTTTCCTGTCCAGTATCCGGTGTATATACAGCCTTACATCTTCATGAATGGTAGCTGCCCAATCCAGAAACTTATCCGGTGTCCAGTCAGCTACAAAGCGGTGAGTGGTAGCCATGTGGTCGTTCTCTGTCGTATAGCCATAAGGGTTTTTAGCCCGCTTATGCAAAGCGATACGCTCATAGTTAGAAAAGATCTCGACAATGGAACGGGAGTATAAAAGCTTCACCCGCTTACCGATATACCTGTAGGGCACACTGTAATAATGCTTATCCGCGCCAAGGTTAACATGCCCGTTCTTCATTACTTTAGCATAGAAGTGCTTTTTAAACTGGTAACGCAAGACAGGTAAAGGCGTAAGGATATGACGCTCCATTTCCTCAAATTGTAATCTCCTGCTATAGTTACGGCCTTTGAGCAACTGGTTATTGTGAACCTCCAGGGCTTCCCATATAACGGTATTGAGTTCGGTTAAGGAATGATAGATATGCTTGTTTAGAGGCGCATAGATCTTGGTGTACATGATCTTTACAGCCCCTTCAACCAACGCTTTATCACGGGGCCGGTAAGCCCTTGCGGGCAGAATAGTAGTCCCGTAGTGGTCTGCAAAGTCCTCAAATGTCTCATTCAGGGTGGGCTCATAACGGCTGCTTTTAGTTACTGCCGCCTTCAGGTTATCGGGCACAATGGCATCAGGTACGCCACCGATAAAGTGTAAAGTGTTTTCACAGGCAGCAATAAAGTCTTCCTTCTGTTGGCTCATAACAGCCTCTACATAAGTAAGCTGACTGGCACCAAGTATGGCTACAAACACTTCTACCGGAATGATCTCCCCGGTCTCCTTATCGGTAATGTGCAGCTTTTCACCTGCAAAGTCAACGTAAAGCTTATCACCAACCTTATGATCCATGTGCATGGTCGGGTTGACCCTGGCTTTCCATTGGTTATAGTAAAAGCAAAACTGGCTGTACTGATAGCCGTCCGTGAACTCTTTACGGTAAGCTTCCCATAGCATGTGCCGGTTCATGCCTGTTTTCTTAAGTTCCTTATCTACGTGAGGGAAACACCGTAACATGGATTGCATGCGGTCTGAAGGGGCGTGTTCCTTGCTCTTGCCAAAGAAATCTTCCAGCTCCTTATCGTTCAAAGCGTTTACCTCTTCATAAGTGAGTCCGCTTGCTTTAAAGGTATTGAGATACCTTTTTACTGTATTCCTGGATGCATCGGTCTGGGCAGCGATAGACATTATGCTGCGCTCCTGGCTGTACATTCTTAGTATCTTTCTTATCTTACTCATGCTGATTATCGAGTTGGCCATGCTTTAGAAGGTATATATGTACCTCCAAAAGATGGTTGCTTCTACAGCATTTGCTACGCGCTACAGGTGGTCAGTTTACCCCGGAATGCCCTGGTCAATTTGCGCCGGAACCGATGGTCAGCTTGTACCGGAATTGGGTGGTCAGTTGCACTGGAATCTCCATGGTCAGTTGCACTGGAATCTCCA